>NZ_CP096889.1:102500-702500 GCF_004124315.2 Bacillus cabrialesii | reverse complement strand
GTCATCCTGATCTTTCGCGGCAGGATACAGGTTTTTATACTTCTTCGTTTTCAGATCAAAAGCTGCGATCCGGAAATTGTTTTCGTCCGCTTTTCCTAAACGGAAATAGATGGTTGAACGGTCCTTTGACAAAAACAGGCTGTCGGCACTCTCCGCACCTTTATAAAGCATCGTCTTTTTATTAGACTTAAGATCCAGCTTAAATAGCCTCATTTCATTTTGATCATTATTGCCCGTATAATAGAGCACCCGCTGCTTTTGATCCAAGGCAAATGCCGGATAGCTGGTCAGCTTCTCCTCATGGATCACCTTGTCATTTTCATAATACTTCGTCAGCAGATCAGTATTCGTGATTGATACAAGCAGCTTATCGCCGCTTTCCGCATGTACTGAAACATCAGCAGCGCTCTCCTCGCCTTTATCCTTTGCAGCATAAAACGCAAAACCCGCTGCAACGGCTGCTATCACGACAATTAACAATAATATGATTCTTTTTTTCATCTTTTATCTCCACCAATAGAAAAAGCAAGAATGTGACTTCTTGCTTTACAGATTATATATGTAGATTAATAGCTGTAATGTCCCGCTACTTTTCCTTTGCTTAATGGGTATCCAAGCGCTTTAAACGCTTTAGGGCTTACATCCAGTACTGCATGAGGCATTCTGCCAACATCATTTTTGTAAACCGTAATTACCTTTTTAGGCTTCGCTTTTGCATAAGCTCTGATTTTTGTCCCGTTTCTAGGAACATCGAATCCGATCTTGGTCGCACAATCCCAATGTCCAAGTTTTTTACCTGAAGAGCCTTTTTTTCCGACTCCATTGTACCAAGTAATATTTCCGTTCACATGTTTCGCACTGGCATCTGATGAAAAACTGAAAGCTCCCAAAGTACTTCCTACTAAGATAAAAGCGGCTAAAATGACTTTCTTCAACATTTCGTCCCCCTGTTTGTTAACATCTAGGAAAATTATACACGATGAACCAGGATTTTTTTATTTCAATATCCTTACAGTAATGTTACAAAGCCAGAAGAGTTGTCTTTACTAAAATAAACCATGGAAGATTATCCTATTATAATCGCAGAATTAGCGTTATAATTGTTAATAGAGTAGTTATCGCATTCAATATGAACGAACCATTACCGTATTGTTCAAACCAAATTCATAGTTATGTAAACGATTCATACTCTTTTATATAAAGAAAAAAGAGTGTGCGAGACTCTTTTTTCTTCAAAGTTTCTTTTTCAAAAAACGTAGATTATATTATATAAAAATTTTATTTCTTTTTTGGTTTTAAAAATGGCGATTTTGTGAACAGTTCATATTGATCGATGCGGAATTACTCATATAAAAAGATATAGGAGTGGTAATCCATGAAGGCAGCAAGATGGCATAACCAAAAGGATATCCGTATTGAAAATATTGAAGAACCAAAAACGGAACCGGGAAAAGTAAAGATCAAAGTCAAATGGTGCGGCATTTGCGGCAGTGATTTACATGAGTATCTCGGCGGCCCGATCTTTATTCCGGTAGACAAACCGCATCCATTAACAAATGAAACAGCACCTGTCACAATGGGCCATGAATTCTCCGGTGAAGTTGTTGAAGTTGGAGAAGGTGTTAAAAACTATAAAGCAGGCGACCGCGTCGTAGTGGAACCGATTTTTGCAACACACGGCCATCAGGGTGCATACAACCTTGATGAACAAATGGGATTCCTCGGCTTAGCCGGCGGCGGCGGCGGTTTCTCTGAATATGTATCCGTTGACGAAGAACTTTTGTTCAAACTTCCTGATGAATTATCATATGAACAAGGCGCGCTCGTTGAACCTTCAGCGGTCGCTTTATACGCTGTCCGCTCAAGCAAACTCAAAGCAGGCGACAAAGCGGCTGTATTCGGCTGCGGCCCGATCGGACTTCTGGTGATTGAAGCGCTGAAGGCTGCTGGTGCGACTGATATTTACGCTGTTGAACTTTCACCTGAGCGCCAGCAGAAAGCGGAAGAGCTTGGAGCAATCATTGTTGATCCGTCCAAAACAGACGATGTAGTCGCTGAAATCGCAGAACGCACAGGCGGCGGTGTTGACGTAGCATTCGAAGTCACAGGCGTTCCAGTGGTATTACGCCAAGCGATCCAATCCACTACAATCGCCGGTGAAACAGTCATCGTCAGCATTTGGGAAAAAGGCGCTGAAATCCACCCGAACGATATCGTCATCAAAGAACGTACAGTCAAAGGTATTATCGGATACCGCGATATCTTCCCGGCTGTATTGTCATTAATGAAAGAAGGCTATTTCTCAGCTGACAAACTTGTAACGAAAAAAATCGTGCTAGACGATTTGATCGAGGAAGGCTTCGGGTCTCTTATTAAAGAGAAAAACCAAGTCAAAATCCTTGTCAGACCTAACTAATTTGAAACAAAAAAGAATCCGCGCTCGTATGCGGATTCTTTTTTTATCTTATCCAATCACTTCAGCACCGGACTCTTTCTTCGCCTCGCCGCGGTCATAAGCGCGGAAGTTTTCCTCCAGCTGTTCAAGCGAAAGTCCTTTCGTTTCCGGTAAAAACTTCTTCACAAACAGGACAGAGCAAATTCCTAATCCAACGAAGATAAAGAACGTTGTGGACAGCCCAATGGCGGCCAGCAATATCGGGAAAGTGAAGCTGACTGCAAAATTGACCATCCACAGACAGAATACCGTGACGCCCATTCCCAGACCGCGAAGGCGAAGCGGGAAAATCTCAGAAAGCATCAGCCACGTCACTGGTGAAATTGCGCCCTGCTGAAAAGCAAGGAATGTAACCGTTAATGACAGGACCACATATGGAAGTGCCGGTGATCCCTCAAGTACATGTGAAAATATCCCGATCAGCAATAATGCCGTTGTCGTACCAATCAAGCCTGTTAGCAGCATCGGCCGGCGGCCCACTTTGCCCAGCAGCCAGATTCCGACGAATGTTGCCAAGACTGAAATCACGCCATTCGCAATATTTCCGATTAAAGCAGCTTCCGTTTGAAAACCAGAATCCCTTAAAATTTCAGTCCCATAATACATAATCGAGTTTACACCCGTAATTTGCTGTACAATCGCAATTCCTAATCCAATAAACACAATCCGGCGCACCCATGGGACCGACAGATCTTTAAATGTGGCTTTTTCAAGCTTATCTTCTTTTTTGAAAGCGAATTCAATTTCTTTCAGCTCAGACGCAGCCCGCTTGTCATCCCTGATTTTTTTCAACACACGCAAAGCATCTTCTTTTCTTCCTTTGGAGACGAGCCAGCGAGGACTCTCAGGCATTCTGATCATGCCGAAAAACAGGAATACGGCTGGAAGCGAGGCAATGACCAGCATATATCTCCACACATGGGAGCTGTCTCCCATTGTTGTTCCAAGGATTGCATTAAAAACAAAGGCCAAAAGCTGTCCTGATACAATCATCAATTCATTCTGCGTTACCATCCGCCCCCTGCTTTCCACAGGAGCCATCTCAGCTAAATAAGCAGGAACCGTAACTGATGCACCCCCGACCGCAATGCCGAGCACAAAACGAGAGATAATCATGATCGTTACATTTGGAGCAAACGTACACCCGATCGTTGAAATGAAAAATATCACAGCGAGGAATAAAATATTTTTGCGGCGGCCGTTAAAATCAGACATCCTGCCGCCAAACACGGCACCGAGCGCGGCTCCAAAAAGAAGTGAACTGGTGACAAGCCCCTCTGTGAAGGCATTGAGGTTTAGCTGGTCTGGCTCTCCCATATACGGCAAAGCTCCATTGAGCACTCCGGTATCATAACCGAAGAGGAGACCGCCGAAAGTCGAGACTAAAATAATTGTCCGTAAAAATGACATTTGATTGCCTTGTTTATTCATACCGTTTTCCCCCAGTCTTTTTCAAAATCGATCAATACGTATTTCAAAAACTTATTCTAGGGCTCTTGCCTTCCTCACATATCATGAGCAGGCTTCAGAAAAAAGTTCATCATGTTTTTCTCCAATGGCCTCATAACCTTCCCTTCTTCTTAGCATGTCAATTAAATTGGAAGCGATTTCATTTTTCTCTAAAAAAACAGCGGGTATTTCTTTGTGCATACACTTTGTGATTTGTTACTTTATAGTCACTTCATAGTTCTATTATAGTAATATTATAGTGACATTTTTGTTACATCTGGTATTATCATAATTATAAAAACGCTTTCAGTCAATATAAATTTCTGAAAACTTTTTACTCAATAAAAGCAAAATCACCACTTCAAGGGGAAAACGAACTTTTTTCTTTATGAAAATATGTAAAACAAGTCAAATTCCCTGTGAGTTTTTGTTCATCTGCCTACTCCGAAAAAATGAGTAAGTGTTGGGTAACTTCTTCTGTTTTTCTTTCCGCAATAACTCTTTATCAAACATTCGAACAATTGTTTCGGAATCAAAATAAAAGGAAATAAAAAAGAAAAATAAATATGGCTGGATTAGGGGAGGCAATCAACATTGAATGAGATTTATATCATTGCAGGCCTTTTATTACTGACAGCGGGGATGGTTGATTTTTTATGGACCACATTATGGTTAGAGAGCGGCGCAGGACCGATCACAAGATGTCTGTCTGCATGGCTGTGGAAAGGCTGCCGCAAAATCAGCGGGGATCATGCAAAGGTTCTCAGCACGGCAGGTCCTCTGTTGTTATGCTTAACGTTAGTGATATGGATCAGTTTATTTTGGAGCGGGTGGGTTTGTATTTTCTCCAGTGACCCCCATTCACTCGTGGAAACTCAATCGAAAGAACCGGCTTCCTGGTCAGATCGTATTTATTTTTCCGGCTACGTCATGTTTACATTAGGAAATGGCGACCTCGCACCAAACGGAGACCTATGGAAGCTTGTCACGGTCATTGAAACGGCTCAAGGCCTTCTTACCATCACTTTCTCTGTCACGTATTTAATTTCCGTCTTGAGCGCGGTGAATCAAAAGCGCTCATTCGCCCAAAGTGTATTAAGTCTCGGGCATGACGGAACAGAAATTGTCCAGACTGCATGGAACGGCAAGGATTTTCACGACATTGATTTTCTTCTTATCGCATTTTCATCAGAGCTGGGAAAGCTGACCGCTCAGCATAATGCCTTTCCGATCCTTCATTTTTACCATAGCACACAGCGCGAGGAATCATCTGTCATAGCTGTCACTGTATTGGATGAGGCATTAACCATTTTAAAATACGGCATTCCCGTACAATATCAGCCGAACCAGCTTCACATCAAAGAAGCCCGTACGAGTATCAAAAACTACTTGGATACCGTTCATACCGCCTATATCCATCCGGCTGAACAAGCGCCGCCTGAACCAGACATCTCCAAGCTCCACCAATCAGGCATACCCGCTTTATCCAAGCAAACATTTCAAACTGCTATCAATTCTATAAAGGAACGCCGTCAATTGCTGCTGGGAATTGTCCAAGCGGGTGCCCGAAAATGGCCTGTTCAGAATTCTGCTGAATAAAAAAAGTCCGGAGTGTCTGATCACTCCGGACTTTTCGCTGTATGAGACTTACACAAGCTTCTGGCCGCAATTCGGGCAAAAATTAGCTTCACCGGTTTTTGTTCCGCAGTTCGGGCAGAAATTCGGCTTGCTTCCGCCGCCAGATGATTGTGAGCCTGATGACTGCGCCTGCTGATTTTGATTCATTTGATTCATCATCTGATTGGCCATATTCATTCCCATCATCATTCCAGCCATATCAGAAGCTGCGCCGCCTCCGCTCATTTTTCCGGATGCCATTCCATCCGTCATTGATATTTGCTGGTATCTGTTTACATCCCCAACCATACCGTAGGAAGCGTTTTTCGTAATCATATCCTGAACCTCTTGAGGATAATTAAAGCTCATGATTTGGAAACCGGTGATCGTCATTCCGTCGCCGATTAATTGCATATCTAAGTCTTCTTGAATCCCCTTCGCGATGTCAAAAGCGTTGGCTTGAAGATTAAACATGTCCTTCCCTTCTCTTGTGATCCACTTCATAAGAAGCTGATCAAGAATAGAAGTGATCCGGATTTTAATATCCTCTACAAAATATTGATCCTTCACGCCGGCGATTTTATCAATCAGGCTGATATAGTCTTGAACCTTCACATTAAATGTACCATTTGCGCGAATCGGCATCCCGCCAGGCATTCCAGCTGCCGGAATATTTATCGCCTGCTTTGTTCCCCATCTCACGGTAAATTCCTTCGTATTGACAAACAGCACCTCGGCGCGCATGCCGCTGTTAAACCCAAACTTAAAGCCCTTTAATGTTGAAAGAAATGGAATAATCTCTGATTCAATATCATAATCGCCATCATCTTGAAAAATCCCTTCTACCCTGCCATTGCTCAAAAAGACAGCATCCTGTCCGGGACGAATGATTAAACGGCTCCCTTTTTTGATTTCACGATTGTTCCATTTATAAAAAATCATATCATCTCTAAATTCTTCCCACTCTACTACATTCGCTAATTGATTTCTGAAAAACGACATTACGCCTCTCCCTTTCGGCTATTTCTTATATTTAAAAATTGCCGCGGCTTCCACTGTATGACGTGCCGCCTTTCGTAATCCCGCCATCGCCGCTGTCTTTATCATTTGATGGTTTTCTTTCTCTTGTTACAGTCGTTCTGATATAAGTGTCATATTGATCAACCACATCGGACGTACGTTGATCCATATATGTATTCCCATTAACCGTTACTTTCCCGCCCGATTGATAAAGCATGATTGTAACCGCGATGCCTCCGACTGCGATGGCAGCAACCAGCTGAAACCACCAAGTAAAGAATATGTTGTCGGGATTGATTCCCGGTTTTATGCCCATATCTTTATAAGAAAGCTGGATATATGTCTTAAAAGCTTTGAAATAATCTTCATTTGATAAATCAGATGAAATCGTATTTCTGATGCTGTTTAGCCTGCTGTTGTCCAAATACTGTTCAGCTTTTTTGTAGCCCGAGATGAATACTTCTCTATCCGCCATATCAATCGTTAAAATAGCTGTACTGCCTTTTCCGTAACGATCATAAAAATCGCCGGCATAATCGGCAATATCTTCACCGTTTGTGCTTTTTGTCGTAAGAATGATGAAATCAGTGTCTCTCTTTGCACCCAGCTCTGCCGAGAGAGATTCAAGTTTTTCAATTTCTGCTTTTGATAATAGATGGGCATGGTCATATACATGCTGCTGTGATTCAGAAGCTCTTGCCGCTTCGATTCCCAATACCGGCATTATGATGAAAACAGCCAGCACAACAAGAATCGCTTTCCCGAAAAATCCGCGCATCAAAATCCGCCTCCCATCATCAATGAGACGAGCTTCAACGCAAGAAATGTCCCGCCTGCTATTCCACTAAACCATGCCGCCACTTTTCCTCGACTGATCGGCGGCTTTCCGACAACCTTCCCTGTTTGCCCGTTCATCGCAAAGATATGCTCTGCTCTTTCATAATCGTAACTGACCATCCAAACGGGCAGCAAAACATAAAAGCTGTTCACGTTTTTCGTGTGAATATGTTTGTCCCTCACATTGACTGACGTATATCCGGAAAAAGTAGAATGTATGTATGAATCTATATAACTGCTGATTTTCTCTTTTGCCCTCGGAAAAAGCTCCTCATCGGTATAATTGTACTTTTCCGCAATATAGCCGGCCAAATATGCCGTTTGAAAGTCCTTCAGCTCTTCGTATGAATAAGGCTCCAATTTGTCCATTAATTCGTCTTTCATTTTTTCAGAGGCATCGACAGGGATTTTCAAATAATCGAGATTGATATCACGAAACGCTTCAAAGTGCTCTGTTTCCGTGCAAATATAATCCCCTTCTTCATATTGATGGACTCTGGTACAGTTTGCTCTCACTTGTACTTCACTATTTAAATCAAACATCCAAAATGGAATATACATGCCGGTGATGCTTTTGATACGATCAGCCGACATGAAACCTCTTGGTGTCAAAAGGCCTTTTTTGCACCACTTTCGAAATGCCTGCTCCGCTTCTTGTTTACTGATTGTAAATGGAATGACCTTCGCCGGCGCCAAATGTCCTGATAAACGATCAGCAAGTATAGCAGCACCTCCGCAGAAGCTGCACGTCGTCGCTGTCGTTTCAGCTTCCGTAATTAAAACGGCACCGCAGCTTTCACATTTATATTCCTTTGCTTCATCATCAGAAAACCGCGCCGCAATGTTTTCTTTCGGAAGGCTTTCAATATTGTCCTGTCTTCCGCAGCTGCCGCAGGATAACGTACCGGATTCACTGTCAAATGCCATATCACTTCCGCAGTTCGGACACTTATAAGATATTATCATTACCGTTCCCTCTCACATCATATGATAAATGGTGCCGCAGCCTAAAGCTGCGGCTTCCTATGTATTATTTATCGAGCAGCATTTTCGCTTTTAACGCCGCAAGTTCATCATCCACCTGACTTGAACCGGCTGTATCATATTTAGCAGTCAGATCAGCCATATCATCCTGCGGAGCGCTGTTCAGTTCAGCCATTGCATTCGCCTGATCAAGCGCCTTATTTACTTTGTCCTCCATTCTGCCGAACGCAGACATTGATTGGCTGGTACTCGAAACAGAGGCGCCCAGCTTGTTCATTCTTTCTTGCGTTTTCGCTACTGCCCACTTCGCCTTGATCATATTTTTGCGTGCTTCCAGCTCTCCAATGTCAGAAACCAGTTTGTCATGCATTTTTCTCATCTGTGCGGCATTGGTTGCAGCAATTTGATTCGCCGTCTGCAGCTCAGAAAGCTTTGATTCCAAAGATGTTTTTCTTTCAAGGAATGTTCTCGCATCGCCCTCATTCCCCGCTTGCAGTGCCTTCATTGCATAGCTTTCCATCTTTTCCATGTCTGCCTGGCACTCATGACATTCTCTTTTTGTCCTTTGCTCCTCAGCCATAACAGCTGCCGTTTCCGCCTTTACCTTAGACAAATCGCTGTTCATGTTTCTTAAATATTGATCTACCATTTTCTCTGGATTTTCAGCCTTGCCCAACAAAGCATTAATATTCGCAGACATAATATCTTTGAATCTTGCAATTATACTCATATTGTCGTTTCCTCCTAAAGCTAATTAGTTAAGCCCCTTATTACATATACTATTTATTATCGTAAAAAGTTTCACTTTTTTAATAAAAAATGACATTTCAATAGAAAATACATAACTTTTTACCTGAATTTAACGTTTAAGTACAATATAAAAAAGGATGCTTCCCAAAAGTCCAAAGACTTTCAAGAAACATCCTCGATGTTTACAAAGAAACTTCAATCTCATCCAAGCTCGGCAGTGCATCAATCGCTCCAATTTTCGTGCACACAAGAGCGCCCACCTTATTGGCAAATAACACCATCTCACGCAACTTCGCAAAATCAGCATCAACAGATTGGATTTGATCCGTGTTTGCCAATTGATATAAAGCCGCGCCGACAAAAGCATCGCCCGCTCCCGTTGAATCAATTGATGTAACCGGAATGCTCGGAATGACTTCTTTCACCTTGCCATTCGAAAGAAGCGTTCCGCTTTTCCCCAGTGTCACGGCGACAATTTTGGCTCCGATCTCATGAAGGACCGCCACGCCCTTTTCATGATCCTTCACACCGCTGATAATCTCAAGCTCTTCGTCACTGACTTTCACAAAATCGCTTAAAGCAATCGCTTCTTTTGCGACACTTACAAACTCCGAGACTCTTCCCTTCCATAAATCCTCACGATAATTAGGGTCAAACGAAATAAACTGCCCGTTGTCTTTCGCACTCGACATGAGCCGTAAATAGGCTGAGCAAAACGGATCTGACAACAGTGCCGTCGCTGAGCCGAAATGAAGGATTTTTGCTTCGTTTAGTTTTGCCTGGTCAACATCCTCCAGCGTAAACAAAGCGTCCGCGCCTCTATTAAAAACAAAATCGCGCTCCCCGTTTTGTTTTAATGAAACAAAAGCAAGCGTTGTAGGCGCTTTCTCATCCATGACCAACATAGAGGTATCGACGTGTACAGCGTCCAATGTTTGCTTCAGAAAATACCCAAACGGATCCTTGCCTACTTTTCCGCTGAACGCAGCATGTCCGCCTAGCTTGGCGATTGCTGCGGACACATTCGCCGGAGCACCGCCGGCACTTTTTAAGAAATTGCGCCCTTCCATTAAATCAACATCAACATCGGTACAAAAGAAATCGATCAATAATTCTCCAATACAAACAACAGATTGACTACTCATATGATCACACTCATTTATCATTTCTAGATTACAGTCTCAGTATATTACTTTCTGCCATAAATACAAGCGTTTACATTAAATATTTAAAATTTTACATCTATTTATTTTGCAGGCCTTTGCTCCAGCTCAGAGATGATGTGCTTATATCTTTTTTCAGTTAAAGGATAGAAGGCGATCAGAATAATAGAAAGCAAAATGAATAACCCCGGAATCAAAGCGTTCATGTTTTTAATCGCATTTAATGACGTAACTGTCTGGTCTGCATTCGCGACATACCCGGCGATTCCTAAATAAATGGCCGAAAATGAACCGGCTAACGCAACGCCCAGTTTATTAATAAAGCTCATGCTCGAAATCACCACACCATCCGCGCGCACTCCGATTTTCCATTCCGCGTAATCGACACAATCCGCAACCATTCCCCACGCAAGCGTATTTAAAGGCGTTGTGAAAAATCCCGAAGCGAAAAGCCAAACGAAAATGAGTGTAATCGAAGAATACGGCGTAAAATGCAGGCCGGCATAAGAAATAAGCGATAGAGCAGCCGTGATGATCATGACTTGTTTTCTGCCCCACTTCTCAGAAAAGAAAGGAATAAACAAATTGCTGATCAGCGCTGCACCGAAAAATAAAACGGTTCCTAAAAACACGAATTCTTTATGGTTGACGTTATACGTAAAATAGTACACCATCGTGCTGAGCTTAATATTAAATCCAATCGCAAAAGCTAAAAATGATGAAGTCAGCACTAGCAACGGTTTGTTTTGGAACAACACAGACAACGTCTTTTTGATCCCTTGTTTTTTTCTCTTTTTAGGCTGAATCCGCTCCCGCACAGTAAAGAAACTGAATAGGTTCAAAACGATGCTGACCGCCGCATAGATGAGCGCTGTCATTTGGAATCCAAACGCCTGATTCTCCCCTCCAATGGCGGCCGCAAGCGGTGTCGCACAGGAAATGGATAAAAGGATACCGATATACACCAAAATCATCCGGGTTGTGGTCAGAACCGTCCGTTCCTCCACTGAATTCGTCATCCGCCCCGTTAAGCTGTTCACCGGAATCGTTTGCATACTAAAAGACATCCCAAGCAGAATATAGGTGATGTACGCATATACCATATTCCCCGTCTCACCGAAATGAGGCGTCGTGAAACATAAGAACGTAAATAACGCAAAAGGAAATGCCACCCACAACAGATATGGCCTTGCCTTTCCCCACCTTGTGTTCGTTTTGTCTAAAATCAATCCCATAATCGGGTCAAAAATAGCATCCAGCACCCGGACAACAAGAAACAAAGTGGCGATCACCGCAGGCTGAATGCCGCCGACATCTGTATAATAGAATAATAAGTATGCGTTTACAAACTGAAAGACAATGTTATATGACATGTCGCCGAAACCATATCCGATTCGCTCAAACCAGGACAGGCCGTGATGCTTCGCCTTCAATGCCGTTGCTTGTTCTGTTCCAATCATCATTTCCCACCCCAAGAATTCGTTTTCATTTCCGGTAAGCAAGAGGGAGAATGCAAAGATCCTCCCTGTTCACTCAGCGATTTGGATACACCATCACTTTTAAACATTCATTCTTAAATTGAAGCGCCCGCTCCATCGCCTCTTGCGTCTGCTCCAGCGAATATTGGTCGGTTACAAGATGCTTCGTGTTCACAATGCCGGAAGCGAGAAATTCGATTCCCTTTGGATACGTATTGGCATAACGGAAGATCCCGTAAATATCAATCTCATTGTCCGCAATAAACGGCACATTGAGCGGAATCTCGTTCTGAGAAGGCAAACCGACAATCGCCAGTTTCCCACCCCGGCGCACAGAAGCCAATGCAGATTGCAATGCCGCTGGATTCCCCGCTGTTTCCCAAGCAACATCAACGCCTCTATCATTCGTGATCGTTTTAATTTCTTCAAGCGCGTCCTGTTCACGGATATTGATGACATGAGTCGCTCCCATTTTTTTCGCAGCTTCTAACCGCAGCGGCTCTAAGTCGGTCACGATAATTGTGCCTGCCCCAAATGCTTTAGCTGCCGCAACAGCCATTAACCCAACAGGGCCCATCCCCATAATTGCAATTGTTGATCCGGGCTGTAGCTTCGTTCTCGCCGCTGCATGAATGCCGACAGAAAATGGTTCGATCAAAGCCGCATCTTCATAGGAAAGTGAGTCTGGGATCAAAAAAACGAAGTCCTGACGCATTTTGATATATTGAACAAACGCGCCATCTACCGGCGGTGTAGCCAAAAACTGTACATCCGGACAAAGGTTATAGCGCCCTTCCTTGCACGCCTCACAGCGTCCGCATGTGACACCCGGCTCAACAGCGACACGGTCTCCCACCTTAAATTGATTGACAGACGATCCGACAGCGGCAATTTCTCCCGAGCATTCATGGCCAAGGATAAATGGTTTTTCCACTACATAGTTGCCGATTCTGCCATTTGTATAGTAATGCAGATCCGATCCGCAAATCCCGACAGCCATCACCTTAATCAACACTTCATCATGATTGATGTCAGGCACAGGCAATGTTTCAATTTTGATCTCTCTTGTGTTGTGCATAACAGCCGCTTTCATGCTTTGAGGTACTGTGTGAGTCATTTGGCAAATTCCTTTCTTTAGAAAATAAAATGTAAGTGCATACATTTTTATTTTCTCTGTTACTGCCCCCATTTTATCTGCTTTCCAACATGTTCAACAGCCTTTCCTGCTGTATAAAAGGACAGCCGCACTGTACTTTACTATTTTCTCATATACAAAAAACGCTGGATTGATAAAATAGTACTAATAGGAGGTGCAGGCTTATGGCTGAACTTGAAAACCGAAAACATTTTGCACAACTGCTGGCACCTGGCGTCAAATCACTAAAGCTTCATCCTGATTATAAAATCATAAGGAAAAAGAATGAAAAAACAGGACAGTCTTACATAGATAAAATCGCGCTCCAGCTGGGGGTTTCCTCTAACACGATCAAAAGCTGGATCGGACAGATGGGTGAAAACTATATTCCCGGAAGAATCGACGACGGAAAACTGTTCGGGGTGATCTGGATCATTCTCGATAAAACCGACTTCGATATCGAGTGGTTGACCGATCTGCTGGAAACGACCACCATCCCAGTCATCAAACCCGCGTTGCCTGTCTGGGCGGCGTCTTGTCTCAAAAAAGCGAAAACGCTGCGAAAAGACGGATCATTCAGGGCTCCAAGTGAAAATGAAATTGAGAATGTAGTAAAACGGCTGTTTCATGATAAACCCGGCCATGAAACGAATGCGCTTACAGAACAGCCTATCACACATAACTTACCGTCACGCTGGTCCGGACACTTTATCGGGCGCAGCTTTGATATGGAAGCGATCCGGCAATGGTTGCTTTCTCCGTCACCAGTCTGCTTAATCACCGGCTGGGCCGGCATGGGGAAAACCACAATCGCTCTTGAGGCTGCCTATTCCTGTGTTGATGATACTTCAGATTGGCCGGCATTCAACAGCATCATCTGGGTCAGCGCTGATTGGAAAGGATTGAGCTTTAGCGATTTTTTAAATACCATCGCCTATCAGCTCGGACGCACAGAACAAATCGATAAATCAATCAATGAAAAACGATTCGTCGTCCGCAATGCGTTGGCCAATTACACAAGAGAAAAACCGGTCCTGCTGATCGTTGACAGCATCGATACCGCAGAACGTGACATTCACGAATTTATCACCAGCCTTCCGCAAGGCGTGAAAGTCCTCCTCACAGCGCGGGAAAACGTAAAGCAAACCTATCGGGAAAGCTTCGGAGAAATGGCGGCCATCCAGCTCAGCGGCCTTGAACAAACAGATGCCCTTGAATTTTTTCAGCAAGAAGTGCACCGCTGCTTACAAACATGTAACCTCCCACATAAACGGGAAAAGCTGGAGCAGCTGTTACACCTTTCGTCTGACCTGAAAAACGAATACATTTCAGCGACTGCCGGAAACCCGAAAGCCATGGCACTCAGCATCGCCTATATGTCAGACGATGACATACCCGCTCAGCAGCTGATTCATGAGCTTGGAAAAGCAGGCTATTCACTCTTGGAATTGTTTGAGTCCCTCTTTGGCCGCACATGGCACAGATGCAACGAAGATACGCAAAAGCTATGGCAGACGCTTTGCTTTTTCAGCAAGCCGCCGGATGAAAAAAGCCTGGCGGCAGCGGCCGGATTAGACGCTCGCCGTTTTCACTACGCGATTGAACAAATGCGGTCATATGCCCTGATTCAGCCGGAACGAAGCGAAGGAAGAACACACTACTTGGCCCACCAAACCGTTGTCGCTTACGGAGAACAGCACTTGTCCGAACATCACGAATATGAAAAAGAAGCCCGCAGCCGCTGGGCGCACTATTATATTGATTACGCCGAAACCCATTTAAAGCGGGAACAGCCCAACTCTATCTATTGGAGCTATCTCCTGGGACGTGATTTAGACCAAATCAAAAAAGAATGGCCAAACATCCTAAAGGTGATTAAATGGTCAAGTGAAACCGAACAAAAAGAAATCCTAATCGAACTCATCACCCGCATCAGCCATTTTCTAAGCAGAATCAATCTGCCCCTACGAATCGAATACGGACGCAAAGCCGCCGACGCCGCCCATCAAATAGGCCAACACACACGAGAAGCGTACTTCCGAATCGACACAGCAGGCTGGGCCCTGATGGAAGTCAATGATTTAGACGGAGCGCTTCAACAAATTGAAGCTGGCCTAAAGATTCTTGAACAATCAGACGCTCACGATGCCCATGATCTAAAGGTATGGGGAAACGCACTCAAAGCAAGGCTGTTTTTAAAAGCCGGGCAACAGGAAAAAGCAAAGACCATTTTAAACAAAATAGAAGATCAACCGATTTCCCCTACGATTCAACATAGGGTTCTGCTGGTTCGCGGAGACCTAAGCTTTGCGAGAGGTCATGATGAAGAAGCCATTCAACTATACGAAGCGGCAAATGAAATCAGCTCCACGTACGGCGGCGAAAAAACGATAGAAGCCTATTTCAATCTGGGTGTCGCTTACGTGAAGTGTGAACAGTTTGAGAAAGCGGAAGAAGCCTTTGAGCAGATGCTCTATGACAAACATAACGCGAATCAGGTTGAGTTGATCTATTATGATTATGGGATGGCACAGCTGTTGTACCGTAAAGGAGAGAAAACGAAAGCGATGGAATTCAATCAAAAAGCGATTCGTTTGATTGATTCGTGGGAGCCTGCGATTGGGATTCGTGGTGAGGTGGAAAGATTACAGATGGTTATTAAATAAACAAGTAATATATTGTAATTAGATAGGTATATGAGCGTCGACAAATAACTAAGCCCTTTTTAAAATAACCTCTAATCTACCTAGTAATTGATTAGAGGTCTTTTCTGCGATAATTATTTGATTTTCAGAAATAAAAAAAGATTATCATTTTTATTAAAGATTTTAAGTCGATAAATTATCTGTGTCCATTCCTTCCATAAACGAATTATTTCGTTCCAACAAAGTTTTAGACTAACTTATACTAATTCTATACTTACAAGCTATTTAAAATTAATCTAAAGGGTAAACAAAACTTGATGTAACCTTTATTTCATCATATTATCAACCTCAACTTACCCCTTAAATCTAACTTTCACAGAACTTATTTAAAAGTTGTTCATTATACCAATTCAAATAATAGATCACGCTTTCTAATGCGCTGATCAAATCATTATGACCTTTTGTACTAGTCTCTAAGCCATGAGCAATTTTATTCCGAGTATCTATTAGATCATTTATTACTTTTATACTCCTTTGAAGTTTGGCATCATTTGTATCAACGGCTAAAGCAAATGTATCTTTTACATTTTTATGTTTTATATTAGTCATATTCCTATTTAATATTTTGTTATCAATAATTCCACTAATGTAACTCTGAATTAAGTTTTTATCCGCTAAAGCATTAGAAAATCTTTTTCTGAAAATCTCTTTGATAGAAACATCATACGTTGAATTTAATAGCAGCAAACCATACGTGCTTGTTAAGCCATATACTGATGAAGATCTTTCATTTGTATCCATTCTCAATAGCTCTTCATAGTAATTGATAACTTTAATAAAAGAATCATATGTTGCTTCTTCTACTAATTCTTTCAAGAATATAATCTGTCTTTTCAAATCATCTATTTCTTGTGTAATATCATCTGCTTCTACAGGTAATTCAGTTTTGTCTACCTCAATAGCATTTTTATTCTCTACCATTAATCCTGTACTTTTTACCACTTCCATTTCTCTTTCCATTAATTTGTTATTCACTGTAGAAAACCTCCTCTACCGCCCCCAACCTATAATGAATCTTTTCAATACGATTAGTTTGCGAGGAAATTGCATCTACAAACTTTTCATCATTAAATAGGTTAAAGTATTTCTCAATATCTAATTTTGTATTTTCCAACTTTAATTTATCAATACTTATCAATACACTCTCAAATAAGGGAATGTTAAATTTTTTCCCTTTTAAAATATCCTTAATATTATTTATATGTTCTATTTTTTCGATAGGCCTTCTAAATAGATAACCTATTGAAAAATCCACTTGAGATTGTAACCACCTTAATTTTTCCTCGAGGTCTTTAAATATTTTATCTACTGTCTCCTCTTCTATTTTCTGAACATTTGACATAAATCGATTAATTTCTTTTTTATAAGAGATATCACTTTCTAATTCTTTGGATTGAATTAATGATTTAAGAGTAAAATATCTAGCTACAATCTCCTGATCGTTCAGCCTTTTATCTTTAGAATAATCTTTATATTCTTCAGGCATTATCATTTTATATGCAGCTAACCAAAGCGGATTTTCTACAAAAACATTTAATTTTTTTGTGAATTCTCCAAAATATATAGCTCTCCTAATCTCTTGACTATTTAGTTGAATACTTCCGGTATTGATTCTTTCAAATAAACTATACAATGCAATATCCTTATCCACATCTTCTGACAATATCTGAAACACAGAAGCTCTAATATTTGTATTTCTAAGACGTCTTTGTGAGTCTTCATCTATTTCCCTGTAAAATTTTCCTCTCCATTTAGGATTTATATCTTCCCGCTTTAATATTTTTAACTCATTATTTAGAAATTCAACTAGAGTATTTATCCTTTGTTGCCCATCTATTATCATCATACGGCCTTTTTCTAAATCAGTGAAAAACATTCCTGGAATAGGATATCCTAATAAAATGGACTCAATAAATCTTGATTTTCTTTTATTATCCCATACTAATTCCCGCTGGAAATCAGGAACAATTAATTCTTTTTCCTCTCTTAGCAGTTTTAATTCACGTACAGAAAAATCCACGCCCCTTGTTACTACTTTTATTTCATCAACATATTCAATTTTCTCATCTTCATTTTCAATTTGCTGTTTTTCCAGACTAAGTAAATCCTCCATTAAATCACTCCCTTTGTATAATAACCTAATTATACTATTAAACTCACAATAAAGAATTTAAAAAAAGGAAAATCCTTACCGCTCTTCACAAACCACTATTTGGTATAGAAAGGGTAGGAGTAAGTGGACTTACTGCAATTTATTATTATATAAATGGAGTGAAAGGAAAAAATATAAAATAGTTCCGATTAAAGGAGGCAGAGGCTATTCTGAGGAAACGAAATAAGTCAAGGTACCTACCTAGAAGAGACTGACACAACATTTGAGGCTTTTCCTGACGAGTGGCTGTCCCTCTATTAAGGAACGGACGTTTTAAAAGAAAATACTGAGAGAATCCGCAGGCACGAATCAAACGACTATCAGACTATTGAAAACAATATCAGGAAGCCTTAAATGACTTAAAGAAAAAAGGGATATGCTCATCGAACAGGCAAAATAATCTTTAGGGCTATCGAACTGAAAATCCTAAAAAAAGACCCGACACAACATAATCAGGCTCCTAAACAGCAATATTTCAACAAAGATTTGGGATCGAAACAGTTTACCAAAATATTTAGATAGAGAAGAACTCAAACACTACCGCCATATAGCTAAAGAATCAAGATTGATTATGATTACTCTATCTTTTTAATTAATAACAATTACCCATTACGTGCAGACAAAACTTGCAACTTAAAATGGCGCGATATTAATTTTGAAAACAGACTAATAGCATTTCAGTAACATATCACACTCCCACAAACAACAATAAGAATTTAAAGTTATTTACTCAATAAACATTGGCAGCTGTACACATTATTGCTATTGATGAAACCGAATTAATGAATTAAGTAAGCATAAGTTAGCTCAACAACAATTGATGATGAAGTACTGGGATATATTTATACGAAAACTTTATTTTTATGAGCATCGAGGAGTAACTACCTAGTAATCCCCTCTATATTTAAAAATAAGAGAATTGAACTAGACCCATGTTAAAAATGGAAGAACTAAATACAGAACTTACCCCATGCTAGTTATGTCATACTCACACCCCTTTAGCACAGGCTAGGTAACTCTTCTAAATAATAGAACGATTAGGGTACAAAGATGAGGATACGACAAAGGACGTTTATTTGAATGTGACTAAGAAATAAAAAAGGCTTCCCAAAAGTTCAAAGAACTAATGGAAAACCTCTGATTTAGATCCTTATTCAAGAAAATGTTACCCTTTTGTTACTCTTCAGTTATTTTCAAAATAGATAAGAGTCTAGAAACCCCATTTTCACTGGATTTCTGGGGCAATGATTACATCATGCCGCCCATACCGCCCATGCCGCCCATATCAGGCATTCCTGCGCCGCCGGCATTTTCTTCCGGTTTGTCAGCGACAACAGCTTCAGTTGTTAAGAGCATTGCTGCTACAGAAGCTGCGTTTTGCAGTGCAGAGCGTGTTACTTTTGTTGGGTCAACGATACCTTTTTCAATCATGTTTACCCATTCGCCAGTTGCAGCGTTGAAGCCTACGCCGATTTCTTCGTTTTTGAGGCGTTCAACGATGACAGATCCTTCAAGACCAGCGTTATGTGCGATTTGACGGATTGGCTCTTCAAGCGCGCGGAGCACGATGTTGATACCTGTTTGAGCATCGCCTTCAGCTTCAACTGCAGCGACTTTGTTATATACGTTTACAAGCGCTGTACCACCACCGGATACGATGCCTTCTTCAACAGCTGCGCGAGTTGAGTTCAGGGCGTCTTCGATGCGAAGTTTACGCTCTTTCAGCTCAGTTTCTGTCGCAGCGCCGACTTTGATGACAGCTACGCCGCCAGCAAGTTTCGCAAGACGCTCTTGTAATTTTTCTCTGTCGAACTCAGAAGTTGTTTCTTCCACTTGAGCGCGGATTTGAGTCACGCGGGCAGAAATTTTGTCTGTTTCGCCAGCGCCTTCCACGATTGTTGTGTTTTCTTTTGTAACGACAACTTTAGAAGCGCGTCCCAATTGAGTGATTTGAGTAGATTTCAGGTCAAGGCCAAGATCTTCTGTGATGACTTCTCCGCCAGTAAGGACAGCGATGTCTTCAAGCATTGCTTTACGGCGGTCACCGAAGCCAGGAGCTTTAACAGCCACTGCGTTGAATGTGCCGCGAAGTTTGTTCACAACAAGTGTTGCAAGCGCTTCGCCTTCAACGTCTTCTGCGATCAGAAGCAATGGTTTGCCTTGCTGAACAACCTGCTCAAGCACAGGAAGGATTTCTTGAATGTTTGTGATTTTTTTGTCTGTGATTAAGATGTAAGGATTGTCAAGAACCGCTTCCATCTTATCAGAGTCAGTTACCATGTAAGGAGACGCATATCCGCGGTCGAATTGCATACCTTCAACAACCTCTAGCTCAGTTGTGAAGCCTTTAGACTCTTCGATTGTGATAACGCCGTCGTTTCCTACGCGCTCCATTGCTTCAGCGATAAGGCTTCCGACTTCCTCATCAGCAGCAGAGATCGCAGCAACCTGAGCGATAGACTCTTTGCCTTCGATTGGCTTAGAAATTTCTTTTAAGTTTTCGATCGCAACCGCTACAGCTTGTTCCATACCTTTACGCACGCCTACAGGGTTAGCGCCTGCTGTTACGTTTTTAAGGCCTTCACGGATCATTGCTTGCGCAAGAACTGTCGCAGTTGTTGTACCGTCACCGGCAACGTCGTTTGTTTTGCTGGCTACTTCAGCAACAAGCTTCGCACCCATGTTTTCAAACGCGTCTTCGAGTTCGATTTCTTTAGCGATTGTTACACCGTCATTTGTGATTAACGGAGAACCGAATTTTTTCTCTAGAACCACGTTGCGTCCTTTTGGTCCTAAAGTTACTTTTACAGCATCAGCAAGTGCATCGACACCGCGAAGCATTGCGCGGCGAGCTTCTTCACTAAACTTAATATCTTTTGCCATGTTTACAGTACCTCCTCGAATTTTTAAATGTTTTTATTTAAGAATTAGCCGATAACAGCTAAAATATCGCTTTCACGTAAGATTAAGTATTCAGTACCTTCGTATTTCACTTCAGTACCTGCGTATTTTGAGAAGATAATGCGGTCGCCCTCTTTTACTTCTAAAGCAACGCGCTCTCCGCTTTCTAACACGCGACCTGAACCAGCTGCCACGATTTTGCCTTCTTGCGGTTTTTCTTTTGCAGAATCCGGCAACACAATTCCGCTGGCAGTTTTTTCTTCAGATTCTACGAGTTCAATGACAACGCGATCACCTAATGGCTTTAACAATGTAATAACCTCCTCAATAGTATGAATATGTAATTTTAGCACTCAGCACCAAAGAGTGCTAACACAATTCTTATAATAAAGAATCTCACTTCCAATTTCAAGTGATAAGATAAAAAATTTTTCACGCTTACATGATTCTTTTCAGCTCCCTTTTCGGTTCGCTTTTTCACCCCCGTTCCGATTATGTTACAATAGCTGTAGATGAACGAAACCCACATAACAAAGGAGTACATACCATTTGAGAAAACAGTATTGGTTTATTATTTTGACATATATCCTTATGCAGTTTTCTGCATTAATCGGGATTCCCTTGTTATTTAAATTCGGTTATGCCGGAGGACAGCCTACAAAGGAGAATATGCTGCACGCGCAAGGATTATGGTCTGTTATCAGCTTTATCGCCTGTCTCGTTGTCGTTCTGCTCATTCTGAGGACTGTTCCGAAAGAAACGCTGCGAAACGGACAGAAAGACTCAGTCGGACTTTCTATCCTGTGGGCGATAGCCGGTTTTTTCATTGCCCTTTTCTCTCAAGGAATAGCAGGCTCTATTGAATATTATGTATTTGGCATCGGAAGAGAATCAGAAAATACACAAGCGATTCTGGATGTCATTCAGGCAGTCCCGCTCATGATTATGGTTTCTTCTGTCGTCGGGCCTATATTAGAAGAAATCATCTTCAGAAAAATCATTTTCGGCACGCTGTACGAAAAAACGAATTTCTTTTTCGCCGGACTGATCAGCTCGGTTATTTTCGGTATTGTTCACGCTGATTTGAAGCATCTTCTTCTTTATACAGCAATGGGCTTTACCTTTGCCTTCTTGTATGCGAGAACAAAACGGATATGGGTGCCGATATTCGCCCATGTCATGATGAATACATTTGTCGTCATCATGCAGCTTGAGCCTGTTCAGAAGTACCTTGAACAGCAGAGCACACAAATGCAATTGATTATTGGAGGATTATTTTTATGAGAAACCCGGTAGTTTGGGGAATGATCTATTTTGCCGTAGGGTGCATCTTTACTTATCTTGCCGCAAGCTCGCCAGGCAGCATGTGGTCATTTTACTCCATCCTTCTGATGGTGTTCGCCGCTTACAACATCAGCATTTCTTTTAAGATGTTCGCCTTTTCTTTTAAAATCAAAAAGAACCAGAAATAAAGAAAATCCATTTCTCTCATGAGAAATGGATTTTTTATTATTGCCCCGAAGACACGTCCTGATCGGCAGCACTGCTTTTCTGCGCCTTCCGATAAGCGGCCTTCGATATAAGAATACTGATTTCATATAAAATCAAAAGCGGAACAGTCACCATCATATGAGACAAAAGCTCAGGCGGAGTAATCAGGGCAGCGATCACAAGCAGCGTAAAGTACGCATACTTTCTGATTTTCGCTAAGAACATCGGTGTCACAATTCCAAGCCTGGTCAAAAACATGAGGATGACCGGCATTTGAAACAGCAGTCCAAACGGGATCGTCAGCTGCAGAAGAAAATGAAAATACTCATTAATTCCGATCACCTGATTGACATTCAAGTCCTGTGAGATCCGCTTCATAAAATCAACAACAAAAGGAAATAAAATATAATATGAAAAAGATAAGCCCGCTAAAAACAGCAAAATAGAGATCGGAATGTAGCTGAGCGTTACTTTGCGCTCTTTCTCGTAGAGGCCCGGGCTCACAAAAGCCCAAAGCTGATAAAGAATAACCGGCGAAGTCAGGACAATGCCGATGATAAACGCAAACTGCATAAACACATAAAGCGGGTCTGTCAGATTAAACGCGTTTAGCGTAAGCTGCTTCGCTTCATCTGTCTCTTGCAGATACACAATAATCGGCTTCGCTAAAAAGAATCCAGCGATAAAGAAAACGACAAACGCCAGCGCCACAATCAGCAACCGTTTTCGAAGCTCAGCAATATGCTCCAGCAGCGACATTTGATTCACTTTCATTCGTGTCATCCTAACTTACTGATCTTCTT
This sequence comes from Bacillus cabrialesii, assembly GCF_004124315.2. Taxonomy (GTDB): domain Bacteria; phylum Bacillota; class Bacilli; order Bacillales; family Bacillaceae; genus Bacillus; species Bacillus cabrialesii. The sequence continues at coordinate 679,560 of NZ_CP096889.1, read as the reverse complement.
TCTTTTTTTCCTCTTCGTCACTCGTTAATCCTTTAGTAGCGTTTTTGAATTCACGAAGTGTGTCTCCCGCAGCTTTCCCCAACTCAGGCAGCTTTTTGGGACCGAAGATAATCAGAGCAACGATTGCGATAACAGCAAGGCTTCCAGGACCGATCGGCATATTTGGGCTCCTCCTTTCCCTCTATTCGATTTCCTCTAAAACTGAATAATGCTTCAAGAAATAAACCAGTGACTGAAGCTCTACAGCTAAATCTATATGATGAATTCGAATGTGTTCCGGCACATTCAAACGGGCCGGCGTAAAATTAAGAATTCCCTTGATTCCTAACGCGACCAATCTGTCTGTAATCGATTGAGCGGCAACTGCTGGCACTGTAAGAATGGCAACTGATTCATTTTTCACGTGTTGTTCAAGGTCATCAAGGTTATAGACGGGCACGCCGCCTACCTCAGTTCCTATTTTACTCTCATTTATATCAAAAGCCATAGAAATTTTTGTGTTATTATTTTTTGTGAAATTATAGTGAAGAAATGCCGTTCCCAAGTTCCCCACACCAATCAAGATAACATCTGTCATCTCATCCTGATCAAGCGTTTTTCGGAAAAATGACAGCAAATAATCCACATTATATCCATATCCTTTTTTGCCAAGAGCTCCAAAATAGGAAAAATCCCTGCGAATCGTGGCAGAATCAACCTTTACGGCATCACTGAGTTCAGCGGATGAAACACGCTGTTTTCCTGACGCATGCAGATTCTTTAAAAAGCGATAGTAAAGCGGCAGCCGTTTTGCCGTCGCCTGCGGAATTTTTGATTGATCCTTATTCATTTTTGGTCCTCCAAATTATACTCGGATAGTTCTCTTTTAAAGTCACCGTTTTTCCCGCCTGTCTTCTCCAGCAAGAAAGTAGGGCCGATGACCATTCCTTTATCAAGGGCCTTGCACATATCGTAAACGGTAAGAGCGCATACAGATGCGGAAGTGAGCGCTTCCATTTCCACACCTGTACTCCCTTTCGTTTTGACCTGTGCTTTTATATGAAGTATAACTTCTGTTTCTTTTATTTTCCAGTCAAACGATATATCTACCCCGCTCAATGAAAGCGGATGGCACATCGGAATGATATTGGACGTTTGTTTTGCGGCCATAATGCCTGCCACCTGGGCAACAGCCAGTACATCTCCTTTGCCGATATCGTGACTTTGTATTTTCTCGTACACTTCATTCTTCATGTGTACGCTTGAAACAGCCGCCGCAGTACGGACAGTCGAAGATTTTTCGCTGATATCCACCATCTGGGCTCTGCCCTGTTCATTAAAATGAGAAAATCCATTCATATTAAAACTCTCCTTAAACAGATCATACACTATTTCCTTCTCTATGTCTTATTCGGCCAATGTATTGTTTGCTGACTTCTGATTCATAAGCTACACTTAACTTATTATAGCAGAGGTGAAATAATATGATGATCTTACAAATTAATCAGCTGTCCAAATCATTTGGCGCTGATACTATTTTAAACAATATAAAGCTGGAAGTCAGAAATCGCGATCGCGTCGCCATTGTAGGAAGAAATGGCGCGGGAAAATCCACGCTGCTTAAAATTATCGCAGGCCAGCTTTCGTACGAAAAGGGCGAAATCATTAAACCAAAAGATATCACAATGGGATATCTCGCCCAGCATACGGGCTTGGATTCTAAGCTTACCATAAAAGAAGAGCTGCTGACTGTTTTTGACCACTTAAAAGCAATGGAAAAGGAAATGCGGACTATGGAAGAAAAAATGGCGGCAGCTGACCCGAGTGAGTTGGAAAGCATCATGAAAACCTATGACCGGCTTCAGCAGGAATTCAGAGATCAAGGCGGTTATCAATATGAAGCGGATGTCAGATCTGTGCTGCACGGCCTCGGCTTCAGCCATTTTGACGATTCAACACAGGTGCAAAGCCTCAGCGGAGGGCAGAAAACAAGACTCGCCCTTGGTAAGCTACTGTTAACACAGCCTGATTTGCTCATTCTCGATGAGCCGACAAACCATCTTGATATTGATACGCTAACCTGGCTTGAACATTATTTGCAAGGCTATTCAGGCGCTATTCTCATCGTTTCGCATGACCGCTACTTTTTGGACAAAGTGGTAAACCAAGTATACGAGGTATCAAGAGCGGAAAGCAAAAAGTATCACGGCAACTACAGCGCTTATCTCGACCAAAAAGCCGCGCAGTATGAGAAAGATATTAAAATGTATGAAAAGCAGCAGGATGAAATCGCAAAGCTTCAGGACTTCGTAGACCGAAATCTGGCGAGAGCTTCTACCACAAAAAGAGCGCAAAGCCGCCGAAAGCAGCTTGAGCGCATGGAAGTCATGTCAAAACCGCTAGGCGATGAAAAATCGGCAAACTTTCATTTTAATATTACAAAACAGAGCGGAAATGAAGTCCTGCGTGTTCAGGATCTCACAATCAGCTATGAAAACCAGCCGCCGCTTTTAACAGAAGTGTCGTTCATGCTCACAAGAGGAGAAAGCGCTGCCCTTGTCGGCCCTAACGGTATCGGCAAATCAACATTGCTGAAAACATTAATGGACGCCCTTAAGCCAGATCAAGGAACCATCTCGTACGGCTCAAATGTCAGTGTCGGCTACTATGATCAGGAGCAGGCTGAACTGACTTCCTCTAAACGTGTCCTTGACGAGCTGTGGGATGAGTACCCCGGGCTTCCTGAGAAAGAAATCAGAACTTGTCTTGGAAATTTCTTATTCTCCGGAGATGATGTACTAAAACCCGTCCATTCACTGAGCGGAGGAGAAAAAGCTAGGCTGGCCCTTGCTAAGCTGATGCTTCAAAAAGCCAATTTTCTCATCCTTGATGAACCGACGAACCATCTGGACTTAGACAGCAAAGAAGTTCTCGAAAACGCGCTGATTGATTATCCAGGCACACTGTTATTTGTCTCACATGACAGATATTTTATTAACAGAATCGCAACAAGAGTATTGGAGCTTTCTCCAAACCATATAGAGGAGTATCTGGGAGATTACGATTATTATACCGAGAAAAAAATTGAGCAGCTTGAACTGGAGAAAATGAATCAGCAAGAAGCAGCAGAAAAAACACCAGCTGCAGTGAAGTCTGACTCAAAGCGTTCATATGAAGAAGAAAAAGAATGGAAAAAGAAAGAACGCCAACGGCTCCGGCGGATTGAAGAAATTGAAGCCGCTGTTCAAACCATTGAAGAAAACATCAGTCACAACGATGAATTACTCTGTGATCCGGAAGTCTATCAAGACCATGAAAAGGTACAAGCCATCCATGCAGACAACGAGAAACTCAATCAGGAGCTGGAATCTCTTTTGTCCGAATGGGAAGAACTATCCACAGAAGAAGCTTAAAAAAAGTCAAGCACCTCTTTTTAGAGGTGCTTTTTATCCACAGAAAATAACCTTACAAGCAAACGAAGTAAGCGCTTTATACACATTATCCACAAAATTTTCTGAATTTATCCACTTTATTAACAGTGTCTTCAGCCCTTTATCCATCGATATCTTCATAATTACTAACAGATATGTGGATAAATTGAGAATTATCTGTTAATAACAGATGAAAAGCCTCACGCTATTATGTCGTGAGACTTTGATAAGAAGTCAATTCAAGGCCAGGCTGGCCATTCATATCATATGCACCGCGAATTCCCTTTTCAAAAGCAATTGTACCAGCAGCAGCGATCATCGCAGCATTATCCGTACATAACGCTAACGGAGGAATGACGAGCGTAATCCCTTCATGCTGGGCAAATTCCTTTTGTAACGCAGCTCTAAGACCTCTGTTGGCAGCTACTCCTCCTGCTAAAAGGACCTGTTTGACCCCATATTCCTTCGCCGCACGCGCTGTTTTTGTCACCAAGACATCAATCACGCTATTTTGGAAACTGGCAGACAAATCTTCCGGAGCAATCTCTTGTCCTTTTTGAGACGCATTATGAAGTGTATTGATCACCGCAGACTTCAACCCGCTAAAGCTGAAATTGTAAGAGCCTTCTTCGAGCCATGCACGAGGAAGCGGAATATTATCATTCCCTTTTTCAGCAAGCTTGTCAATTTGCGGTCCACCCGGATATGGCAGTCCCATCGTTCGCGCCACTTTGTCGTAAGCTTCTCCTGCTGCATCATCGAGAGTTTCCCCAATGACTTCAAATGACCCGTGTTCCTTCATATAAACCAATTCCGTATGGCCTCCTGAAACGACCAGTGCCAGTGCCGGAAACACGATCTCTTCTACAAGACGATTCGCGTATATATGACCGGCTATATGATGGACGCCAACTAACGGAATATTATGCGCAAAGCTCAATGCTTTAGCAGCGTTCACTCCGATCAGAAGCGCTCCCACCAGTCCCGGGCCTTCAGTTACTGCAATCGCATCAATCTCACTATACGTCATTCCGGCTTTACGAAAAGCTTCTTCTATGACCAACGTGATTTGCTCAACATGATGTCTTGAAGCAATTTCCGGAACAACGCCTCCAAACCGCTTATGGCTTTCAATTTGAGAGGCTACTACGTTTGAAATGATTTCTTTCCCGTTTTTTACGATAGCTGCCGCTGTCTCATCACAGCTTGTTTCAATTCCTAATACGTAAATGTCTTTTTGCTCACTCATTTATCGTCACCCACATAATTAACGCATCTTCCCCGTTATCAGTATAATAGTTCTTTCTTATTCCGCCGGGCTGCATCCCGAACTTTTTATATAAGCCTTGAGCAGGATGATTCGAAACCCTCACTTCAAGCGAAAGCCGTCTTGCGTCTTTTTCCTTGCACAGTTCAACCGCTGAGCGAAAAAGCGTTTCTCCTAAGGACTGGCCGCGATACTCCGGTTTTATTGCTATATTTGTAATTTGTGCGTCGTCCAGCACAATCCAAATTCCGCAATACCCAGCAACATGGCCGTCTTTTTCAATCACAAGATAATGAGCATACGGATTTTCCAGCAGCTCATGATAAAACGAATCCTTCGTCCAAGGAGACGTAAAGGAGGATGTTTCAATTTCGTATACGTGATCAATATCATCAAGCCGCATGTTTCTGACCGCTGCTTTTGTTTTCATGCTATCACCCTACTTTTGACTTTCAATCCATTTCGCTTCAGCTTCTGCCAGCCGCAAGTAATCCGGGACAAGCCTGTGAACGTCTTCTGCTTCCTTATCCGCACCTAAAAAAGCCAATTCCGAAGGACGCGGGTTATGCTGAGCAGCAGCTCCAATGATCCCTTTAGTTCCAAGCACATCCCCTATCATCTGCTTGTGAATAGAGGTATCATGACCTAAAAACAAAACAGGACGATCCTTTTCTTTTAGCATCTCCAGCCATTCGGCCAGCATCACATTTTGATCTGAAACCACTTGCTCCAAAAGCCCGTTTTTGTATTCATACAGGCCTGTATAAACCTGTCCCCGTCTTGCATCAAAGATTGGGCTGATCAGACCGTCAAAATGCCGTCCATTTGCCGCAAGCGTCTCAAGACTTGATACAGCAGCAATCGGAATGTGTAAAGACCAGGCAAGGGTTTTGGCGAGCGTCACACCGATTCTTACTCCTGTATATGAACCCGGGCCTTTTGCAACGACAATTTTAGACAGATCCTGCGGTGTCATATCACAATCATTCAGCAATGAATGAACAGCAGGCATCGCTCTTACAGAGTGGTTCTTTTTCAAATATGTAATGTGTTCTGCTATGACAGTTTCTTCTCTAAGCAGCGCAATGCCCAACGTATAATTAGATGTGTCAATTGCTAATATTGTCATGTCTACTTATCTCCTCACAAAGCATTTCATACCGATCCCCAACAGCAGTAAAGGTCATTTCCCGCTCATCATCACCGGCTCTTTTGATGACAATTTGCAGACGCTCCTCCGGCAGCTGTTCTTCAATTAAATGGGCCCATTCAACGAGACAGACACCTTGTCCGTGGAAATATTCATCAAGTCCCAAATCTTCACTTTCGTCTTCCATTCTATACACATCCATATGATAAAGAGGAAGTGCACCATCGTTATATTCTTTTATAATTGTAAAAGTCGGACTGTTTACAACACGTGTAATTCCAAGTCCTTCCGCAAAACCTTTCGTAAAAGTCGTTTTTCCGGCTCCTAAATCGCCCTCTAATGTCAGGACATCTCCCGGTTTAGCAAACGATGCCGTCAGTTTAGCAATCGCCTTTGTTTCTTCAGGATTTACAGTTCTCCACTTTAATTGCTTCACACGAGTCACCCGTCTTATTTAAAATGATTATATCCTTTTTTCTCTAAAATCCTTGATCCGTCATCAGTTTTTAAAATCACGTTGGATTCTGTTTTTTCTCTGACATGGCCAATCTTTGTAATGGGCAGTTGACGCGTTTCACACTCCTGCTTCAACACTTCCCAATCCCCCTTCGAAACCGTCCCCGTCAGCTCAAAATCCTCCCCGCCAAACAAAGCCCATTTTCTCCAGGTAGGATGAAGCTTAGACAAGTGAGAATGGACTGGAAGCATGCTTTCATCAATTTCAATTGAAACACAGCTGGCTTCCGCAATCTCATTTAGTTCACTAGCTAATCCGTCACTGATATCATTTAAAGCTGTCCGCTTAAAACTCGAGCATAATCTGCCGACGCTTACTCTTGGCTCAGGCCGTTTATGCCTGTGAATAAAGTAATCCGTGTCAATAGCTGAGGTTTGAGGATGAGTTTCCTCCAATAATAAAGAAAGTCCTGCTGCAGATGAACCAATTTCACCGGTTACAAACACAATATCATTCGGTCTTGCCAAGCTGCGCAAACAGGCCCGTCCCTTTTCAACTTCACCGATCACAGTGACTGTAACGACTAATTTGTCAGAGATAGAGACTGTATCGCCGCCAATTAGATCCATATGATATAGTTTCGCCAGTTCATTCATTCCTTCATACATCGCCTTGATTTCGGATTCCGTCCATTTGGGAGGTACCGCAATTGATACTAAATAAAATTTAGGAATGCCTCCCATCGCGGCAATATCACTTATATTAACGGCTAACGCCTTATACCCGATATCTTCAGGTGAGGAATAGAGTAATTTAAAGTGCACATCTTCTACCATAGTATCAACACAAACAATTTCCTGAACGCCGTGTTTTGCAGTGTAGAGCGCTGCATCATCACCTATTCCTACATCAACGGAAGAATGGTGAATGGTCCGCGGAGTAATGCTATGTATCAAATCAAATTCATCCATGAACCAAAACCTCCTTTCAACCTGCTCTTACCTATATTGCTCTTCCTAGTGTATCGAATTTTGCTGGAATATCCAAGATGTTGCCGATATAAAGAAAGCTTGGCTATGACACCAAGCAGAACATACAGTAAAAGAAAACACAAAAAAAACGAAAACATGATCGTTTCGTTTACAATAATGGCGGTCCGGACGGGACTCGAACCCGCGACCTCCTGCGTGACAGGCAGGCATTCTAACCAACTGAACTACCGGACCATATTTATATAGTGAATTATTTCGGTTGCACCCCTTGGGCACTCCTTATTTCATTCAAATAATTTGGTTGCGGGGGCAGGATTTGAACCTGCGACCTTCGGGTTATGAGCCCGACGAGCTACCGAACTGCTCCACCCCGCGATGATATAATTTAAGATAAAAGCTTGGCGGCGTCCTACTCTCACAGGGGGAAACCCCCGACTACCATCGGCGCTGAAGAGCTTAACTTCCGTGTTCGGTATGGGAACGGGTGTGACCTCTTCGCTATCGCCACCAAACAAATTGAGAGTGTTCTCTCAAAACTAGATAACAGGTGTGACATCATTCAAAATGTGGTTAAGTCCTCGATCGATTAGTATCTGTCAGCTCCATGTGTCGCCACACTTCCACCTCAGACCTATCAACCTGATCATCTTTCAGGGATCTTACTTCCTTGCGGAATGGGAAATCTCATCTTGAGGGGGGCTTCATGCTTAGATGCTTTCAGCACTTATCCCGTCCGCACATAGCTACCCAGCGATGCCCTTGGCAGAACAACTGGTACACCAGCGGTGCGTCCATCCCGGTCCTCTCGTACTAAGGACAGCTCCTCTCAAATTTCCTGCGCCCGCGACGGATAGGGACCGAACTGTCTCACGACGTTCTGAACCCAGCTCGCGTACCGCTTTAATGGGCGAACAGCCCAACCCTTGGGACCGACTACAGCCCCAGGATGCGATGAGCCGACATCGAGGTGCCAAACCTCCCCGTCGATGTGGACTCTTGGGGGAGATAAGCCTGTTATCCCCGGGGTAGCTTTTATCCGTTGAGCGATGGCCCTTCCATGCGGAACCACCGGATCACTAAGCCCGACTTTCGTCCCTGCTCGACTTGTAGGTCTCGCAGTCAAGCTCCCTTGTGCCTTTACACTCTGCGAATGATTTCCAACCATTCTGAGGGAACCTTTGGGCGCCTCCGTTACCTTTTAGGAGGCGACCGCCCCAGTCAAACTGCCCACCTGACACTGTCTCCCCGCCCGATAAGGGCGGCGGGTTAGAAGGTCAATACAGCCAGGGTAGTATCCCACCGATGCCTCCACCGAAGCTGGCGCTCCGGTTTCCAAGGCTCCTACCTATCCTGTACAAGCTGTACCAACATTCAATATCAGGCTGCAGTAAAGCTCCACGGGGTCTTTCCGTCCTGTCGCGGGTAACCTGCATCTTCACAGGTACTATAATTTCACCGAGTCTCTCGTTGAGACAGTGCCCAGATCGTTGCGCCTTTCGTGCGGGTCGGAACTTACCCGACAAGGAATTTCGCTACCTTAGGACCGTTATAGTTACGGCCGCCGTTTACTGGGGCTTCAATTCGCACCTTCGCTTACGCTAAGCGCTCCTCTTAACCTTCCAGCACCGGGCAGGCGTCAGCCCCTATACTTCGCCTTACGGCTTCGCAGAGACCTGTGTTTTTGCTAAACAGTCGCCTGGGCCTATTCACTGCGGCTCTCTCGGGCTTGCACCCTAACAGAGCACCCCTTCTCCCGAAGTTACGGGGTCATTTTGCCGAGTTCCTTAACGAGAGTTCTCTCGATCACCTTAGGATTCTCTCCTCGCCTACCTGTGTCGGTTTGCGGTACGGGCACCTCTCACCTCGCTAGAGGCTTTTCTTGGCAGTGTGGAATCAGGAACTTCGCTACTATATTTCGCTCGCCATCACAGCTCAGCCTTATGGGAAACGGATTTGCCTATTTCCCAGCCTAACTGCTTGGACGCGGATATCCAATACCGCGCTTACCCTATCCTCCTGCGTCCCCCCATTGCTCAAATGGTGAGGAGGTGGTACAGGAATATCAACCTGTTGTCCATCGCCTACGCCTTTCGGCCTCGGCTTAGGTCCCGACTAACCCTGAGCGGACGAGCCTTCCTCAGGAAACCTTAGGCATTCGGTGGAGGGGATTCTCACCCCTCTTTCGCTACTCATACCGGCATTCTCACTTCTAAGCGCTCCACCAGTCCTTCCGGTCTGGCTTCACAGCCCTTAGAACGCTCTCCTACCACTGTTCGAAGAACAGTCCGCAGCTTCGGTGATACGTTTAGCCCCGGTACATTTTCGGCGCAGAGTCACTCGACCAGTGAGCTATTACGCACTCTTTAAATGGTGGCTGCTTCTAAGCCAACATCCTGGTTGTCTAAGCAACTCCACATCCTTTTCCACTTAACGTATACTTTGGGACCTTAGCTGGCGGTCTGGGCTGTTTCCCTTTCGACTACGGATCTTATCACTCGCAGTCTGACTCCCAAGGATAAGTCATTGGCATTCGGAGTTTGACTGAATTCGGTAACCCGGTAGGGGCCCCTAGTCCAATCAGTGCTCTACCTCCAAGACTCTTACCTTGAGGCTAGCCCTAAAGCTATTTCGGAGAGAACCAGCTATCTCCAGGTTCGATTGGCATTTCACCCCTACCCACACCTCATCCCCGCACTTTTCAACGTGCGTGGGTTCGGGCCTCCATTCAGTGTTACCTGAACTTCACCCTGGACATGGGTAGATCACCTGGTTTCGGGTCTACGACCACGTACTCATGCGCCCTATTCAGACTCGCTTTCGCTGCGGCTCCGCATCTTCTGCTTAACCTTGCACGGGATCGTAACTCGCCGGTTCATTCTACAAAAGGCACGCCATCACCCGTTAACGGGCTCTGACTACTTGTAGGCACACGGTTTCAGGATCTCTTTCACTCCCCTTCCGGGGTGCTTTTCACCTTTCCCTCACGGTACTGGTTCACTATCGGTCACTAGGGAGTATTTAGCCTTGGGAGATGGTCCTCCCGGATTCCGACGGAATTTCACGTGTTCCGCCGTACTCAGGATCCACTCAGGAGAGAACGAAGTTTTGACTACAGGGCTGTTACCTCCTATGGCGGGCCTTTCCAGACCTCTTCATCTACCTCGTTCTTTTGTAACTCCGTGCAGAGTGTCCTACAACCCCAAGAGGCAAGCCTCTTGGTTTGGGCTAATCCCGTTTCGCTCGCCGCTACTCAGGGAATCGCATTTGCTTTCTCTTCCTCCGGGTACTTAGATGTTTCAGTTCCCCGGGTCTGCCTTCTCATATCCTATGAATTCAGATATGGATACCACTCCATTACGAGTGGTGGGTTTCCCCATTCGGAAATCTCCGGATCAAAGCTTGCTTACAGCTCCCCGAAGCATATCGGTGTTCGTCCCGTCCTTCATCGGCTCCTAGTGCCAAGGCATCCACCGTGCGCCCTTTCTAACTTAACCGTTAAAAAGAATCACTACGTGATATCTTGTGTTACTAATTGAATGTGATGTCTACTGTTATCTAGTTTTCAAAGAACACGTTTCGAAGGAATGATCCTTCAAAACTAAACAAGACAGGGAACGTTCTGTTTATAAGACCCAAGGTCTTATATTCCGTAAATATCCTTAGAAAGGAGGTGATCCAGCCGCACCTTCCGATACGGCTACCTTGTTACGACTTCACCCCAATCATCTGTCCCACCTTCGGCGGCTGGCTCCTAAAAGGTTACCTCACCGACTTCGGGTGTTACAAACTCTCGTGGTGTGACGGGCGGTGTGTACAAGGCCCGGGAACGTATTCACCGCGGCATGCTGATCCGCGATTACTAGCGATTCCAGCTTCACGCAGTCGAGTTGCAGACTGCGATCCGAACTGAGAACAGATTTGTGGGATTGGCTTAACCTCGCGGTTTCGCTGCCCTTTGTTCTGTCCATTGTAGCACGTGTGTAGCCCAGGTCATAAGGGGCATGATGATTTGACGTCATCCCCACCTTCCTCCGGTTTGTCACCGGCAGTCACCTTAGAGTGCCCAACTGAATGCTGGCAACTAAGATCAAGGGTTGCGCTCGTTGCGGGACTTAACCCAACATCTCACGACACGAGCTGACGACAACCATGCACCACCTGTCACTCTGCCCCCGAAGGGGACGTCCTATCTCTAGGATTGTCAGAGGATGTCAAGACCTGGTAAGGTTCTTCGCGTTGCTTCGAATTAAACCACATGCTCCACCGCTTGTGCGGGCCCCCGTCAATTCCTTTGAGTTTCAGTCTTGCGACCGTACTCCCCAGGCGGAGTGCTTAATGCGTTAGCTGCAGCACTAAGGGGCGGAAACCCCCTAACACTTAGCACTCATCGTTTACGGCGTGGACTACCAGGGTATCTAATCCTGTTCGCTCCCCACGCTTTCGCTCCTCAGCGTCAGTTACAGACCAGAGAGTCGCCTTCGCCACTGGTGTTCCTCCACATCTCTACGCATTTCACCGCTACACGTGGAATTCCACTCTCCTCTTCTGCACTCAAGTTCCCCAGTTTCCAATGACCCTCCCCGGTTGAGCCGGGGGCTTTCACATCAGACTTAAGAAACCGCCTGCGAGCCCTTTACGCCCAATAATTCCGGACAACGCTTGCCACCTACGTATTACCGCGGCTGCTGGCACGTAGTTAGCCGTGGCTTTCTGGTTAGGTACCGTCAAGGTACCGCCCTATTCGAACGGTACTTGTTCTTCCCTAACAACAGAGCTTTACGATCCGAAAACCTTCATCACTCACGCGGCGTTGCTCCGTCAGACTTTCGTCCATTGCGGAAGATTCCCTACTGCTGCCTCCCGTAGGAGTCTGGGCCGTGTCTCAGTCCCAGTGTGGCCGATCACCCTCTCAGGTCGGCTACGCATCGTTGCCTTGGTGAGCCGTTACCTCACCAACTAGCTAATGCGCCGCGGGTCCATCTGTAAGTGGTAGCCGAAGCCACCTTTTATGTTTGAACCATGCGGTTCAAACAAGCATCCGGTATTAGCCCCGGTTTCCCGGAGTTATCCCAGTCTTACAGGCAGGTTACCCACGTGTTACTCACCCGTCCGCCGCTAACATCAGGGAGCAAGCTCCCATCTGTCCGCTCGACTTGCATGTATTAGGCACGCCGCCAGCGTTCGTCCTGAGCCAGGATCAAACTCTCCGATAAAGTAGTTTGACTGACTACGCACATCACTGTGCGATTTTATAAAAATGAATTAACAGGTACGTTTTGTCTTGTTTAGTTTTCAAAGATCATTCGATAAATGGAGCGGGTGATGAGAATCGAACTCACGACATCAGCTTGGAAGGCTGAGGTTTTACCACTAAACTACACCCGCGTGGTATTTTTATTGGCGCGCCCGAGAGGAGTCGAACCCCTAACCTTTTGATCCGTAGTCAAACGCTCTATCCAATTGAGCTACGGGCGCTTATCAAGCGACTTAACTATCATACTATCATTTGATGTTGAAGTCAAGAAGTTTTTTTGAAATGCTTTTTTGAAGTTCGAAGCTTTTTAATTCGACCTTACTTATTATACACATTTTTAAAAACTTGTAAACACCTTAGAAAAACTTTTTTTGTTCTTCATGTTGTTTTGTGCTGTTCATCAGCGACGTTTAATAATATACCATGTGTAATTTCTGCGGTCAACACTTTTTCTATATTTTTTATTAGATTCTTTTACGGGCTTAGATATGCGTATATTTTACCTCCCTTTACAAAGGATATAAGAAATCAATCACTAGAAAAGAAATGAGGCATGTTATGTATTACTACAAAGAAGAACTGATAAATATCATTAAGTCAGACAAACCAGACCCTGCAGCCGCTAAGGTGCTGCAGGAAATATTAGGCGGACATTACGGCGAAATGCGTACGATGATGCAGTATTTTTTCCAAAGCTCTAATTTCAGAGGAAAACAGAAACAGTACCGCGATCTGCTCCGTGGCATTTTTTTAGAGGAGATTGCCCACGTTGAACTGGTGCAAAACACAATTAATGCTTTATTAGATGAATCAGGCGGTGCAGGTGTCGGCAGTCAAGGTGCAGATCAGGCTCCGCTTGATGAAGCGGTTAAACATGCTAATCCTCATCATTATATTATTGGGGCGCAAAGTTCACTTCCTGTTGATGCAGGGGGCAATCCGTGGAATGGGTCATGGGTGTATAACCATGGAAACTTAATCACCGACCTGTTGGATAACTTGCTTCTTGAGTCAACAGGCGTGCTGCAAAAAACAAGGATATATGAAATGAGTTCTAATCAGACATTTCGGGAGACACTTGCTTTTCTGATTGTACGCGACAATGCTCATCAGAATGCTTTTGCGAAAGCACTCGAGACATTGGGCGTTGAGTGGGCGAAGCTCCTTCCTGTTCCGAATTACGATATTAATAAATATCCTGAGTGCAGAAAATATGTCGAATTGGGCTATCACAATGCACAGTTTAATTTCAGATTGGATGAGACAAGAATCGGCGAAATCTATCAAGGAACATCTCCGAGCAGAAATGGCGGAGAGTTACAAGTAATAGAGCCTCCGGCTGGGTTCCCTGTTCCAGTGCTACCAGAAATGCCAAATGAACACAGTCCCGGGTTAGGCGATATGAATGCCTGATCAGGTGTGAAGGTGCTCAAGAAGCTTCTTGAGCACCTTCTGCTTGTATTCATTCTACGATAGGTGTTAAAGAACCAACGTTCCATATTTCTCCCTTATTGAGTGTCCAGCTGTCGTTATATAATGCTGAAGCACCCTTGTTTGCGGTTGGGCTCCACCCATCATTCCAAGCCAGAAAGTAAATGGTTTTAGGATATTTTTGTTTTATTGCATTGATCAGCAGGCTGTAATCGAAGCTGCCGTTTGCTGGTTGCGGACCGACTTCTGTAAAGGCAAATGGTTTGTTAAGCGCCGTTAGCTGATCGTATCCGCTAATCGAATAGGCATCTTGATAATAAGCATCCAATCCGACAATATCCACGTAGGACGCTCCCGGATAAAAATCGGTTTTAAAATCTCTGTTGGCGTCGGGGGAGTAAACCCAAAGCAAATGATCAAGTCCTCTTGTGTCTGTCATATAATGATAGATTTTCTTGTAGAGCTGTTTATATAGAGAGATTCTTTCATTATCCTTTTGATTATATGATGTAAGTCCCCACCAAAACCATTCACCGTTCATTTCATGCAACGGCCTGAACAGGACAGTTACGCCTTGGTCCTCCAATTCTTGAAGTCCGTCAGCAATTTTGCTGAGCATGGCATTCAGCCGCTTCCCTTCCGCTGTTGAAGAATCTAATATGTTTTTGTACTGATTGTTTGTAATCGGTGTTTTAAAATGCCCTGACTGAAAAGCCGGATTGGCCATATGCATACTGATTTGCGGGATTCCCCCGCTTTTCCAATACAATAACAGCTCGCTGTTGCAGCTGACATCAATCGAATCTTCAATCTTTGCTGTTTCAAGCCACCCTCTTGCATAATCACAGCCATAAATAGCAGGTGATTGTCCGGCTGCGCTTCGGATTCTATCAGCCTCAGCCATAGAAAATGTGTCATGGCTGTAACCCCCAAACGCCCCGGAAAGGACTCTGTTTTCTGTTCGGTTCGGCAGATGAGCCAGCCAATTCATCACTGCTTTTGTGGTCTCTTGTGCATTAGGATTCACAGGCGACACAGTATGCGCTTCAATTGGTTTTGCCAGAACAGCAGACACAAGTAAAACGATCATGAGCAGACAGATCGTATGTTTCTTAAACAATTACAACTCCTCCATTCATTAAGGATGAGATATCATCAACTCACATGTTCCTTCTATAGAAAACTCGCCAAAATGCGCAGGCAAAATAAAGTGTGAGCCTTCATTGCACTCATACTGAATACCATGATTTACGATTCGTCCTGAGCCGCTCAGAACACTCCCCAGCAAAAAGGTTTGCTGAGCAGGAAAAACAGCTCGGCCGCCAATCTTCCATTTGTACACTGAGAAATAATCCGATTGTACATAAACAGTGATCACCGCGTTATCAACTTCATTCACTGCCGGTGTATGCACCGTATCAATATGCGGTATCGTTATGACTTCCATAGCTTTTTCTATATGGAGAGTTCTTTTTTGGCCTTTGTCGTTACAACGGTCATAATCGTATACGCGATACGTTGTATCAGAGTTTTGCTGGATTTCAAGGACAAGAGTTCCCTCACATAAAGCATGGAGCGTACCGCTTGGCACATAAAAGAAATCTCCGGGCTTGATCTTGATTCGCCTCAGCAGCCCGTTCCAATCGCCGCTTTCTATTTGTTGTTTGAATTCTTCCTTTGTACGTGCGTGATGGCCCAAAATCAGTTCTGCGTCTTCTTTGCAATCAATAATATACCAGCACTCCGTTTTTCCGAGATCGCCGTTTTCGTGCAGCATCGCATAATCATCGTCAGGATGCACTTGCACGGAGAGATCCATATTGGCATCCAGCAGCTTTACCAGCAGCGGAAACACCTTATCATCTGGAAAACCGAAAACCTCCGGATGATCCTGCCATACTTGGTCCAGTGTCTTTCCTGCCAGCGGGCCGTTTTGAACAGCCGACGAGCCATTGGCATGTGCAGAAACAGCCCAGCACTCACCTGTTTTTTCTGAGGGAATCGCGTAGCCGAAGGTATCACGAAGCGCTGTTCCACCCCATATCCTTTCTTTAAAGACAGGCTCCAAAAATAAGGGGTGTTTCATGACCTTACCTCCCCGGATGCCGATTCAGCTTGTAAAGCCTGATTCGCTAAAACAAGCGTGCCGATGATTCCGGCATTACTTCCTAAACGCGGAGGTACAATATAACCGCTTATACTATCTGATAATTCAGAAAAATTAAAGTAGCTGTTCATGATTTCCGGTACATATTGATAAATATAAGAAAACACTTGTTTCTGATTCATGACGCCGCCGCCAAGAATGATTTTTTTAGGTGCAAGGATCAAAATATACTGAGTCAGCGCTTGGGCAATATAGTACCCTTCCAATTCCCAGACTTGATTGATATCTGATAAATCAGCAGCTTTTTTTCCCCAGCGCGCTTCTATGGCGGGGCCGGATGCCAAGCCTTCAAAGCAGTCCTTATGATATGGGCACTTCCCTTGGTATGCGTCATCCGGGTGCCGCCGGATATAGATATGTCCCATCTCTGGATGTGACAGCCCCTGAAGGAGCCGGCCCCCTACAATTGCCCCCGCACCAATGCCAGTGCCAATCGTGATATACAGGCAGCTGTCGAGATCCTTCGCTTCACCAAAAAGGAATTCGCCCAGCGCCGCGGCGTTGACATCCGTATTAAATCCGACAGGGATTTTCATTTCGTTTTTAATGGTTTGCAAAAAGCCAAAGTGTCTCCAGCCCGCTTTCGGCGTAGCCGTAATGGTTCCGTATGTTTTACTGGTTTTATCGTTATCAACGGGACCAAAGGAGCCGATGCCGATTGCCTGTAATGAAAACTGGCGAAAATATTGAATCACTTTCTCTATCGTTTCTTCCGGCATCGTTGTGGGGATTTCTATTCGGTCAATGATCGTTCCATCTTCTTTACCGACGGCACAAACAAACTTTGTGCCGCCTGCTTCAATACCGCCAAGCATGTTAGATGGCCTCCTAGTTATCTCCGCGATCAGCGCCGTATGTTTACCGAGGTGACGACAAATTTGTCATGCCGATGACGTGAAAAAGAATATTCAAATGGAATGCCGTTATCTAAAAAGCCCACATGTTCGACTTCCAGAATGGGATCGTCCTGTTTGCAGCCCAGATGCTGCTGGTCAATATGATCAGATTTGCAGGCCCTGATTTTTCGATGCGAGCCGGCGATTTTGAGCTGCAGCTCGTTTGAGATGTGGTTGTAGATCGAATCATGAAGGACGTCATCATTAATGCCCGGTATTAAATGAGTCGGCATGTATGTTTTTTCCAGCACATATGGCTCTCCCTCTACAATCCGCAGCCGTACGACATAATAAACCGGTGTTTTCTGATCAATAGATAAATGGGCGGCCACTTCCTCTGTGGGAAATTGCACTTCAAATTGAATGACCTTGCTTTTAATTTCCTTATCTTTCAGCAGGTTGGTCAATCCGAGGATTTCATTACTTACCACATGGACATGGTCATCCTGTATCGCTGACTGAATAATAAACGTGCCATGTCCCCGTTTTCTGAACAGCAGCCCTTCGGCAACTAAATTATCCAAGGCTCTTTTCATCGTCATGCGGCTTGAGTTGAACTCTTTTGCAAGAGATACTTCATCGGGAATGGGCTGATCGAGCGGATATACGTTATTTTTGATTCTGTTTCTCATTTCATTTGCAATGATTTCGTATTTATTCATTGGTATCCTCCGGCAGCTGTTAAAGTTTGATATCACATAAGCTTCTTTACGGATATCATAAGTTCTTTTCTCTATTTCATCAATGTTGCGGCTGGCCGTGATCTCTATTTATCCTGATGATTGCCGGAAGATCTGTATCTTTCGAAAATCTAGAAACCGTTTTGCTCAGCAACCTCTTTGAACCATTTTCCGCTCTTTTTAACGGTTCTTTCTCCGTCTTTTTCAAGATTGACTGATACAAACCCGTATCGGTTTTTATAGGCATTCGTCCAAGACCAGTTGTCCATAAAGGTCCATAGGTGATAGCCTTTTACATTTGATCCTTCCTGTATCGCGCGGTGAATCCATTTGAGATGTTCTTTTATAAACTCAATCCGATAATCATCTTGAATGATGCCTTGGTCATCCCTGAAGCGTTCTTCGCCTTCGACCCCCATTCCGTTTTCTGAAATAAAGCACTCGATGTTCCCGTAGTTTTCTTTTAAATTGATCAAAATATCATATACGCCTTTTTCGTAAATCTCCCAGCCGCGGTGCGGATTCATTTTGCGACCCGGCATGACGTACGGATCAAAATACCTGTCTGGCAAAAAAGGAGCATCGGGGTTTGGAAGATGTTCTTTTGCTTTTACACGTCTCGGCTGATAATAATTCACGCCTAACAGGTCAACCGTATTGTGTTTGATGACCTCAAGATCTTCTTTTTGATGGTCAGGCACAAAGCCCTCACTCTTCAAAATCTCAACCAGCTCTTTTGGGAATTCACCTTTCACAGAAGGGTCTAAAAAAGATCTGTTAAAAACCGCGTCCGCTATTTCTCCCGCTTTCACATCCGCCGGATGGCTGCTTCTCGGATAGGAGGGTGTCAAATTTAAGATGATGCCGATTTTTCCATCCTGCTTCATCTCCCTGTAAGCCTGAATCGCACGGGCACTCGATAGCATCGTATGATAACCGACCTGGACAGCCTCTTTAAAATCGACCTTGTTTGGATAATGGAAATCATATAAGTATCCGCCTTCTACAGGGACGATCGGTTCATTATGCGTGAACCATTTTTTCACCCGGTCGCCAAACAAACGGAAGCATGTTCTTGCATAGTTTTCATAAGCGTCAACCGTTTCCCTGTTTACCCAGCCGCCGGTTTTTTGAAGTTCCATCGGCATATCAAAATGAAACAAATTGACAAAAGGCTCAATTCCGTTAGCGATCAACTCATTAATGACGCTATGATAAAACGCTTCAGCTTTGGCATTGATCTCGCCTGTCCCGTTAGGTATTAAACGCGACCAGGAAATCGACAGCCTGAATGAGTTGTGGCCAAGCTCTTTCATCAGCCTGATATCTTCTTTATAGTTGTCGTAAAATTGAGATGTGGCTGCGGGTCCGACATGATCGAAAAAACGATGCGGTTCTTTTTCAAACCAATAATCCCATATATTCTGCCCTTTTCCGTCTCTATCGGCGGCACCCTCCGTTTGTGTTGCCGAAGCGGATGATCCCCACCAAAAGTCTTTCGGAAAGCGATATTGTTCTGTTTGTGTCAAGGTCTCTCTCCCCTTATGTCACAATTTGATATTGTTATCATTTTGCTGAGCAGCTGTTTCCTGCACAGCCTGTTCTTTTTCTTTTGCCAGATTTAATTTATCCATTGCTTTCAGGAACGGAAACCAAATGACGAAGACAATCAGCAGATTGACAAGCTGCATCACGCCTCCCATGATCGAGTTGGTCGCCATGATGCCATTAATAAATAGTGGAACCGTCCACGGCACCGTCACACCAGTCGGAGGCGGAACGAGACCGGCTGACATGGCCAGGTAGGTGACGAGCGTAACAACCATCGGCGCCAATACCCAAGGCACAAGTATGATCGGATTCATGACAATCGGAAGCCCGAAGATAATCGGTTCGTTTACGTTAAAAATGCCGGGCGCGAGGCCAAGTTTGGATACTTGCTTCATCTGCCTGCTTTTCATGAATATGAGGATTGTAATCACAATTGCAAGCGTCATCCCCGTTCCGCCCATCCCCACTGTATAAATCTCCATAAACGGTTTCGAAATAATATGGGGAATTTCTTTTCCGGCCGTGTAGGCAGAAAGATTTTCGACCTGCAGTGTATTCCAGATCGGGTCCATCACAGAGTTGATAATGATCTGTCCGTGCAGTCCGAAAAACCAAAGGATTTGAATGAAAAACACGGCAATCAGCGTCGGGATGATACCGCTTCCAAGTCCGACAAGCGGCGCCTGAATCGCATGATAAATAACGTCGTGCATATTTGTTTTAAAAAGCTGTGTCACCAGAACGTTAATCAACAAAAACACTGTCAATGTAATAAAAGCCGGAATAAGTGCGGCAAATGATTTTGCTACAGCAGGCGGAACTCCGGCAGGCATTTTGATCGTCAAGTTTTTTTGAACGATTCTCCTGTAGATTTCACCGGAAAGAAACGCCGTGATCATGCCAAGAAACATCCCTTTTGCACCGAGGCGGTCGACCGGGATAACGCCTGTAATGGCATTTCCTGTTTCCGGCTGAACGATAAATGGCGTTAAGAGCAAAAAAGAAACCAAAGCGATCGCGCCGCCAAATACAGCTTCGACCTGATAGCTTTTTGACAGGTAATAGCCTATCCCGAACACGACAAAGACAGACATGATGCCCATAGTCGCCGTGGACGCTATGCCGAACTGAGACTGAAACGACGTAAGCATTGAGGCGTTCATGATTTTGGTTAAGAACGGCAGGTTCGTTAACACGACAAAAATGGACCCGAATATCGTAAGAGGGAAAGCCAGCATAAATGCATCACGCAGCACTTGCAAATAGCGGTTATTGTTTAACCTCCCTGCAATTGGAACAAGGAATTGGCTGATTTTCTCGAACACCCTATCCACCCCGATTTTTTATAGATTCTTTGTTTTAAAGAGATCAAGCAGCTCTTTCACTAATTCTTTCATGGCCAATGTTGACATCAGGTGATCCTCCGCATGCATGAGCAGCAAGGAGAAAGCGGCAGCTTCTCCGCCGGATTCTTTCTGTATCATTTGAAAGTGAATGTCATGGGCTGCTGATAAATCCTGCTCAGACCTGGAAATGAGGGCATCGGCCTCTTCCTTGTTCCCTTCTTTGTAGGCGCGCAGTGATTGTATGATGCAGCTGCGGGCATTTCCGCTGTGCAGGATAAGCTGAAAACTGATTTGTTCGTCTGTTAAATCCGTGATTTTCATCTGTTCCATTATTGATTCTCCATTAATGACAGTGCCTGCTCATACGCTTTTTTGCCATCTGCCATTCCGTAGGCCATCATGTCAATGACTTCAACCCGAATACTGTATTGATCCGCCTCTTTTTGCAGCTCGCTTTTCAGAAAGCTCATTTGCGGGCCGATCAAAACGGCGTCCGCTTTTTTCATATCTTCTTTTGCCTTATCCTGGCCGACAGCCCAAATCTCCGCTTCCTCACCGATGGATTGTGCGTACTCCTTCATTTTTGTCACCAATAAACTGGTGGACATTCCCGAACTGCACGCAAGTAATATTTTTTTCAACTGTTATCCCCCCTTATGATTAAAACGCTTACAATTGTTATTATAGTCATTTGTATTTAAATGTCTATACTTTTAAAAAATAAATCTAATCATATATTCATTCGGTTCACCGCTTTGTAAATTTTTCTATGGAAGATTCATTCATTATGTGTTACACTCTTCAACGGAAACGAATCAATTAAATAGCTATGATCACTTGTATAACCTCAATAATATGGTTTGAGGGTGTCTACCAGGAACCGTAAAATCCTGATTACAAAATTTGTTTATGACATTTTTTGTAATCAGGATTTTTTTTATTTATCAAAACATTTAAGTAAAGGAGTTTGTTATGAATTTTAAAGTTTTCCTGCTTGCAGCTTCTACAATTGCAGTCGGATTGGTTGAGTTAATTGTGGGAGGAATTCTTCCTCAGATCGCAAATGATTTAGACATATCCATTGTCTCAGCCGGGCAGCTGATCAGTGTGTTTGCGCTGGGATATGCAGTGTCAGGGCCGCTGCTTTTGGCATTGACTGCGAAGGTTGAGCGGAAGCGATTATATTTAATTGCTTTATTTGTTTTCTTCCTTAGCAACCTAGTAGCTTATTTCAGTCCTAATTTTGCAATGCTGATGGTATCACGGGTATTGGCTGCGATGAGTACAGGGCTGATTGTTGTGCTTTCCTTAACGATCGCTCCGAAAATTGTGGCGCCTGAATACAGAGCGCGCGCAATCGGAATTATTTTTATGGGATTCAGTTCCGCTATCGCATTGGGCGTGCCGCTCGGAATCTTGATCAGCGATTCCTTCGGATGGCGCATTTTGTTTCTTGGCATCGGACTTTTGGCGCTAGTCTCCATGCTGATTATTTCAATCTTCTTTGAAAAGATACCGACAGAGAAAATGATTCCTTTTCGGGATCAGCTCAAGACGATCGGCAATCTAAAAATCGCGAGTTCGCACCTCGTCACAATGTTTACCTTAGCGGGGCACTACACGCTGTACGCTTATTTTGCGCCGTTTTTAGAAGAGACTCTTCACCTGAGCTCGTTCTGGGTCAGCATTTGTTATTTCCTTTTCGGGATATCTGCTGTATGCGGAGGCCCTTTCGGAGGAGCGCTTTCTGACCGGCTTGGTTCCTTCAAGAGCATTTTGCTGGTGACCGGTTCCTTTGCCATCATTATGTTCTTACTGCCGCTGTCAACATCGTCTATGATTTTCTTTTTGCCTGTCATGGTGATTTGGGGTCTTCTGAGCTGGAGCCTCGCCCCCGCTCAGCAAAGCTATTTAATTGAAATTGCGCCAGAGTCGTCTGACATTCAGCAAAGCTTTAACACGTCGGCACTTCAAGTCGGAATTGCCCTCGGCTCAGCCATTGGCGGTGTTGTTTTGGATCAGACGGGTACTGTTGTCTCAACGGCATGGTGTGGCGGATCGATCGTCATCATTGCTGTCCTGTTTGCTTTAATTTCTTTAACAAGACCTGTTAAGACAGCAAAAAAATCCTCCTTGTAAAAGGAGGATTTTTTTATGATTTAGCTGAAAGCTCGTCTTCGGTGACCCATTTGTGGTTTTTCACTTTTTCACCGCTTGTTGCCGATGTATAGTCGACCATGTATACGGTTGTTTTTTCGGCGGAGTCGATCTCGGCTGTCGCTCCCTTCATGCCTTTCATATGAGAAGCCTCTAAGATCACTTGATCTCCGGTGTTTAATGTTTTATCTCCCGCGTCTTTGATTTCTTCCTGGATCACCCATTTATGATGATCCACACGCTGCCCCCCGTTTGTCGGAGTATATGAGACAACATACGCCGTTGTGTCATAGGCGCCTGTCACTGTAGCTTCGGCACCTTTCATGCCTTTCATATGAGATGCATTGATGACTACCTGGCTGCCTACTTTATATTTCGGATTTTTAGATTCCTGTAATCCCTCTGGCACGTCAGCAGATCCGGAATGCTCCATTTCTTCATGTGATGATGAACCTGAATGATTTTCATGTTTGCTTTCTTTCGCGCTATTGTTATTTCCGCATGCTGATAAAACAAAAACAAGAGATAACATCAGAATGCCCAGTGCTTTTTTAGAGACTTTCATGTTCATTCTCCTTTGCTTCATTTTTTACTGTAACTTTTGCCCGCAGACAATAAAATCTCATATCTGCAAGCAATCATGCCTCTCGATAATACTATACCCCCGAACGGTATGTAAATACGCTGATATTCTCATAAAACGTTCCCGCAGTTTGTCCTATTCCCTTTGGTTTGCAAAGCCAAACATGAAAAAAGCCGCTGTTACGCGGCAATTAGTGATGTAACACTTTGATATACACACCTTTTTTCGCTTTTTGATAAGCGGCCTCACCCCATTTTCTGATGTTTTCAGATACAGCTGAGGCTTTGACCCATTTGCCATGATGAAAAACAGATGGATCGATGAGGCGCATTTTCTTCTTTAGATGGAAATCGTACTGGGTGTCATCTTCTTTCACTTGAACGCGTGGATGAATATGTGTAAGCAAGCTCAGCACTTCTTCATTTTTGGATGCGTGCAGGATGTCGAGAACTTCTTGATCCGTTTTCAGCAGATCATCCGCGGATATGACATGGTGACGCAGCGCGGCCTTCAACGTTCGTGCTAAGTATTCATAGCCATATACATTCACGGGATTCAAAAAGAAATCAATCACTTCCTTGTAATATACCCTGACAAACCATTCAGCGGCTTCAATACGATCCGGAAACATCCTTCCGTTTCTCACAATGAGATGATCCAAAAAGGTTTGCGCTTCGTGCAGACTAATGTGTCCATATCGGTACATGTCACGCAGCGTATAGTCTGTCCGATCGGCACAGAGCTCCGGTGCGGGCTGTTCGAGCAATGTCCATCTCGTTTCGTCTGTTAAAAGTTCTTCGGCATCATAACCGTGTTTTTGTAAAATTCCCGGAATCTCTGATTGAACAATGACTTGTTGAAAGATGTTTTCATGATAGTCTTCCGCTTCATTTTCAAAGACAACATCGATTACATGAGAAAAAGCCGTGTGCGACACATCGTGAAGCAGGCCTGCTATCTGTTCTTCTATCGTTCCTCCCAGTTTTTTGATGAGAAGCATCACGCCGACGGAATGCTCATACCGGGTCACATCCCACTTTCGATTGACTAAAAAGCTTGCTCCTCCTTGATAGATTCCTTTTAACCTTTGCACCGGCGCGCTCTTGATAAGCTCTTCCAGCACCCCGTCTATATCGTGCTGTCCGTAAATGTCATCGTTGATTTTCATGCCTTCACCTCTACATCTATTTTCTTATTGTTATTTATTGTATATTGATAGTGCACATGCAATCTTTCAATAGAGGAGTGTTACGATGATCATCATCCAAAACAATGAATTACCGAAACAGATGATGACCGATTTTTTTTGCCAAGCATTGGGGTACACCCGAGATGGTGATTTCCAGCGGCATTTTTCGTTGTAATGAATTAGATGGTTATGCCGCTGTAGATGAGAGCGGCGAAATCATCGGTTGTATTACATACGTGATAGACTGGAAAGATTGTGAAATTATTTCATTAGATAGTATCATTGAAAAGAAAGGGTTTGGCACCGCTTTACTGTAGCAGGAAGTGGAAGCAAGGTGATTATTATTCCGCAAGTCAGTTGACTAAAAGCAGCAATATAATTAAAAGGCATAACATATTTCATATAGCTAATAGGTTATGCCTTTCTTCTTTGCAATGACATATCATTCATTCCTAAAGCTATTTTATTTTTTCATTTCCGCCAAAAAGTGGAGCAGTTAGCCTTGTCTCGAATATTAAATTCAATCATTTTTCAAGTAGCGGGTAATCAACTAGGCCATTCCATGGGATACGTATCAGTTCTTTGGTGTAGTCATATCCAGCCTTCACAATATCCTCCTCTGCATGTGTTATCGTCACACTTTCAGGGGCGGCAGCTAAATGCTTTTTAGATACACTAAACCCAATAATAAATGTGCCATGATCCTTAAACATTGGTTGATTCCATTTTATTTATGTATGTAAATTTGGATATTTATTTTTTATCCAAGTCAACACTTCTTCCGTTCTTTCTCGGTGGAACGGGTCATCAATCCCCGCTACATATTCAGAAAAAACATCCATATTGTTCCCTCCTCAAATAAAATGATACCGTTCAGAGAAGTTCATTAAAACTCCAAACGGAACCGACCAGACACGTACTTAAAAAATCCTATTTCCAAATGTAATACTTAAAAGAATCCTGATTGTTCAAGAAGTAAGCAGGTTGTTTCTATGTGACTATAGCAGTTATCAGTCCGCCTCCCCACAGCCAGTATCTATTCCTTCAATTTATTTCTTTAGTACTATTGCTCTTTCCTTCTAAAACTTCTCATAAAAGAATAACCATTATTTAAGGGTGTCCGTTAATTATTCTTGTAAATCCAATCTTTAAAATCGATTAATACTAGCTTAACACTTGAAAAATATAATGAGGTTGTCTTTCAGATTTATATATTTCTAGGAGGTTATTCACTTGAAAAAATTCCCGAAGAAATTGCTGCCTATCGCGGTTTTATCATCTATTGCGTTCAGCAGCTTAGCCAGCGGCAGTGTGCCTGAAGCCAGCGCCCAGGAAAAGAAAAAGGGGAATCAAGGCGAAATTAAGAATGTTATCGTACTGATTGGTGATGGTATGGGCGTGTCCTATACGTCTGCTCATCGTTATTTAAAAGATAATAAAAAGACAAAATTTGTAGAGCCTACAGCTTTTGACCAATACTTGGTCGGCCAGCAAACAACTTACCCTGAAGATCCAGAGCAGAACGTGACAGACTCCGCATCTGCAGCAACAGCTATGTCTGCCGGGATCAAAACATATAACAATGCGATTGCAGTCGATAATGACGGTTCAGAGGCCAAAACGGTGCTTGAAGCGGCGAAAGAAGAAGGAAAATCAACAGGGCTTGTGGCCACGTCAGAAATTACACACGCTACTCCGGCCTCTTTCGGTTCCCATGATCACAGCCGGAAAAATATGAACTCAATTGCCGATGATTATTTTGATGAAATGGTAAACGGCAAACACAAAATTGATGTCCTTCTTGGCGGAGGGAAAAGCAATTTTGACCGCAAGGACCGCAATTTGATCAAGGAATTCAAAAAAGCGGGATACAGCTATGTGGATAACCGCAAGGACATGCTGAAAAATAAAGACAGTCAAGTTCTCGGCCTATTCGCTGACGGCGGCCTTCCTAAAAAGATTGACCGCACGAAGGATATTCCTTCATTAAAAGATATGACAAACACAGCGATTAAAAAATTAAGCAAGGATAAAGACGGTTTCTTCCTCATGGTGGAAGGCAGCCAAATTGACTGGGCGGGACATGACAATGATATCGTCGGCGCAATGAGTGAGATGGAAGACTTCGAACAAGCTTATAAGGCGGCTATTGATTTCGCCAAAAAAGACAAACACACATTAGTTGTCGCAACGGCTGACCACTCCACTGGCGGGTACTCCATCGGTGCGGACGGCATCTACAACTGGTTCAGTGAACCCATTAAAGCGGCCAAGCGCACACCTGACTTTATGGCAGAAAAAATCGCTGACGGCGCAAATGTTGAAAAAACATTAAAAACGTATATTGATCAAAAGAAATTAGCTTTAACTGAATCGGAAATTCAATCTGTTGAAAAAGCCGCAAAAACGAAAGAAGTGCTTGAAATCGATAATGCGATCGAGGAGATTTTCAACAAACGCTCACACACCGGCTGGACAACAGGCGGACACACTGGTGAAGATGTTCCCGTCTATGCGTACGGTCCGTCCAGTGAGACATTTGCCGGCCAAATCGATAATACAGAAATCGCTAAAAACGTCTTCAAGGCTTTACAATACAACATTAAGATTAATGATAAGTAAAAGAATACAAGATGTCCCGTTGCTTGTATGGAGTAACGGGATCTCTTTTTAATGGAGGAATCATCATGAGAAGAATTCTTTCAATTTTTGCTTTTGCCATCATGCTTGCGGGCTGTTCATCAAACGCAAGTTCAGAAAAACCGAGTACGGGCGGAGAGCAAGCGGTAAAAGCCACACCGCAAAGCACGTCATCTCATAAAGACAGTTTTGATGAGTATCAGCCTAATTCCCAAGTGACCGATGACCGGTCATTGCTGAAGGTTGGCCAAACGTTTTCTGATGACAAGGGAAAAGCTGTTTTAAAGGATATCAAGCAAGTGAATCAAACATATAAAATCGGCGACGTGGAGCTAACAGTAAAAGAAATGAAGCTGATCCATTTGCGACCGGATTACAGCATGATTGATTATTTTCATGTGTTAACGCACGATGAAGAGTTTGATTTCGTTAAGGTCTTCGTTGAGATCAAAAACACCTCTTCAAAGAAAGTAAATGTTGCGCCGATTGCCTTGATGAAAACAAATACAGGGGAAACTTTTGATTGGAACAAAGATATTTATCTTGAAGAGTTAAATGGTGAGCTGGAAGGCGGAGCCAAAAAGTCCGGAAATCTCGGCTTTATTGTGAACGCATCAAGCGGCCATGCCCATGATAAAGATGCTGATAAGAAGAAAGCAGAGATCAAGTGGATCGACATCACAACAAGTGACGTCTTTGACCACAACCATAAGAAAATCAGTGATGCTCAAAAGATCAAAATCAAGTTTTAAATGATGAACTCCCGTACTTTGTACGGGAGTTCTTTTTTATCTGTTTTTTTGGCGAATCAATTTATCAATCCGCTCCATCACTTCATCCATGTCCATACACTCTTGGAAGCTTTGATTGATTTTTTCAATGCCTGCCGTATACTGATCGTTGTGTAAAACTTCATTTACGGCCTGCTTTAATATTTGTACATTGACTTCATCTTTAGAGATGACACAGCCTGCATGGAGTTCAGAGAGTCGCTGCGCTACCATCGGCTGATCCTTGTCATGAGGCATGACAACCAGCGGCACTCTGAAATGAATGCCTTC
This sequence comes from Bacillus cabrialesii, assembly GCF_004124315.2. Lineage (GTDB taxonomy): Bacteria > Bacillota > Bacilli > Bacillales > Bacillaceae > Bacillus > Bacillus cabrialesii. Next base: position 651,329 of record NZ_CP096889.1, on the reverse strand, counting down.
ATTTACGCTGTTCATCCCTCCGTGTGTAATGAACACATCAGCTTGCTCCAGCACTTCCAGCTGAGGGACATACGGAGCAATGATAAAGTGTTCCGGCGCCTGCTTTAATTTGGTCAGATCCGCTTTTTCTCCGGCAGCGATGACGACTTTTCCGTTAAAGCCAGAAAATGCATCAATACAGAGATTGAAGAATTCCTCCGTATTGTCCAGAACAGTCCCCATTGAAATATAAATGACCTTTTCACCTTTTAACTGTTCAATCGGGAAATCTGTTTTTTCCGCTCTCTTTGGAAAGCTGGGACCGATAAACAGACATTCATCCCCAAAACGATCACTTTCAGGCTGAAAATAACGGCTTGTATACACTACATTCAGTTTTCCTTTATTGTTCATGAATTGAACCAGGTTTTTCGGGGCGACACCGTATGTTTCTTTCATTTTCGCCAAAAGGTCTTCGCACTCTTGATCCAATTCAAGCGGCGCTCCGGATTCCGGATGCAGCGGCAGGATTTTCAGATGCTCTTCGCCAAACAGGAAGGACGCTGAAGAAGAGACCCCCGGAATATCTAAGTAGTCCCTCACCAACTCTCCCGCGCCGAATTTATCATAATACACAAAATCAAAGTGAATGTTTTTAGATAAATCCTTCACAATATGTAAAATGTCCAGCGAGGTTTTGATATGGATTTTCAAGAAATCAAGAATGCCATTGGGCGAACCGATATGAATAGGTGTTGTTCGCAGAAGATCCCGGTGAAGATGGACGGTTGCCCCCGCCGTTTCTAATCGTTTTTTGTATTTTTCAGTGGAAATATAATGGACATCATATCCCTTATCCGAAAACGCTTTTGTGATGCCTAAGGTAGGATTCACATGGCCTTCCGCAGGAAAGTTTAAAATCAAGACTGATTTCATTTTGACAGCTCCCTCTCACATCGTATTCTCATGTTTTATTTGATCAGACTACTACTAATCGTAAAATGGGAACGTAATCCCATGCAAGGGACAAATGATTGAACTATTCTGCTCCTGTGGACTGAATCCAAAAAAAGACAACGAGCTCTGTGCCTTTTTTATACCTTTCTGATCGTAAAAAATTTCCGCAGAAGCCATGGGCCTGGCGTGAAGCCTAAGGTTAACTGCCAAGCGCCTATAGCCTGCAATCTGTATTCACGGACGATCTGCATCTTCCGGCTCATGCTCCTGACATCTTCAAACCATACCTCATGCGTTCGCCCCTGCTGATCACTGTACCGGAAAAACGGTGATTGATATTCGGCTGAATATTGTATCGGGGTTTGGTACCTCATCGCTGTTTTAATTGCGTTTTGATTTGAAATGGCTGAAGCAACTGTGCCCGGCTGGTACGGGATGATCCAGTCGTACCCGTAGAGCGGGACTCCGATAATGATTTTTCTGCTCGGCACCTGCGCAATCGCAAACTCGATGGTTCTCCTGATTTCAGTAATCGGTGCTACAGGGCCCGGCTCACTTCCGGCATGATGCCAATCATAAGCCATGATAAACATATAATTGACAACCGCTCCTATTCCTCCGTAATCGTAGCCTCTCAGCCACGGGATATTATCGCTTGTTTTTGCCGGAACAGCTATCGTCAGCACATATCCTCCCGCCTGAAGGCGCTCTCTCAACTGGCGCAAAAACCCAGTGAAAAGATCCCGATCCGCGGCGCTCACCTGTTCAAAATCGATTGTGACACCGCCATATCCCCTTGTGGAAACTAAGTAATAAATATTGTTGACCAGATTGGTTCTCGCTGTCGGGTTGTTTAGGACTTGGTGAACGAGTTCTGTGCTGAATCCTGTTGATGTAAGGTTTGTGATGGTCGCAAGCGGCGTCACCCGTCTTTGCCATGTTGTCTCAATAGCGGCCGCATCATTCAATTGGTTTGCAATGTCGCCGTTAGGTGCAATATGGTATTCGAAAATCGAAATCGAAGACGAGTATGGCGCATAATCATTGATTAATTCCCGATCGAGGTCAGGGTTTCGGAGCACGTAAAAACTTAACGTTCCCGCAATGTAATTTGAGATAGAAGGAATCGTTATGTTTGCTCCCGCTTGTAAAGCATTTGGGCTGATGCCCGGGTTTGCGGCCCGCAGCCGCTCTAAGGGAACAAACGCTTTTGCCGCAATGGCGGTCAGCGTGTCTCCCGGCTGAACCGTATATACATAAAGAGGGATAAGCAGAGCCTGCCCCGGCACGATATTTGCCTCATCTAAACCATTCACACTCCGGATTTGATCAACAGAAGCACCGTATCTTCTGCCTATGGAAAACAAAGAATCACCAGGCCCGACGATATGGATAAACATGTTTAACCCCCATTATTCATTAGTCAATCCATCATAAAATCTTATTAACGGGGCCTCTTATATATGTTGGTGAACACATAAAAAATACCAAGGGGTCATTTCCCCTTGGTAACGGATCACGAAAATCAATTCTCTTTTCCTTCTTCAAGCACTCGCTTCAAATGCTCACAATCATGATTGAAATGAGCCATCACATGCTGTTTGGCTGCTTCTTTGTTTTTCTTTTTCACTTCTTCAAATATCTTGCGGTGCTCACTCAGTATTGTTTCTGCACGGTGATCGCCGGTATAATTAAGGATTCTGCAAAAGTGAATCAGATCATTTACATGCTCAAGCAGATTTTTTAAATGTCTGTTATGGCTGAAATCAACAAGCAGCTCATGAAACTTTTGGTTCAAGCTGATAATTTCCGTATCTTCCATTCCATTTTGAATGGCTTTTTCTGTTTCTTCAAGCTGTTTCTCGAGTATGGCAAGCTCTTCTTCATCCGCTTCGTCTATGACTAACTCGACTGCCAGCTGCTCCAGCGGAATTCTGATTTTATAAATCTCATCTACATCTTTTGCCGTTAACGATGTGATAGAAAATCCATTTCGGTCATCTGCTTTTAACAAACCGTCTTTCTCAAGCAGCCGCATGGCTTCCCTTATCGGAGAGCGGCTGACGCCAAAGCTTTTCGCCAGCTGTGTTTCGTTTATCCGTTCCCCCGGCATAAAAGTCCCGTTGAAGATCATTTTTTTCAGCTGGTTATAAAATTGCAGGTAGTAAGGAGTCGGTTTGTCTAATTTAAAATCGTCCATATATAATACCTCTTTTGAATATATTCAAGGGCTTTTCTTCATCAAAATCATATAACAGATGGTAATGGGAAGCAACAAACAGCCTTGTCAGTTCTCAGAATTTGAGGTACGATATGTTTGCTGAACGACGGTCGACGGACTACTGGCATCTGAAAAAATACATGTTTTTCATCGTCAATAGGACACTATACCTCCGCCAAAATAGCGCACGTTTACATTTTTAGATCTTTTTAATGGAGGAATAAATATGCTCATTATTCTTGTTATGTTTCTTCTCGGAATTATTTTAGGATTTATTGGTGCCGGGGGAGCAGGCTTTGTCATTGCCCTTTTAACTCTTCTTTTCCATATCCCGATTCATACGGCTTTAGGCACTTCCCTCGCCGGCATGGCTTTCACCAGCTTATCAGGGGCGTACAGCCACTATCGTGAAGGCAACATTCAAATGAAAATCGGCTTAACCGTCGGATGCTTTGCTGCGGTTGGGTCATTTTTCGGCGCAAAGCTGACATCTTTCATTCCGGCTGATTTGCTTCATTACTTGACGGCTGGGATGTTGTTTTTATCAGCGATTCTCATTCTAATCAGATTGTTTCTTTTAAAAGAGAAGGCTCAAATGAATCAGAGCAATCTTTCAACGTATACGAGAGCGGTTATTTTAGGAATTGTATCCGGCATTCTTTCCGGCACATTCGGTATCGGGTCGGCGCCTTTTATTCAAATCGGTTTAATGATTATGCTGAACCTGTCCATCCGCCATTCTGTCGGAACGACGATGCTTGTGATCATTCCCCTCGCTGTAGGAGGAGGCATCGGATATATCACAGAAGGATTTGTCGATTATGTCCTGCTGATCAAAGTTCTTGTCGGCACAATGTGCGGTGCCTATGTAGGCGCGAAGTTCACCAACCTTATGCCAAAGATGGTTCTGAAATCGGCCATCTTTTTGACACCTGCGATTGCGGGCCTGCTGTTGTTATTCTAAATAAAACAAAAAACCTGACGCCATGTCAGGTTTTTTTATGAGTTTTGCTCCGCTCGTTCTTTCGTTAATCCAAAAAACGCCAGCGAGCCGATGACCGCTGTCACAAACATGATCGCTCCCATTGGAATGGCAGTTGTTTCATTAATACCTACAAGCGGAGAGACGATCGAGCCGAGAAGCAGCGGCAGCATGCCGAGCAGCGCACTTGCGCTTCCGGCGCGGTGTCCCTGCTTCTCCATCGCCAGCGTAAACGTGCTTGTCAGAACCATGCCGATCGTAATCATGTAAATAAAAATGGATATGACTAATGTGGCAAGAGGCCCGTGAATCATCGTCATGGTCAAAAGCACAGCAGTCGCAATCATTGCCGTGATGACCGCTATGCGAAGCAGGCTCTTTTCATGAATGATCCCGCCGAAGCGCCCGATAATAAAGCTCCCCGATATAATCGCCAGGCCGTTAATGCCGAAAAGAATACTAAATACCTGCGGCGACACTCCATAGATATCCTGGTATACAAAAGGCGTACCAGACACATATGCAAAGCTTCCCCCGTGAATAAATCCGACCGTTAACGCGTAGCCCATAAAGGACCGATCCTTCAGCAGGCTGCCCATCGTTTTGACAGATGTTCCGATTGAGCTTGGAATCCGTTTTTCCGGCGGCAGCGTTTCTTTTAATCGAAAGGCAATAAGAAGAACAAGTAAAAATCCGATGATCATTAACACATGAAAAATCGTATGCCACGTTGCAAATGGCAAAAGCAAAATGGCGCCGCCCGTCATAGGCGCAACCATTGGCGCAACAGCTGTAATCACCATTAACAGCGAGAAAAATTTAGAAAGCTCTCTTCCGGTAAACACATCGCGGACGATGGCGCGAGACAGCACAAGCCCTGCGGAAGCGGTAAATCCTTGTAAAAAACGCGCGGCCACTAATGTTGTAATATTAGGCGACAGCGCACAAAACAGAGAAGATAACGCAAATAAAAAAATACAGATTAATAGCGGTTTCCGTCTTCCCTGCGCATCACTGACCGGCCCGACAATCAGCTGGCCGATCGTAAGCCCGACCAGACAGGCTGTTAAACTTAACTGTACAAGTGACGCACTTGCTGATAAATCATTAGCGATTTCAGGAAAACTCGGCAAATACATATCTATATTAAGTGGGCCCAATATAGCAAGCATGCCGAGCAAAAACGCCAATGCCAAGCGTTCTTTTCCAGTTGGATTGTGCAGCATATTATCAAACCTTCCCTTCAACCTAGTTCCTTATATAAAATGGATGTCAACTCCAACGATGGATTGAAGCTGTAAAACATTTGTATATTGTATCATAACTTTCAATCTGTGAAAGCCGCTTAAAGCTTGAACAAAAGACACAAAAAAACCAGGGTCTTCTGCCCTGATCCAGTGAGTGCCGATCCACTTGTTTTAAGCCCATAATCGCAAACCCGCCATAAGAAGGACACCGCTGATCACAGTAATAGATAAGCTTTTCGTTTTCATCGCAATCAGGAGAGTCGGGATCAAGATGACGGCCACAGGCCAATTCAATTGCAAAGTGTCATTAGACTGAATCATACAATCCTTTACGACAAGTGCTGTCAATATACAAACCGGCACATAGGAAAGCCACTTGAGCACGGGCTCCGGCAAAGTGATATTCCGAACAACTAAAAAAGGAATGATACGGGGAATCATCGTGACCAGCGCACAGCCGATAATCACCAGCAAGATATATGTATCGATATTCATTTATCCGTCACCACCCCGATTGTTGCGACGATAACGGTTGATATGATGACCGCAAGATGAGACGGCATAAAGAAAGAAAAAATAACCATGGCAATCACCATATAAATAATGAGAGATACATAGTGTTTAAGCTTCGCCGGCACAATATGTTCCAGCTGAAGAACCAGCAGCGCCAAAAACATAGCCGTCACCGCAAAATCAAGTCCGAACGATTCTGGATCGGCAATCCACTTGCCAAAAACGGCACCTGCCACACAAGACAGCACCCAGCACACATACGCCGTAAGATTTAAACCGAACATCCAGCGGTCGCTAATCGGCTCGTTTTTGACAATCTTATTGGAAGCAACACCGAACGACTCATCTGTCACCATCATTCCGATCCCTACATTTTTCATCAGCGAATACTTTGAAAAATGAGGAGCAAGCGCTGCCCCTAATAGAAAATTCCGTAAATTCACAATAAATGTTGTCAAGATAATCGCTGACATTGGACTGTTCGCCGCCAACAACGCACACATAATAAACTGGGCGCCGCCTGCAAAAACCAATCCCGACATCAGCACAATTTCCATCACGCTTAAATGCGACGCAACCCCCACAATTCCAAAAGCTAAGCCTACGCTAATGTAACCGACCAGCGTCGGAACACAATCTTGAAATCCCTGCAGGAATGTTGGCTCGTCAGTTTTTGCATGAGTCATTTCTCTTTCAGATATCATTCTGTCCCCTCCTCGTCTAATATATTATACATTCGTATGTTATAACTTACAATACAATGTGATAACAGATTTCCATATGTTATAATAAAGCGAATATGGACGTAAGGAGATACATGTATGGATGATATCCAAGCCATTATCGCAAAGAATCTAGTCAAACTTAGAAAAACCAGAAACCTGACTCTTGATCAAGTTTCCGAATTAACGGGTGTCAGCAAAGCGATGCTCGGACAAATCGAAAAAGGAAAATCAACCCCGACTGTCACCACGCTATGGAAGATCGCAAACGGGCTTCAAGTATCCTTTTCTGTATTTCTGAAAGAAGACAAGCCAAAAGTTAAAAAAATCAATCTGCAGGATATCGAACCTATCACAGATAATGAAGAAAACTACAGTGTCTACCCCTTTTTTCCCTACAATCCTGAAACAAAGTTTGAAATTTACGTTGTTGATCTGAAACCTGGATGTATTCATGAAGCAAAAACACATTTAGGGGAAGAATACCTTCTCATTAAAGAAGGCGAATTAACGGTTAATCTGCAGGGCCAGGAGCACATGCTCGCTTCCGGAGACGCCTTGCAATTTGCAGGATCAACCCCGCACAGCTACATCAATTCATCTGAAGAAACGGCCAGCTTTTTTCTGCTGATGTTTTACCCTGAGCCGCAAGGATGACAAAAACCTCCCTCCGGGGAGGTTTTTTAAAATGTGCAAATGGCTTGCAAGATGAAATCATTCGGTGTATATTAATTGACGTGTCAATCATTGATATATCAATTAATAATTTTGACAAGAAGGAAGGGATGGGTTTTGGCGTCATTTTGTTCTGAGGAAGCCGAGATTTTATATCAGCTGCAAGGCGTGAACAAGGTGATTGGCGTGAAGTTCGAGGCATGCACGGGCATCAGCCAATCTCGTTTGGAATTGCTGACATTGCTTTATCATGCAGATGAGATCAGTCAAAGCGACCTTCAAAAGAAAGTAAACATAGATAGCGCAGCCGTCACCAGACACCTGAAACAGCTGGAAGCCAAAGGCATGGTCTCAAGACGGCGCAAGCCTGAGGACAACCGCATCACCCTTGTTCGATTAACAGAGCAAGGAAGAGAGCGGATTGAGTCTTCTAAGAAAGAAAAGGAGCGTTTCATGAAGGAAATGCTCGCAAATGTAAGTGCAGACGAGCGCCGCCTGCTCATTGATGTGCTGGCGCGCATGCGGAACAACATAAACAATATTGAAGCATAAGAGGAGTGTATCAACATGATGAAAACAAATGATTTTATGGAGATAATGAAAGGTCGCCGTTCCATTCGAAACTATGATCCGACAGTGAAAATCAGTAAAGAAGAGATGACAGAAATCTTAGAGGAAGCAACAACCGCGCCTTCTTCTGTTAACGCACAGCCATGGCGTTTTCTCGTCATTGACAGCCCGGAAGGAAAAGAAAAGCTCGCACCGCTCGCAAGCTTTAACCAAACACAAGTCACAACTTCTTCTGCAGTCATCGCTGTATTTGCAGACATGAACAATGCAGACTACTTAGAAGAAATCTATTCAAAAGCCGTGGAACTTGGTTACATGCCGCAGGAGGTCAAAGACAGACAAATCGCCGCGCTGACCGCTCATTTTGAAAAGCTTCCGGCACAGGTGAACCGCGAAACGATCCTGATTGACGGAGGCCTCGTTTCGATGCAGCTGATGCTGACTGCACGCGCGCACGGCTACGATACAAACCCGATTGGCGGCTATGATAAAGAAAACATCGCGGAAACGTTCGGATTAGAAAAAGACCGTTATGTACCGGTCATGCTTCTTTCTATCGGAAAAGCAGCAGACGAAGGTTATGCTTCCTACCGCCTGCCGATTGATACAATTGCAGAATGGAAATAAAACAAAGAGCCCAGGGATATGTCCCGGGCTCTTTGTTTTATTAAAGCCGCCGTTTGATCGTTTGACCTGTTTTTTCGTTAACACGTCTGAAAAAAAGAGTGATGACCATTCATCACTCTTCTCTCGATTATTCTTTGATTCTCTTCCTGCCAAACGGCCACCAGTTCCCTTCGCCAAAAGTCACGATGATTGCCGGAATGAACAGCGGAAGAATGACAAGGCCGTAAAGCAAAAGCCCGATAATGATGACACTTGCCACCTGCATCAGCGTATTGACGCCTGAAGGCATCATCGCGGCGAACGTGCCGGCCAAAATAATGGCAGCCGTTATAATGACGGATCCCATTTTGCTCATTGATCTGACGACGCCCTGCTCAATGCCCATGTGCACCTCTTCCTTAAATCGATCAAGCAGGAAGATCGAATAATCCACGCCTAACGCGATCAAGATGACAAAGCTGAAGAACGGTACTGCCCAGCTGATGCCGGCGTTTCCTAAGCCGTTTACAAATATTAATTCTGTGATAGATATTGACGTATAGTACGTCAGCAGCAGTGACGCAATCATATAAACCGGCATAATCATTGAGCGGAACAAAATGGTTAACACGATAAACAGGCCAATAATCATAATCACCATTGTTCTGGAGAAATCCGTTGTGGACAGCTCTTTTAAATCCGCATTCATACTCGTGACCCCGCCGTATACGATCTGAGAGTCCTCCAGAGGAGTGCCCTCAACTTCGTTTGCTACAGCTTTTTTGATTTGGTTTATCGTCGTAATGGCTTGTTCTGAATAAGGATTGGAATCCAGGACGACGCTTAATTGCACGCCTTTGCCGTCTGCAAAGGAATATTGGTCAATTGACTTCTTGAAGTCTTTATCCTTCATGACTTGATCAGGAATGAATATGCCTGTGTCCCTTACGGTTGAGCTCTTGCTCATGTCCTCTAACATATCACTGGAAGCTGTCATGCCGTCCGAGATTTTCGTCAGGCCATCATTTGCGCTCTTTACGCCATCGGAAAGCTTAATAAGGCTTTCCGTCAGCGTTCCGGCTTGGGCCTGCTGGCCTGTGAGTTGCTGGTTCGCTTGTTCAAGTCCGGCTTGAATCTGTCCAAGCTGTCCGCTGATTGCCGTAAGCTGCTGTACGGTCTGTGCGGTGTTGCCGGTTTGGGACATCTGTTTGCTGACCAGCTGCAGCTGCTGATTGATTTTGCCCAAGCCCTCTGCCGCATCGCCAAATGAACCGCCGGAGCTGCTATTTGAGGCTGAACCGGTTTGCCCCGCCATTTGATTCAGTCCGTTTTCTATATCCGTTAAACCGCTTTGGACATCGGCAATTCCTTTTACCGTCTTATCCAGCCCGTCTGAAACTGAGCCTAGCTGTTTATCAATATATAAATCCATGATTTTTTCACCCGTCGGCTGCGTGATAGTCATGACAGAGTCAACATGATCGACTTTCTCGATCGCTTTGCTGATGTTTCCGAGATAAGGGATTGTATCAGCTGTTGTGAGATCTTTGTCTCCTTTCACGACAACATTGATCGGGAACGCTTTTCCTTCACCGAATCCATCCTTAATGGCCTCGAGAGCTTTTATTGATTGATAATCGCTGCTGATTTCCGCAGTCGAGTCGAATGAAATCTGGTCATCATAGGTCAAAATGAACGGAAGCGTGATCATGACCGTGATGACGATAAACAGAAACGGACGGACGACGGAATGTCTGCCGAGAAACGCCCATAATTTGTTGTCACTGTGAGACAGCACTTTCTTAGAAGGCCAGAATAATTTTTCACCCAGCGTCACCATAAATAATGGCAGCAATGTGTAGAGGATGATCATTAAGATCCCAACACCAACCGCGACTCCTACTGCGGATTGGAAAATCGCAAACTTTGCAAATCCTAAGGCGGAAAATCCGATCAATACCGCAAATCCGCTGATAAATAAGGTTTTTCCTCCTGTACGGTAAGCGATAAGCGCCGCTTCTTTTTTGTCATGGCCGTTTGCCAATTCTTCACGGAATCGGGTAAGAAGCAGAATGCAGTAATCTGTTCCGATACCGAACAGGATGGCGACTAAGAAGGTTTGTGTAAATGTCGAGATTGGAAAATCAACATTGTACACAAGGATGCCAAGTATGGATTGACTGATCAAGTATGAGAAACCGACAACCACTATCGGGATAAAAGGCGTCACAACAGATCGGAACACGATCAGCAGTAACCCGATGATTAAGCAGACTGTGATCACTTCCGTTTTCTTAAGCCCTTCTTCTGAGCTGTGTGCGAAATCCTGATTGATGAGAGAAGCTCCCGTGATATATGCCGTCAAATCATCAGGAACAATTTTATAAATGTCATCCGCGATTTTTTCCGCCTTTTGATCAGAACCTGTAATCGTGACAGGAATGAGGACGGTTTTCTTGTCTTTTGAAATCAACTGGTCTTTGACTTCTTTTTCCGCTGTCAGAGGAGACGTGACCTCTTCCACACCGTCGATCTTTTTGATTTTATCGATCATTGTGCGAAGCTGGTCCTCTGTGTCTTTCTTCAAAGCGTGGTCTAATGTAACGACAACACTGATCGAATTATTGTCTTCTCCCGCTTGTTTTAAAATGGCGTTTGCTCTTTCTGAAACAGCATCAGCGGGAAGCTGGGCCTGCCCCTTTTGATTGGCTAGCTCCGTTAAGTTCGGAGAAAACAAACTCAATACGACGGTAAGTGCCAATATAATGGCTGCAATTGCCCACTTGAATTTGATGATTGCTCTCATTCGGCAGAATCCTCTCCTTTAAATTTGCTTTTTAGAATGGTGAATATCTCAATGATAGAATGTAAATGTTCCTCATCTATATCATCGATCAGCTCTTTGAGAGCGTTAAAGATGGCTGAATCTAATTCTTCCAGTATGTGTTCACCGCTGGCTGTGATGTTAATCAGCTTAGAGCGCTTATCACTCTTGGCCGGGCTGTCCTCCCATTCAACCAATCCCTTATCGAGCAGCTTTTTCAGCCTGTTCGAAATCGCGCTCTTATGTACGTTTTGATACATGGCGAGACTGCCGGGAGAGGTAGGACCCTTGACTTTTAAGATTTTCAACAGGTCTGCCTGTTCCCTTGAGATATGCTTGAAGACATCCTGGTCGATTTCACGATGCACAAATTCTGTCCCTTCAAGCAGCACTTCCACAAACAGGTTTATCGCCTGACATAGCTTTTGTTCGTTCAACATCTTCCCCTCCTCATTGTAGTTTACCCCTCTAAACTTTATGATCAATGTTAATTAGTTTATTCCTCTAAACTATGTCTGTCAACATATTTTATATATGAATACAACGAGAATGTTTGTTCGTGTATAATAGGGGTTATAAATACGAAAGGGGAAATTTTTCATGCCAGATTTTTCACTGAAATTGTATGAATATAACGTTTGGGCCAATCAGCAAATATTCAACCGATTAAAAGAGCTTCCAAAAGAGGTGTACCGCCAAGAAATCCAAAGTGTGTTTCCATCGATTTCCCATGTGTTGTCTCACGTTTATCTTTCTGATCTCGGCTGGATTGAAGTGTTTTCCGGCAAAAGCATGAACGATGCGTTGGCATTAGCTGAACAGCTTAAAGAACAGACCGAGGCAAAAGGACTGGAGGAAATGGAAGCCCTGTTTTTGAAGTTATCTGACCGCTATACATTATTTCTGCAGCAAAAAGAACAGCTCAATCAACCTCTCCAGATTCAAAATCCTTCAGGCGGAATCATGAAGACCGCTGTTTCCGAGCTGGTTCCCCACGTTGTCAATCACGGGACATACCACCGCGGCAATATCGCGGCAATGCTGCGGCAGGCAGGATACGCATCCGCTCCGACAGATTACGGGCTCTACCTGTATATGAAAAAAACAGAAATGGCATAAAGGAAAGCGGCTCCCTAAATTGAGCCGCTTTTTTTATGGATGCATAGTCCAAATCACATTAAAATTTCTTTTCATATTTCCTGTATAGTAAAAAAGATAGAAATTTTAGTGTTATAATATTCATTAAAACATATTGCTGACTCAAAACAATTTTCAATGGAGGAACAAACAAAGTGACAGACGACATGAGGAAAGACAATATAAATCAGCAAAAATTGGAGAGAGGCTTGAAAAACAGGCACATCCAGCTCATCGCCATCGGCGGGGCCATTGGGACGGGCTTGTTTCTTGGCTCAGGAAAATCGATTCATTTTGCCGGACCGTCGATTTTATTTGCTTACATGATTACGGGGATCATTTGCTTTTTAATTATGAGATCTCTGGGTGAATTGCTGTTATCGAATTTGAACTATCACTCTTTTGTTGATTTTGTACAAGATTATTTAGGTGATATGGCAGCCTTTATCACCGGCTGGACCTATTGGTTCTGCTGGATTTCTATTGCGATGGCTGATCTGACAGCCGTCGGGCTTTACACTCAATATTGGCTCCCGGGTGTGCCGCAATGGGTGCCCGGCTTAATCGCCCTCATTATTTTACTGATTATGAACCTGGCAACCGTCAAGCTTTTTGGAGAATTAGAATTTTGGTTTGCTTTAATTAAAGTCATTGCCATTTTGGCATTGATCGTCATTGGCCTTGTAATGATTTTCAAAGGTTTTTCCACAAGCTCAGGGGTCTCCAGCTTCACAAATCTCTGGAGCCATGGAGGCATGTTCCCGAATGGAATTCACGGGTTTATCCTTTCGTTCCAAATGGTTGTGTTTGCCTTTGTCGGCATTGAGCTGGTCGGGCTCACGGCCGGTGAAACAGAAAACCCTGAAAAAGTAATCCCTAAGGCGATCAACAATATCCCTGTCCGGGTGCTGCTTTTCTATATTGGCGCTCTTCTTGTGATTATGAGCATCTATCCTTGGGATGTCATCAATCCCAGCGAGAGCCCGTTCGTGCAAGTGTTTGTCGCGGTTGGCATCGTCGGGGCGGCAAGCATTATCAACTTTGTTGTATTGACATCCGCTGCTTCAGCTTGCAACAGCGCTGTATTCAGTACAAGCCGTATGGTCTATTCACTGGCGAAAGATAACAATGCGCCTGAATCCATGGCGAAACTGACTCAGCGAAAAGTACCTAGCAATGCGTTGTTCTTTTCAGCTATCGTGATTTTAATCGGTGTTACGTTAAACTACATCATGCCAGAAGGCGTATTCACCCTGATCACAAGCATTTCAACCGTCTGCTTTATCTATATTTGGGGGATTACGGTCATCTGCCATATGAAATACCGTAAAACAAGACCTGAATTAGCAAAAACAAACAAGTTTAAGCTTCCGCTTTATCCGTTTACAAATTACCTGATTCTCGCGTTTCTGGCGTTTATCTTGGTTGTGCTGGCATTGGCCGAGGATACCAGGGTTTCGTTATTTGTTACGCCGGTTTGGTTTATTTTGCTGATTGTGATTTATAAAGTGAGAAAAGCAAAGCATCAATAAAATTCGCAGCTCCTGCTTCAGAAAATGAGAGCAGGAGCTTTTTTACAATGAAAATAAATGCCAAATGGCCTTTGCTTTTGAATGAGAAGTTATGCTATAGTGTGTGTAATGAAAACAGAAGGGATGATGGGTGGACGATGATTAACTAATCTTATTTTTACCGTTTGAAATCAATATTTCAAATCAGAAAAAATAGGATTAGTCTGCCCATTTTCTAAATATACGACATGGCTATTTATGAATAATAGCTTATTTGATCATGCACCGGCACGGCTAATCCTTCCAACACATTTGGGAGGATTTTTTTGATTCTCCCTTTAAAGCGAGGGATATCGATGAAAGAGATCATAACATTAACAAACGTCAGTTATGAAGTGAAGGATCTGACTGTTTTTAAAAACGTAAATGCCAGTGTTCATCAAGGGGATATCATTGGGATTATCGGCAAAAACGGCGCTGGGAAATCGACGCTGCTGCACCTCATACACAATGACTTAGCCCCTGCACAGGGTCAAATCCTTCGGCAGGATATAAAAATGGCGGTGGTTGAACAGGAAACCGCGTCGTATTCCTTTGCGGATCAGACGCCCGCCGAAAAGAAATTACTGGAGAAATGGCATGTGCCCGTCCGTGATTTCCAACAATTAAGCGGCGGTGAAAAACTGAAAGCGCGGCTGGCGAAAGGGCTGTCAGAGGATGCTGATCTTTTACTGTTAGATGAACCGACAAACCACCTTGATGAAGAAAGCTTGCAATTTCTCATTCAACAGCTGAAAAGTTATAGAGGCACAGTGATTCTTGTATCTCACGATCGTTATTTTTTAGACGAAGCCGCAACAAAAATATGGTCGCTCGAAGCTCAAACGCTGATTGAATTCAAAGGAAATTACTCTGGATATATGAAGTTTCGGGAAAAGAAAAGACTCGCCCGGCAGCGTGAATATGAAAAGCAGCAAAAAATGGTTGAACGGATCGAAGCACAAATGAATGAGCTTTCTTCATGGTCTGAAAAAGCCCATGCGCAATCGACGAAAAAGGAAGGGTTTAAAGAATATCACCGTGTCAAAGCGAAGCGTACGGATGCCCAGATTAAATCCAAGCGGAAGCGGCTTGAACAAGAGCTGGAAAAAACAAAGGCGGAACCCGTTGAGCCGGAATATACTGTCCGCTTTTCAATTGATACAACCAAAAAAACAGGAAAACGATTTTTAGACGTTCAGCATGTAACGAAGGCTTTTGGCGAAAGAACCCTTTTTCAAAACGCACATTTTACGATTCAGCACGGCGAAAAGGTTGCGATCATAGGCCCCAATGGCAGCGGGAAAACAACATTGCTGAAAATCATTGTGGGACAGGAAACGGCAGAAGGAAGTGTATGGGTGTCACCGTCCGCAAACATCGGCTATTTAACGCAGGAAGTGTTTGATTTGCCTTTAGAACAAACACCGAAAGAGTTATTTGAGAATGACACATACAAAGCAAGAGGGCACGTTCAAAATTTGATGAGGCACTTAGGTTTTACAGCTTCCCAATGGACTGAGCCGATCAAGCATATGAGTATGGGCGAGCGTGTAAAGATCAAGCTTATGGCATATATTCTGGAGGAGAAAGACGTGCTGATTTTAGATGAGCCGACAAACCATCTCGACCTGCCATCACGCGAACAGCTGGAAGAAACACTGTCACACTATAGCGGCACATTGCTGGCGGTTTCACATGACCGATACTTTCTCGAAAAAACAACAAACAGTAAACTCGTCATCTCGGACAATGGCATCAAAAAGCAATTGAGTGACGTTCCATCAGAAAGAAATGACCGGGAAGAGCTTCGTTTAAAGCTTGAAACAGAAAGACAGGAAGTGCTGGGAAAGCTCAGTTTAATGAAACCGAATGATAAAGGGTACAAGGAGCTTGATCAGGCTTTCAATGAACTTACGAAGCGGATGAAAGAGCTGGATGAGCAAGACAAAAAAGACTGAGTGCATTGAAAAGGACAACAGATGTTGTCCTTTTTCTTTATATTTTCAAACCCTCCCATGATCTTAATGTCTCTAAAGATGACTTAAAATACCCTGTCACCACTTCCAGATAGCTATCCTCTTTTACCGGAGTAAAAGGGTCAGGCCCGGCGGCCACCA
Organism: Bacillus cabrialesii; assembly: GCF_004124315.2. GTDB lineage: Bacteria > Bacillota > Bacilli > Bacillales > Bacillaceae > Bacillus > Bacillus cabrialesii. Next base: position 635,226 of record NZ_CP096889.1, on the reverse strand, counting down.
TCTCCATAATGATCGGGCCACTATAACCGATAGAATGGAGCGCTTCGATTTGCTCTTTCAAGTTCGCATGGCCGCTTCCGATGGCCTGGCGATTTGAATCAGCCACGTGATAGACGCCGAGTTTCTGCCCTGCCAACTCAATGGCCTTTACAGGATCAGCTTCCTCTATATTCATATGATACGCATCGAGAAGTACTTCGAGCTTGGAGCTGCCGACATCGCGAATGAATTGTAAAGCTTCTTCACAAGTGACCACTTGGTGATTTTCGTATCGATTCAATACTTCAAATACCACCTGAATCTGCAATTTCTCTGCTTTAGCCATGATCTTTTTAGCGCTTTTGACTAGTAAACTCCAATCCCTTGCATGATCACCGCTCCCTCTGACTTTGCCGACATCTCCGTGAAGACAGATGCGGGGAGCCCCTAAATCCACAGCCCAATCCAGTAAATCCAAGAAATACTGCACAGCCTTTGAACGAACCTCTTCATTCGCGCTTGAAATATCTACATTTCTTGGCGTTACCGATAAAACCTTTACTTGATGAGCATCCAATGTCTTGGCAAGGTCTTTCGGATTCACTGAAAGATCCCCTTCGACCTCAACCCCGTCTACTCCAATTTCTGCAGCCAGTCGGCATTTTTGTTCAAATGGAATGCTGCCGAAAGTCCATAAGCATAACCCATATTCTCTTCCCATATTGAAATCCCCCTTTTAGAAAGATGAAGCTGTATTCTTTGACATGATTTCTCCTTCAATCTGTTCCAATGATTTGCCTTTTGTCTCCGGCACAAATTTATAGACAAAGAGAAAGGCAAGGACGCCAATGGCACCGTACATGAGAAATAAAATACCTGTACCGATCAGATGTAAAAGCAGCGGGAAGGACAGCGACACCGCAATATTCGCCAGCCACAGACAGGTACTTGCGATTCCCAATGCCGTCCCCCTGATGTGTAACGGGAAAATTTCAGCCAGCACAACCCAAACGACCATTCCCCAGCTAGCTGAATACGCTACCATAAACAAGCATAAGCAGGATAACAGCAGCCATCCTGGCGCATGAAAGAACATCATACTGACGCCCAAAACACCAAGTGCCAAAGACATTCCGACATTGCCGATCAGCATGAGTTTTCTTCGCCCTAACATATCAATCAGCAGCAATCCTATAATTGTAAATAAGACATTGATACTGCCGATCCCAATCGTTCCTGCAATGGCGCTGGAGGTACCGAACCCTGCATTTTCTAAAATGGTCGGTGTATAATAAATAATTGTATTCGTGCCGATCACTTGCTGAAAGATGGCGATCCCAATACCGATAAATAGGATTGGCCTGATCGCCGGGGATAATAACGTTGATATGGAAACACGTTCTTCCGTCTTGATCTCCTTCATGCTGCGGATCTCAGCATCGACTGTTTTCGGATCTCTCGTAAGAAGCAAAATATGCCTCGCTTCTTCCTCACTTTTTTTCTGCAACACCCATCGAGGGCTTTCAGGCATAAAAAACATGCCAGCCATGAGAATGAAGGATGGAACTACTGCTAATACGAGCATCAGATCCCACCTGCCGGAAGATGAAAAGACAAAGTTTACAATATACGCCATGAGAATCCCAAAAGAATTCATCAGTGTATTCAATGAAGCGATTCTGCCTCTGATCGCGGCAGGTGCCATTTCTGACAGATACAAAGGAACAATTGCTGAAGCTCCTCCAACCGCTACACCCAACTCTATTCTGAATAGTAATAATATTCCGACATTATGAGCAAGACCTGTTCCAATAGCTCCAATTGTAAAAAGCACACCGAGCCAGATGATTGTTTTTTTCCTGCCATAGCGATCGGAGAACCTTCCGCAAAAAGCTGCACCTGCTAAAGCGCCAATCAGCACTCCGCTGACAACCAATCCTTCTAACAGCGGAGTGAGTTCCATGTCCTCCCTTATAAACAGCAGCGCGCCGGATATTACACCTGTATCGTACCCGAACAGCAAACCTCCTAATGCTCCGAAAAAGTAAATCAGACTGATATAGGCCTTTTTGGATGTCATGAAGAAACCTCCGTCTTCTTGTATTTCGTTTAAGCAAGGGAGATCGCTCCAAGATCCCCCAAGGATCACCAGAGTGATGCCGTAGAATCTCGCACAATTAATGAAGGAGACAGCATCACACGCTGTATCACTTTCTTTTGTTTTGAATTAGTCATACCGTCCATCAGCAGTTCAATTGCCTTTTCTCCCATTTCTTCAGCCGGCTGTGCGATTGTCGTTAGTTTGGGATCACTGATCTTTGCAAGGATGCTGTTATCAAACCCAACCAACGAAAGAGATGAAGGAATAGAAATGTGAAGCTGCCTAGCAGCCTGCAAAACACCTAAAGCAAGCAGCTCAGTCGTCACAAATACAGCCGTCGGCCTATTTTTCTGATTAAGCAGCTTTAAACTGATATCTTTGCTGGCTGACAAGTCATACGGACAGTCCAGAATGGCTGATTCATCGATTTCAATTCCTGAAACCTGCAGTCCTTCTTTAAAACCGATGACACGATTTTTGATTGATGTATTGTTAATCTTTTCTGCTATGACAGCCATGTTTGTATGCCCTAATTGGGCTAAATGAACGGCTGCCTCGTATCCTCCTTTAAAGTCATCCGCTACTACAGTGTCTACAGGCAGATACGGTATATCTCTGGACAGCATGACAATCGGCATGTCGCTTTCAATCAGCTCACGTATCGCCTGACTGTTCTTGAGACCCGTCGCTACAATAATACCGTCTACATGCTTTTGCTTCAGCATGGTGATATATTCTTCTTCTCTCAGCGAATCGTTGTCCGTACTGCATATAATGACACTGAAGTCCTTTTTACGGCCGCTGTCCTCCACAGCTCTGGCCAGCTCGGCCATAAACGGATTGGCGATGTCAGGAATGAGCAGCCCGATGGTCTTCATCATTTTTCTCGCTGAAGTGACAACACTTGGCTGATATTGAAGCTCCTCAATGACTTTCCAAATTCTATTTTTCGTTTTTTCACTTATATTGCCGGTGTTATTAAGAACCTTTGAAACCGTAGAGATTGAAACGTTTGCTTCCTTCGCAACATCATAAATGGTTGTTTTCATTAAGAAGGCCACCTTTATAAAATAGATCCTCTCTAGTATAAACGAATGCTTACCAGAATTTCTTTTTAAAAAGGCGCTTCTTCTATCAAAAACTCAAACCGTTTGCGGCACTCCGTTTTTTAATGTGACAGGCCGCTTCGTTTTGCAAGATTCTATACAAGCTGCGGCAATGGCAAGTGCCGCACGTGCATCTTCGCCTGTTGCAAGGGTTTTCTCATTATTTCGAACGGCATCAATAAACGATTGTAATTCGTCAACATAAGCATCGAATAATAAATCCTGGTCGTAACGAATCGTGTTGTAGCTGACTCCATCTTTGTTATATCTTGTCATGTTTGTATGGCGGATATCTCCCATGGTCAGCATGCCTTTAGATCCAAACACTTCTCCGCGGACATCATATCCATAAACGGCTTGGAAGTTCGCTTCGGCCGTTGCGATCGCTCCGTTATCAAATTTGATTGTGACAACTGCAGTATCCAAAAATCCTTTGTCTTTAAAATCAGGTCTGACAAGCGCATCAGCCGCGGCATAGACTTCAATTGGCTTCGCATTTGGATTGAGAAAAAGTAAGGTGTCAAAGTCATGAATCAGCGTCTCTAAAAAAATCGTCCATTGAGGAATTGAAGTCGGATCGCCGAGCGCCGGATCTCTTGTGATGGAACGCATTAACTGTGGTGTGCCGATTTTCCCTGCACGGATTTCTTCATATGCACTGCGAAAGCCTTTAGCGAAACGTCTGTTAAAACCGACCTGAAGCGGAACAGATTCTTCATTTACTGCTCTGATGACTTCATCCGCTTCTTCCAGCGTAACAGCCATCGGTTTCTCGCAAAAAACAGCTTTCCCCTTCTTTGCCGCTGCAATAATGTTTGCTGCATGCGTCCTTGCTGGCGACGCAATGATGACCGCATCAATATCCGGATGCTCCAGCATTTCTAACGGATCCGTAAACGCTTTAATATTTGAGCCGAGCTTTTTTGCAAATGCTTCTGCATTTCCCGGAACCGGATCTGCAACCGCATACAAATCTGCTCCTTTTACACGGAGCGCAATACTTTCTCCGTGGAAAGCTCCCATCCGGCCCGCGCCTAACAGCCCAACCTGTACATTCTCCATCATTATCACTCCTATCTGCAAAATAAAGAAAGTCTTTCTCTAATTATTATCTTTTAGATAAAATAATCTTCAAAAATGTTATAATATTAAATTATATCGAAGGAAAGTCTTTCCTAATTGTTTTCAATTGTAACCCCTTACATTTTACAGGTCAATCTTTTTTTGCTGTTTTTAAAGCAGACTTCTCCTATAGCCGACGTTCAAGCCTGTGATAATTAAGAGTTTAGGAGCAAAAAAATACCGAGGGTGCGGTACCTCAGGCGGAAAGCTTCTCACAACAGAAGGAAGGTGATGAAGAAAAGCAGAAGATGAAATGAAACAAACAAAAAATTAGGATGAATCATATGACTGAAGACTTTTACTGTGATGAAGTATTTAGCGGCAAAACAAAAGTAAATAAGGTACTAGAGACAGACAACGTATTGGCATACTATCTTACAAAACCGTTTTATCCAGTCCATATTGTGGCTGTTCCTAACCTTGGAAGAGCACGACCAAGACTTGCTTCTTGAATGAATGGGTGTCATTCAAAAGGTCGCTTCCATGGTGACGGAAGAAAAAGGCGCATGCCGTGTGATCACCAACTTAGGAGCTTACCAGGACTCTAAACATCTGCATTGGCATATTGTGTTTGGAGAACCGCTTAAATAAGCGGCTTCTCAGCACAGCTGTTTCCGCATACGTATATTGGTCATGGCATAGCCCATCTTCTCATAAAGATGAACCGCTATCTCGTTGTGCGCAAACACATGAAGGGCAAGTCGTTCCGCGCCAAGCTCTCTTGCTCTTTCATCCAGCGTTTGAAGCGCCAATTGAGCCAGCCCTTTTCCGCGAAATGCTTCATACAATCCAAAGGAATAAATAAACGCTTCCTTTTGCGGATGAAACGGATCAGCATACAGCCAGAGCCAGCCCATCCTTTCCCCTTGTTCATTTGTGATGTTCCAAAAGAAATGATTGCTGCTGTTTCGTCCATTCGGAATCATGTTCTCATAAGCCTGCTCCGATTTTTCGAACGCCTCTTTTTCTGTCCAAGTTCCCGACATTATGTTTTGTTTCGCATAATTTCGCACGGACATTCCGCGAAATGCTTCGAACTCTTCCACAGTCATGTCTTCCAAGGTTAACGTCATTCTGTATTCCTCCTTATAAAAAAAGTCCAGCCAATGCCGGACAATCACTGCGTACAAATATAAAAGAAGCCGTTTTTAACCTCTGACTCTCTATCATTCGATAAGAGAAATAGATTTCCTGCAAATCAAAATAAAAGACTGTGGAAATATAAGAGAAAATCTTACATGAACTCTCTAATCATGATCATGACAGAAACAATCAAACAAATCATGGCAGGGATCGTCATGAGAACCGATTGGCGCGCTCGTAACATGTGCGCATGAACCGCTCCCGCCATGAGAACGACAAACAGTGCGCCTGCCCCAAACGCTGCATACCGATTCCAAATTCCCGCTGTCATGGCAAGCGCCCCGGCTATTTCAAGAATTCCAGTAACTGTAAGAAACCATAATGGATATTGATAATGCCGCCAATGCTCTACTTGAAAAGGAACACGGAACACCTTTATGATGCCTCCCGCAAGCATAAAAGCTGCCAAACCGACTTTCATAATCACAAATATCATCTTCCGTCACTCCCTTTCGGAAGCATCCCGTATATTAACAGATTCACAACCTGGGCAGCGAGACTTGCCGGATCTTTGATTCCGGTCAACAAAAATGAATCGGTTAAATGTTCGATTATGCCGATCAAACACTCAGCGACCGTTTCCATGTCGAGTTCAGAGTCAAAATAACCAAGTCGTTGTTCTGCTTCTAAGTTCTCTTTCAAAACCATCGCCAGATCTTTTTTCATTTGCTTCGCTTCCGGGTTTAGAAAAAAGCCGATCTTTGTTACATCCTTGTCCTCATCCAGACATTGAAAAACAGTTTCCACAGCGGACAGCACCCGTTTTGATACATCCTTCGTGTTTAATCCGTTTTCCAGAAGAAGTGATTCTGTCAGCCTTTTTATGCGTGAGTGAAAATTGGTGATTAACTCGTCAAAAATGGCTTCTTTGCTTTGAAAGTACAGATAAAAGGAAGGCTGCGTAAGTCCGGCTCGTTTCACAATTTCACTTACTTTCGTTTCATGAAATCCCCGATTTGAAAATTCATTAGCAGCAGCTTCGAGTAACCGTTTCCGGCTTTCTTCCCCTTTACGTCCTTTTTTGCTTTTCAACTGGGATCAACCTCCACTAAAAGATACTCGTGAGTAACATTATTCACAAGTATTATTTCATGCCATTGGATTTTATGTCAATGAATTTTATTTTTATCAAGGCTGGGCCGCCTGTGTTATCCCTTATATTATTGGACCACGCCGATTCAAGGAACAATTGGGTGCGGCAGAGCATACTGTACTGTACAGAATGATGGAAGGGTGTGATGGGATGCCGTCTACAGTAATCAACCTATATTATTTAAAGATCAACAGCATTTCGGGCAATGGTTCAATTACAATAGGTGAAGCCGCGCATAACAGCCATACCGCCAATAATAAATCTCAAGGGATCAACTCCTCTTTCGGTGATACGTCACCTGCAGAATCAATCATGGAAAACTTCTTAAATGACCCTGATGTAAATGATCAGACAGAAATCGGAAACTCTGATAATTCCTATGTAAATGCTCCTCCGCTGCCAGTACCGCCAATATTAGATTAAAAGGGGGTTCGCTATGCCATACCAAATTAACATCGCAAATATTAAGGTAAACGGCGTCACACAAAACGGAAATATCGATGTCGGCCCAACTGTACACAACAGCCATACAGCGAACAGCAAATACTTTGGGGCAAACTTTTCTCTAGGGGATTTTTCGCCTTCTTCTTCTCTATTAAACACTGCTAATCTTGATACTGATATCAGTGACCAAGACCAAATTGGAAACCCTTCTGCACCGATTTCAAATCAAATTTAAGGAGGATCTCAGATGAATATCGAAAAAATGCGAAAGTGGCTTGAGATTACGAATGAATATAAGCAAAGTGACTTTTGGACAAATGTGCTCAAATATAAAGCTCCGGAACAATTTTTTGATTCCAAAGCTTATATGCTCGTTTATGACTTTTATCAAGATGAAGAATATAATTTTATCATTGTGGAAATTCCCGGTGTATATGAGGAGGAATTAACGATCCGCTTACTTACTAAAACCCAGCTGCTGATCAAAGGAACAATCACGCCTGTTTTCCCAGCCGAAATGGAGGTGCAACGTGAACGGTATTACGGCGCAATTGAGCGAACGATTCAGCTTCCTGAAGCCGCTGAATCTCATTTATTACAGTTTCAGATGTTAAACGGCCTTCTGCACATTTCGTACCCAAGACAAGTCGAAAACATTGCGTACACTAAAGGGCTTTAATATGCCTCCCCTCATTCTTTATCTATAGGGACTGATATATGGTCTCTATATTGATCCACATCAAAATGCCTCTTACCGAGCAGAACCGCGTATACGGCCTCTTTTACCTTTCTCTTTTTTGCCATTCTTCTAAAAGCCAGGATTCCGGCAAATGATTTTGCTTTATCTTCATGATTTCTCCGTCCATAATATATGAAAATCGCGAATGGCTGGCATAGCCGCTTCATGACAAATCCATTACTCATTGGTCAGGCGGTCGCATGAATTTCACTGGGAAGCTTTTGTTCTCATTATAATTGGAGTCATTCTGCTGAGAATTTCAGGAAGAAAATCAATCGCACTAATGACCTCAACTCAAACGGTCGTCATGATTTCTATCGGAACCATTATCGTTCAGCCGATCATTGAAAATCGGAGCGGCGATTTTTCAATGACACTTATCCTTATGGAATGGCTTCAGATTCGATTCAATTTTATTGAAAAGATGCTAACCGGCAAGTGATTGAAAACGGACATCTTCGTATTGAAAATTTAAAGATGATGAGACTCACAGACGATCAGCATGTTAAGACTCCATGGCGTAACAGCAATACAAGACGTCAAAAAAGCGACAGTAAAGGCGAATCGACAATTAGGGATAGAATGAACTGATGACGCTAAGCCTTTAACAGTCAGGGATCTGAAACAACTCATTCACCCGGACTTCTTAAGGAAGGACGGACAAGCCCAGCATTCAGGCAATCAGAATAGTTTTCATGGGATTGGTAAAAAAATAAAAAACAACCCTAAAAGCTGCATGAAGAGTGTTAGGGATTGATGTCTTTTTTGTCTATCATCGTATATTATTGCCGTTTTGTTTACGCAACAGCCGTACACGCACCATATTGTATAAACAGCAATAACGGAGAGGAGAGATGAATGATGAGATGCCCAGTTTATATTCGGTCGATATCCGGAAACAGCGTGTTCAATAATGGATCTGCATTTTCCATCAGCCCGTTCTCTGTGTCTAAAACAACAGAGGGTGCCGGAGAGAACAATAGAGGGATGGTTTTTGAACGCATCCTTTTCAGTCAAACAAGCTCCGCAAACAGTCAAGCCGTTAATCAAAATATCACAAATGCGATCCAAGAACTGATCAACCAGATTTTAGCGTGAATTTTCATCATTACTGAATCATATAATATTACTTACTGAGGTGCCGCATGGATTTTCCAATTATTCACACAAACTTTTGGGATGCCGTGATAGCTGTTCCAACAATCATCCTGATCACCCAAATCCTCAAAATATGGTTGAAGATCCCCAAAACATTTGTCCCGTCAGCAGCTCTGATGATAGGTCTTATCATTTCGATCTTCATAAGCCATCGACACAGTCTCTTTTCTGGCGTATTTATGGGGTGGTTTTACGGCTACGCCGCTATCGGTTCCTATTCATCGTTAAAAACCACAATCATATCCTTTAGGCAAAATCAAAATGATACGCCAAATTCTTAGCTGATATATCAATACCTGCCGCCTAAACTGACCAGGCGGTTTTTCTAATGGAATCTTGCTGTTCAAATAATATGTTCTCTCTCAACCTGTCTTGAGATTCAATAGAATTTTTACCGTTAAGTTTAAGCTAATACTCAAAAATGAAATATCCTATTAATACAAGATAATAGACTGTCAACAGCCTCAATGTCATATACTTCTGAATGAAAGGAACTATTGGAGGATGCGTTCTCAAATCAATATCTCACATCTCACGATAAACGGAATCACACAAAACGCTAATGCCGATATTGGACAAAACTTGCAAAACAGCCATACGGCGAACAGCAAGAATTACGGAATGAACTTTACACTAGGAGATTACTCCCCTTCTGCTTCTATTATCATTTCAGCAAGTTTTGGTGATGATAAAAGTGATCAAGGGCAGAGTGATAGCCTTTCTTCCCCTAGTGAAAAATAATATCATCGCGCAAAAAAAAGAACTCATTTGAGTTCTTTTTTACCTTGCTTCTTAGGTTTGTCTAGTTTGATGTGATGCTTCTTTGCTGAAAAGCCCAATGATATTCCACAGGATGAGTGCTGAAGATATGATGAGGTGAAGGGTGCTGATATGCTGATGGGTAAATAATTTATATCCCATGACTGCTCCTAATGCTATGATACAGAAAAGATTGATCCATTTGCTCCAGCCCAATGTCAAAAAACTCCTTTATGTTTAACTGTTCAATGCCAAACAAATCTTTGGCCCACTTCATTATGACCGATAAAGAAGCGAAAAGATACGAAACGCTTCCAATTCACTCCTTAAATCTTTCTTACCAGGCTATTTGTCCAAGCCTTCTCCCTGTTTTATATTGATATGTTCTTTCATTAAACTTGCGATTCTCTGTTCATCGGTATGCGGGATCTGATTGAGCTGATTCATTACTAACGTTTGCCGTAATAGTGAATGATTTTGGCTCAGCTTCGCTTTCCCCTCTATTTTGCTTATGCTGATTTTGAACCCTTTTACTCCTTTATGTAAGCCCGCCAAAAATGCAGGGTCAATATCATCTAATTTGTACGAGCTGTCCGGTGTTTCATACTTTAATACCAAGTCATTCATAGAGTCTTCCAGTTCTTCATCCTCTAAAAGCTCCACTTCTCCATAAACGTGAACCGCCACGTAATTCCATGTCGGAACAGCTTTGTTTGTCTCGTACCATGATGGCGAGATATAACAATGGGGGCCGTGAAAAACAGCTAAAACGGTCTGGCCGCCAATGTCCTTCCAGTGAGGATTCTGCAAAGCAAAATGGCCATACAAGCAGGCTTTGTCAGCACTCATCAACAGCGGCAAGTGGGTTGCAAACGGCAGGCCTTCATGCGTCGAGAACAACGTTGCAAAACCGTTTTCCCGGATGACATCATAAGCCTCTGATTCGTTAAGTTTAAATGGGGCAGGGATAAACATAATCCAATCTCCTTTCTTGTTAAGCCGATCACTGCACGAATAGGAAACCGTTTCCATGATCGCTTATTTATAAAGTATAATAAGATAGGAACTGACATTTTCAAAGGTACAGTTTCAAACAAATATACATGTCAGAGGTGAGCGCGGTGAAAAATATGATTTTTGCTTTTCATCATGATCGTCCTAAATACACACAAATTTACGAGCGGTTTAAAGCATTAATTGAACAGGGGCATATAGAAGCGAATGAACAATTGCCCTCCATTCGCGAGCTCGCCCATTCTTTGCAGGTGAGCCGCAATACAACTTTGGTGGCCTATGATCAGCTGATAGCGGAAGGCTACATTCGAGGAGAAAGAAGAAAAGGTTATTTTGCGAATGAAATCGAACCTCTTTTATGTCAGGGGAAAGAAACACTTTCTCAAAACAAGCAAACAGAAACACCGCCGGAAGCTCTCATTGATTTTCGTCCGGGTGCTGTAGATCAAACTCATTTCCCTCTTGCAATATGGAGAAGGTTATCTAATCAAATGCTGACTTTAGAGAAGAGCTATCTATACGGGGAACCATTCGGAGAAAAACGCCTTCGTGAACAAATCGCGGCATATCTGTTAGAATCCCGCGGCGTACAAACAGATGCCAATTCAATTATGATTGGCAGCAGCACACAGCAAATGCTTATTTATCTTGGACAGATTTTAAAAGATGATTTTTCAGGCATCATCGTAGAGGATCCTGGTTTTTCCGGGGGACGGGAAGCCTTTCAGCTGCAAGGCTTTACGCTTGAAACACTGCCTGTTTATGAGAAGGGCGCTGATTTTTCAGTATTACATCAAATGAAGGAAAGACTCATCTATGTGACACCTTCTCACCACAGCCCTTATGGGGTCAGCATGTCTATTCAGGAGCGGCAGGCGCTGATTCATTGGGCGGCTAAACAAGACGGATATATTCTTGAAGATGATTATGACAGTGAATTCCGATACACACAGCAGCCTTTTCCTGCCCTAGCCTCTATTCATTCTGAAAGAGTGATTTATCTGGGGAATTTCTCAAAATCGTTTCTCCCGGGTATTCGCCTAAGCTATATGGTGCTGCCGGAGGCTATTTTACAGCGTTATCAGCGTCGATTTCATCAATTCGAAAGCACCGCTTCTTTGCTGAGCCAACTCACCATGGCAGCGTTTATGAAAGAAGGGGAATGGACCCGTCATATCAAACGGATGCGCGTGGTCTACAAACGCAAAATGCAGCACTTGACGGCAACTATAAAGCAACACTTCGGACATCACGTAACCATAATAGGCGAACAGTCCGGGTTATACATATTGATCAAGGTTCATCAGCATTGTTCTGAGGAATCGCTGATTCAGCGTGCTTTGGAGTACGGAGTAAAAGTTTATCCCACCGCGCTCTATTTCGTAAACAACACCCCTGATGAACCGCTGATTAAATTGGGGTTCGGCCAGCTTGGCTTTGATGATATCACACACGGTGTCCAGCTTTTAAAACATGCATGGGGGACGGCGTGACGTTGAAAAAAGCCCCTTAAAAGGGGCTTTTCATGTAAACACTTTTATTTATCTTCATATAACCGATAAACCCTTTGCAGCCTTTCTTCGAGCTGTTCAAAATGAACAAAACGGGCTTCTCTCAGAAACTCAGTCCCATCAATGAACAAAAGAAGCACAGGGACAGTGAAGACTGAAAATCTGCCGGCGACCTCCTCTACTTCGTCAGCATTGATATGCCCCAATGTGATGTTTGGAAACTGATCCAGTAATATTCTAAGCTGCGGCAGAACAGCGTGACATACTGTACAGCCGGGTCTTGAAATGTAGATAAAACTGAATTGGTGCTGTTTAATAAAATTCTCTATAGAATTCAATGAATGTAATGTTGTCATCTCTTTCATCAAATTCCTCCTTCAAATTGGCCTGTCTATTATGACCAAGCTCATCGATACGCGTATCATTCACTATACACATTTATGTTTATCATATCCGCTTTTTTGCTTTGCAGAGTACTCCAAGTTATGTTTAAAACTCGCAAAACAAAAGAACAGTTACCGTTTGCCAGTAACTGTTCTTCAATACTTTCATATTAAAAATGCAAAGCGTAAGCCCCTGAACCGATGAGCGCAACCCCGATGGAGACTGCAATCAGCACCGCGTTATATTCAAAACCGCCCGCACCGTTCGCAAATCCTTTCGCTCCATGTACTTTTACAATGGCACCTAACATAATGATCGTTATGATAGCAGCTCCAAGCGGGAGGAATACACCTAAAATAAATAAAACTCCGCTTACGAATTCCCCAAGACCTGATAAAGCGGCCGCGACGTTACCTGGTTTAACACCAATTGACTCGAACCATTGTCCGGTTCCTTTAATCCCGTATCCGCCAAACCAGCCGAATAATTTTTGTGATCCATAAAACAGGAATACCACACCAATCATAATCCGAATAAGCAACAGTCCTGCATCTTCCATTTTTATCTCTCCTCATCTTTGATTTCATCTGATTCTTTGCTGACAGTACCACCAGCAATCATCAATTGAATATATGTTTTTTTATTTTTTATGTGTCAAATCAATCTAATTCTCTCACTTCAAACGGCAGCAGCCCTTGTTCAATTTGTGCCCGGTGCGGTTCATACTGCTCAGGGAGCATCAATTTTCCGCCCATTGTTTCTTGTGATTCATCATGTGCAAAGCCCGGAGGATCCGTTGCGATTTCAAACAGGATTTCCCCATGCTCTCTGAAGTAAATCGCATTAAAATAGTTTCTATCCTGAACAGGTGTCACACCATATCCGTGAGAAGCAATATATGTTTGCCAGTCTAATTGGTCTTCGTCATCGTTAGCGCGCCAAGCGATGTGATGTACCGTGCCGACCCCCATTTGCCCCCGGCCAATAGGCGTTAACTTAAGGTCAATCACATTTCCTATATCACCGGCAGAACGATAACGAACGAAGTCTCCTTCCTTGCCGACTCGCTCCAGTCCCATGATATTTTCCAGCAGTTCACCTGTTTTTTCAGGCTGTGCTGATAACAGGGTTGCACCGCCAAAACCTTTAATGGCAACATCGGGAGTTACGTCTCCGAAAGTCCGCGTATTGGCCTCTCCTTCTTCTCTTTCCACGATTTCTAAATGCAAGCCATGCGGGTCATCAAATTCTAGATATTGTTCTCCAAAACGCTCGATTTTTGTGTATGAAACGTTGAACTTTTCAAGCCTCTTTTCCCAAAATGCCATGGCACCCTTCGGCACGACATAAGAAGTCACGCCAACCTGGCCATCTCCAATAATGCCTTGGCGGGCGCCCGCCCACGGAAAGAAGGTGATGATTGTTCCCGGCTTCCCGCCTTCATTCCCAAAATAAAGATGATACGTGCCTGGATCATCAAAATTGACCGTTTGCTTGACCAATCGCAGCCCCAGCACTCCTGCGTAGAAATCTGCATTCTCTTGAGGGTGACCGACAATTGCTGTAATATGATGAATTCCCATCGTTTTTTTAGCCATTTTTATCCGCTCCTTTAAATGTTCATTTAGATATACTCAACAAACTCATTCACAGGCTTCCGGTAGCCGCGCGGCCTTCTGCTCTCTGTTTTTTCTTTCCCAATTGTAATCATCATGACAACCTCAAATTGATCGTCTATATTCAAAATCTGCTTCACGGCTTCAGCATCAAACCCGATCATAGGACAGGTGTCCCAGCCTTTTTCCTTAGCGCTCAGCATAAACATCATCGCAGAAAGTGAAGCATTCCTTATCGCCTCATCTCTCTTAAATGGTTCTCCCCTGTTTTCATAAAACGAAACGGTGTCTTGAACCATGTGATCGTACTCTTGCTTATTTAATATCCCCAACATCTTTAATCCTTCATAGATGTCCGCTGCTTGCTGATATGCCTGCTTATCGCCTAAAACCAAAAGAACCGCAGATGAGCTAAACACTTTATATTGTCCGTTTGCGGCCTGCTGCAGCTTGCCTTTTACATCCGGATCAAGAACCGTCACATATTTTGTATGCTGCAAATTAAAAGCTGATGGAGCCAGCGCAACCAATTCAAACATTTCGTTGAGTTCATCTTTCGTGATTGGATGACCTGGAAGGAAGTTGCTTGCAGATCTTCTTTCATTCACTAACTGTACAAATTCAGCCATTTCTCGCGCACTCCTTTTTATCTCGAATTCGAGATATTGTGGTATAAAAAATCAAATAGCATATGATCCAAAACGTAAGCTTTCTCTTCAGTGATCTTTTTCTTGCTTCAAACGATCTGGAGATTCTTATTCTGCACTCTAATTAAATATCTTGAATTAAAATATCTTGAATATGAGATAATAATAAAAGATAAAAACTGATATGTCAATAGTTCATTTTTAAATCGGGTGGAAATTTTTCTCTGTTTGCTGTTTAGCCCTGCTCCAACTTTTTTTCTGTCACCTTATTTATTAGTAAACAGGAAACAACGTTGCTATAGACCCACTCGAAATTGAATTGGTATGATAAGCAAAGTGATTACACAAGAAAGGATACGGAGAGCGAATGCAAAAGCGCTCCTATTTTTTTGTGCAGTTTTATAGGAGGAAAAAATGGCAAGTGAAAGAGAAAAAATAAGCAAAAAAGTTGCCTTGATTGCATTGATAGCCAATCTGATCTTAATGGCGGGAAAGGTCTTCTTTGGACTGATAGGCGATAGTGAAGCCGTTTTTGCAGACGGAATACATTCCGCAGCGGATGTCGTGGCTTCAATTGCTGTCCTGGCCGTGATCGGCATTTCCAATAAGCCGCCTGATCAAGACCATCCTTTTGGGCATGGCAAAGCTGAGGTCATCAGTGAAGCGATTGTAGGAATGATATTAGTACTCGTTTCCGTTTATATTCTAATAGAAGCGATTTTGTCCTTTGTTGAAGGGCCGGGTGTTCCACAATACAGCGCATTGTTTGCAGCTCTGATTTCCTACGTGGCTAAGCAGATCTTATATCATTATTCCATAAAACAAGGGGAAAAATGGAACAGCAAAGCGATTATAGCGATTGCATACGATCATAAAGGCGATATCGTGGCCTCTCTTGCCGCTTTTATCGGCGTCCTATTGGCGATTATCGGAAACACCCGCGGATGGTCCTATCTGTTGTACGCCGATGCCATTGCCAGTGCAATTGTTGCTTACCTCATTTTTAAGATTTCAATGGAATTAATCAGGCCGTCTGTTGATGTTCTTATGGAGAAAAGTGTTGATCCCAAGCTGATAGAGGAATATAAAGCTGTTATTTTGCATTGTCAAGAAGTCAAACGGCTCGATAAAATCCGCGCGCGCGAACATGGCCACTATAAATTGCTCGATGTCCGTTTATCTTTGGATCATGATTTGACGATTAAGCAGGGACATGATATTGCCCGCGAAATTCGAAATGAAATCAAAAGACAGTTTTCGGATGTTGAAGAAGTGCTCATCCATGTCAATCCTTATTTTGAAGAATGAAAAAGCTCCTTTTTAAAAGGAGCTTTTTTTAAATGCTGCAAGCTTTACCTTTAGAACTCACTGTACTATATAATGTGAATAATCATATGAACAGAAAGGTTGTTAAAATGAAGGAATTTTTTTCGATTGGAGAAGTTTCAAAGTTATTCAATGTGAAAATCTCCGCACTTAGGTATTATGATGAAATCGGTCTGTTGAAACCGGAATATAAAGACGGGAAAACCAACTATAGATATTATTCTACCCAACAGTTTGAGCGGCTGGATACCATCAAGTATTTGAGGGCCTTAGGTCTGCCAATCAATAAACTCCTTGATTTTTATAATTCTCAAAATACAAACACGCTGATTGATTTACTGAAAAACCAGCAAACTGAAATTGATCGCAAAAAAAGAGAATTGGAACGCATTGAAAAAAAGATCTCCCGCCGGATCATCCAAATAGAAGATGCCGTTCACACGCCATTACATCACATTTCAAAAATCAAACTTCCCGCAATCCGTGTGGCTTATATACAGCAAGAATATATTCTCGGCCATGATATTGAACATTCATTAGCACAATTGAGAACCCATCTGAATGTAAACGAGGATATATTTATAGGCAAGATAGGTTTATCCATTTCAGCCGCAAATGTAAAAACAAATCAGTTCGACAAATATTCCAGCATATTCATGATTCTTGAAGATGAAGCTGAAAAAACCTCATCAGAAATCACTTTTCCTTCAAGAGAATATCTTCAAATTAGGTTTAAAGGGTCCCATCCAGAAGCCGAACCATATTACAAACAGTTACTGGCCTATATGAAAGAACATCATTATGAGGTAGCGGGGGACTCAATCGAAATCACACTCATTG
This sequence comes from Bacillus cabrialesii, assembly GCF_004124315.2. Taxonomy (GTDB): domain Bacteria; phylum Bacillota; class Bacilli; order Bacillales; family Bacillaceae; genus Bacillus; species Bacillus cabrialesii. Next base: position 618,244 of record NZ_CP096889.1, on the reverse strand, counting down.
ACTATGGGATTACGAATAATTTAGATCATTATGTGACTGAAATCCTGCTGCCAATTAAATAGCTTTCACGAATATGTTTTTCATCTCCCTTGACTCTCTACTAACTAGAGGGTTTATTTTTTATGCAGGAATCATTATTGGAGGAGAAAGCTTATGTTAGGAACCATATTCAACACCGTTATGATCATTGCAGGAAGTATTATCGGGGGGTTATTCAAAAAAGGAATTAAAGATGACTACCAAGATATCCTGATGCAAGCAATGGGATTCGCCGCAGTCGCACTGGGGGTTAATGCCATTGCACAGCATTTGCCGGATAGTCAATATCCCATTCTTTTTATCGTGAGCTTAGCCCTTGGAGGATTGCTTGGACAGAGCATCAATCTGGAATTGCGATTCAACAAGCTGGTGAACAAATTTTCTAAAAGCAATTTAGCGGAAGGGTTATCAACTGCGATTTTATTATTTTGTATCGGTTCACTGTCAATATTAGGCCCTGTTGAAGCCGCTCTGAATGAAAATTATACGTATCTCCTTACAAATGGCATGTTAGATGGGATTACCTCCATTGTGCTCGCTTCGACTTTTGGTTTTGGGATAGCTGCTGCTGCCATTGTATTATTTGCCTGGCAGGGCTCCATCTATTTATTTGCTAAACTAATGGAGAGCGCAATCAATACAGACCTTATAAACGAAATCACAATAGTAGGAGGCATCCTCATCCTCAGTTCAGGAATAAGCATTCTGGGAATCAAGAAATGTAAAACGATGAATTTGCTGCCCTCCCTATTGATCCCGCCTGTTGCCCTTTTCATTATTCATGTATTTGGATTGCGGTTTTAACGGCAAGGATGGTTCGGAAACAGATGGAATGTAAATGGCCTCCTTATTCCGGACATTATATAAAATAGAGTCTCTCTAATGGGCTCTATTTTTTTACATGAGTCGGCCCTAATAACTGGACAGCAGCTCATCTCGCAACACACGCACAAAAAATACCAAGGTTCGATAGACCCTTGGCATCATTGCGTCATCCTTGCAGGCGTGACGATAGGAAATAACCCTTTACTTATTTTCAGCTCTGGCAGCAATGTTTTCAGCTCAATTAAGTCATGGATGACAAAGTCAGCTTGAGCAAGTTCCTCTTCCTGTGCAAAATCAAAATGGCATCCTATCGCCATCAAACCATTATCTTTAGCCGCATTTATGTCAGACAGACGGTCTCCGACAACTGCCGCCTGCTGAATGCTGTATTTTTCCAGGATCGTGTTTACTAAATCGCCTTTATTCAGTGTATGTATTTGTTGAATACTAAACGTTTCAGCCACCCACCTATCCAGCTGATAAAAACTCACAATTGCTTTGAGGTATTCTATTAAGCCGTTACTTGCTATAAAAATTGAATAATTGTTGTCTCTCAAATAACTGAATATCTCTTCAACGTGAGGATATAATGCGCCTTTCCCTTGGTTGATATTAGCTATTAACCTTTCTAAAAAATAAGCATCCATCTTTTCTCTTATTTCATTGGAGTGGTTTGGCAATAAAATCTTCCATACCTCAGGTAAGGGAACACCCATGATCTCCCTGTATTTCTGAATAGGAGTGACCGTATCCCATTTGCCAAGTGACCTTAAAAAATCAAAAGCATCTTCTAATGACAATTCTAAAATTTTATCAGTTTGAAACAAAGTTCCATCATATCAAAAATGAGTGATTGCGTCATAAGTGTCTCCTTTTAACTGCTGACTTTATCTTCTAAATACTACCACAATGGAAAGGCTATAGAATCCAAGAACTGATTGTTCAGCAAAAAAGCAGATCATGAAAGATCTGCTTTTTCTATTACAAACTGATTTGTTTCTTTTGTTCATGATCTATCTCTGGCTGTATTTCCTTCGTGAGTTGATGCCCTTCTATGTCCACATTCGGAATGATCTTGTCCAGCCATTTCGGCAAATACCAGGCTGCATTTCCCATCAGTTTCATCACACTTGGAATCAGTGTCATTCTCACAATAAACGCATCAAAGAGCACACCAAAGGAAAGAGCCAATCCGTTGGCTTTCACAGTAGCTTCTCCGGCAAAGATAAATCCTGCGAAAACGAATATCATGATCAAGCCGGCCGCGGTGACAACAGGTCCGCTGTGTTTTAATCCGGCTTGTATCGCTTGTACCGGGTTCTTTGTTTTCACATATTCTTCTCGCATTCTGCTTACAAGGAATACTTGATAATCCATTGCTAATCCAAACAGAATCCCAATAGATAAAATCGGCAGGAACGCGAGTATCGGCCCTTTTTCAGGTATTTTGAAAAAGTCGATGAGATTCCCGTCTTGTAAAACAAATACACACATTCCAAGAGTGGCTGTCATTGTCAACACGAAACCAGCAACTGCAACAAGAGGCACCAGCAGCGAACGGAATACGATTGTCAGCAGCACAAACGCAAAACCGACAATGAGTACAGCAAATACCGGTATCGCATCATTAAGGCGATCTGAAATATCAATATTCACTGCAGTCGACCCAGTAACGAGCAAATCAACCCTGTTTTTATCTGATAAGCTTCGGACATCTTTTACCAATTCCTTCGTTGCCACATCATTTGGACCTGTTGCAGGAACAACCGTAATGATGGCAAAGTTCCCTTCTTTATTAGGCATTGCAGGGGTGACACTTGCTACATGGTCTAAGCCCTTTATTTCTTTCACTGCGTCTGCGAAGGCTTCCGCCTTATTGCCTGTGACACTTGCGGCATCCGCTACGATTGTTAATTGGCCATTAAATCCTTCTCCAAAACCTTCGGCAAGCAAGTCATATGCCCGCCGATCCGGATTATCCTTCGCTTTCATCCCTGCATTAGGCAAGCCCAGCTCCAAATGCATAGATGGGATACTAATGACGAGCAAAATGAGAATGCTGCATACACTTAGCATAATAGGATGTTTTGTAACAAAGCGTCCCCAGACATTTGTTTCGGCACTTTGTTTTTCTTTTTTCTTGTTTGCTTTCGGAATCATCCGTTTTCCTGCTATTGATAAGACGGCAGGCACCAGCGTGATGGAAGCGAGAACAGCCAACAACACACTAAGCCCCGCTGTCAGCCCCATGGCAGACATAAAAGGAATGTTAACGACAGTCAATCCGCAAAGGGCGACGATCACAGTAACTCCGGCAAAAACAACTGCACTCCCAGCTGTTCCTATAGCTCTCGCAATCGATTCATTTTTTTGTATGCCTTCACTTAAAAACTGGCGATGTTTCGTAAAAATAAATAAAGCATAATCAATCCCAACAGCAAGACCAATCATTCCGGCTAATGAAAGACTGACGGAAGCAATATCGAAAACTTGAGTTCCAATCAACACCAGTCCAATGCTTACACCTAAACCAATGAGCGCAGTTATAATCGGCAAACCCGCAATTAATAAAGAGCCAAACGTAATGGCTAACACAACAAAGGCCAAGATAATGCCGACAATTTCAGACACACCGCCTATCTCCATCTCGGCTCCCGGTATATCACCGCTCAGCTCAGTTTGCAACCCCTCATCATCAGCGATTTTCAAGCTGTCTTTTAAGTGTTTGATAGAGTAATCTTTTATATCATCCGCTGAAGATTTATACTTGATTTCAGCATAGGCAACTGTGCCGTCTTTCGCGATTGTTCCTGTCACAAAAGGACTTGCAATCGAGTCAACAGAATCATCTTTATTGATTTCCTTGAACGTATTTTCGATTGCTTTTTTGGCTGACTCTGCAGTAAGTTTCTCTCCATCTTCAGCTCCGAAAATCACCCGTATGCTCCCTTTATCAGGACCGTGAGGAAATTCTTTTTGAATGACATCCATCGCTTTTTCCGAAGGTGTGTCAGGTATGGACATATCCTCAGAAAAACTTGGTTTTAACGTGATTGCAAGTCCTATCGAAGCTACTAACACAACGATCCACGCGCATATTACTTTTACGCGATGGCGAGCAACCCATCCTCCTAATTTATATAACATTCTTGACATGATAATCTCCTTTCAACACATTGCTTAATCACATTCTTTGCTTTCTCATTGTAGTTGACAATGAAATAAAAAAAACGTACATTCGGGCATGTACGTTTGGGCAAATTTCAAATATATGATGTTATTCATCTAATGTCAGAATGCCTCTTTGCATGGCAATCGTCACTGCCTCAGTTCTTGAATTCGCGCCTAATTTATTGTAAATGGACGTTAATCTAGACTTTACGGTTCTCTCTGAGACGCCCAAATCAAAAGCGATTGCTTTGCTTTTAAAACCTTTAGCAATTGCTTTTAAAACAATGACTTCTTTTTCTGTCAGCTGTATATCACTGCTCTGCTTCTTCATCCGCTCCAGTTGGATTTCTTGCAGACGTTTTAAAATTTCAGGCTGCAACAGCACGTTTCCTCTTATTGCTGCATCCATTGTATGAAAAAGGGTTTCTGAACTCGTATCCTTCAACAGATATCCTTTCGCACCTAATTCAATTCCTTCAATCATTAAGTGATCTTCATTATACGTAGTCAAAATAATGATAGGGATGTCGTGTTTTTCTTTTATTTGTTTAATGGCTTCTAACCCGCTCATCTCCGGCATATATAAATCCATGAGAATGATATCCGGTTTACATTCATCTGCAAGGCGGACTGCCGTTCTGCCATTTTCGGCCTCTCCTATGATGGTGTAGTGATCATTCGTTTCAATTAAAAGCTTCAGACCTTCCCTCACGACAAGATGGTCATCAACGATTAAAACCTTATTCATCATGCATCTCTCCCTGAATTGGTACAGTGATCTCAATTTGTGTTCCTTTCAATTTTGAACTCTTTATATTGAATTGGCCATTCATTGCCCTGACGCGTTCTTGTATGCCAAGAAGCCCATAATGCCCTCTCTTTTTCTTGCCCTTTTCAACATCAAATCCTTTGCCATTGTCCTTGACAGTTAAATGGAGCCTCTCCTTATCATCATCCCAGATGGATACCGAGATCGATTCTGCTTCAGCATGCTTTGCCGCATTCGTTATGCATTCTCCAATGATGTAATAACAGTTTTCAGCTGTACGAACGTCTAACACCTGATGTAATCTGTAATCTAAAATACCACCCATGCCTGTCGACTCTTGAAAATGATCCATCAGTGAGGTAATTCTTTCTTTTAAAAAACCGATTTCTTCTGATTTGCTGCGCAGATCATCAATCGCTGAACGAGCGTCCGCTAATGTGCCTTTCACTCTTTTCATCGATTGCTGAATGATTTCTTTTGCCCTCTCTGTGTTGCCTTTCGTAAGATGAACATGAATAGCATCCAGCTGCATATTTAAACTGACCAGCCCTTGCGCAAGCGTATCGTGTAAGTCCCGGGCCATACGCTGTCTCTCGTTTTGCAGCGTCAGCTGTTCAACCTGCTGATGGGCAAGCTCCAGCCTTTCAAGAGTCAGCTGCGCTTTTATCTTTTCATCGACTTGGGCAAAAAATGTTGCAGCATAGGTGATGATGACAATCATGATAGGTGCAGCAATCACAATAAAATGCAAATATGCACCTTTGTGAATCTGATTAGCTACATTCATTAACAGAAGAAGCAATAAATAAAGAATGAGGAAAGTCTTTCTTCTGTCTGCCATTCCTATAATCTGTCCAATCAAAAATGCATAAAGGCCAATGAGGACCAGCACTAAGAAGCCCGTCATGAGATTAGCAAGTGTAAAAGTGATCAAACCTTGCAGTGCAAAGTATAGAATGACTCTTTTCTTAACCCAGCGATATGAATGCCAATGCAAAAAAGAAAAAACAGCCATCAATATCGTAAACACATCAAGCAATAAAACGGACCAGCTCGCAGTAATAAATTGCAGCACGACAGAGGCTACATAGATCATGAGAATAAAAGCCAGCCCCGGCACTCTGAGCGCAAGCATGTTTAATGCCCGTCTATCATGTGAATAGTATTTTTCTTCGAAAGGATTCCTTATACGCAAACCTCATCCACTTCCTTTCCATTGACATAAGCCATACACACTAGAACCAGACATACATTTATCCCATCATTTTATAGGAAGAGAGGGAACTCAACAATACAAAGATGCAGTAAAGCATTAGCGTTTCCAACATGTGATCATTGCCCAAACGTGCATAAGCGTTCTGCCTTTATGTACGTTTTATCCTTCCGAATTTCCATTTACAATAATGGAGAAGTCACTATATTGAAGGAATGATCATCATTGAAATCGATTGATCTCGCAATTTTATCATTAAAAAGAAAAGGAATCCGGACTGAAAAAGTGTTAAAAAAGCAGCGCCCTGATAGATTAAGCAATGAGAAAGACGAAAGTACTCAATCACAGAACACCTATAAGGAAAAAGAGGAATGAACATGTATTGGTTTTTAGGTGCTTTATTATATTTTCTCATCGGTACTTGTGTATTCATTGGAGTCATTAGAGACAGCCACTCAGGCTCGTGGACCCTGCTTGCCTTATCAGCGCCACTTATCATTTTAGGTTATCCTTATTTTTATTCAAAGCAGCTTCTTGCCAAAAGATAGTGAAAATAATGCCATGCAAACCTTCCATTGGTAAATATATCAATATCGAGTTACAATTTAGATATACGAGGGAAAGGAGTCTTGCCTTATGAGTCAAAGAGTGCCCTACTATGATGCTGCACCTGAGGGTATGAAGATGATGATGGATATGGAGAAATACACGAAACAATCTTCAATTAACCGAACCACGAGAGAACTAATCAAAATCAGAGTTTCTCAAATAAACGGCTGTGCTTTCTGCTTAGATATGCATACTTCCGAAGCCCGAAAAATGGGCGAAACGGAACAGCGAATTTACTGTTTAAGCGCTTGGAATGAATGTGATTTTTATTCATCTGAAGAGAAAGCCGCTCTCGAACTGTCTGAACACATCACGCTAATCCCTACTAAAAGGGTTCCCGATGATCTCTATCATCGAGTGCGGGAACATTATGATGAAAAACAATACGTTGACCTTGTTCTCATCACCAATCAAATAAACAGTTGGAATCGCATCTCTATTGCAATGGGAAATCAAGCCGCTTCAAGATCATAAGAAGGAGTAAAATTTACCGAATTTTACTCCTTCTTTCTCATTCCCTTCATAAAAAGTCCCTACATATTCACTTTGAAGTACTTCTCAAATGCGGTTTTTCCGCTTTGTGTAATCCTAATCGCTCTCGTTTTAGGCATACGAACGATCCAATCTTCTTCTAACATTCGCACCAATAGGGCGTTTCCTAACGCTCCTGCAAGATGATGCTTTCGCTCACTCCAATCCAAACAGCAACGGGCAAATGCTCTCCGCTTATTTCGCTGCTGGTCTTCGTTGATGCCTAAGTTCGAAAAGAACAAAGAACCCTCTGATGTGACCTCAAAGTTTACATCGACTTTTTTTAACATCCCCTGCTCAACAAGTGAATTTGTGATTTGCACACCCATATAACCCGCCAAATGATCATAACAGGTACGGGCGAAATGCAAGTCACTTTTCCCTTTTGAATCTTTTAAAGATGTGACTTTGGCTTCAGGCGCAATACAAAGCAGTTGTTCAATCATGTTTGCAGCCTCTGAGTCAGACAATCTGTAGTACCGATGCCTTCCATGCTTCTCTACGCTGATCAGCTTTTCTTCAAGCAATTTTTTCAGGTGAAAACTTGCGGTTTGAGGTTTAATATTAGCGAGATATGCAAGCTCTCCTGCGGGATGTATCCTTCCATCCATTAAGGTGAGAAGAATGGAAGAACGCGAGGGATCAGATAGCAGCGAAGAGATTTTTGCGATATTAGGATTCATGATTTTCCTCCTTACATTCATATTTCGATGATAGTTGAAATGTTAAACCTTTACAATATAAATGGAATCACGACAAGGAGGAATAAGCGTTGGATATTGAGAAACAAGACACTCTTCATTTTAAAGAAATCAAACCAAAAATCATGTATTATGGTGCCTCTACATTTCTTCTTACCACACTGAATGAGGATGGCACCACTAATATTAGTCCTATGTCTTCTTCTTGGGCCCTTGGAAACTATCTTGTCCTTGGAGTAGGCCTGGGAGGAAAGGCAATTGACAATATGAATAGACACAAAGAATGTGTCATAAACTTGCCCGGCCCGGATTTATGGGAAAACGTTGAAAGAATTTCATCTTATAGCGGAAAAAAGAGAATACCGCCTCTGAAGAAACAGCTCGGGTTTACATATAAAAAAGAAAAATACGAGGCGGCAGGGTTAACACCTTTACAATCAAAAACAGTATTACCAACACGAATTAAAGAATGCCCTATCCAAATTGAAGCCGAAGTCATACATATTCGCATTCCAGAATATGAGCCATCATTTGCGATTGTAGAGACGCAGGCACTACATTTTCACGCCGAGGAAAGCATCATATTGAATGAAAATCATATAGACCCTAGTAAATGGAGTCCGCTTATCTATAATTTTAGACATTATTTTGGTTTAGGAAGAGAAAGAGGAAAAACCTTTCGTTCAGAAACATGATCTTTTTTAAGACAGCTATTTTAGTAACCATTGTTATTAGCAAATAAAGAGCATACACATCCTCATGCTGTCATCATGATATAATTGGAAAAATTGTAATGACAGGAGAGTGCGGCCTCTATGGAATTATCTTTTTTACCTAACAACGCTTTCATAGACCCTAATGGAGACAATGTAAATGAAATAAGGGGCTTAGTCGATCAATTAGTCGGATTAGTTATTGAAAACTCAAGTCATGCTGCAAAGCGAGAGACACTGCCTTCTATGGAGTCATTTAATTATAGTGATATCCCCGAGACTGGTATAGAACTTGAAAAACTCTTGCTAAACTTGCAGGGTATCATCAAAAACTCAATGAATCCTCAAAACCCAAGATATATGGGCCATATGGATTCGATCCCCACTCTCATGTCATGCTTGGGTGACTTCATAAGCAGTTCCATTAATAACAATATGCTAAGCCTTGAGATGTCCCCTGTTTTTTCAAAAATGGAAGCACAGTTACTCAAAACCATTGCCCGTATGTTTGGATATGATGATATGTCAGGGGGAGTTATGACAAGCGGCGGGAGCCTCGCTAATCTTCATGCACTTACAGCAGCGAGAAATTATCAATTAAATGTGAAAAAGACTGGTGTATTCGGACTTTCTGGACAGCCTGTCATCTTTGTTTCAGATGTAAGCCATACTTCCCTGCACAAAGCTGCTATGATCCTAGGTTTAGGAACCTCCAGTATCATTCCAGTAAAAAGTAACAATCTTGCTCGCATGGATATTCATGATTTAGAAACGAAAATTCATCGTGCAAAGAGTGAAGGCAAAATCCCATTTGCTGTTGTCGCAACTGCTGGAACTACTGTGACAGGAAGTATAGATCCAATTTTGCCTATCGCCAGAATCACAAAGGAAAACGGACTGTGGTTACATGTAGATGCAGCATATGGCGGCGCTCTAGTTTTTTCTGAAGAATATCGTAATAAACTGGCTGGTATTGAAATGGCTGATTCCATTACTTTTAATCCACAAAAGTGGATGTACATCACAAAGACCTGTGCAATGACTCTTTTTAAAAACCGTGAAATCCTTGAAACTGATTTTCGTATATCTGCCCCGTATATGAACGATACTGATTTTATTAATCTAGGAGAAATAGGTGTTCAGGGCACAAGACATGCGGATATTTTAAAATTATACTTATCACTTCAACACATAGGAACAAAAGGATACAATCAGTTGATAAACGAAAGCTTCGCATTAAACGAAAAATTTATAAAACAAGTGAAACAACGGCCTTTTCTTGAGCTTTATTGCGAGCCAGATACAAACATCTGCTGCTTCCGAGGTATACCGATTGACATTGATAAGGACCAATGGGATAACTGGAACCTGGAACTGCAGCAGTTCTTATTAAAAGAAGAAAATGTCTTCTTGTCATTGCCAGATTTTAAGGAACATCGCTGGCTGCGGGCAGTGTTACTCAATCCATTTATATCAGACACACTTATACAAGAACTTTTTAGGAAAATAGATCAATTTTATGGTGAATATAAACAAATGATGGAGTAAACTATCAGAGATCAAGCGAACATTAGGCTTGGTCTCTTTTTTTAGAAATATCCATTTGGATAAAATAGTTACCTGCTTGCCAATTCTTTTATCATCAAGCCCAATTCATAAATCCCTTTTTGAAGGTCTTCAAGGGATGCATAAGCATATGATAAGCGTACATAATTCCCCTTCTCCTGAGCATAGATACTGCCGAGATTAAGAAGAATCCCTTTTGATAAGGCTCTCGCATAAAGTAATTTCATTGAAATTGAAGGCAATACTTTTATCCAGATAAAGAATCCTCCCTTTGGGATATTCCATGTCGCAACATTCTTCAAATGGGTTTCTAACGCACTCAAGGCCAGTTCCCTTCTCACCTTTAATTGCTGTCTGACCTTTTCCAAATGCAGCCGGTATTGGCCCGATGTAAACCACTCTGCCGCTACTCTCTGGGATAACGAACTGGATCCGTAATCTGTTTGCATTTTAATGTCGGACAAACGTTCAATCACTGGTTCCGGACCGACGATCCATCCAATCCTTAAGCCCGGGCTTAATGTTTTCGATAAACTGCCTATGTAAAGCACATGCCCATTTTTATCTATTGTTTTAATAGGAAATGGCGGAATCTCATCGATCCATAACTCACGATAAATGTCATCTTCAATAATAGGAAGCTGTGTTTTCTCACTTGCCGCAAGGATTTCTTCACGCCGCTTTTTTGACATTAAAATACCGGTTGGATTATGAAAACAAGGATTTGTATATAATATAGACCTTCCCCGTTCTCCCCTTGTCATATGAAGATTTGCCGGCAAAAGTCCCTCATTATCCATAGGAAGCCCAGTCAGCTTCATGTCGGCTGATTGGAATACATGTAATGAATAAAGATAAGATGGCTGATCAAGATAAACGGTTGATCCTCTTTGCAAAAGCCCCATTGATATCAGCTGCAGAGCTTGCAACGCTCCCGACACAATCAGAATGGAAGATGGGGAGGCATTGATCCCAATGGTTTTTAAATAGGTGCTAAGTGCCTCTCTTAATGGAAAATAACCTTTTGGTTCCTCATACCCGAATGCTTCCATGTTTTGAGATACCTGCCCCATCATCTCTTTCATGGCAGCCAAAGGAAAAATCTCAGCTGAAAGTTCGCCTTTGCTGAGCTGTATAAGATCTGTATTTGCCTCTGATTGATTGATCTCTTGAACGATTTTTTGGCTGGGACGCTGGATTCCAGAGGTTACATATTGATCCCAATTGGGCGCAGAATTCTTAGCCAAAAGTGTCCATGTATTGTTGATAACAACTGTCCCTTTCCCCATTCTGCCTTCTATTAACCCATCGGCCATTAATTCCTCTAAGGCTGTAATCACTGTGCTTCGATTTACCTGAAAGTCTTTTGCGAGCGTGCGCTGGCTTGGAATCTTGCTTCCAATCGGCCACTCTCCATTTCCTATTTTCTCCTTAATAAAATGAACGATTTGTCTATACTTCGGAAGATTTTTCATCTTTTTTTCTTCTGGAAAGCTCATGAAAGCAGTCTCCTTCAATCTAAATTGGTTGGGTTAAAATTCATTTAACTGGTTGAAGCCATATCATGAAATCTTTATTAGTATAGAAACACAGTAAATAACTGGTTGGTTTTTGTAAAGAGGAGTGAGAAAGATGCGAAAGAAAACAGTTCAGCTCATCATATCTAACAGTCTGATGATCGGTTTGTGGGCATCAGCTTTTCCGGGAATTCACGCAGGTCTGGAAGGTTATACACCAGAACACCTTGCTTTATTTCGTTTGTTAATCGGCTCTATGGCATTATTCCTTTTTGCTGTTTTGATTCAGATGCGCTTGCCTGACATGAAAGACATTCCTGCCATTTTCCTTTTAGGGTTTTTAGGTTTTGCACTCTATCATATTTTGCTGAACATCGGTGAAAAAACAGTGAGTGCCGGAGTAGCAAGCTTACTTGTCACTACGACACCAATCTTTTCAGCCATGCTATCCCGCCTGTTTTTTAGAGAGCGTTTTGGATTTACGAAATGGCTTGGTTCTATGATCAGTTTATTGGGTATATTATTGATTGCATTTGGGGCAGGAGACTATACATATTCAATGAGTGGTATCTTGTTCATCCTGCTGGCAGCATTTTCGGAGAGTATTTATTACGTTTTTCAAGCCCGCTATATCAAAAAATATGGTTTTATTCCATTCGTTACATTCACCATTTGGGGCGGAACAATACCTATGCTTGTGTTTCTGCCAGGCTTAGGCGAAGAGATGATAAACGCTTCAATGAGCGCAACTTTGTCTATCGTTTACTTAGGATTATTGCCCACGGTTATTCCATACTTCGCACTAGCATATGTCACTGCGCTCGTCGGCGCTTCAGAAGCAACCCTTTCTCTTTATGTAACACCGGCTTTAGCCTTGGTCATTTCATGGGTATGGATAGGCGAAATACCTGCATTTCTTTCTCTGCTGGGCGGGATGGTTACAGTCAGCGGCGTGTGCTTTACCTACCTAAAAACAAATAAAATGAACAAGATTTTCAGCACCTATTTTTCTGCTAAAAGGGTTAAAAAACTCTAAAACAAAAAAGATACCAGCATCGGTTGGTATCTCCTTTAAAGGTTCTTTCATTAAGATTAGCCAGAGTAGTAAATAGAGTATTCGCTTACTGGCTTAAAGCCTAGTTTAGCTGCTAATGCAATGGACGACTTGTTGCAAACATCACAATCCCAAATGGGAATCATCCCATTTTCCAGGCAAAATTCGATAAACTTGCTTCCTGCACAATAAGCTAACCCCATGCCTCTATATTCTTCAAGTGTATAGATATCCATTTCTGCTCGATTCCCCCCTAAGAATATAGAGGTGCACTCACTCACAACATGATTGCCATGCAATACGGCAAATCCAAAACCTTGTGAAGAAAAATGCGAGGCAGAATTCCAATACTCCTCGTAATAAGCGCTGTTAAACTCTGTACTGTTTGAGATAATGTCTTCATCTATTCTTTTCAATACAAGCTCCTTTGGAAGTTCAAAAGGCGGTTTAGAAGGTTTTTGCCGGAAAGAAAACGCCATTCTTTTCATTTGATTCAAATCGTCTTTTAGTATTGTTTTCATTACTTGATCCCATGTTTCGTTAGAAGAAAACAGGGTAAACCTTTTTGCAGATTTCGCTTGTTGTTCATAATATTCAGCAATGAAATTATTAAAAACTTGATTCCCTTGGTCTCCCGCAATAAAATAAATTCCTGATTCAGTCCCTATAAAAAACGATCTAGGGGACGTTTGGTCATCTGCATAAACAACTCCCGGAATGGTTTGTTCTAATATGGCATAGACAAATGTGGGACAAAATGTTTCATAAAACAATGGTTTTAAGCCGTTATATTTTTCTTTTGTTAATTCCTGCAAACAGACAACTCCTTTAAAACATCGTCTCCTTCATGATTCTGTTAACAAATTCAATTCTCCTCTTTCGTAAGCGCATCTCAGGCAAGCAAAATAAAAAACAGGTGTCTGCACTACACCACAGACACCTGTTGAACAACACATTGATGGATCATCAACTTCAATTTTACTCATTACAGGCTGAGTATATCTATTTCTTATTCCCCAGTTTCAGCAAACATTTTTAAACGGTCTCCAATTTCATCACGGACTCTTTGGAAAAACGCCCATTTTTCTTCGTCTGTTCCTTGTGCTTTTGCCGGATCATCAAATCCCCAATGCTCGCGTTTTACATGCGGAGGCGTCATTGGGCATTTGTCGGCTGCGTCGCCACAGAGAGTCACAACTAAATCAGCATTGTTTAAAATGGCCGGATCAATGATATCCGAGGTTTGATTAGAAATATCAATCCCCGCTTCTTTCATTGCTTTGACCGCATTAGGATTTAATCCATGAGCCTCGATTCCTGCGCTGTACACGTTCCACTTGTCTCCAAGGTATTTTTTCCCCCACCCTTCAGCCATTTGACTGCGGCAAGAGTTTCCAGTGCATAAAAAGTAAATTGTTTTCTTTGACATGTTTTCCTTCTCCTTTTTAGTGGATCATTATCAGCCAAAGATACAGGCCGACAAGTGTAATCAATAATGTTGGAATTGTAAGAATGATACCTGTTTTAAAATACGTTCCCCAGGAAATCTTCACACCTTTTTGCGAAAGGACATGAAGCCATAATAATGTCGCCAAAGAACCAATCGGCGTTATTTTAGGCCCTAAATCCGAACCAATAACATTTGCATATATGAGCGCTTCTCTCATCATCCCATGTGTATCTGTGCCGGCAATAGCCAGTGCGTCAATCATGACAGTCGGCAAGTTATTCATAACGGAAGAAAGAACCGCCGCGATAAAGCCCATTCCAATCGTACCCGCAAACAATCCTTGATCAGCCACGGCTTGAATCACACCTGAAAGGACATCTGTCAATCCAGCGTTACGGACACCGTACACAACAACGTACATGCCAATTGAAAAGAACACAATAGCCCACGGCGCTTCTTTCAGTACCTTTTTTGTATGAACGGCCGGACTCTTTTGTGCGGCAAGTAAGAAACAGATTGCAATGATACCCGCTACCACTGATACAGGGATAGATAAGAATTCACTTGCGAAGTACCCTACCAATAACAGCCCCAAGATATACCATGATAGTTTGAACATGTTTTGATCTTTTATAGCTTCTGCAGGTTTTTTCACCTCAGTCAGATCATAGCGTTTTGGTATGCTTTTTCTAAAGAAAAGGTAAAGTACAATGACGCTCGCCAGTAACGAAAACAAGTTGGGGACAATCATTCTGGATGCATAATCAATAAACGTAATATGAAAATAATCCGCTGAAACGATGTTGACCAAATTGCTCACTACTAATGGAAGCGAGGTCGTATCCGCAATAAACCCGCTGGCAATGATAAAAGGAAAAACCAATTTTTCATTGAAGTTTAAAGCTCTGACCATCGCTAATACAATCGGTGTCAATATAAGGGCGGCACCGTCATTTGCAAATAACGCGGCGACGATAGCGCCTAATATAGACACATAAATGAACATGCGCACACCGCTTCCTTTTGCGGCCTTAGCCATATGAAGCGCTGCCCATTCAAAGAAACCGATGTTATCGAGGATTAACGATATAATAATGATGGCCACAAACGCCAATGTGGCATTCCAAACAATCCCGGTCACAGTTAACACATCATGAAAATTGACAACTCCGGCAATTAAAGCTAAAACTGCGCCTCCACAGGCTGACCACCCTATAGACAAGTTCCTCGGCTGCCATATGACCAATACTAAAGTTACTAAAAAGATAAATAACGCCAAAATCACTGAAGTCAATCCAATGCCTCCTTACTGGCAACACACTTGAGTTTCCTTTTGTTTGATGTGATGTAATAACTCATCCTCATGATCGATTTGATGTAAGATCAATTGCAATGTATCAAACTCGGGACATGAATCATTTATTGAATAATAACGCCATTGCCCTCTTCTGTCCTCATTCACGAATCCTGCGTTTTTTAATTTCCGCAAATGCTGGCTTATGGCGGGCTGGCTCATTTCGAACATTTCAACCAATTGACAGACACAATATTCTTTTTCAAAAAATAATTTCATCATCATAAGCCTTGTTTGATCACTAAGTGTTTTTAAACAGCGAGTCATCGTATCAACGCCTATTTTTGAATCAACAGTCAAATGAACCCCTCCTTCAAATTCATATATAATTAAATCGTTATATAGGTGGATCTTTGGTGGTGCTGAATACCAAATCAATGTTACATCGTCATTATATAAGCTTATATTTATATAAGCAATTGTTTATATTAAAAACTTCAAATGTTTTTGATTTTTTTAGAGTTAATCAAATTGTCAGAAGCCTTGCTTTATATGCCTTTATCCATTGTCAAAAGCTATGCAATTTAAATATTTCTCTAATGATTTTCATGGGCAGACAACCTTATTGATGAAATAAAAAAGCACCATTCAATGACATTTAAGCTTGTATTTCTGTTTCATTTTATTTATGATAAATTAATCAAATATTTTTGATTAATGGATGGAGGTTTTATCATGCTAAAAATCCCAATCGAAAACAAACAGCTGCAAGATACTTTTGAGCATTACGAAAAAAAATTCAAAGCATTGTCCGACAAAAAAAGGCTTCATTTGTTACACATTCTTTGTGAACGTGGCTCCGCATGTGTATGTGATTTAATTGATGAAATCCAGATGCCGCAATCTAAGTTATCCTATCATTTAAAAATCTTATTAGATGCAGGTTTAATTGCAAAAGAAACAAAAGGCACTTGGAGTTATTATTCATTAAACGAAACGGAAATAAATCATCTTCTTTCTGAAGAATTGTGTTGCTTATTCCGCCCTTCCCGTTAGGAAAGGGATTCTTTTTAGGTTATATATCAAAAAAAATTGATATACAGGAGGATACATATGATAAACAGCACATTGCCAGTAGCCATCATTGGCGGAGGACCAGTAGGTATTGCCGCAGCAGCCCAGCTTGTCAAAAGAAATGAAGCATTTATTTTATTTGAATCAGGAAAAGAAATCGGGACCAATTTTTTAGACTACGGACATGTAAGGTTGTTTTCTCCCTGGGAATATAATATAGACGATGCAGCAAAGGAATTGTTATTGAAACACCACATCTCGCTTCCACCAAAAGACGAACTGCCCTTAGGAGAAGATATTGTTTGTAAATACTTAAAACCATTATCCCAACTGCCCGAAATGAAACCTTATATTCATGTGAACAGCCGTGTACTTCATGTTGGAAAAAAAGGATTCGATAAAGTAAAAACAAAAGGCAGAGATCAAGCCCCCTTTATCATTCGGGTTAAAGTTGGCAACAATGAAGAGAAAATATATGAAGCAAAAGCAGTTATTGATGCTACAGGGACTTGGCAAAATCCAAACCCACTAAACGCGGAAGGACTCATTACTAATAATGAAATAAGAGTTTCTGACCAAATTTATTATGGAATTCCTGATGTTTTAAATCGGGATAAAGATCGTTTTAAAAATAAGAACGTTGCAGTTGTAGGGAGTGGTCATTCAGCAATAAACACACTGTTAGATTTAGCCCAATTAAAAAAGCAAACTGAAAATACGGAGATCATCTGGATATTAAGAAAACAGGATATTACAGAAGTTTTCGGGGGAGAAGGTAATGATCAGCTACCAGCTAGAGGTCAATTAGGCACAAGATTACGGAACATCTTAGACAAAGGTGAAATTAAAGCGTACCCTTCAATGTTCATTGAATCCATCTCACCTGCATTTGGCGGAAAATTAAATATTCTCGGTCACCAACAACAAGAACATAAAATGATTAACAATATAGACGAGATTATTGCGAATACAGGAGCAAGGCCAGATTTTCAATTTTTAAAAGAAATCCGTCATTCATTTGATTCGGCGTTAGAATGCGTACCGGACTTAGCTGATTTAATTGACCCAAACATTCACAGCTGCGGAACGGTTCGGCCGCATGGTGAAAAAGAATTAAGGCAGCCCGAAAAAAACTTTTATATTATTGGCTCAAAAAGTTATGGAAGAGCCCCTACATTCTTATTAGCCACCGGCTACGAACAGGCTCGTTCTGTTATCGCTTATATAACTGGCGACCGCGAGTCTGCGCAACAGGTGAAATTAAAACTGCCTGAAACCGGAGTTTGCAAACTGACACCAAAACCTTCGGCTGCAAAAACATCCTGCTGCTGTGATTAATTAAAAAACAGGTCTCTCTTTAGAGGCCTGTTTACTTTGATAGTATTTTCTCCATTGCCATGACATCTACAAAATGACCGTCGATTTTCCCCTGTTCTTTAAATACTCCAACTTCGCGATACCCCATTGAAGTATAGAGCCCTTGTCCCAATTGATTAAAAGGGAATGTAAATAATACGATTTTATGAATGCCTGATTGAATGGCTTCTTTTTCGATACCCGATAAAAGAACTTTCCCTATACCTTTTCCTCGATGATTCCGGTCAATATAGATAGATAGATCAGCAACACCCTGATATGCGGACCGGTGAGAATAGGGATTAAGAGAGACCCATCCCACTACACAATGATCTATTTCAGCAACCAGAACCTTATATTTCTCTGTGCGATTAGAGAACCAATTTGTCATAACATCCAGATCTTTTTCTTCCAGTTCCAAAGTGGCAATCCGATCGGTGATGCCTTGGTTATAGATATCTAAAATTCTAACTAAATCCCTCTCTTTTGCAGTTCTAATCAGCATTCCTTATCCCCTTTCTTTTTATTTTTTGATGGAACAAGAGAAAGGAGCAGCTTATATGCAGTGACATTCAATTTTCAACGGTTTGGGACGGCTACGGGCTCTATATCACGTAGCCTGAACTCCCTTAAACGCACTCATCACCAAATCATGCACATAGGCATCATTCACCTCGTCCCCTGTGATAAGCAGACGATAGAAAATTGGTCCGTAAATGAGATCAATGCTTACTTCAATATCAAGATTCTCTCTCAATTCACCTTTCTGAATTCCCTTTTGCAGAAGGCCTTTAGCTTGGAGGCGGCGGGGCTGGAAAAATCGTGTGCGATATTCTTCTGCCAATTTTGCATCCAGCTGCCCTGCACCTATTAATTCCTTAATAACGGTTCCTTCCCGGCTTGTCAAAAACCTTGCTAAATTCGTGGCGTGGGTCGATATATCCTGTAATGTTGATCCTGTATCAGGCACAGGCAGTCTGTCCGTAGCGGTCGAAAGAAAGCTGTCCATGATAACGGCAGCCTTGTTAGACCACCATTTATAAATCGTTGCTTTACTCACTTTTGCACGCTCTGCAATTTTATCGACTGTCACCGCATCAAAGCCTTTTTCCAACAAGAGGTCATAGGCTGCGGAAAGAATCGCCTTATGCGTTCCTTCATCTCGCGGCCGCCCTCGTTTACTCTGCACATGAATCATTCCTTCCCGAAATATAAACGATACGTTCAGTATACTTAACATGATTAAAAAATAAAACAGAAACCCATTTGCAAAACTAAACGTTTAGTATATTATTTCCTTATAAATAAAAACTAAACGTTTAGTTCATAAAATAACTTAAGAAACGCCATTGTCAAAGCTCCGCAACACCTTATCACTGTGGAAAGGAGATGAATCAGCAAATCATTTATCAAACATCATCAAAACATTTAAAAAGGAGTTCATTATTATGAATAAATTAAACAAACAAACAGCAGATCAGAGGATTTCACCCAGTTTAACCCTTCTTCTCGCAACTGCATGCGGTATCATCGTCGCTAATCTTTACTATGCACAACCCTTGGCAGGATTAATTAGTGAGGCAATCGGGCTTTCTCCAAGCAGTGCTGGATTGGTTGTCACACTCACCCAAATCGGATATGTTGCCGGCTTACTATTTCTTGTCCCTTTGGGAGATATTATTGAAAACAAAAAACTTGTCGTTGTATCGCTCCTTATAAGCACAGCAGCTTTGACTGCAACAGCATTTGTGAAGGATGGAACACTGTTTTTGGCAGCTGCGTTTTTTATCGGATTGGGATCGATCGCAGCCCAAGTGCTTGTTCCATTTGCATCATACCTTGCATCAGACGCTGCGCGCGGCCGGGTTGTCGGCAATGTCATGAGCGGCCTATTGCTCGGCATCATGCTTTCCCGTCCGATATCCAGTCTAGTCGCTGATATTTGGGGGTGGAATGCAATATTTGCTTTGTCCGCCGCGGTAAGTGTTGTTCTGGCAATCGTATTATCAAAGGTGCTCCCTTCCAGAAAACCAACCGCGGACACAAATTACACTGCCTTACTCGGCTCCATGTGGAAGCTGCTGCGCACGACTCCAGTCTTACGCCGCCGCGCCATCTATCATGCGTTTGCATTTGGAGCTTTCAGCTTGTTCTGGACTACTGTACCCTTATTATTGTCCGGTCCCGCTTTTCATTTTTCTCAGAAGGCAATTGCACTTTACGCATTGGTGGGCATTGCGGGTGCAGTCGCTGCACCAATAGGCGGCCGTCTGGCTGATCGCGGCTTGACACGGATTGCCACTGGGATCGCTCTCGCTGCTGTCATCGTTTCTTTGATACTGCCGCTCATGATTCAGAGCAGCTCCCCCATCGGAATAGCAGTTCTAGTGGCCGCAGCGATTCTGTTAGATTTGGGCGTATCTGCAAATCTTGTACTCAGTCAACGTGCTATTTTTTCGTTGGCGCCCGAAATTCGCAGTCGATTAAACGGATTATTTATGGCGATCTTCTTTCTTGGCGGTGCTATAGGATCATCAATTGGAGGATGGGCATATGCCTCAGGCGGATGGAGTGCAGCATTATGGATTGGAATCGCTTTTCCGGCCATAGCGTTGTTTTATTTCGCCACAGAGAAATAAATTTTGACCAAAAATAAACTCTCAGGACCAAGCTGATAGTTTATTTTTGGTGTATTCTTCTTTTTTTCGAGGTAAGGTGCCACAGCCGGTGCGGGTTTGCTTATCAAAATAGTAAGAAAACAACAACATAAAGCTGAAGAAATCAGCAAAAAAGATAAACAAAAATACCAAGGGTTCAAAACCCTTGGTATTTCTACCTTCACCATCATTCGCTACCAGACATCAAGAAAAGGTTTCGATTATACCACATAATGAAAAAAACCCATTCTGAGAGTGATCATGAAAAAGGTCATTCCTTTTTCTAATGAGTATTAGGCTTTCTAAAATTGCTGCCCTTCACTTCAGCTACGTCATAAACGGTAACAAAGGCGCCTTTATCAATTTCATTAATAATTTCCTTTAGTTTTGTTTCTTCTAAGCGGTTGATGACACATGTGATTTCTTTAAATTTCTCGTGGGAAAAACCCCCGTAAGCTTCTTTATAAGTGGCGCTGCGGCCTAATTGATCACGTATGGTCTCTACCATTAATTCAGGTTCGGCGGTAATAATTTGAAAGGTTTTAGAACCGCTTAAGCCTTCCTCAACGACATGAATGACTTTGGATGCGATGTAGTAAGCAATAACTGAAAGCAATGCCCCTTGCAAACCAAATACGGTGGAAACAAAAATAAACACAAATAAGTTTAAGAATAGAATGAGATCGCTCGTTCCAAATGGCAGTTTTCGGGATAGCAGCACAGCAAGCATATCAATACCATCTAACGCGCCGCCATTACGCAGCGCCAAGCCCATACCGAAACCAAGGATAATCCCGCCGACAACGGTAATTAACAAGGTATCTCCCTCTATGATAGCCGGAGTGTGGTGGAAAAAACTTGTTCCCGCGGCAAGTGACACGATTCCGATAATTGATAATAACGCAAAGCCTTTCCCAATTTGCTTATATCCTAACCAGACAAACGGAATGTTAATAACAGCAATCAGAATGCCCAGCGGCAAATTGAATAGTTGTGAACCAACAATGCTAAGACCGGTCACCCCTCCATCAGAGACACTGTTTGGGATAAGAACTGTTTCTAATCCGTATGCCGCTATAATTCCTCCGATAATGACCATGATGACTTGCAGAATCATTTTCGCTTTAAATTTCTTATGTTTTTTGATTGTATTCATCCCATTCCTCATTTCTTAAATATTTCGTTATATTTAACTATACCATAATAGATTTTTTCGGCTAAAAAGATGCTTACTAAAAAGGAGAATTAGGTATTTTCGCAAGAGGAAAACCTTATATACCACTTTATACCATTTGGGAAACAAAGAATAATCAATCTTAAAGATAAGGTAACCCTTTATAGCTTAGAGCATTCAACATGGACCTGATGCAGATGAGATCTAGCAGTCTGTTTAAAACACACATACCAAGGAACTCAAATTCCTCGGTATCCTTCATAAAAACAAGAAGCCTTGAACCTCTTTGCGCACTAGATCCTCAAACCAGATCAGAAAACCGAAAAGCCTGATTCATTCTGATATTATACTTTTTAGAAAGGAGGCTTGATAACATTGAATAGCTTATGCCGCAGCAAACAAGCCCCATTTGAATACACCTTATCTCTTATAGGGGGCAAGTGGAAAATGAGAATACTCTATGAGTTAGGGTGTGAAAAAACGATGAGATACGGCGAGCTGAAACGGGCGATGCCCTTAATCACCCATAAAATGTTAAGCGCACAGCTCAAGGAATTGCAAACCGACGGTCTTATTCATCGGACGGAGGTTTCCGAAATCCCCCTCAAAGTAGAATATTCGTTAACAGACAAAGGGCTGTCTCTGTATCCCCTCATAGACGAAATGTGCAAGTGGGGAATAACACAAGGCGCACTTCATGAATAAAAACCACTTACAAAAAAGTGCGTACTTGTCTCTCAATGAGAGGAATTTTATACTAAATAAAAATATTTTGTTAGGAGGAAAAAATGACAAAACAAGTCTATATCATTCATGGCTACAGAGCCTCTTCGGCAAACCATTGGTTTCCATGGCTGAAAAAAAGCCTGCTCGCAGACGGGATTCAAGCAGAAGTTTTAGACATGCCTAATCCGCTTGAGCCAAGACTTGAGGATTGGCTGGATACACTCTCTTCATATCAACACACTTTACATAAAAATTCGTATATCGTTGCTCACAGCTTAGGGTGTCCTGCCATTTTGAGATTTTTGGAACGTACTCAGTTGCGCGAACAGCTTGGCGGAATCATTCTTGTTTCCGGCTTTGCCAAATCATTGCCTAATTTAAAGATGCTAGATGAATTTACAGAGGGATCGTTTGATGATCAAAAAATCATCAGATCCGCAAAACACCGTGCTGTCATTGCTTCAAAGGACGACCAAATTGTGCCATTTGCATGGAGCAAGGATCTGGCACAACAAATTGACGCTGCGTTGTATGAAGTCCAACACGGAGGTCATTTTTTGGAAAATGAAGGATTTACTTCTTTGCCTATCGTTTATGATATTCTAAACTCCTTTTTTTCAAAAGAAACCCTCTAAAATCTCTTATCGTATTTGGAATAAGCCCGCTTTAGACAAGCGGGCTTTCTGCGTTATTGTTTAATCAATACCGATAACTCGCCTTCAAATACCTTTTCTTCTTTATGATTATAAGTAGATAACAATACAGTGAGTATCCCCAGTTGGTTTCTTTTTGGCTGCTTATCAAGAACCTCAACAATGGTATGCAGTTCATCATCCGGATAAACGGGTTTTATAAATTTGATATGATTCATTTCTGTTCCGGCGATCACATCGTCTCCATAAAAACCTTCCTCAATCCAAAGTTTAAAAGAAATGGCCAGCGTTTGTATGCCGGAAGCGATAATTCCATTAAATCTGCCTTTACTCGCTTTTTCTTCATCTACATGCATATATTGAGGGTCAAATTCACCCGCAAACCGCATAACATCATCTTTTGTTAATGTTAATGATTTCGTTTGAAATACTTGGCCAATTGTAAACTCATCTAACTTCATTCTTACACCTCTATTTCGTCAATTGTGTACGGCTCTTAAAGGCAGTGCAAAGGACAAACGCTACTGTATAGTCACTTGTCCTTTTCAATTATAAACCAAACTGAAAGCTCTCTCATACCTTCCAGGCAGCTTTCAGTTTTTTTATGCCTTCTCTTATGTTGGATTCAGAAACCCCCGCAAATCCAAGTGAGACCGTTTTTGCAGGAGGATTGTTTTGATAAGAAAGAGAAACAGGATAAATTTTCACTCCATGTTCCTCTGCCTTATCAATTAACTCTTGTTCATTATAAGGCAAAAAAACGTCAAGTAAGATACGAAGTCCCGAGTTTTCGCCGCGAATCCTGACATGCTTTCCTAATTCTCTTTGCACAGCCTCTAATAAAGTGGCTCTTTTTTTGCGGTAAAGCTTTCTCATTCTGTTGATGTGTTTTTGCCATTCACCATTTTTTATAAAATCAGCCAGCGTCAACTGATTGTGGCAGGACACCGTTTGCTTATATAAGGACGTGATGTCATGGCCTTTTTTTAGAAGAGGTGAAGGAAGAATCATATAGCTGATGCGCAGCGAGGGAAGAAGAGACTTAGAAAAAGTGCCCATATAAATGACACGGTTATGCCGGTCAAGCCCTTGCAAGGAAGGAACCGGCTGTCCTGTGTATCTAAATTCCCCATCATAATCATCCTCTATGATAAATGATTGATTCTCAGCCGCCCATTTGAGCAGTTCAATTCTTCTGTTAATCGTCATAATGGTTCCCAGCGTAAATTGGTGAGAAGGCGTGACGTATACAAGGTTTGGCTGCTGTTCTTTGATCTTCTGTATACAGATTCCTTCATCATCGACTGGTATAGGGAGAATGTTCATACGATTGGCTTCAAAAATCTTGCGTGCCCGTGGATAACCGGGTCCTCATATCCTATCAAAATATTCGGATCAAAAACTTGGCACAAGATTTGCAGAAGAATAGGGTTCCCCGCACCTATGATGACTTGGTCAGGATTACAGTGAACACCGCGCGATTGATACAGGTACTCCGCAATGAGTGTTCTCAGCTCAAATTTTCCTAAAACATGTCCGGGCCGATAAAGCTCGCGGCCATATTGGTCTAAGCTATTGACCATGCTTTTTCGCCATGCGGAATAAGGAAAGTAAGAGGAATCTACATTTCCATAGTGAAAATCAATCCATTGTTTATTTACTTGCGCTTTTTCTTTCATTGGTGATGCGCTCAGCATGTTACGATAGGCAAAATCAGAGTCATGATAATCAGCAAACCATCCGCTTCTTGGCTTGCTCACGATATAGCCCTCAGCGGCAAGCTGTTCATAGGCACGTTCTACAGTCGTTTGACTGATGGAAAGCTGACTCGCCAGAAGTCTTTTTGAAGGGAGCTTCATTCCTTTTTGAATACGCCCCTGATGCATATTTTCTTCGAAATATCGATAAAGCTGCTGATAAAGCGGAATACCCAGATTTCTATTCAAAAAAGGCGTGATATCCATTTACACGTTGTTCTCCTAACTGGTATGCATTTTTTTATGAAAACTGGCTGTTTATAAATGGCCAATTCCAGCTTATAGTCATTGTAATCCTTAGATGCCGGTTATGTTAAGAAAATACAGACAATTAAAAGAAACAGATTTGGAGTGATTGCAATGAACAAAACAACAAATGGCTGGATAAATGGTTTTATAGGCGTACTCATTTTCAGCGGCTCGCTGCCTGCAACCCGCTTGGCTGTGGCAGACTTCAACCCGTTGTTCCTCACCGTATGCCGTGCTGCGATAGCCGGTGTTTTGGCCGGAAGTCTCCTTCTCATCTTCCGGCAGCAGCACCCTGCCAAAAGAGACATCATTTCACTACTGGTGGTAGCGTTCGGCGTCGTGATCGGTTTTCCGTTGCTGACAGCCTTAGCGCTTCAGTATGTCACATCCGCACATGCCATTGTCTTCGTTGGGCTCCTTCCGCTTGCGACGGCGATCTTCGGCGTACTGCACGGAGGCGAACGCCCCCGTCCAGTCTTCTGGCTTTTCTCAGCCACCGGCAGCTTACTGGTAGCAGGTTTCGCTCTGATCCAAGGAGGAGGATCATCCCCGCTCGGCGACGCCTACATGCTGGCTTCTATCGTCGTATGCGGTCTTGGTTATGCAGAAGGAGCTAGGCTTTCCCGGCGTCTGGGGAATTGGCAGGTGATCTCTTGGGCACTCGTTCTGTCGCTTCCGCTTATGCTGCCATTGTCGTTCTTTTTTACACCGGACTCATGGTCAGGCATCGGGACTCCTGCACTGCTCAGTCTTGCCTATGTGTCCTTATTCAGCATGCTGATCGGCTTCGTGTTCTGGTATCGAGGCCTTGTCCAAGGGGGAATTGCGGCGGTTGGGCAGCTCCAGCTTCTCCAGCCTTTTTTTGGACTGCTGCTTGCCTCAGTAATTCTGCACGAGAAAGTGGGCTGGGCACTCGTAGCAGTGAATATCGCCGTGATCATGTGCGTGGCAGCTGCCCGGAGATTTGCAAAGTAAGGAAGAGCGGCCGGGTGAGTAAAATAAATGAAAGCATGAAAAATACCAAGGGCCTGCAGCTCTTGGTATTTTTCATACGGCCGAGAGGACTTGACTCCCACGTGTTATTTACCTACAAGGCTCTCATTTTCAAAATCCTATCATCCTACTTTTAAAAAAATCGGCTGATTTTGTTTAGAATATGTTCTTTTCGGGTAAAAGACAAAAACAAGCCATTCTCTTACTGTTGTTGAATCAAACAACAGAGAGAAGGCTGCCGAAATGTTTTCGGCAGCCTTCTTCTTAGGAATTCGTCATATTGTTTCAAATCCGCTTTCCATAAATGATATATCGCTTTGGAGCATTTCCAATGTAGGAAAAAGGATAACACGTAGTTAGAATAAGCTCCTCTTTTTTATGCTGCAGCGTAATAATGGAAGTATCATTTTTATCGACAATTTTCATTTTCTCAATCTTATATTGAAAACTTCCATATGGCAGCAGAATCTTTAATTGATCACCTTTTTTTAGTTCTCCGGTCCGGCGAAAGACGGTATCTCGATGCCCTGATAACACAATTTGTCCGTTTTCATTTGGATAATAGCTTTCTTTGTAGTGGCCGACGCCCTTTTCCAAATCATCTGCGTCGGTTCCCTCTACAATCGGAAGCTCTGCGTTTATTTTTGGGATCTCAAGAACACCGACAGCTTCCCCGGCCTTAGGTTTAAAAGATGCTTTTTGTGCGTCTTTCTCCTTGTTTTTTTGGGTTTTAGGATGTCCCGCTGCCAGCTTGGCTTCTTCTAAAGCTTCCGCTGTCTTTTGATTGGTATCCACCACTTTCCAGACCCCGTAACCTATCAGGAGGAGTCCGGCAGCTATGATGAACAAAGGAAACGCTTTTTTTATGATTTTCATTTAAGCATTTCTTTTCCTTCTAAAATACAAGAGGACTAATCCAATTAACAATAATCCAAAACCAACAAGAAGAATATTATAGTTATTTGTCGCTGTATCCGGAAGCTCATTTCCGGGATTTGTCTTTTCACCTGTTTTTTCTGGTGTTGATTTGCTTGGTTTAGCAGGATCGCTTGGTTTTTCAGAGCCTTTCGGTACAACACTCATCTCTGCCTTAGGCTTATCCGGCTTATCAATACCGCTGCCTTCTACAGTTGCCACGTTTGTAATCGTTTTGCCTGCATATCCGGACTCAATTTTCGCTTGGAATGTCACAGTCCGCCATTCTGTGTCAGTGACATCTCCAAAGTTAGCAGTAATCTTGCCGTCCTTGATTGTTGCTTCTCCGCCGTTGCTCGCTTTCAAGCTGCCTTCGACATACTTCAATCCGGCTGGAAGATCATCTGAAATCACCAGATTTTCTACTTTACCGTCGGATACTGTATTTCGGGTTTTAATGGTGTAGACTACCGTATCCCCTGCTTCATACTTTTCCTTATCTGAACCCAAGTTCTTCACTGTTTTTTCAGATTCTAAAACAGGATTTCGCGGATATACCTTCACTTCATGGCTTGGTTTGTCAGGAGTCTTGATATTGTCGCTGCTGATATTTGCAGTGTTGACGATATCTTTACCTGCTTGGCCAGACTTCACTTTTGCTTCAAATGTCACAGAGTGCCATTTCGTATCTGTCACATTGCCAAACTCACCTGACGCCTTTCCGTCAGCATAATATCCATGATCATCGTCTTGATCATCACTTACCGCTGTACCATCTACTTTCAATGTTCCTGAAACATATTCTAATCCTTCCGGAAGAGAATCCGAGATGACAAGATTTTTGACAAGACTGTCTTCAATCGTGTTTCGGGTTTGGATTGTGTAAAGAAGCGTGTCGCCCGACTCCGGATGGTCCGCATCTTTATTTCCATCAGCTTTTTCCTTAATGGAGGCTGTTTTCTTCGATTCTAGTTTTGGATCTTTCGGATCCACTTTGATGTCTGTTCCCGGTTTATCCGGTATGTCTATATTGCCGCCGTCAACGGTTGCCACGTTTTTAATCGTTTTTTCCGCATATCCGGACTCAATTTTCGCTTGGAATGTCACAGTCCGCCACTCAGTATCTGTAACGTCTCCAAAATCAGCTGATACCTTACCGTTTTCAAAACTTCCTTTGCCCTCATGGCTTACTTTCAAACTGCCTTCAATGTATTTGAGACCGTCTGGAAGCTCATCTGAAATAACAAGGTCAGTTACTTTACTGTCCTCTACTGTATTTCTTGTTTTGATCGTGTAAACAACCGTATCTCCTGCTTCGTATTTCTCTTTATCTGAATCAAGATTTTTTACTGACTTTTCTGACTTCAATGCTGGATCTTTCGGAGAAACTTTGACCTCTTGGCTTGGTGTATCCGGTTTATCAGTATTGTCACCGCTAATGCTAGCCGTATTGACAATATTTTTACCGGCTTGTCCAGCTTTTATTTTCGCTTCGAATGTAACAGTATGCCATTCTGTGTCAGTCACATCGCCAAATTGGCCTGACACTTTACCTTTTGTCACATCACCTTTATCGTCATCTTCAGCATCTGTAACCGCTTTATCGTCTACTTTGAGTGTTCCAGAAACATATTCGAGACCTTCTGGAAGTTCATCTGAGATGACGAGATCAGTTACTTTACTGTCCGCTACTGTATTTCTTGTTTTGATCGTGTAAACAACCGTATCTCCTGCTTCATACTTCTCTTTATCGGAATCCAGATTCTTTGCTGTCTTCTCTGACTCTAAGACTGGATTTTTCGGGTAAATTTTGACCTCATGGCTTGGTGTATCTGGTTTATCAATATTGTCACCTGTGACGCTGGCAGTATTCGCAATTTTCTGATCAGTTTGGCCAGCTTTCACTTTCGCTTCAAAGGTAACAGTATGCCATTCTGTGTCAGTCACATCACCAATTTGGCCCGACAATTTGCCGTCTGTCATATCGCCTTTGTCATCATCTTGGGCATCGCTGACTGCTTTATTGTCTACTTTCAGTGTCCCAGAAACATATTCGAGTCCTTCTGGAAGTTCATCTGAGATAACAAGATTTTTCACCAGACTGTCCTCAATGGTGTTTCTTGTCTGGATGGTATAAAGAAGGGTATCTCCCACTTGTGTCTGATTCTCTTCTTTATTGCCCTCTGCTTTTGCCTGAATACTTGCTGTTTTCTTTGATTCTAAGACAGGGTTCCTAGGATAAACATCGACTTCATTTTTCGGCTTATCCGGAGTTTCGATGTTGTTGCCGGTAACGCTAGCCGTATTTTGAATCGTTTCGCCGGCTTGGCCAGGCTTCACTTTCGCTTCAAATGTAACAGTATGCCATTCCGTGTCAGTCACATCACCAATTTGGCCTGACACTTTGCCAGCTGTCACATCGCCTTTATCATCATCTTGTGCGTCGCTGACTGCTGTGCCGTCTACTTTTAAAGAACCCGAAACGTATTCTATTCCATCCGGTAGTTCATCTGAGATGACGAGCTCTTTCAGCAAACTGTCTTCAATCGTGTTTCTCGTTTCGATTGTATAAAGTAGGGTATCTCCTACTTCTGGATGTTTTTCATCTTTATTGCCCTCTGCTTTTGTTTGAAGGCTTGCGGTTTTCTTCGATTCTACAACCGGCTTTCTCGGATAAATCTCGGTATCATTGCTCGGCTTATCTGGTGTGTCGATGTTGCTGCCAGTAACGCTAGCCGTATTTTGAATCGTTTCGCCAGCTTGGCCGGGCTTCACTTTCACTTCAAAAGTAACAGTATGCCATTCAGTATCAGTTACATCGCCAATTTGGCCTGACACTTTGCCATCTGTCACATCACCTTTGTCATCGTCTTGAGCATCACTGACTGCTGTACCGTCTACTTTCAGGGTGCCTGGAACATACTCCAGTCCATCTGGTATCGCATCTGAGATCGTAAGGTTTTTGGCCTCACTGTCTTCTTCAGTATTTCGTGTTTGGATTGTGTAAAGGAGCGTGTCCCCTACTTCTGGGTGATCTGGATACTTGTTTCCTTCCACTTTTTCCTTAATTGCTGACGTTTTCTTTGACTCTAAGGCAGGGTTCCTAGGATAAACTTTGACTTCACTACTCGGCGTATCCGGAGTTTCAATATTATCTCCTGAAATGCTTGCCGTATTGATAATATCCTTTCCTGCTTGACCAGACTTCACTTTTGCTTCAAAAGTAACGCTGTGCCATTCAGAATCGGTCACATTACCAATCTTGCCTGATACTTTGCCATCCGAATATTGTCCCTTATCATCATCTTGAGCATCACTGACTGATGCGCCGTCCACTTTCAAAGTGCCCGGAACAAATTCCAAGCCTTCTGGCACCGCATCTGAAATGGTTAGGTTTTTCACCTGGCTGTCTTCAACGGTATTCCGCGTTTGTATCGTGTAAAGAAGTGTATCTCCCACTTCTGGGTGATCCGCATCTTGGTTTCCATCCGCTTTTGCCTTAATAGCAGACGTTTTCTTTGATTCAAGTACAGGATCTTTAAAAACAACCGGAGTCGTTACTTCGTTTGATTCGGTTTTTTTACTTGTATTCGTTAGTAAACTGTTATAGTTTATTTGCGCTTTATTAGAAATTTCTTTACCTGCATAACCTGTTTTGGCTTTCACTTTAAACTGTACAGTCATCCCATTAGGCAAGTTTTTGGTGTTAGGCAAATTTCCTAATGTAATATTTACTTTATTGCCATCGAAATTGCCTTCATCACCATCGGATGCATCAGTTAAATTCTTTGTTGTCGAACCGTTAATTAATTTTAATGATCCCGGAACATATTCAGTTCCCTCTGGAATTGCATCGGAAAAGTTTGCAGCAGAAGCAACGTCTCCGCCTTCATTTTTGATTTGAACCGCGTATGTAAGTTCATCCCCGGCTTGTACTTCTCCCTGTGGTGAAACCGTTTTATGCGCTGTGACACATGGTTCTGTACCCAGGAAAATATCATCTAAAAAGTTTCCGTTTCCTATGCTTCCACTGGCTGAACTCACCGCTTCGAAACCGAACCGGGTTGTAGTCTGTCCTGCCGGTACAGTATAAGAACCTGTATGAGTTCCCCAAGCAGTTCTCCCATCAGACATTTGTTTTTGGACGACGGTATCGTACGGGTTGTTAGTCGCTGCCCCGATGCGAACCTGCATGGTGTCAACCCCTGCCCGCCCCATGTGGGATAGACGCCAATAAATGGTTTGTCCTGGCGTTGTCTTCACATCTTGATACAACATCCCGTTTTCCGTGGCGTTTAATTCCGCCCACCGCTTTCCATCAGGAGGTGCAGGATAATACTTTGCACCAGAAGGTAAATTCTGAGCATGGTTCCATATTTCAATTACTTTATAGCCAGCTGCATCATCAGTCGTCTTCCAGCCAGGAACCTCGGATTCGTAATAATAGATACCCGAACCATTGACTGCAGATCCTCTCGCAGCACCTTGCTCAAAGCTTCCATTAATCAATGTGACTGGAGCTGGACAAGTCGTATCCGCAGTTTGAGTTACGTCTGTACTATCTGCAGCATGAGTATGTTTTGGCAACGCTGTCAACAGATTACCAGTAACTAATAAAAAGACTGCAAACACCATTAAGATTTTCCTAATATGCAGTTTGTTAGTCTTAGATATAAAGGCCTTCCCCATAGATTTCACACTCCATAATTCAGTTTTATCCAACTATCAACACAAGAAATCAAAATATTTCGAATTGTGTTCTCAATATGACCTCCTCTCTTGGTTAATATAACAAAATATTTGAATATTTGGCATGTGACAAAATGTTCATATATTTGACACAATTAAAGGCTAAACACGTGCATAAAATGTATGTTTTTGTCTCATTTTGTCAAAATATATTTATCAAGTCGAAATTTGTGGTTAAACTATAAAAACATACCAATATTGGTATGTTTATTATCCGAGGGTTTCTGGCTCTTCCCAAAGTTATTCATCTATTAAAAATATTAGGGAACTGCCAGGCGTGGCAGCAGCGGCATTGTTACGTTATGACTCTCAATCGATTCAAACTTATTCCCTATTTCTTAACCATTATCCATACGTATAAGATATATGGAAGGTGAATATACAGAGTTAATGGGCTTTCTACTTGCTAATCACAATCGATAATTTATAATTGACATGCTTATTTAATTCCACTAAAAATTGATCTAACGCTTCATTAGACGGAAATCTGCATTCAAGAAGATAACAGCCATCCCCGCTGATTTTATAATTATTGATAACATATTTCTCTTGTGTTTTGATAAATGACAGATAGGGCTGATGATGGGTGCTTTTGGTGAAGATATTAAGCAAAGCATGAATATAACATCCTAATTTCACTTGGTTCACTTTAATTGTATATCCCTCAATCACGCCGCTGTCTTCTAATTTGGCAACCCTCGAGGCTGCCGCTTGCCCTGTTAAATGCACTTTCTCGCCTAATTCTTTCATCGTAATGCGGCTATTTTGAGATAACTCCTCTAATATTTGCATGTCTGTGTGATCCAACATGAAATCAAATCCCTTCTAAAATCTTTTTGACATCCCTCAATAAAAAGGTGCAGTCCTGCACATTACGTTAACATTTGTTCCATTTAATGAACCTGATTCTGTCTTAATGACAATTTATACAAAATAAATGACATACTTTCAAAAATCAAGTCAATCGACAGAAAGACTTGATTTGTTCCATGTATTTATTCAGCGGCTGTCTGTAAACTAATATACACCTTAAAGAAAAGGAGTGTTACACATGAACATACAACAAATCCGTAATGCCACACTTGTTGTCAAATATGCAGGTAAAACGTTTTTAATAGATCCCATGTTAGCTGAGAAAGGGGCTTATCCTCCTTTCCCACATGCCCCAAGACAGGATCAAAACAACCCTTTGGTTGAATTGCCAGCCGCTGTTGACCATATTATTAACAATATTGATGCTGTTATTGTTACCCATCTACACCTTGATCATTGGGATGAGGCAGCTAAAGAGGTATTGCCAAAAGATATCAAGCTGTTCTCCCAAAATGAAGAAGATGCAAAAGAAATACGAAATGCCGGATTCAAAAATGTCGAGGTGTTAACAAAAGACACGGTTTTTGAAGGTATTCAGCTTATTAAAACAAAAGGCGAACACGGAAGAGGAGACATTTTAAAACTCGCAGGCCTTGTATGTGGCGTTGTATTCAAACACAAAAGTGAGAAAACATTATATATAGCCGGAGATACAGTCTGGTATGATGCGATTCAAGAAGAGATTGATACCCATCAGCCGGACATCATTGTCGTAAATGGCGGGGATAATCAATTCTTTGAAGGCGGTTCTCTCGTCATGGGTAAAGAAGATATCTTTGAAACGCATAAGGCTGCTCCATCAGCAAAAATGATTGTGAGCCACATGGAGGCTGTTAACCATTGGGGATTATCTAGAGAAGAATTAAAATCATTTATTACTGAAAAAGGAATCTCCTCTCATGTGTTAGTGCCTGATGATGGCGAATCATATTCATTTTAAATGCTTATTGAATGACAGGCACGATTATGAAGTCCGTTGAGAACAATAAAGAATGAGTGGATAGAAATACGATGCCTTATAAAGATTTTGTATTTATCCGCAATGAGATACACCGTTTCCGGATGTAAAAGGTTTAATAGAATCTGAGATAAACGGAAATCCGTTTTGTTTATCTTTTTAGATTCCATTGAATATTGAAGACGGTAAATGATCGAACAGAGATTCCATGTCGATTTCAATGGCATATCTCGTCAGCTTGGCGTTCCTGCCTATAAAATAGTAAGAGAGAAATAAGAGATGATGTTATTTTCCTTATACATTATCCAACATGTTATTGGCGGCAATTCGTATAGCTACCTATTATGTTTCCACTATTGATTGCAATGGTTTCATCAAAATGAAAATAAAAAACTAGTTACTGATTAGTAACTAGTTTTTATTTTAAAAGATTTAAATGTTTGGTTTCACCATATCTTCTGGCTTAACCATCTCATCAAATTGTTCTTCCGTTAATAACTCGAGTTGCACGGCAGCTTCTTTTAACGTTAAGCCTTCTTTATGAGCAAACTTCGCAATTTTTGCGGAATTTTCATATCCGATGTAAGGATTCAATGCTGTGACAAGCATCAAAGAATTAGAAAGGTTTTCTTTTATGGTTTTCTCATTAGGTTCAATACCAACCGCACAATGATCATGGAAAGATTTGATTCCATCACTTAGTAACTGCACGGATTGAAGGAAATTATAGATAATAACTGGTTTAAATACATTGAGTTCAAAGTTTCCCTGACTTGCAGCAAAACCAATAGTTGCATCATTCCCCATAATTTGCGCCGCAATCATGGTAAGGGCTTCACATTGAGTAGGGTTAACTTTACCAGGCATGATGGAGCTGCCAGGCTCATTTTCCGGGATTGAAATTTCCCCGATCCCGCAGCGGGGACCGCTTGCAAGCCATCTAACATCGTTTGCAATTTTCATTAAGTCAGCGGCTAATGCTTTCATAGCACCATGTACATACGTTATTTCATCATGACTAGTCAATGCATGAAATTTATTAGGTGAGCTTCTAAAAAGTTGGCCTGTAAACTTCGAGATTTCCTCTGAGACAACTTCTCCAAACTGTGGATGTGCATTAATACCTGTCCCTACAGCCGTACCCCCGATAGCAAGCTCGCGCATTTTTTCAGTTGCTTCCACTATCATTTCTTTCGAACGATCAATCATATATACCCAACCGCTAATTTCTTGTCCAAGGGTTAAAGGTGTAGCATCTTGAAGATGTGTTCGGCCTATTTTTACAATGTCATTGAATTTTTTTGCTTTTTCATCTAATGTGTTCCGAAGTTCATCCAGCGCAGGAACTAATTGTTCATAGATGGCTAATACACCCGCAACATGCATCGCTGTAGGGAAAGTGTCATTCGAGCTTTGACTGCGGTTGACATCATCATTTGGATGTATGGTTTGTGTAGAGCCTTTCTCTTTTAATAAAGCTGTTGCAAGATTTGCTATCACTTCATTAACATTCATATTGCTTTGTGTACCGCTTCCCGTCTGCCAAACAACGAGTGGAAAATTGTCATCATATTTGCCTTCAAGAATTTCATCACAAACTGCTGTAATAACCTCTGTTTTTTCACTATCCAAATTACCTAGTTGATTATTAGCAATAGCTGTACTACGCTTCAATATAGCAAAAGCCCTAACAATACGTTCTGGCATTTTTTCAGAACCTATCATGAAGTTCTCTTTACTACGTTGTGTTTGGGCGCCCCAAAACTTATCAGCAGGCACCTTTATTTCTCCAAAAGTATCCTTTTCAATTCGATAGCCCATTTAAAACGTTCCTCCTTATGAACATCCCAAGTCATTTGAAATTTATAAAAAATTGATTTATTATGCCGATAAATTTATCTTAACACTCATAAATTATGATGTATAATGCATAATAAATATGATTTTAATTCCTTTATGTAATGATTTATTAAAAGAAAGGATTTTTTTAATGGAATGGGAACAATTAGAGTACTTCCAAACTCTTGCTCGTATACAGCATGTAACGAAAGCTGCTGAAACATTATCAATTACACAGCCAGCACTTTCTCGATCTATTGTTAGATTAGAAAATCATTTAGGTGTTCCGCTTTTTGATAGACAAGGCCGGTCCATTAAATTAAATAAGTATGGGGAAATATTCCTCAAGAGGGTTGATTCCATGATTCAAGAATATACAGAAGGAAAGGAAGAAATTCAATCTCTTTTAAAACCGGATCAAGGTGAAGTGTCTTTAGGCTTTTTACACACCCTGGGCACAACAATCGTTCCACATTTAATTGGAACGTTTAAAGACCGTTACCCAAACGTTCATTTTCAACTAAACCAGTCTCACTCTAATTTGCTTTTAGATAAACTAAAATCTGGTGAACTTGATCTCTGCCTACTTGCTTCTTTTCCAGCCGAATCAAATATAATGTGGAAACCCTTATGGCAGGAGGAGCTCTTTTTATTTTTGCCAAAAAACCATGTGTTAGCTGCTCGTGAGGATATTACGTTAACCGAAATTGCTAATGAACCTTTTGTTTTAATGAAAGAAGGTTTCGCTCTTCGAGTGACAATAGATCATATTTTTGAACAGGTTCATATTACCCCAAACATTGTATTTGAAGGTGAAGAAGCTGCTACAATCGCAGGTTTTGTCGCAGCGGGTCTTGGCGTTTCAATTCTTCCTGATTTTAAAGGCTTAGACCAAACAAATATCGCAAAGGTACGTATTAGTTGGCCAAGGTTTGAGCGTGTAGTCGGTATTTCTTGGATTGAAGGGAAGTATCTATCACCTGTTACTGAAAACTTCAAGCAATATATCATCAATCAGTTTCCTCAAATAGATTGAATATAGTATGAAGTTAGTGTCATTGCTGACATAAAAAAGATACCAGTTTTTCATGGTATCTTCTTTCATATATCCTATCTCTTTTGTGCTCATTTATTTACTATCAACCTACACGCTTTTGCTTAAGACTGTTCCACATTTTAACGGTTACAACAGAAATCAAAACAAATGATACAATAAAAGATTTGCTAAAGTTGATTACAATAAAGGGATATTCGTAATAACGACAGTTAAAAAGTTTTAACCGCCCCTGGGATTGACCTAAAAATCGTTTCCTCTTTTAAACAAATTTCAAAACAATCCTGCCTATTACATGGTAATATTTAGATGGATAAACTTATATATGCAGCTGAAACATAGTAAATAGAGAGGAATGAAAGAATGAAGAAACGTAGCAAAATATTTTACAGTCATGTTGCCCTGCTTCTGCTCGCCTTATTGCTTGCTGGATGTACGGGCAGCAAAAACGAAGAATCAAAACAATCTTCAAATCATGCCGCTGCACAATCTGACCAAAATGACCATGAGACTGAAGATAGCACCAAAACAGGCAAAGATGAACCGGAGTCAACAACAGAATCAGAACAATCCGCAACAAAGGCTTCAACTGAACATTCATCAAAAGAATCCAAAACGGATGAATCAAGTGAAGCATCCTCAGAGAAAGGCAAAGAAGACAATGGATTGGCTGCATATTCTTCTGAGAAAATCGAATATGCCCGTGTTTGGCTGCAACTCGGGCCAAACCAAG
This sequence comes from Bacillus cabrialesii, assembly GCF_004124315.2. Taxonomy (GTDB): domain Bacteria; phylum Bacillota; class Bacilli; order Bacillales; family Bacillaceae; genus Bacillus; species Bacillus cabrialesii. The sequence goes on along the minus strand of NZ_CP096889.1, from coordinate 581,032 downwards.
AATTAGACGAATTGAATGTACGGCACATTTCAGCCGGCGAACCGGTCAATCCCAATGATGACACAAGTGCCAGCTATCCAGAAGATGTGATCCAGTTGGCAGGCTCTCGGTTAGTGGATGGATCAGTAACCTACAGCGGCAATGGAGATGGCACGATCAATGTATACAATGTTCCTTTACGCTGGGATTCCGCAGATCATTTAGATCAGGGCGTCATGCGGGAAACGACTGAGAATATCATTAAAAATACAAAAAAAGTGTATGTTGATACAGGGGACAATGAAAAAATCAAGCAGCTCATTGACATTATGGTTATTCATTAGTCACCGTACTTTTTTTTACCGATTTCCCTTTTAAAATAGGATCTGTTAAACGTTAGTGTTGATTTTTGGGCAAAAGAAAAAGACCCTTAAGGTCCTTTTAGTCATTTATTCTTTTACTAACGCCCCCGATAGCTTAAGTACATTTCTTCACAAAGTTATCCTTTTTACAGGTCATTTAGGAGTAGCGTCAGGAAAATACGGATTTACAACGTTAAGCAAATTCAAACATAAAAAAGTCGAATTCCCTGTCCTTTAAGGAAAACGACTTTTTTATTTGACTTCTTCAAGTAAAGCCCCATTAACTTTTTTTCGGGACCATTTGTAATCTCTGCGCAGTTAAATTAAACCTGTGCTAGCCCGCCATCTACGAACAATTCAACACCCGTCAAGTAACTGCTTTCGTCTGAAGCAAGGAAAGATACAGCGTTTGCTACTTCTTCAGGTGTCCCAACTTTTCCAGCTGGAACAGTATTTCCGGTATTTTCCATTGCTCCTTCAAGTGCATCACCAAAAAGCTCATCGTATGCAGGTGTAAGAATAACTCCTGGACTAACCACATTTACACGGATTTCAGTACCTTTTAGGTCAAGAATCCAGTTGCGAACTAGTGCTCTTAATGCTGCTTTAGATGCTCCATATACACTAAACGCTGGGTTGCCAATTGATCCAGCAGTAGAGCCCGTTACAATAATAGAACCTACTTTGTCCGGGAATAGTGATAACGCTTTTTGAACAGTAAAGATGGTTCCTTTAACGTTAATGTCGAACGTTCTATCAACCTGCTCTTCAGTAATTTCACCTAATGGAAGGAAGCTGCCGATGCCTGCATTAGCAAAAAGGATGTTCAACTTACCTTTTTCCTGCTTTATCATGTCATATAGTTTGTCTAAGTCTTCAAGCTTAGAAATATCACCTTGAACACCGGTTACGTTCTTGCCAATTTGGTTAACAGCTTTATCAAGTTCGTTTTGTCTACGTCCCGTGATATAAACATATGCACCTTCGTCTACAAATTTTTGTGCTGTAGCAAGACCAATCCCACTTGTTCCGCCCGTTACAAGCGCTATTTTACCTTCAAATTTACCCATACTTAACACTCCTTTAGAATTAATATTATTTTATGTCTAGTACCTTTAAGTACTTGAAGAACAACTTACAAGATATAGTATCCTTCAGTAAGCACATTATCGGAAGTACCCACTTTTTTGTGATATAGTAACTAAAAAGTAATAAATGTGGAATGGAGAGCTTTAGACATGAAAAAATTCAGCTGTGGGTTTGAAGTGACAAAGGAAGTTATTGGTGGAAAATGGAAAGGCCTTGTATTATACTTTTTAATGAATGGACCAAAGAGAACGAGTGAATTAAAGCGCATTATTCCAAATATAACTCAGAAAATGCTGATTCAAACACTTAGAGAGCTTGAAGCCAGTGGACTTGTGAGCAGAAAGATGTATAATCAAGTACCACCGAAGGTTGAATATTCACCCACTGAACTTGGAGAATCTCTTAAACCTATCTTGCAGGAGCTCTGTCAATGGGGAGGCCATTATGCGGAGCAAGAGTATGCAGAAGGTGAATTCGAAATCGTACCGCCAGAAAAAGTTTCATATTAAGGAATACAACTTTTAACACCTTATATGTAAGAGTGTTTTTTGTTGCACTGGGATGAGGCCATTTTAATTCGAAGAAGATTGTCTCGGTTTATTCTTTAAGACCATTAAAGCTTCCTTAATGTAGTTAAAAACGGGGGTAGCGTCCTTGGAATATACTTACGTTGTAAATCCGCATTTTCCTGACGCTAATCCATTTATTATAGGGATGCTGCCCTGTTGTAACATAAGTAGAACTTCTTTACTTTTTACTACAGGATTGCTGGCACGACTATTAGAACAGAAAACAGCTACCAAAACTGATAATTCTGGTATTAATTTATTAAAATTCATATAATTACTCCTTTTAACTTCTACATTTATATAATTTATACAAATGTATTATAAATTCACTACATTGTGAAGAAGTGTACTTACACTATCCTGCCCGTTAGTTTAACAAGGAAATCAACAGTGACATTTAACAAAGCCTTAAAATTATGGATAGTGAAGAAAAAAGCATGATCTATTAATATTGAACAAAGTTTGGAGTGTGATCACTTGGTAAAAAATCTGCCTGTTCTATTGGCTCTCCTTTCAGTTGGAGGCATTCTAAATATGATTAGCCATACTATTACATTATCAGTTACTTTTCATTGGATCGTATTATTATTAGGCGTTGCACTGGTATTTTATAGCGCCGTATGTCTAGTGGCATACAATATTAATCAAAACAGAAATCTCAAGCAGTAAGTGAATGATGTCTTAAGAAAAACAAGCATGTCACATGATGCTTGTTTTTCTTCTGCATATGATCTTCTCACCGAAAATACTAATCCTTCAATCCCTTTCCATCGAGAATCTTCTGCACACATTTTTCAACTCTTGATTCTCGGGTTTTGGATTGTTTAGCTTGAGAAAAATAAAAAATGTATGCTCTTTGACGCCCCGGGGTCAATGCTTCAAAAGCAGTTTTCAAGGCGGGGATTTCATCGAATTTATTTTGAAGCTCTTCAGGAATGGTAAATTCAGTGTTCTTTTTCACTTGCAAGCCGGCCTTTTCAACTTCAATGGCTTCATGAATATAGGCTTTTAAAATCGTTTCCATCTCCACGATTTCCTGAACATTGGTAAAACGGATCTGGCGCGCCGCCTGTACATTCTCCGTTTGTTGGATGAGAATCCCACGGGAATCCTGCAACAAGGCACCTTTGTGAAACAGAAGTGCGCAATACTCTTTAAATCCATGAATTAAAACGATGTTTTTATTATTAAACGTGTAACAAGGATGCATCCATTTACATTCTTCGGTCAGCCCACAGTCAAGAACGATAGCTCTCAACTTCTCATATTCGTCCTTCCACTTTGTAGCTTTACTTAAAAAGTCATCAACCTTAGGATTCGTTTTGCTATTTGTCATGGGGAACCCCCTGTCATTTTATTTAGCAACGATATTTGTTATATCCCCTATCATCAAATGATAGGCTAAAACTTTATTATTTATTCAATAGATTAAGCGTAAGGTGAAGATTATGCAATCATAAAAGTAAGGCTTGGACATGCTTTTATACAAACGACAGAGAGATTTACGGGCAAAAAACTGCTGAAAGTTTTAGGGGATTTACTTTTGAGGAAAATGAACAATTTGAATGTTAAGATGCGCCCTGTAACTTTGCTTTCCGATCCTAAAAGCAAAGCATCAGTCACCAAGGGTTATAGTCATCCGCAATATATAAGCCTACAAAAAAAGAAAGCTTCTTCCCCCAAAATTAAGGATAAAGCCTTCTAACCTTGTTTGGCGGTTATGATGTAACTTCTTTATTCCTATCAATGAATAAGGTTACTACAACACTAGCTATGCTGACTAAAGTTCCTGCAATAGAAACAAGAATGGTCAAAAAGCCATCGGGAATAAGAAATCCAATTGGAATGAGCCCCAGAAAAGTTAAAACGATAAAACATTGATATACTCCGGATATGATTCTGACAACCCAGTTACCGAAAAAGGACATGGCTAATGGAGGGATGAATAAAAATACAATGATCCCAATTGATATCATTAAGATAATAGGCTGATCAAATGAAATGACGTTATCTCCAGGGGAATCTTTAGCAGCTACCAGCACAACGACGATAGACATCATTAGCGTAAGAAAAACAAGACAAAACCTTTTTAACAACGGTATGACTCCTTTTTTATCATTTTACCTAACATCGGGTATCCTGACTTTTTTCAATTCCATATCCAATTTATGTTATGTAATAAAAAATATGAATGCAACTCTATTTTTCATTGATTCTTCTATTCTCACTCTCATGATCCAAGCAATATCAAACGCTTGCTTTCTGACAGCTTCACTCCTTTTCAGGAAATTTTTATACCAATCTTTATGTAACAACATAACAAATTAATGGAAATTAGACAATTCAAACCTTATGCTGGATCAATGGGCAAAAACATAAGCAGGAAGAAAACTGCCATAAAAAAATAATACCAAAGGCAGTTAAACCCTTGGTATTATTGGGATAACGGGTATTGACCCATCAGGCTGACCTTTTACCTCCACGAGACCAAACCACCACTGGAATAAGTAATAACGATAAGATCCCTCCAGCAAACGATAATGTTAGGAAACTTGAACCTGCCACGATCATTCCAGACAATGCTCCGCCAGCAGCTCCTGACAACGCAATCAAAACATCCACTGTACCTTGGGTTTTTGCCCGTGTGGAAGTTCCAGTTGAATCAACAATAAGTGCCGTCCCGCTTATCAATCCAAAATTCCATCCTAATCCAAGTAAAGAAAGAGCGATGACGAGAAGGACCATAGAATCCCCTGGTGCAAATGCTGCTATTAAGCCCGCCAAAAGCAGCGCCGTTCCAGAAGCAATCGCCATCGCGGTACGTCCCAGCTTATCAACAAGGACACCTGTAACCAGTGAAGGAAGATACATGGCACCTATATGAAAACCAATGACAAGACCGACTGCCCCCAAGCCATGTCCATGATGTCTCATATGAACTGGTGTCATTGTCATAATAGCCACCATTACGATTTGAGTAAGAACCATCATCGTTGCGCCAACGATGATGCCTCTTTTGTTTTCTGCTTGCTCTTTTGTAGCCAAATGTCCTTTATCACTAGGTTCTTGGTTGATCGATTCGATTGTTCTTGCTATCACTAATGGGTCCGGACGAAGCATAATGAAGAGGACCGCACCTGCCAAGATATATGCTGCCGCGGCTAAAATGAAAGGGCCTGCCAGTGATGGAACACCAATCGAAAGAGCGAAATTCCCCATCACATTCACTAAACTTGGACCGGCAACTGCACCAAATGTTGTAAAAACCATCGTAATACTAACAGCAGTCGCCCGCTGTTTACGATTTGCCAAGTCCGTGCCTGCATAGCGAGCTTGTAAATTTGTCGCTGATCCAGCACCATAAATAAGCAATGAAGCGAATAACAGGATAACACTATTTATGATTGCCGCAATGATGACTCCTATTGCTCCAAGGCCGCCAATGATAAAACCAGCTGACAGACCTGTTCGCCGGCTAAAACGCTGTGAAAGTCTCCCGACAACTAATGCAGCCCCAGCTGAACCTAAAGTAAACAAAGCAGAAGGCAGACCAGCAAACGCGTCCGTCCCAAGCATTTCCTGTGCGATAAGCGCGCCGACTGTAACCCCTGCGGCCAGCCCTGCACCGCCAAAAATTTGTGAAATACTGACAACAAACAATGTACGCTTGTATAACGCTTTTTGTTTTTCTGGAGAATTGATGTAGTGTTGTAACGAATTTGTTTGAACCCCTAATGCTTTTTCACTTTCCTTGTGTAACATAGTCTGACCTGCCTTTCTAAGAGCCTCACTCTAGATGTGGATCATCATAACACGCACAAAAAAGCCATACAATATTATAATTGTATGGCGAACAATATTAGGTAAGACCGTTTAACAAACGTTTAAGGATCATTAATCCTTGCTCAAGCTCTTCGAGTGTTTTGGGTGCACAGACAGAAACCCTTACAGCCCTTTCCGGACAACTATTTCCGACTACAAAGCGTTCAGCCGCATACACTTGCACCCCATGTTGTGCAGCTAATTCTTCAAATTCAGCTCCAGTCATTTTCCCCGGCAACAACAACCAGCGAAAGATGCCTGTTTCAACACCTAAACATGTATAGTCAGCAAAATACCGGTTTACGATCTGATTTCTGCGAATGGTTTGTTCACGATGGCTCTCAATTAAGACTTCAAATTGATTTGACACAATCGTGCGGGCAGTAAGTTCAGCTAATAACGGGGAAACGGTTATATTTAAATTATAAAGCGCCTTTGAAATCGGCTCCTTAAATTGACTCGGCGCTGCTACATAGGCTAGCCGCAGACCAGGTGCTAACGATTTTGATAAACTTGCAATATGGATAACCTGTTCCGGCGCGAATGATGCAAGTGCTGGAAGCGGGTTTTTGTTGAGAAGATGGTACGATGCATCTTCAATAACAAACAGATGATATTTCTTTGCTAATTCTGCAATCATTCTTCGATTCTCAACGGACATAAAGGAAGCTGTCGGATTATGATAATCCGGGATCAAATAAACGCCCTTAATATTTTCATTTTTACACGCGTATTCAAGTGACTGCGGACTCATTTCATTATTTACTGATTTTATCGGCACGATTTGCACACTAAGCATTGATGCCACAGTTTTTAATCCAGGGTACGTATGATGGTCAACACCAATACGGTCTCCAGGCTTACAAAGACTCGCCAATGCAGCAGCGATCGCATTTTGTCCCCCATTTGCAAACAAAATGTGATCAACGCCTGTTTCAAACCCGCCTCTTCGGATTAGTTTTACAGCTGCATCCTTTTGCCAAAGGCTTTCGCCCGTTCGGCCATAACCAAACCATTTTTCATAATCTTCATCCTGCAGCATGTTTTTTAGTTGGAGTAACAGCGGCTCATAAGAAGCATGATCAGGAAGTGTTGCACCCATTTCAATTAAATGCTTCGGCTTTGTATCCTCAAGTAAATACGCATTCGATAACGCATCGTATGATACAAATGTGCCGCTCCCTACCGACGCACTTAGCAAGCCCTTTAACTCACACACTTTAAACGCTTTTGAAATGGTACTGACATTTAAATCTAAATAATCGGCCAGTTCTCGCTGTGGAGGAAGTTTTGTTCCAGGTAATAAAACTCCGTTTATAATATCCTGTTCCAATTGCCCTGCAAGTGCTTTATAGATAGGCTTTTCCGTTTTATCAATTGATGGCTTCCAGCTCATCGGATAATTTTCAAAAGAATTAATCGGCATGAGACGCTCCTTTTTCACTCAATTATAAGAACGTGTTATTTATAAAACAATGATAACCCTTCTTTCATTTTATGCAATCCAAGCAATAATCCTTTTCTCTTGTTAGGTCTCTATCTGTACAAATACAGGTGAATAACATAATTTATTACATATAAGTTATCCTGCAAAACTGTGCACGGAATGTCGGGTAGATACATTTCGCTCCTGCTATTCTTTTGTTAAAGGAGGTCAAATAAATGGATTCGCTTAAAAGGATGAATACAGCACTAAATTATATTGAAGAAAACCTCACTAACGATATTGATTTTAAAGAAGCAGCAAAGCTTGCTTTCTGCTCTGAATATCATTTTAAAAGGATGTTTTCCTTCCTTGCAGGTATTTCACTATCGGAATATATTCGTCGCAGACGTCTTACTCTTGCAGCTTTTGAACTTAAAGACAGCAGCGTAAAGGTGATTGATATGGCAATAAAATACGGTTATCACTCACCAGATTCTTTTGCACGAGCATTTCAAAATTTGCATGGCATAAGACCATCGGAAGCCAGAAATAATGGCCATTCACTTAAAGCTTATCCGCGAATGACCTTCCAGTTATCAATCAAAGGAGGAAATGAAATGAACTATCGCATTGAAGAAAAAGAGGCATTTCGCATCGTTGGCATTAAAAAAAGAGTTCCTATTTTGTTCAAAGGAGTGAATCCTGACATTGCATTGATGTGGGAAAGTTTAGATGAAGCAGCAATCAATCAACTTAAAAAGCTTTCTAATGCAGCGCCTTTGGGACTCATTAGTGCATCCACGAACTTTTCTGAAGGCCGTACAGAGGAAAACGGAGAGCTCGATCACTATATTGGCGCAGCCACAACGAAACAGTGCCCAAATCACCTATCACAGCTTGAAGTCCCTGCCTCAACATGGGCTGTATTCGAAGCAATCGGACCATTTCCGGATGCACTGCAAGAAGTATGGGGACGGATTTATTCCGAATGGTTTCCATCATCAAATTATGAACAAATAGAAGGCCCAGAAATCCTGTGGAACGAGCATAAAGATGTAACATCGCCATCTTTTAAAAGTGAAATTTGGATACCGATTTCAAAAAAGTAATATTTCACGATGATGTAAGAGAAATTGAAGGATCTTTAAGGCGGGGGCTAATTCCTTCCTCTTTATGCACCAACTCGATCCGCGGCAATTTTTGAAATCACCGTTTGAAGAGCTGTCTGCAAACATCGATAAGCTTGGTGAATTATTCTAAAAAAACACCAAGGGTCTACAACCCTTGGTTTAAAAATTGGTGAATTTGTGCCCATATAGATTAGCAAACATGTCATTAATGCCAAGTTATGAATTCGTAAAGAGATTTAATAACTTATTTTTAATGAAAAACTGATGGATGTTAATTAGTTGGGTTTCAGAATATGCACGGACCAATTGACCTTTCCTTTATTGGAAATCCGACACGTTCCTTATGTTGTTTTTGCTTATTTGATTTTCAAAAAGTTATTGACATCAAAAAAATGATCATGTTATCATTAAAATTTTGATAATCCACCTCCATATATGGTAATCTTAAGAAGGTTACCATATATGGAGGTGGATTATATGTTTCAAATTGGCGATAACATTGTTTATCCAATGCACGGAGCAGGTATAATTGAAGCCATAGAAGAAAAAGAAATCTTAGGGAAAAAACAACAGTATTATGTCATAAAAATGACGATTAGTAATATGCAAGTTATGATTCCAGCGCGTAAAATATTGAGTTCAAGTATACGACCAGTTACTGATATACGTGCATTAAAACACATTATACACATTTTTCATCATGGAGAATCAGATAAGTTACTGCCGTATAAGCAAAGGTATATAGTAAACACGAACAAAATAAAAACGGGTAAAATACAAGAAGGCGTTGAAGTTGTACGTGATTTAATGCGTATGAAGAAAGAAAAAGCACTTAATGCAAGCGAAAAAAAAATGTTGGATAATGCATATGAATTTTTGATTAGTGAACTGGAAGTAATAAAAGGGATCACTGAAAAACAAATAAAAAGCTTCTGTTAAGGTTAAGAATAGATAATGTATTGCATAAATGATCTGAATTTTTAGACAATATTACGATAACAAGTAAATCCATTTCAATAACGTTCAACTTCTTCAACTTACTTTTAGAACATTAACCTCTTTTGTTGTTCCTTCTAACTCATTTTTATTATTTATTTCTTCTACGAACATTTGAAGTTTTATCAAAAAACTCGATAAAATAGTCACTTGTTTTTGTAATCCTGATTCACACTGGCACGGACAAGGAGCCGTAAGGATGGAAGAGAGGTAGGGCTTTCATTGTTTTAGGTATATCTAAGTGATTATTTCAGAAAAAAATCAATCAATTTCCACTCTATTTTAAGAATTCCTTATATCCACTGCGACAGTAAATAGTAATTGTTTATCTTCTTTTCATAAAAGAAACACATGAGTTGACAACATCTAAATATATGGTCAACGGTGTGGAGATACGAAGCACTTGTCACAAGACTTGAGATTGTGAAGTCTTGTACTTAAATTTAACGGGCAGTTAGTGAAAAACGAAAGAAGAAAATGTAGTGTATCAAAGAAAAGTAATTAATTTATATACATTCCGCATATTGTCAATCAAGTATGCTATACTGTAAACAAACCTTTGAAGTTTTAAATCTTTTTCTATTACCTTGTAGCATCTCCCTACTCGAACGTTGAGTAGGGTTTTTTATTGAGTATTATACAAAGAACATAAAAAAACAGGCCCTATATAAAGAGCCTGTTTGTATACACGATTGAAGATTAAGCAGTTTTTTGAACGTTAGCAGCTTGAGCTCCACGAGCACCTTGCTCAACGTCAAACGTTACTTTTTGACCTTCGTCTAAAGATTTGAATCCGTCACCTTGGATTGCAGAGAAGTGTACGAATACATCGTCTCCATTTTCACGTTCGATAAATCCAAAACCTTTTTCTGCATTAAACCATTTCACTGTACCTTGTTCCATTTTTATTGCCTCCTAGTGCGTTACCACACATTGTTTTACTATCCCTGCCCAAAGTATCATCAAGACGAAAAGTCGATATTCATACTATCCTTTACACCGAACAAAAATAATTCTTCTTTATCTTACCACGAATCGGAAATAACTACAAATTAATATTATCATTTTATTCATGGCATTATTTGTTAAACATGTGGATGCCAGTACAGAATAAGAGGCCTATTAATAACTATGATTTGAAAACACCGTGAAAATGCACTTCATTATTGATTGTTAAAGATTTCTTTAAAAAGTTCAGCTGTTTTTTGTTCAAGTCCAAGATATTCTTTTAAAAGCAGTGCTGTTCACTTGTAAAGCTTTGTTTCTGCATATGTTTCCAAACAGTCGCTCATGGTATATCCCCTTTTGCCAAGATGCTCATAAAACGATAAAACTTGACCTCAAACAATCAATGTTCACGTTCTAAATAAACCGATTCCATAGGGGAACAGGGAGAGGGTTTGGCCCGATATAGAGCCGGGTATACTCTTCATACACCTTTTGTATCCCGGCTGGCTCTGCTAATAAAGATGTAATTGAGCTGGAAATCAGCTTCTTATTCCAATAATTTCACAGATGTATGGGAAAGATACTTATCATATATGGTGTTATGACTCCGGGATTTCAATGACAATAAAACGTTTTCTATAATTAGAAGAACACCAGGGAAGGGGAAATTTTCAAAAAATGAATGAACAAAACCTAAGGACTTTGAGAAAACTGGTTACACCTTATGAAAAGTCCGACATGCAAAAAAGTATTTGTCAAATCATTAACACATTCGTACCATTTTTCCTGTTATGGTATTTGGCATATAGGAGCTTGTCGCTTTCTTATTTCCTTACATTAGCGATTTCTGTCGTTGCGGCAGGATTTTTAGTTAGAACCTTCATCATCTTTCATGATTGCTGCCACTATTCCTTTTTTAAGAACAGAAAGGCGAATCGAATCCTTGGAACAATTACAGGAATTCTGACTCTCCATCCTTTTGATCATTGGGCACACGATCACTCTGTCCATCATGCGACAAGCAGCAACCTGGACAAACGCGGTACAGGTGATATTTGGGTACTGACCGTTGAGGAATATAAGGAAGCCTCAACGAAGACAAAAATAATGTACCGTTTGTACAGAAATCCATTTGTTATGTTTGTTATTGGGCCGATTTACGTCTTCGGGATTACCAACCGTTTTAATCGTAAAGGGGCAAAACGCAAAGAACGGATAAATACGTATGTAACGAACTTGGGGATCGTCGCTTTGGCAGCACTTTTATGTTGGGCTATTGGCTGGCAAAACTTCCTGCTGGTTCAGACGCCAATTTTTATGATATCGGGGTCCCTCGGAATTTGGATGTTTTATATTCAGCATACGTTTGAGGATTCTTATTTTGAAGAAGATGAGCATTGGGAATATGTAAAAGCAGCAGTTGAAGGGAGCTCATTTTACAAGCTTCCAAAAGTCATGCAATGGCTAACAGGCAATATCGGTTTCCATCATGTTCATCATTTAAGCCCGAGAGTCCCAAACTATAAGCTTGAAAAAGTGCATAACAACACTGAACCATTGCAAAACGTACCTACTATTACACTGGCAACAAGTTTGAAGTCGTTAAAGTTCCGCCTATGGGATGAGGAAAGCAAAAAATTTGTAGGTTTTAGCCACTTAAAAAAATCTTCTAAAAGCAAAGTATCAGCGCGGCTAACAACGGATTAAATAAACTCCCAATAAAACGATGATAAGGGACAATGTATCTTGCTGAATAAAAGTGCAAACTCGCGCAACGGTGTTGTGCAGAGGTCAGCACTTTTTTAGTGCCAAATACACTTGCAGACTCCAATACGGTACATTTATTGCCATATTTCCCGCAAAAAAATAATACCAAAGGTGATTAAACCCTTGGTATCATTGATGAACCGAGAGGACTGGAACCTCCACGAGTTATTCACCCACTAGGGCCTTAACATTGTGAATTCTTACCAGTTGTTTATAAAAGCTTATTTTCATTACACTTTCTAACTTTGGCGCAGGGTATAGTGCTTGTGCTATATTAATGAAATACTAATCTGTCATCTCTCCGTTACCAGGCATACTGCCCATTCAGTTTTAAAAAGGGGTTCATTCATTTTTAAGTCTTCTCCAAAATATATTGTCCCCTATGAGGTTTTCTCACCTCTGGATATTTTTTCATTAAGTGATTCATAAATATCGTCATATTAGAGATTTGTCTGCCGGTTTCCTTCTCAATCTTTTGTTTTAGATCAATACTGCTTATTGGTTTATCTTGAAGTTTTAATATATTTAATGCTGCTTTACGGGAGGCGTTCGATTCAGCTCTGCCCTGTCTCCTCTTTTTTTGATGGCTTGGTTTTGATGTTATGTGAGATGTCTTTACAGCATCTGCTGTTTGTTCAATCAGCTCAGATAGAGATTGACTCTTCTTTCCTCTACGCAGTATGTCATATGATCGTTCTAATGCTCTCAGGCTTGAATAGATCTTCTCTCGCTCTGATCGGAACTCCCGAAGTATTAATATTTCATGTTTATCTAGTTCTTCCAGCCTTACACGCAAAGCTTCTCTTTGATCAACCATCTTCTCCCCCCAATCAAACCGGCGGATAAGAGCTTTATTCCACCTGCAGAACTGAGTGATACGTTATTGTTTGTTCGCTCTTTAGTATCCTACTCAGAGAAATCAGTTTTTTTTGTTCGGAACGCACTCAGTATATAGCCGCCTATTCCCCCTGCGATAGCCGGAATAAGCCATCCCAGCCCTATGCTATACATAGGAAGAATCTGAGTAAAAACGCGATTCACGGCTTCAATTTTTATCCCAGCTTCATTCAGTCCGTCAAATAGGCTAATGATGAATGTGAATAGTAAGCTGCCCTGATACACTTCTGGCTTCCCTTTAAATACAGAATGCAAAAAGGTTAAAAGGATCAAGGAAATCGCGATGGGATACATCGTCATTAAAACAGGCATAGACACCTTAATAAGCTGTGTTAATCCTATATTTGCGACAAGCGTACTAAACACCGTTAAAATCACAGCAAATTTTTTATAAGAAACGCTTGGAAATAGTTCATGAAAAAATGATGAGCACGCTGTGATCAGTCCGACACTTGTTGTCAGGCATGCTACCGTAATCATTAAGCCCAACAAAATTGAACCATAAGATCCAAAATAATAGGAAGAAACCTTAGCCAAAACTTCAGCTCCATTTTCTAAAAGCCCCAGCTTTTCAACACTGGAAGCCCCCATATATGAAAGGGCAGTATAGATAAGGGCTAAAAGTGCGGCTGCAATCGCGGCTGCTTTTGCGCAAACCACCATTAGCTGTTTTTTGGTAGAAGCTCCCTGTTCTTTCAATGCATTCACGATAATAATTCCAAAAACAAATGCTACAAGGGCATCCAGAGTGAGGTATCCTTCCTGAAAGCCTTTAAAAAACACATGTGATGTATACTCTTTTGATGGTGCTTGAATTGTTCCAATTGGACGGACAACCGCTACCACTACAAGCAATCCGATAAATGATAATTTAATAGGCGTCAAAAATTTTCCGACTACATCAATTACTTTTGAAGGATTGAGTGATAACAGGCATGCCAATGCGAAAAATAATATTGTAAATATAATCAATGAGACAGGGCCTGCGTCATTTGATAAAAAAGGTTTTACTCCAATTTCAAACGATACGTTTCCTGATCTCGGGATAGCGAAAAAAGGCCCGATTGCCATATAGAGAATCGTCGTAAACACAATGCCAAACACCGGGTGTACACGGCTGGCTAACGATTGTAAGTTTTGTTTACCCGAAAAAACAAATGCTATTATAGCCAGTAATGGCAATCCAACTCCGGTCACTAAGAAACCTGCATTGGCGATCCATACATTTTTCCCAGCCATTTGACCAAGCATAGGGGGGAAAATGAGATTTCCTGCTCCAAAAAACAATGCAAATAACATTAATCCTATAATGATGATATAGGAAGAAGAAACTTTCTTTGACATGATACATCCTCCGATTACTGTAGATACTTTTTTAAATGATCAGCAAACATTGCCGCTGCTATTTGCATTGATACTGAGCATTGATTCCAAAATAAAATTTTGTTAGCTCTACCTATTTTCATGAAAAATAATGATCCTTGCGATAAGACACCGCATCCATGGCTGCTATCAGATTTTGCCCATGTGTGTGATCATTTCGTTTTACCTCTGTTGCACGAGCGATGATTTGATCACCAGCTTTAGCCGACTGAATAAACTGGATTGTCGTCGAAAGCCCTAATGAAGATTTTCCATATGCATTACCCATATAATGTTGTACTTCAAGCTTTACCTCCCTAACGACTGAGCATACGGATCGCTCTTTACTTGCTTGTAAAATTCCTCACGGTGCTGTTCATAGATTGATTCCAGCCTCTTTTGATTTTACAAACCCTAATCAATATAGTCAAAAAACCAATTGCACTAAAGCCATATAGACAATGGTTCCTCCTGCTATGGAGAGAAGCATATTTTTCTTCCAAAAGTGGAGCAGCGCAACTGCAGCTGCCCCAATCAATTCAGGGATGGCGTGACTTCCAGAAAATAAACTGACATCCTTAAAACAATAAATGACCAGAAGCCCAATTACCGCTGATGGCAGCACTCTGCCGAGAAACTGTACATATTTCGGTGTCGGTTTGCCCGACGGGAAAATCATAAATGGAAGAAAGCGTGTAAGCATAGTTCCAAGCACGACCATAGCAATGGTGATGATTTGCTGCGTCATCGTCATATGGAAACCTCAGCTTTCTCCAGTGGTTTTCTCAGAACAGTCAGTACCCCTAAAATGGCGAGCATAGCAGGAATAATAAATTGGTTTCCGCCAAAAATCATCAGGCTGGCTGCTGAAAGTCCAAGTCCTGTAAGAGCACTGTGATGCTTTTTCTCCTTCATCCACTGTTCTATGAAGATCACAATAAACAGGGCAGTCATCACAAAATCAAGGCCTTCAGTATTAAACTTCACATACGATCCAAAAATACCTCCAATCGCTGCTCCCGCGACCCAATATAAATGATTAAGCAGCGTCACAAAAAACATAAACCAGCCCTTGTCAACATTCGCTGGAATATCAGCTGTATAATTGATCGAAAAAGATTCATCACACATCCCATAAATCAGATAAAACTTTTTCTTTCCAGTTCCTCTGTACTTATCCAGCATGGAAATTCCGTAAAACAAATGCCGAGCATTGACCATTAACGTCAAAAAAAGAGCATTCATCGGGTTGAATGCGCCCAGTAAAAAATTCGCTGCAACAAACTCCATAGATCCTGCAAATATCATAACACTCATGATGATCGGATAGAATGCGCTAAACCCTAAAGAATGCATAAAGATTCCATAAGCAATTCCCAAAAATAAAAATCCGGCCAAAATCGGAATCGTATATTGGAAGGCCCAGCGAAATGCATACCATATTCGACTTCTTTTTGTCATTTGATTCACACCCTGAATAAAATTTTTTCTTAATGTAACACAGAAAATCCATACAAAAAACCAGATAATTGTATGGATTACAATTATCTTTTATATAATAAGAATGTAACTAATTAAGAGTTTTCACATGAAAGAGTTGATTGTACGGAAATTAGACATAGAGGTGAATCATGCCAGTAAACTCATTCGACAATTATCCAATGTCTTGGAAACCTGAAAAGAAGGCATTGAAGCGTCCGTTTTATGAATCCATCGCAGCCCTGCTTGAAGAGTATATAAAAAAAGGATTTTTGGCACCCGGCACAAAGCTGCCGCCGCAGCGAGAATTGGCTGACTTTCTTGACTTAAACTTCACCACAATTACCCGAGCCTATAAAGTGTGTGAGGTGAAAGGGCTGATTTATGCGGTCACCGGAAAAGGAACCTTTGTTTCTCCCAGTGCCGCTCGTTCAATTACCATTTCTAAAGATAAAATCACCAACTGTATCGATTTTGGTTTAATCGCCTCTTTTGAAGTAACCAATCAAATTGTAACTGAAGCGATACAACAGGTTGCGAGTAAACATTATTTAGATCGGTTACTCAATTACAACGATCCAACCGGCATTCCGCATCAAAAAACAGCAGGACTAAACTGGATGAAATCGTTCGGCATTCAAACTGACCAAGAGCATATCTCCATTGTTTCCGGAGCCCAAAATGCGCTGGCTGTTTCATTGATCGCGCTGTTTGAGCCGGGGAATCGAATTGCGACTGACTTATACACGTATTCCAACTTCATTGAGCTGGCAAAAATGCACCACATTCAGCTAGTGCCGATTCTTGGAGATGAGTTTGGCATGCTGCCGGACGAGCTTGATAAGCAGTGTACACAACTCAATATTCATGGCATTTTTCTGATGCCCTCTTGCTGTAATCCAACTACTGTCATGATGTCGAATGCTAGAAAGAAAGAAATCGCGTCAGTCATCCGCAAGCACCGTTTACTGCTGATTGAAGACGATATTCATGCGTTTATGACCGCAGGCTTGATCTCTGATTACGAGGAGCCCATGTTCAACTCGCTTCCCGAGCAAAGCGTATATATTTGCGGCACCTCTAAGTCAATCTGTTCAGGATTAAGAGTGGCCTATATGGTCTATGGGGATACATTACGCGAGAAAATTCTTCAGGCGATTTTCAATATAAATGTAAAAACGTCTTCTTTCGATGCAGAGGTAATCACAGAACTCATCATATCAGGAAAAGCACATGACATTGTTTCCCGAAAAAAACAGCTTGCCCAATCGGCAAATGATATATATTCGGAGTATTTTTCTGAAAAAGAACCGAATGGACACCCTCTCAGCTTTTATCGCTGGCTTTCTATCAAAGATCACCATGATGGGTTACAGATAGAAACAGACCTGAAGAAGCACGGAATCCGAGTTTTTCATTCCGATCGTTTTCTCAGTGGTTCGACAACGCCTAATAAGTACCTGCGAATAGCGCTTTCTTCCACTAAATCTTTAGATGAGTTAAAAATAGGTTTAGAGAGATTGAAAAATTATCTCCATTAACGTAAGCAGAAAAAAACAAATAAAATTCATCTGATTTGTTTTATTTAAAATAGATCCTCAATCATGCAAATTCATATCGTGAGTTTCAAATAAAAAAACCAGTGCAGCAACATTCCTGCACTGGTTTCTCCCTGTTTTTTAAAAATTTCACGAGACTATGAGAGATACTCGGTATAAAATCCCCCATTGTACAAACTGCCATGAACTGGATTACTGATGCAAACATGGTTGCCACTGTCTGAAACGCAGGAAGAATGAATTCCAACGCCGGTCCAAAAATGGTTGGCTCTAAACGAAGTAACACTGAAGAAAGTATCCGTTATGAACTACGTAAAATGAAATCACTGACTAATAATTTTTCCTTATACTCATTACCATGTTATAATAATAAACTAGGGTGAAGATTACATTACAATCTTCAGTCAGAACAATGATTGACGTAAACGGAGATTTATACCCTAACACATTAGACGCTTGTTTTACGTTAATGGACACTTTGGTCACAAAACACATCTTGTTCAAACAAAAAAATACCAAGGGGCTGCAACCCTTGGTATCATTGATGCGGCCGAGAGGACTTGAACCACCACGGGTTATTCACCCACTAGGCCCTCAAAATAGTAAATATATCATTGGTTATGAAAACTTGTTTTCATTACACTCTTTATATTTATTTGCCATCATTTCTATACGTTTACATCAATTATGGTTAAAAAATGGTGAGCCAAAACAATGAATGACCTTGCATTTTTTCATCTATATTGATTAAGGATTCCAATTTCTCCCTTATAAATAAAAGTTTCACCTTCTTCCTCAATTCTAATCAAATCAAACTCATTAAGAAGATACTTTATCACCAACTTTAAATAATAATGGAATAAGTGCTAATAAAATAATTCCTACAACCAACGTAGATACTATTAACTCCTTCCATACAATCAAATTCTTTAAAAACATATGATAAATAACTAATGAGTTTACTGGAATGTTTAGCAATAAGCCTGTAAGAAGTCCAGGTGCATACTTTTTCATTAAAATAGTTGCCATAAGATGTGGAAAAATAGCGTTAATAACCATAGAACCTAGAAAGCCAATGAAAATCCATTTTGCAATATCTGATTCTGGCATATATAAAAAACCAAATGCAGATAAATAAGCCAACATAGTTATAACAATGACAGCAAAATGAAATTCACTTGAGGTTACTGGCTTTTGAAACTTTGAAGGTTGTTGTGACCACTTAGGTAACCAAATAGCTTCCTCAATATTATGCAGTGTAATAGCAAAACAAAAAAATACTACGAAATAAACCATCTATCATTTCCTCCTTGGTGCCACGTCACTTAAAGGAATCAACCAATATGGTTTGGCAACATTATACTACATATGAGGGTGATCTGATTGGTGTTAAAAGACAGAAGAAGCTGCCTAAGTAGTTGCTTCTTTTTTATATGTGCAATAACGTGTTGTTGGTGCCACGTATATTAGAGTAGCCAAAATAAAGAGATTAGAAAAAATACCAAGGGTCGTCAAAACCCTGGTATCATTGATTCGGTCGTGAGTTCACATGTTAGACCTTCAAGCATTTCTTTAGGTAAAGAGGGATGTACTATGCCTAGGCTGCACTTTTGCTTTAGGGTCCATGTAGGCTTTAGCGTTGTTAACTGCTGTAGGTCCTTCTCCAAAACCAGCTATAATGAGTTTGACTTTTCCCTCATACGTACAAATATCTCCTGCTGCATAAATACCTGGAATATTCGTTTCTTGCTTTGAATTCACCACAATAGCATTCTTCTCCACCTCAAGATTCCACGTTTTAATAGGACCTAAAGAAGAAATAAATCCATAATTGACAATAACATCATCGACTTCAATGGTTTCTTGTGTTCCTTCTTTGGTATGTTCGACTACCATTTGAGTAATGGTTTCATCTCCAATGATTTCAGTTGGGACATAGGGAGTTTTCACTTCGACTGAAGAGTTCATTAATTGTTCAATACTATGTTCATGTGCGCGAAATTTATCTCGACGATGAACCAGGGTCACTTTTTCAGCAACCGACTCTAACATGAGGGCCCAATCCACAGCTGAGTCTCCTCCTCCAAAGAGGACGACTCTCTTTCCTGCAAATTGGTCCATATCTTCAACAAAATAATGAAGATTAGTTAACTCAAATGTCTCAGCCTTATTTAGCTCTAATTTTCGTGGTTGAAACGCGCCATTCCCAGCTGTAATAATAATCGTTTTCGTATAATGAATACCACGATTCGTTTGTAGTTTAAAGATTCCATCTGCTTTTTTTTCGACTTGATCAACAGCTTCTTCTAAACAAATAGTGGGGTGAAATGGCTCCATTTGTTTTTTTAGATTGTTAATTAAATCTTGTGCCCGCACTTTTGGAAAACCAGCCACATCATAAATATATTTTTCCGGGTACAGGGCTGTTAATTGTCCACCTAATTTGGGGAGGCTTTCAATGATTTTCACCTTGGCTTGTCTCATTCCTCCGTAGAATGCTGTAAATAAGCCAACAGGTCCTCCACCAATAACGGTAATA
This sequence comes from Bacillus cabrialesii, assembly GCF_004124315.2. Taxonomy (GTDB): domain Bacteria; phylum Bacillota; class Bacilli; order Bacillales; family Bacillaceae; genus Bacillus; species Bacillus cabrialesii. Next base: position 561,108 of record NZ_CP096889.1, on the reverse strand, counting down.
TCATAGATGTCTTTTTCTTGTATCATGTTTCTTTCACCTCTACCTCCATTATTTATATGTTCTCTCCATTGATCACGTAAGTTTATTTCTTACCTTTAATCTCTAGGAAGGGGGTATTGACTATTTTAATGGAATCGGTTGGACATCCTTCCCACGCAACCTCTTCTACTTTCTACTTTAATTTTTTGAAGCATCCGGTTCTTTTAAGGAATCATCTTAAACGGCATACTACCTTTTGATCCTCTTCATGCCTTGGTATTCGAAGAAGGCATGGAAAGTAATGAATGTAAGGCCTTCTCATCAACGGCCAATGAAAAGGAAGGAATCAGCTCATCTATTCTTGCTTGTATTTGTTGTTTGTCTACGTTTCCTAATTCAGCTAACAGTTGTTTTTCCTCTAGAGATCCATCCCCCGTCAATAACATGGTCAGTGTACGTGCATTAATAATGGCACTTGGGGGAAGGACTAATGAATTCATCATAAAATACTGTTGGAACATAGAAGGATTGTTCTCCTCGTTCGCCAATTTAACAGCCCTTTTCACATACAAATTGAAATACTTCTGAGCAAAGGATACACCTTTTAAGGGCTCAGCTCCCACATGTTCAACGCCGTTCCAACGTAAATCTGCAACTGAACTTAGCCACCATGCCGGTTCAATCGCTTCTTGCATGCGTTGCAGCACGTGTCGTTCAAAGTGGGGTTGAGGAGTTTGACGTTCTTCATGCAAACAAATGTCTAGCATTTCAGCTTCAATCGCAGCTACTGTCATTCCTTGTCCATGGATGGGATCAAAACTACAAAATGCATCGCCGACTACGAGTAACCCAGCTGGCCAATTCTCCATTTGTTCAAAGTGTTGACGAACCGATTCGGGTGCACGATAGCCTCGTGGAGCACTAATTGGTTCTAGCTCTTTAACTACTTCCGCAAGCATTGGAGTAGCAACTGCCAGCAGTTCTTTTTCGTATCCTTCTGGGTTTGTTGATGGATAGTGTGCACCCCCTGCACTATATAATAATGATTGAGCCATGTTATCTTCGATATATCCCAGCATTCCCGCACCAATCCCTTTTTCCGGTTGCGCTTCTGAAAAAACCACACCGCCCCACTTCTCTCTGACCTGTGGGGAAACTCGATAATAGCGCGTACTATAGCCAAAGAATACCTTTAGACGTTCGGGTTGTGGCACTTCAAGTCCCATAGATTCAAGCCATTTTATTAGTTTGGAAGAGCGTCCACTTGTATCCACTACTAAATCAGCAGCCACTGTTCGTTCTTGTTTTGGTTTACTTCGTTCTTTTATATGAACACCTATTACTTGGCTTTGATCAGCCGATGTTTGAAGACCTATAACTTCTTGTTTAGAAAGAAAACGTACATTTGAGATCTTTTGTACACGCTGGCGAAACGTCCACTCTAATAGTGCTCGACTGCTTGACACATTTTTTTCAGGAGAAGCCATTTGCAGACTTCCGTACGATGTGAATAGTCTTATTTTTTCATTTTGTGTAGAAGGAGCACCTTGATCCAATAAAGCATCAATATAGCCAGGAAAGAAATGTTCCATAATCATACTTCCGCGCGGCAGGATGCGATGAGGATGAAAAGCTTGAGGCGTACCTGAGCGATTAGACGATTCCTTTGGTAGCTCATCTCTTTCTACAATTATGACTTCTTCATAATGATCAGAAAGGACACGAGCCGTGAGCAAACCTGCGATGCCTCCACCAATCACAATAGCTTTTTCTTTTTTGGGTTGACGAGATGTTAACGATTTTTTCATTTTTACAATCTCCTTTTCTATCTTCCGATTGGAAGCGTAATCACAAGAGTAAGAATACGTAGTCAATGTAGGTTTGTTATCAATAAGATTTTTCTAACACACATCTTTTTTTAGACATGTGTATATTTTATTTACTCTTGTATTTTATATACTAGGTTGTATAATTAATTTCATCAATAAACAATATAATAGAACTGTCGATTAACGATACAGAAACGAGGTAATGTATATGGAAAAAGAAAAAAAAGAAGACTTACGAGTCAAAAGAACACGTAAGCTTCTTTCACAAGCTTTGCTTTCTTTATTAGACCACCATTCGTTTAATTCTATTTCTGTAAAAGAAGTTTGTGAGGAAGCAATGGTTCATCGTGCTACATTTTATACGCATTTTAATGACAAGTATGATTTACTGGCTTATTCTTTAAAGAATATTGCGGAGGAGTTTCTTTTGGGGGAAAGTAACCTTGAAGAGGCTCATTTAAAGTTATTTAATGGTGTGATTAAATATAAACGATTATTCTCTCAGCTATTTCTAAAAGAAATGGATTCATTGAGATATGTCATAAGAAAAGAAATGATTAATGTTATGAAGCAAGAGAAATTGCGCGACGGTAAAACACCATCTATTTCTACCTCTTCTGAAATTAGAATAGCCGCAATTGCCGGAGCTACTCTAGGCGCTTTAAATTGGTGGATTGAAAACGGGATGACACTTAGTGGTGAGGAAGTTTATAACGAAATCAAAAGGGTATTAAACTGGGGCATGTTGAAGAGATGCATAATGAAATAATTGGTGAAGAATAATAATTAATTTTAATGTTTGAAAAACTATTCTTAAAATCGTGGAGATAGGCTGATGTATATTGCCTATCTCTTTCCCATGACATGAATTTGGTGCCATGTCATGAACTCCTAAAGGAGATTTAATAACTCCAACAACAAAAAAAGATACCAATATGTTTTGGTATCTTCATTTAAATCGAGTCCCTCAACCTAGTAAAGACATATCATAGGTTACAAAAGCTTTTATTCTAAGCATCTATTTATTTTATTTACATCTATTTTCATCATTTCTCATGAATTCTGGGCACAAATTGGGCACCTATTAGAGACCAAGGAACTCTAACATTTCATCAAGAAATATGTACTCATTGCCCTGCTGTAATTAATTTTAAGCCCTCGCTCTATGCCCCCCTGCATCAGTATTCGATGTAACTTTGAAATAAAGTTTGATTAAAATCTATCACAAACCCTTATTTTCACAACACATAATTTGTTTCAGCTTCCCTCGCGAATACCGGATCAATGCTCAGCTTTAAGATAGTCAACCAATTTCTCCGCACTGTTCTTAACATCTTCTTTTGAAAGGTGAAGTGTCCCATATTGTGTAAACGCAGGAAGAAAACGCATTCCTATATAGTTTGCAGTGACTTGAAACGGTCTGATAAGCTCGCTGATCGTGATATTATATTCTCCGCCTGCTTGATAATCAGATTCCTGTGCGCCTAAGGAGATCGCTAAGAGTAGTTCTTTTCCATGCAATTTAGTTCCTCCAGTTCCAAAAGCCCAGCCATGTGTTAACACATCATCTTCCCATTGTTTGAGTAACGCGGGACTGCTGTACCAATACATTGGGAACTGAAAAACGATACGCTCATGATCTAACAGGAGCTGCTGCTCTTTTTCTACATCAATGATAAAATTAGGGTATTCACCGTACAGGTCATGAACCGTCATGTCATTCTCTTGCTTTAAACGATTCATCCAGGTTTTGTTGACAACAGACGTTTCCAAATTAGGGTGTATAACGATAACTAATGTTTTCATTTGACTGATTATCCTTTCTTCGCCGAACGATAATGAATTGATTCTAATTTTAAAATAGCAACTTTAAAAAAGATTAAGCGTTTTTAGTACCCTTATGCCCCTACCCTATCTGCAGCCACTTTGACTTCTGTACTATGATTACTTTGCAAATAAGTTATTGAAAACACACTACTTAAAATGACTGCTGCCAATAGAATCCGGCTGATCTTCATCAATTCTCCCCTTTTTTAATTTTTCGTCTTGCTTCAATACTCATACGATAATATTCATTAGAGAGCATTAAATTTCCTTGTTCATGAAAATAATCAGCGACTTCAATCGAAAAATTTTCAACATTTCTCGAAGTTAGATAAGAAAATGCATTCTTTATTAATCGAGTCTCACCATCAGAAAAAAATAGTCCCTCTAATATTTTAATTTCGCCCAGTATTCCTTATCATCACTTTTATCTGCAATTAATCGCCCTTTCCTAAAGTATATTAAAGCAACATCATAATTTTGTTGTTTTGCTTCAACGTAGGTTAAAGTGAATAGAGTCTTTGTTAGGAAACAACGTTTTGATTTTTCTGAAATTTCTAACACTAAAATTGAATGTTGTGAAGAATTCTTTCAATTCATCCTAACAAATCCCAATATTCATGTGTGACATTGCAATTAAATGCTCTATGTTACTTACCTTGGCAATTTCCAAAGAGTTTAAAAATTGTTCCAAGGCTCTTTCATATTCTAAAGAATCGATCAGGGTTTCCTGCTACAATAAATTTACAACGCACAGTCTGGACAGCATACTCTCTAAATATTTTGAGTGATTAAAAAAGTAAAAATAGTATTCCAACATGGCATAAGCATTATGGAGATCTTCCATTTCCTTAGATTTCATATAACTCAGCATTATCTCGTGTCTAAATTCTAATAGCTGATAATTTAACAAGGCATCTTGGTTTTCTTCCATGTTTAGCAATTCTTTCTCTACTTTTGCAACTTGGAGTTTGAGGTATTAGTCACTACTAATAAATGGCTAAAATGTTTATCCGGTATCTAATGTTGATGACTTACTCAAATAAGTTGGCAGTAGATCATTTAAAATTAAGCACAAAAAATACCAAGGATCTACAACCCTTGGTATCATTGATGCGGCCGAGAGGACTTGAACCTCCACGGGTTATTCACCCACTAGGCCCTCAACCTAGCGCGTCTGCCATTCCGCCACGACCGCGTGATCATTAAATTGTTTGTGCTGGTTTATTAGGCTCTTAACCTAGTAAAACCCATTTGCGTGCACTTTGTAAATAAAGTGCGGGTGAAGGGACTCGAACCCCCACGTCGTAAGACACTAGATCCTAAGTCTAGCGCGTCTGCCAATTCCGCCACACCCGCAAAAAGACAAATGGTGAGCCATGAAGGACTCGAACCTTCGACCCTCTGATTAAAAGTCAGATGCTCTACCAACTGAGCTAATGGCTCTTGCTATTCAATTTCAAAAATAAAAATGGCTGGGCTAGCTGGATTCGAACCAACGCATGACGGAGTCAAAGTCCGTTGCCTTACCGCTTGGCTATAGCCCAACGAAAATGGAATGACCCGTACGGGATTCGAACCCGTGTTACCGCCGTGAAAGGGCGGTGTCTTAACCGCTTGACCAACGGGCCGATGGTTGAGAACTTATATCGAATTCTTATGGCGGAGAAGGAGGGATTTGAACCCTCGCGCCGCTTACGCGACCTACACCCTTAGCAGGGGCGCCTCTTCAGCCACTTGAGTACTTCTCCAATATGGCTCCACAGGCAGGATTCGAACCTGCGACCGATCGGTTAACAGCCGATAGCTCTACCACTGAGCTACTGTGGAATAATGAGACAAGACTTATTATATCAGCCTTGATTTTCAGCGTCAAGAGGTAAATGTTTTTATTTATCTCTCGTGACGACTTTTATAATGTAACATAGGCTTGCCATATTCGTCAACCTTTTTCACGAAAAAATTCTTTTTATTTTTCCGCGGCATTTTCCGCACCTGTATCTGTCAGGGTTCATGGCACGCTTCTTTATATACTGTTGGCCGCAGGCCGTGCAGATATACGTATAAGTTTTTTTGGCTTCTGTTTTTTTCTTAAGGGGTGTACAGAACCTCGGCGCGTTAACCTGCTGCAGCAGCACTCGAAAATCTCTGTCTCTGTGCTTGTACCCTTTTCCTTCAAGGTGAAGATGATAATGGCAAAGCTCGTGCTTGATGATGCCGATCAGTTCCTCTCTGCCGTGTTCAATCAAATATTTTCTGTTCAGTTCAATGTTATGGGAGGTTAACAGGTACCTTCCGCCCGTGGTTTTAAGCCTGTCATTAAAAAGCGCCTGATGGCGGAACGGCTTTTTAAAATACGTTTCAGAAATATTCTCTGTCAGTTTTTGAAGCTCTTTGTTATCCATGGTGCACCTCACTTAAAAAACATTGAACGGGACAATTCACCGTTCGCATACAATATGGTAATCACTGTCCCTCTTATGATAAAAGCTGAGGAGGAATGAGCCCATGCCAAATTGGCTTAAAAAACAGATGCAAAAAGCATTCCTTGAAAAAGATAATTACCAAATTAAACTGCTGAATCAATGCTGGTATTTCTATAGAAAAAAACACTGCTCGTAAGCAGTGCCTTTATTTTACCATAGACAGCGATACTCTGCCTTTTTGTACATCTACGCCATCAACCCAAACCGTCACAATATCGCCGACGGATACGACATCAAGGGGATGCTTGACGAATTGATTGCTGAGTTTTGAGATATGCACAAGTCCGTCTTGTTTGACTCCGATATCAACAAACGCTCCGAAGTCCACTACGTTGCGCACGGTGCCCTGCAGTTCCATTCCCTCTTTCAAATCTTCTAGCTGAAGGACGTCTGTTTTCAGTAAAGGTTTAGGCACCTCATCACGCGGATCGCGTTCCGGCCTTGTCAGCTGTTCACAAATATCTTTCAAAGTGATTTCGCCGATTCCCAGCTCTTTTGCCGTTTCAGAAAGCGCCAGCTGATTGATTTTATCCTTCAATTCCGCCGTGCCGATTTGTTCTGTTGAAAGGCCGAGCTTTTTCAATAGTGCTTTTGTTTCTTTATAGCTTTCCGGGTGGATGCCTGTTCTGTCCAAAGGCTCTGTCCCTTCCTGCACTCTTAAGAAACCGATGCATTGCTCATAGGTTTTCGCACCGAGTCTCGGGATGTCCTTCAGTTCTTTTCGATTTGAAAACTTTCCGATTTCCTCGCGTTTTTTGACAACGTTGCCTGCGACAGACTTTGATAATCCAGCTACATATTGAAGCAGCGCGGCGGATGCTGTGTTGACGTTTACGCCTACTTGGTTCACGACGGTTTCGACAACAAACCGCAGAGATTCATTTAAGCGTTTTTGGCTGACGTCATGCTGGTACTGCCCGACACCCACAGATTTCGGATCAATTTTCACGAGTTCAGCGAGCGGGTCTTGAAGTCTTCTCGCAATAGATACGGCACTGCGCTCTTCAACCTGAAGCTCAGGGAATTCTTCTCTGGCAAGCTCAGAAGCCGAATATACACTTGCTCCCGCTTCATTGACGATCACATAATAAATTTTGCGCGGCATGTCCTTCAGTACATTGACGATGAATTGCTCTGTTTCTCTGGATGCCGTGCCGTTTCCGATCGCCACCATCTCGACTTGATGCTGCTCAAGAATCTTTTTCACTTTTTCATGGGCTTCTTTTGTTTTGTTGACTGGCGCATGCGGATAGATGACATCAATCTCCAAAACTTTTCCGGTTTCATCTGACACAGCGAGCTTACAGCCTGTTCGGAAGGCTGGGTCAACACCGAGAACGGTTTTGCCTTTCATCGGCGGCTGAAGCAGAAGCTTTCTCAAGTTTTCAGAGAAAATATGAATCGCTTGTTCATCCGCTTTTTCTGACAGCTCTTTTCTGATTTCACGCTCGATTGCCGGCTGAATCAGCCTTTTATAGCTGTCTTCAATGGTCTCCTGCAAAATTTCTTTTACAGACGTTGAGCGGTTTTTGATGATTTGCTTTTCTAAATACGCCTTAATGTGATCCGCTGGCGGTTCGATAGACACCTTTAAAATGTCTTCTTTTTCGCCGCGGTTCATCGCCAGCACCCTGTGCGGTACGACTTTTGCGATTGGCTCTTCATACTCATAATACATTTCATACACATTTTTCTCATCGGTGTCTGCCGACTTTCCGGCTGCAGACTTAATGGTTCCTTTTTTGAAGGTTTCCTGGCGAATCCACTTTCTGAAATTCGGTTCGTCTGAGATTTGTTCCGCAATAATGTGCTTGGCGCCTTCAATCGCTTCTTCCCGTGTGAACACTTCTTTTTCTTCGCTGATGTATTGGTCTGCGGTTGCTGCCAGACGGTTATCTTGCGGGAGTGTCAGAATATAGTCGGCAAGCGGCTCGAGGCCTTTGCTTTTCGCGACTGTCGCCTTTGTTTTGCGTTTTTGTTTATACGGGCGGTAAAGGTCTTCCACTTCCTGAAGCTTCACCGATTGCTCAATTTTTCGTTTTAAATCATCTGTTAGTTTATCCTGCTCTGCAATGAGCCTGATGACTTCTTCTTTTCGCTGATTCAGGTTTTGTATGTATTGCCAGCGTTCAGAAATCGTCTGAATCTGAACCTCATCCATTGAACCCGTCTGCTCTTTTCGGTACCGGGCGATAAATGGGACTGTGTTGCCGTCCTCCAGCAGGCGGATGACACTTTCAACATGTTTTTGTGACAAACCTATTTCTTTCGCAATTTGCTGTTTTAAAAGGGCTGACGTTTCCATGTAACCAAAGCCTCCAATATTGTCGTTCTTTCTCTAGTGTATCAAAAACCGAAAAAAACTCATAAAAAAAGACAGCTGGTGCTGCCGGTTTCTTTGCTCCAATCAAAAAAGAAGCCGGCGTTTCGGCTTCTTTTTTCTGATCTCTTAGGACAGCTGTCCAAGAATATAGGTCAGATCATCTTTTCTCGATGTCGTATACATTTTCAGCGAATTCGATATGTCTTCTACCGATTGGCCTTTTTTCAAATGGGAGCGGATATCGGGTACGTTGAGTCCATCTGTATGTATGATGAACTTTGAACCCTTTTCATAAGTGGCGGTGTGCGTTTTGTATTTTTGCGGCTTGCCTGATAAATAGCCTGAAATCGGCAGAGGATAAAAGCTTTCACCAGACGGGGAATGCAGAATAAATCGTACGTTTCCGACAGAGCAGTACGTAAACTGCCGTTGTTCAAAATTGATTTTCAGGATAGACGCTGTAGCGCCTCTTTTGTTTTTCATCGCCTGATTACAGCGTTCGATAATGCTTTCTACGTCTTCATTCGCATAGTTTTCCACTAAGTCTTTAATGGCTGCAGAAGATTCGTTGGCAAGCGACCCGCTTCCAAGTCCGTCAGCTACCGCACAAACTAGCTCCTTATCATCAGCTTTCATAAAAAAGCTGTCGCCGCAAATCGATTTTCCTTCTTTATTCAGTTGGTATACAAGAGTTTGAATATGCTCGTTTTCTTCAACCTGGATCATTACATTAACTCCATCGAGGGATCTTCAATCAAGGCCTCTCTGAGCTTCTTCACAGCTTTGCGCTGCAGACGCGAGACGTGCATTTGAGATATACCGAGAATGTCCCCAGTTTCTTTTTGGCTTTTGTTTTGGATATACGTAAGGTCTATGATTTGTTTTTCACGGTCTGAAAGGACATGAAGCACGCTTTGCAGCATCATTTGCTGGTTAACCCGCTCATATCCGTCCTCCTGTGATCCGACGATATCAAGAATCGTAACGGTGCTTCCATCCGCATCCGCTTCAATACTGTGGTCAACGGATAGGGCCTGATAGCTTTTGCCCATTTCCATCGTCTCAAGAACCTCTTCTTCTGAAACATCGAGGAATTCGGCAATCTCTTCTACTTTCGGCGACCTTTGTGTTTCAGTCGTCAGCTGATCAACCGCCATTTTGATTCTTGGGCCCAGTTCTTTTATCCGTCTCGGCACATGAACGCTCCACGTTTTATCTCTGAGGAAACGTTTAATTTCACCGATGATTGTCGGAATCGCAAAAGCTTCAAACGATTTGCCGACGACGGGATCGTATCGCTTAATCGCGCCGAGCAGCCCGATCATGCCGACCTGGCGGAGGTCCTCGTGAAAGCTTTTGCCTTTTGAATATTTTTTCGCAAGCATATCAACCAGGTTTGTATACACCCGCACAAGCGTTTCCTGCGCCTGTTCATCTTGATTTGTTTGGTAATCGCTTATGAGCCGATCGACTTCATCTTTAGTTAGTTTCGTAGTTTTTGATGGTTGTGTCATGATCAACTCGCTCCCCATTTAAATACTTTGTCATCGCTACGGTGACGCCGGAGTGGTTTTGCACTCTGACTTCATCCATGAGCGTTTCCATTAAATATAGACCGAGCCCTCCTTCTGATAATTGATCAACTGTGTGCGAAGGTGTGTACGGCCCTAGATCCTGCTGCTTTTGATCGAAATCAAAGCTGTCTCCTTCATCCGCCACAATGACCTCTAACCGGTCTTCGAACACACCGAATCGTATTGACACTTCCCCATTTTTATCTTCTTTGTAAGCGTGCTGAACCGCATTTGTACACGCTTCACTAACTGCGATTTTCAGATCTTCAATTTCATCGTACGTATAGCCCATTCTGCTCGCGACGCCTGACAGCGTCAGCCTTATAATTCCTACATATTCAGGCTGGGCCGGCACTTTCATTTCGATGTAATCAGCGTTATTCTTCATTGCACTCCACCTTCTGACTTTGCAGAAATATCAATGATGTCCTTCAGGCCTGTAATGTCAAACAGACGGATCAGCCTGTCAGAAAGATTTTCAAGCTTCAGCGAACCGCCTTGTTTTTTAACCGTTTTAAAGATGCCTACAAAAACGCCGAGTCCGGTACTGTCCATGTAGCTGACATCTTTCAGGCAAATTCTTAAATCAGCGCCTTTTTCTGCCAGAGGAACGAGCTTCTCTCTGAGCACCGGAGCTGAATACACATCGATTTCTCCTGCAATGTTTACTTGTATATCATTCTCGTTTTGCTTCACATCAACATTTATATTCATTCGTATCACCTCAAATTATCCTTCAAATCACTAATTGTCTTATACCCCCGGCTGGCTGATGTTAAACCTTTCTTCGCAAAACAATTAACGTAAAATCATCATGAAGCTGAAAGTCCTGCAATTTGAGGAGGCTGTCATAAATATTTTTGACCATTTCCTGCGCTGAGGAACACATATGTTCCTCAATGAGCTTCTGCAAATCAGGACGCTCCAAGAAACCGTTTTCCGTTCTGCATTCTGTGACGCCGTCAGAAAATAAAACAATCATATCGCCCGTTTCGAGATGCTGATCGAATTGTTTGTAGTCATAATCTTGCGAGATGCCGAGAACGAGTCCTTTGGCCTCTAAATCGTAAAACGTGTTGTCTTTTTGAGAATAATAGAATCCCGGTTCATGTCCCGCTGAAGCATATGTAAATTGATGATTGACCATATTGTAATTTGCATAAAACATGGTAATAAACATACTGGCATCAACGTTTTGTTCAACAACCCGGTTTAAGTTTTTCAGCACCTGTGAAGGGTGTATGCCCGTTTCCGGCAAAGAGTCCATCGCGTATTTAATCATGGACATGCAAAGAGCCGCCGGAATGCCTTTTCCGATCACATCCGCGATCGCGATATTAATGGATTCCTTGTCTTTGACAAAGTGGTAGTAATCACCGCTCATCTGCTTAGCAGGCACACTGATGGCGCCGATATCCAGCGCTTCTTCCTGCGGAATCTTTGTCCCGAGCAGCGTCTGCTGGACATTTGCCGCGATTTCAATTTCTGATTTGATTTCCTGCTGTATCCCCCTGAGGGTTTGATGCTCCTGATAAGCCATTCCATATCCAATCATGACTTCTATTAAAAAATCCAGCGAATGAAAAACATCTTCCGGGAGACTCGGATACAGCTCCTTCAGCACTTTTCGGTGAATGCTGATGATTTCTTCCGGAGGAATTTGATGCTCGATTGTTTTTCGGCTGAATTTTTGGGCTTGATATAAAGATGTTTCTGTTAATTCGGCTATATATCGGCTAAGCAGCTGATGATATCGCTGCTCAATAACCTCCCTAAAATCCACTTTCTTACCTCCTACCGAAGCCATTTAATGGCTTGTATCTCTGTTCCTTCCCCCGCTACGGAATTTAAACTGAATTCATCCATCAGCCTTTTCACGCCGGGAAGTCCCGCTCCGAGTCCGCCAGACGTTGAAAATCCGTCTTCCATGACTTTGCGGATATCGGGAATTCCCGGTCCTTGGTCTTCCGCTATGATTTTCAGGCCCTTTTTTCCTCTGTCAGAGACCTGTTCAATTCCAATCTGGCCTTTACCGGCATATAAATAAATGTTCCTGGCTAATTCTGAAATAGCCGTTGTAATTCTAGCCTGGTCTACAGTGCCGAAACCCAGTTCTTTTGCAACGTTTCGCCCCAGCTGTCTGGCGGCCACAATATCCCATTCTGTCATGATTTTTACACAGGATTGGTCGTTCATTCGCTATTCCCCCAATTCCCGCTTCAATGTCTCAAGGCCTTGCTCTAAGTCGAGCGCAGTTTCGATTTCCTCAAGTGCGATTCCGAGTTCAATCAGTGTCACTGCTACAGCAGGCTGAATTCCCGTCAAGACCACTTTTGCGCCCATTAGTTTAGACATCGTGATCACGTCGCCCAGCACTTTAGCGATAAAGGAATCAATCATGTCCACAGATGTCAGGTCAATGACAACCCCGTTAGCGCCTGTTTCGTATATTTTATTTAATAAGTCTTCTTGAAAGGTTAATGCGGTTTGGTCATCAAGTTCCCATTGAATGGACACTAATAAGCAATTATACAGTTTCAAGATCGGGATTTTCGGATGTCTCAAAATGTTATTCCCCCAATGAAACAATTTTTCGATCTGTCATTTCCAAAGCCGTTTGAATTCCTTTTTGCAGGGTATTCTTAGTTATAACTTGGGATAAATCAATGCCGAGGTTGACGATGGTCTGAGCAATTTCCGGACGGATTCCGGCCAGCAGGCATTTTGCTCCGACAAGCCTTACCGCTTCAGACGCTTGAATAATATGATGGGCAACCATCGTATCGACGACCGGCACGCCCGTAATATCGATCAAAACGACTTGGGACCGGTGTTTGACGACGCCATTAAGCAGATTTTCCATAATTCGTTTTGCGCGTTCGGTATCAATTGTTCCGACCAGCGGCATCACGGTGATATTTTCAAACACCGGGATGAGCGGCGCAGATAGCTCCTGCAGAGCGATTTTTTGCAGGGTTACTGTTTTTTCCCATGAGATTGAATATTGGTTAAAGATTTCTGTATTAATCGGGCTGAAAAAGCGGTCAATCTGCCAGATTAGTTCCGTACTCTCTTGATCTGGCAATCTCTTACCGTTCATTTTCGTGTAGAGACGCTTCCAGAATTCAGCTAGCGCCGTAGCCAGAAACTTCAAAGAAAGTCCGATTTGGACGGCTTTTAGCGCCAGTTCGCTGATTTGGTCCTGAGCAGCGGTGTCATCCTTAACAGATAAAAGAAGAATGTCGATATATTCTTTAGATATATTTTCATACACTTGGTCAGTCAGCTGATATGATTCTTGCTCGCTTAATTCTTTTAGTGTGTCAGTCCACAGTTGGAGCAGTTCATTTTGATTCTCGGCAATGAACTGGTATACAGTCTGATTCGACATCAAATTCGCTTACCTCCCCGATAAAAAGCAACATATTTTTTCGTTATTTCATTATTATATCGTTAATGTTTTTTGAAAACAAAAAAAGTTGCTCTATTTGAGCAACCTGCACATATGTCTAAAAATCAATGAGTGCCAAACTGATTTGTAAGGCTTCATCAACCTTATCCATCATTTCATCATCCAGATGAGTAATCTTATCCGTTAACCTTTGCTTGTCAATCGTCCGAATTTGCTCCAGCAAAATAACGGAATCTCTTTCAAAACCGTAGCGTTTTGCATCGATTTCGACGTGGGTTGGTAATTTCGCTTTCTGTATTTGTGCTGTTATGGCTGCAACAATAGCAGTTGGGCTGAAGCGATTTCCGATGTCATTTTGGATCACTAAAACCGGGCGCACCCCGCCTTGCTCTGAGCCAACAACAGGAGATAAATCAGCAAAATAAACATCGCCGCGTTTCACAATCAAATGATTATCCTCCGCTGACTAAGCGCTCAACTGTCGTTTCAGCCTCGCACTCCGCAAAGTGAGCTTCAGAAGAAATATTCAAGTTGATTTTCGCCATTTCCATATAGCCGCGTCTCATCAAATCACGGTTGTGACGAGTTGTTCGTTCGCTGACATACGCTCTCACTGCTTGTGATATCAGTTCGTTTCTGCTTCGTTTCTCCCGCATCGCTACACCATCCAATTCAGCTACTAGGTTTTCGGGCAAGCTGATTTTCATTTCGGTTCTTGCGCTGGATTCAGACAAAAAACATACACCTCCACCAAACTTACGGATACGACTCTTTTATCCATCCAGTGATAATGATACCATTATTCACTCTTCAAGCAAAGCTGTTTTATGAATTCTCCATTGAGATGAGCTATTTGCTTGCATTTTCCTGCAATAAAGGATTTCTTACTTCCATTATACTCCCATTTTCCAAAAACATACGGGGAACACGGGAACTTATTGTACAAGACACCTCGTAGTTGATGGTACCGAGCCTGCCTGCAATCTCATCCATGGAAATATATTCATCGCCCTGCCGGCCTATTAATGTAACTTTTGTGCCTGGCGGATATTCCTGATCCAGCTCCACCATAAATTGGTCCATACAGATGCGGCCGGCGATTTTCAGCCGTTTTCCCTTCACAAGAATCTCGGTTCCTTTCAATGTTCGAAGCCAGCCATCCGCATAGCCGACAGGCACCGTCCCGATCCATGTGTCTTTTTCAGCTGTGTATTCCGCTCCGTAGCTGACGCTCTCGCCTTTTTTGATCAATTTAACATGAGACAGTGTCGAATGCAGGGTAAATGCCGGACGCAGCTGAAACGGTATCTCGTCCGCAATCTCGGCTGACGGACGGAGGCCGTACATGCCGATGCCGAATCTCACCGCGTTGAAAAAGCCTTTTTTCAAACGAAGACCGGCAGCGCTGTTTGCGCAATGCACCATCATTTTCTTTAGCGGCAGCGGAGCAATCAGTTCTTTAAAGCGCTCAAACTGCATGAAGAAATAGCCTCTTTCTTTTTCATCCGCTGTCGCAAAGTGGGTAAATACCCCTTTGCACTTTAATCGGGGGTTGCGATCAAGAATCGCCAGCACGTTCTGAACTTCTTCTTCCGTTTTTACGCCAAGCCTGTTCATGCCCGAATCGACCTTCAAATGAAACTGAAGAGAACCTTCTTTCGTGTGGCGGGCTGCTTCCTGAAGCCATTCAACAGAATAGCCTGTTAATGTCACGTCATATTCCGCCGCGATTGAAGCATACTGCGGGGGAACCGCACCGAGCACCAATATTGGCGCCTTCAATCCCTTCTTGCGCAGGGAAATTGCTTCATCCAGAATAGCCACCGCCAAGCATGAAGCACCTGCGTCAAGAGCCGCCTGTGCTGTTTCTGCGTCGCCATGCCCATAGGCGTTTGCTTTTACAACTGCCATCAGGTGGACATGTTCGCCGATGTGTTTTTTCATATTGCCGACATTTTCTTTTATCGCGGACAAGTCGATTTCCGCCCACGTATCTCTGTAAAAAGGTATTGTGCTCATCATGACACTTCCTAGCTTTTATTCAATATCATTTACATATCATACTAAAATTAAAGCCCAAAGTGAAACGATGCCTAACGAAAAAAAGGCCAAACCTTGTTCGGCCTTTGGCGGTTATTTAGATGATTGTCCCTGCATGCTTTTCGCGACTGTCACCATTTCGTCTTTAGAAAGATCTTTAGATGAGAGAAGGTAATCTACACCGTCATATGTCCATGATAATGATGAATCTGACAGGGCGCCGATGGTGTAGCCGAGATTTACCGGTTCGCCGTTCAGCGTAACTGAGGAGGATGCCTTGGCGATCTGGGCTTTTTCTTGAATTAAGGTGAATGATTTTTCTCCACCGTAGGTCATGATGATGCGCTTTCCGTCTTCAGTAGAAATATCTTTTTCTTCAAGCAGCTTTACGCCAAGCGGCAATTCAAGCGGCGTTTTGACCGCGAATGTATCGGAAGGCTTCGCGCTTGTGGCGACATCCATTTGGGAAAGGGTCATATTTTTCTTTTCGTCAAAGGATTCTTTGTCGAATTGTTTATTAAATTCGAAGCTGCTGAATTCCACTTTCACCATGACTTTTCGGTCTGTATCCATCACTTTGACAGATAACGGGCTCATATCTTTTTTGTTAAATGTGATTTCTTGCGTCGGCAGCATTTTGTTGTGCTGATAGTTTGTTTTTGTTTCAAATACGTATTTCTTTTCTTTCGCAGTGAAAACTGCATCCGAATCGTTTTGAACATCCTTTACGAGCGATTCAAACAGGTAGACCTGGCTGCTGTTGTTTGGCCAGTCGCTTTGGAACCTGAAGCTCTTATTTAAAGACGGCGTGAGAACAAATACTCCGTTTTCGTTTCTTAAAATGACTTGGTTTTGGTCCTTTTTCGGATTTTCTAAATAAACCCTGTACAGAGACGGCTTTTTGTGCCAGATTTCCACATTGTATACTTGAGGCTCACTCCCTGTCTCGATGGTCATTTTCGCTTTTGCTTTGTACGAGGTATATTCTTTCGCCTTTTCATCTAATCCGGTCACAATATCTTGCTGCGTTTTTTGCCCGCAGGCAGAAAGAATAAGGACAGCAAGCAGTCCCGTTAAAAGCAAAACAAAGCTTTTTCTCACCTTTTTCAACCCCTTTTTCTCAATTGATGTAAAAGGAAGAAATCGCTTGTTTGACTTTAACGGTACGCTCGGTACACGTTAAGCAGAACGGATGCGTACCATAAAAGCCTCAAACAACTTGTCTCCCTTAATGCACTATCAAATATATGAGTGGGGTTTCCCTAATATGCAGACTAGCTTGACAACCTTTCAATCACAACCTGCGCTGCCGCGTATTCCTTTGTATGGGTGATTGATACGTGAACGGCGGCCTGGCTCAGCTTCACGCAAATAATATAAGGCTTGCCATTCTGGTCTTTCTTAATTTCAATGTCCTGAAAACTGAGCTGTTTTCCTATACCGGTGCCGAACGCTTTCGAGAAAGCTTCTTTTGCCGCAAACCTTCCCGCGAGAAATTCAATTTTTCTTTTCTCTGAAAGCTCATGGTATTGGTCAAGCTCACTTCGCGTCAAAATCCGCTCAGCAAACCTTTTCTGGCGGCCGGCCATAGAAGCGATCCGTTTAAGCTCGGTAATGTCTAGTCCAATGCCGTAAATCATGTGTGATAACCTCCTTTGCGTACGTACTATTTAAATGGTTTGTCTCATAAACGTGTTACTATAGAAATACCAAAATGAAGAAAAGGAGATCGGAATGTTTATACGGACCGAAAATTTCCAAACGTTTATCAGGCTTTATCCCGTTGTCACCTTTATATTGGCCTTGCAAGCTGTTCTCTGGCTGTTTTTTTCACTTCCTGTCGATTCAGTCGTATTATGGAGGGATGCGGTCACAGGGTATAATCTAGGCGTCGCAAACGGTGAGTGGTGGCGGCTGATCACACCGGTTTTGCTGCACGCCGGTTTTACCCATCTGCTGTTTAATTCCATGTCCATTTTTTTATTTGCCCCAGCTTTGGAGCGCATGCTGGGAAAAGCGCGTTTCCTTCTTGTGTACGCCGGCTCCGGTATCATCGGCAATATCGGCACATATGTTACAGAACCGCTTGATTACGTTCACGTCGGGGCTTCAGGCGCGATTTTCGGGCTGTTCGGCGTGTATCTGTTTATGGTTCTTTTTCGCAAAGAGCTGATCGGGCAGGAGCATTCCAAAATGATTCTCACACTGCTCGCATTTGCCGTCCTCATGTCGTTTATCAACTCCAATATTAACATGATGGCCCATCTGTTTGGACTTTGCGGCGGCTTTCTTCTCTCGTTTTTATGTGTTCAAAAAAAAGAGCGGCGGTATTAACCGTCCGCTTTTTCATATGAGTACCAATTTAAAATGAAGCCCGCGTCCTCTTCACCTACATCCCTCACCGATAATTCTTCCATAAGGCTCGACGATTTTACCGAGGTAGAAATGGTATAAAGACGGCCCTTCTTTTGAAAGTAAGATTGGTTGAACTTGCAAACCTGCATTCGTCTATTTAACACAATTCCCGTTGTTCTGCTGATAAATCTGGACGTCAATTGAAGACGGTCCCCGTTGATCGTCCATCCTGCATCCTTATATGCGAGGTAGCCGAAGATCAATTCAGCCGGCAGCAGGATGATCGACAGATAGCCCCATGGCTGAAAGAAGATACATAACGGAATGATCAAAAAGATTGAAAAAATGACGGAACGAAATAAATAGCGTTTTAACGCGCGCCGCGGCAGGCGGCGGACGTTTTCTTCCAACGTGTATTCCGGTGTAAAAGTCCGGAGCATGTGCGGAAGCTTTTTTTTATGAATCATCGGAAAGAGAATGGTCAAAGCGCCTTCTTCTTTTTCCCGGTCACCGCCGCCCGCGCTGACGATGGACACCGTCACAAAGCCGAAAAGCTGGCGGATGATGTTTTCTTTTATTTTAATGGCTTGTATTTTCCGGAGCGGAATTGTGACTTGGTGTTTTTCAATAATTCCCCTTGAAATCACCAATTCCTGCTCTTTTTTTATGATTTGAAAGTTCGCGTATTTAAACATCATTCCGGCGATGCTGAAAATCCAGGCGATAAATAAACCGATAAAAATGAGTACCGAGTAAATGCCGATGCTGGCGTGCTTGAGGAAGGAAAATTTATCAAAAAACCAATCCATCGGCAGAATTTCATCAAGCTGTGAAATAAGCGCGAAAACAGCGGAGATAATCACTCCGATTCCGCCGGAGGTAGAAGCGGCTATCAGTAATTCTTTCGCGTTCATGCGATAGTGCTCTTGCGGCTCAACGGCCTGAATCTGCTCCTGCTCAGCTTCAGGCCAAGCTTCAGCGTGCTCACTTTCGCGTCTTTGCGCTTTTTTCTTAAAGACGGCTTCCTTGATGCGTTCGGCTTCTTCAACAGAAATAGCAGAAAGAACAGCTTCCGCCTCCTTGCCTCCGCCTGCCGTTTCAATTTGCAGCTTCACAAGCTTAAAGATTTGCTGGACCACACCCGCGCTCGTATTCATCGTTTGAATCCGCTCAATCGATATATATCGCTTTTTCGACACAAACAAGCCTTCTTCGATTCTAAATTCATCATCTTCAATTCGATAGGTAAACCGTCTCCATTTGATGATACTCGCGGCTACAAGCCAGATGAACAGCACACCGAGCGCAATAGCCCCGTAAAAACGGACCGTGTTGTTCGAATTGACGATATACACAAAAAAGAATGGCAGAATAATATTTTTTATCGTTTGAATAATGGTATGGCATAAGTTCAAAATGACTGCCGCCGGGTGCAGGCGTTTCGGTTCAGACATCATCGTCAGTCACCCTTGCCAGACGCGATATGGAGTCTCTCAGCCGATCCGCTTCCTCCATCTCTAGAGCAGGGATCGAATGAACAGTCGCGGCCGTGGAAATTTTCACGGTTGCCAGGTTGTACTTTTTCAATAATGGCCCTTGTGACGTATCGACGTGCTGAACCCTGACCATCGGAACAATCACACGCGTTACCACAAAAATACCTGACTGAATGTCTATTTCATGTTCATGGACTTCATAGCGCCATACTTTATGACGGATCTTTGGAATGATAAAGACTGTCACAATCGAACCCAGCAGCCAAACCGCGCCGAGCACGCCGCTGATCCAGTACGGCCAATGAAAATAATAGCTTAACACTGCAACTGCTATGACAATAAGCAAGCAGACAGCGGATACAATGATCTCTTGAAGTCGCCAAACCTTTAATCCGTCTGGACTGATTTGGTTTTTTGGCTGCTCTCTCAAAATACCTACCTCCCGTTTTTTCGTCGTTACTTATACGTCTCTTATACAGAAAGGTTTCATTCTTAAGCATACATAGAAAAATGGCTTCCGTCAGCTGAAAGTTTGCTGAATCACAAATTGCGAACATAAAAAAGCCCAAAACGTTATGTTTTGGGCTTTAATCAATAGAATTAGTAAGATTTTTTCTGGCGTCTGTCACCTGAAGAACGGCGATCGTTTGAACGCTTTTTGTCGTAGGAAGAACGGTTGTTGCTTTTCCCTTTTCCGCCGCGGTAGCCGCCGCCTTGTCCGTCTCTGCGTTTAGAAGAGCGCTGGTTTTTGTAGCGTTTGCTGACCATTGGCGCTTCATCTGTTAAGCGAACCGGTGTGTTGTCCGGCTCTTTTGTGGACATTTTGATAGCCGCCGCAACCACTGTCACTGCATCATGATCTTCAAGCAGCTCAGCTGCCGCTGTCATGTAGAAGTTCAGGTTGTTTTCACTGATTGCCGTACGAAGACGTTCAACAGTAACCTGTTGCTGGCCTTCTAACGCCTCATCAAGTGTAGGCTCCTTCATGCGGTCCATTTTGCGTTTTGTTGTTTGTTCAATTGCGCGAAGCATGCTTTTCTCACGCGGTGTAATGAACGTCATCGCCATACCAGTTTTTCCCGCACGGCCTGTTCTTCCGATACGGTGAACATAGCTTTCAGGATCTTGAGGCACGTCGAAGTTGTATACGTGTGTAACACCTGAGATATCAAGTCCGCGAGCGGCAACATCAGTTGCGACAAGAACTTCGATTGCGCCTTCTTTAAATTTGCGAAGCGCAACCATACGTTTCGCCTGCGTTAAGTCACCGTGAATTCCTTCAGCCGCATATCCGCGAAGGTTCAGGGCTTCCGCAAGCTCATCAACACGGCGTTTTGTGCGTCCGAATACGATCGCGAGCTCAGGAGACTGAATGTCAAGAAGACGAGTCAGTGTATCGAATTTTTTGCGCTCTTGCACTTCTAAATAGAACTGCTGAATGTTAGAAACCGTCATTTCTTTCGCTTTTACTTTTACGTGTTCCGGCTCAGTCATGAAGCGCTCTGCAATGCGTTTGATCGGCGCAGGCATTGTCGCAGAGAACAGAAGTGTCTGATGCTCGCTCGGCACGTTTGAAAGAATAGATTCAATATCGTCAATGAATCCCATGTTCAGCATTTCATCCGCTTCATCCATTACAACCGTGTTTACATTGTTTAAACGAATAGTGCGGCGGTTGATGTGGTCAAGAAGACGACCAGGTGTTCCGACAATGATATGCGGATTTTTCTTTAACGCCCGGATTTGCCGTCCAATATCCTGTCCGCCGTAAATAGGAAGAACCTTCGCACGCTTATCTTGTCCGATTTTATATAATTCTTCAGATACTTGAATGGCTAATTCACGGGTTGGCGCGATTACGATTGCTTGAATATTAGGAGACTCGGGGTTAATTTTTTCAACAAGGGGTATACCAAACGCAGCTGTTTTACCTGTACCTGTTTGCGCTTGTCCAATGACGTCTTTATTTGAAAGTCCGAGCGGTATCGTTTGTGCCTGAATCGGTGTTGCTTCTTCAAATCCCATACGATTAATTGCTTTCATGAGATCAGAACTTAAATTAAAATCTTGAAACGTTATAGTCAAATTATTCAAACTCCTTCTAATTGCTGTTTCAGTAATGTCGTGATTTACCACTTATAAAACTGCCCTTTAGACAAAAAAGACAGGATCCATCCGTATACAAAGCCCGAATTACTTTAAGTTTTATCTTACCATTACACTAGTTGTTTTTCAATAAGATGAGAAGCAGATCGGCTTCTCGAATATGCCGGCTTGCTGATTCATCCGCTCCCAAGTGTCCGGCGGAGAACTTCGGGCCAGCGGAGGAATGTATGGACAAATATTTTCGTATCGCGAAATAACCTGTATTTATTGTATCATAGCCGCAGCCGGCCAGACACACATAATTTCCGGCCGGCATGCATTAGTGTTTGCACATCATGTTATTTTATGATGCAATATGCGTTTTTCCTGAAAGATTTTTTCTTATGAAAGCGGGCTCTCTATTAAATCTTTAACGATTTCTTCAAGCTTCATACCTCTGGACGCTTTGAATAAAATCAAATCTCCTTTTGACGCGTTTTCCTTCAAAGCTTGGAGCAGATCTTTTTTCTCATCGTAATGGCTGACGCGGTCTCTCTCAAAGTGTTGCAGTGCGCCTTCCGCGATAAAAGCTCCCAGTTTTCCGTACGTAAAGACGCGGTCGATTTTCTCAGGGCTGATCACAGCGCCGCACTCTTTATGGAACGTTTCTTCAAGATCGCCGAGTTCAAGCATATCGCCGAGCACGAGCATTTTTTTTCCGTAGCCTTCAAGGCTTTCTGTCAATTGAATGGCAGCCTTCATGGAAGTCGGACTGGCATTATAAGCGTCATTAATAATTGAAATGCCGCTGTCTGTTTTGATGAGTTCAAGTCTCATGCCGGTTACCTTTAGTCCGCTTAGCCCTTTCGCCGCATCCTCAGGCGTGATGCCGAAATAAGCTCCCGCGGCAATCGCAGCCATTGCGTTCATGACATTGTGCTTGCCTAGAATCGGAATAAAAAACGAGTTTTCTATCCCTTTGATTGTAAAATGGGTTCCCGCTTCACTCTGGCTGACATCCTGAAGCTGATAATCATTTTGTTCTCCCGTTCCGTATGTTTTCGTTTGGCAGCTGTATGCTTTTTGAAGAAGCGGTTCGTCACCGATATAAATCAGCACTCCGTCTTCTTTAAGCCCGTTAATGATTTCAAGTTTCGCCTCCGCGATGCCCTCTCTAGAGCCAAGGTCTTGCATGTGGGATTCGCCGATATTCGTAATCACTGCCGCATCAGGGTTTGCCAGACGGCTCAAGAGGTCAATTTCTCCTTTGGCGCTCATGCCCATCTCCAATACAGCGATCTCCGTATCTTCAGGCATGGCTAAAACCGTCAGCGGCAGACCGATGTGATTATTGAAGTTTCCTCCTGTTTTGTGGACACGATACTGAGTTCCCAGAACGGCGTGAATCATATCTTTCGTTGTCGTTTTGCCGTTGCTTCCGGTTACCCCGATGACACGGGTGCCCAGCTCCTGCAAATAAGCTTTTGCAAGCTGCTGAAGAGCGGAAAGGGTGTCATCCACTAAGATGACGGCTTGGTTTTCAGGCGCATTTGGTTCTGACCGATCCCAAAGAACGGCCGCTACACCGGCTTCAAAAGCCTGCGGCACAAAAGTATGGCCGTTAAAATGTTCCCCTTTCAGCGGGATAAAAAGCTGATGCTGTTCCAGTTTTCTTGTATCGGTTGCCACTCCATGAATGACTGTTTGTTCATATTGCGGATTTGTCAGTGTGCCTTTGACCATCTCGGCAATGTTCTTTACTGTTCGCTTAATCAAGTGAGGTCCCTCTCTTTCTTTTGTTTATACGGGAAAAGACACTGCCCTTTCACCGGCAGTGTCCATCTTTATGATTAGAATGTATGCTTGATCAATTGTTTTTCAGCGTGGCGTTCTTTTGCAAGCTCCACAAGCTGTTCAATCAGGTCAGCGTATTCCACTCCAGCCTCTTTCCAGAGCGACGGGAACATGCTGAATGGTGTAAAGCCGGGCATTGTGTTGACTTCATTGATCAGAACTTCGCCGTCAGCAGTCAGGAAAAAGTCCGCTCTGACAAGTCCTGACCCATCGATCGCTTTAAACGACTTAATCGCCATATCACTGATTTTCGCGTATTCCTCATCGGTTACATTCGCCGGAATCATCAGATCAGTGTCTCCATCCTCGTATTTCGCTTTGTAATCGTAGAAATCAGTCTTCGGCGCGATTTCTCCCACAACAGAGCATTTAGGATCGTCATTTCCAAGAACGCCGATTTCGATTTCGCGGCCGTTAATTCCTTCTTCAACGACGACTTTGCGGTCATATTGGAACGCAAGCTCAAAAGCTTTTTGCAGTTCTTCACGGTCTCGGCATTTGCTGATTCCGACACTTGAGCCAAGGTTCGCCGGTTTGACGAAGCAAGGGTAGCCTAATTCCTGTTCGACCTGCTCACAGCTTTCTTCCGGAGAACGGGTCCAGTCTTTCTTAAGGAAAGCAGCGTATTTAGCCTGAGCAAGGCCGGCTTGCGCGAATAAATGTTTCATGACGACTTTATCCATGCCGGCTGAGGAAGCAAGCACACCGTTACCGACATAAGGAATATTCAACAGTTCGAGCATTCCTTGGATCGTTCCGTCTTCTCCGTTCGGTCCGTGGAGGAGCGGGAATACGACGTCGATGGCTTCATTTTGCTGTGACGCTTCCTGCGGAAACATCTCCTGATTCAGGGCAGCCGGAGAAAAAGCACTGCCTCCTTGCTCAAATTGAAGCATTTTCACGTTTGAAACAGGCTCAGTTAAACGGGCGCCTCTTACCCATTCGCCTTTTTCAGTTATATAAATCGGATGTATATCAAACTTCTCAGTATTTAGCGCTTTGATTACAGCCAGAGCTGTCTGCAGGGAAACATTATGTTCTGCCGACTTTCCTCCGTACACTAATCCTAGACTTGTTTTCAATGGATACTCCCCCCACTACAAATTCATCTTTACTATCTTATCACTTTCACGAGAAAATGATCTAATTATTTTTGGGCATGCTGATGTTGAGTGCATTTGTATGTAATTCCTTTTTATTTTATATTAAAATGGCATTGAAAAGGAGATGTGACATATGAAAAAAATCACGACAAACGAACAATTTAATGAACTGATTCAATCTGATAAAGAGATTATCGTAAAGTTTTATGCTGATTGGTGCCCAGATTGCACACGCATGAATATGTTCATCGGCGATATCCTGGAAGAGTACAATCAAAACGATTGGTATGAGCTCAATAAGGACGAGCTTCCTGAACTGGCTGAAAAATACCAGGTAATGGGTATTCCTAGCTTGCTTATCTTCAAAAACGGTGAAAAAACAGCTCACCTTCACAGCGCCAATGCCAAAACGCCTGAAGAAGTGACTGAATTTTTATCTGAACATATAAGCTAATTCGTTTAACAGCCTTATTTTATGTCGTCGGGCTCTACATGAACATGAACATGAGTGACATCGTGTTCATGTTTTATTTTGTCCTCTACTTCATCCGCCACTCCATGACCTTCTTCCACTGTAAGCTTTGGGTCAACCGTAATGACCATCTCGATATGAACCGTGCTGCCTAAATACCTCGCTTTCACATCCTTTAACCGATGCACATTTTCGATCCTGCCGACGGTCTGTTTGTAAGGCTCAAGATCTTTTAAATGAAAGCCGTCTGTTAAAGAATGTGAAGCGTCTTTAAAGATGTCCCACGCCGTTTTGCAAATGATAATGCCGATGATAAAAGCCGTTACCGGATCGATCCACGGCAGCTGCAGCTGGGATGACATCACACCGATAAACGCCCCGGCACTTACAAAAGCGTCTGACCTGCTGTCCTTTGCCGCTGCCATCAGAGCAGAGCTTTTAATGGATGCCGCCAGCCTTTTGTTATATAAATAGATGCCATACATAAACACAGCACTGCCTAACGCCGTCCATGCGGCGATAAGACTTGGCGTTTCCGTTGTTCCGCCCGCTATCGCTCTTCCTCCGCCGATTAACACTTCAATGCCGACAACCATCATAATAAAAGACGCAACAAGAGACGAAATTGTTTCAGCCCGATAATGGCCATATGGATGATCGCTGTCAGCCGGCCTTTGGGAAATCCGCAGTCCAATCAGCACCGCTACTGATGCTACAATATCTGTTCCATTATTTAACCCGTCTGCTCTTAACGCTTCGGAATGATATAGAATCCCAATGACAAGCTTCACAACAGCAAGGATGACATATGCCAAAATATTGAGGAGCGCCCCTTTTTCTCCTTTTTTCAGATTTTCTGTCCGCTCCATTGAATACCAGCCTCCATTCTATTACATAGTATGGTTCAAAACATGAAAAATAGCAGCGGCAGCATTTTCAATGAAGAGTGACATTTCGACAGCAAATTATTGCCCGGGAAACTTTTTGTCGATCTGTTGAATGTTTGCAAATTTGCGAAAGAATAGGACTGTTTTCACCTTTACAGGCTATTGGGGACAATGTATACTGGATGGAATTGATAATGATTATCAATATCGTTTGATTGGAGGTTGATGACACGATGACACCTCAGTCTGCAGAAACCAGAAAAAAACAGCTCATTCATCTGTTAATACAGAATGGTATATACAAAAAGTCAAAGCGTCATTTGTATGAATTGTCGCTGACGGAGTTAGAAAGTGAATACAAACATGTCAGGAGGGCGCCGGAGCATGCCGAAGCGTAAAGTAAAAACCTACCAGCAGCTAATCCAGGAAAACAAAGAGGCGATTATGGGCAATCCAAAACTCATGAACGTGATTTATGACAGAATCGACCGCAAGCATCAAAAAAACCTCCAAGAGCAAAACAATACATAAAAAGAGCCGGGAAGGCTCTTTTTTTCATGACTCAAACGCTTCTGCAGCCAGTTTTTGAATGACCGCGTCATCCATCGGCGGGTTATGGAGACCGGCCCGCACATCCCGATAGTAGCGCTGAAGCGGGTTAGTCCGTTCAAGGCTTTTCGCCCCAACAATTCTCATCGCTTTATCGACAACAGACAGCGCAGCATTTGTGACGATATGTTTCGCCGCACCAAGCTCGCTTTTCAAGTGAGGGCGGCGCTCCGGATTGTCATACAATTGAGCGATATGGAAAAGAAAATGTCTGGCATTAAGCAGTTCAAGCTCCATTTCGCCTGTTCTTTGCTGTACGGCCGGGACATCCTTGATCGGTCCCTTCAAACTGTTCGGAGAATACTCAGATGCGAATTGTACCGCATAGTCCCGGGCAGCTTGAGCAATACCAAGATAAATCGCCGGAATGTGAAGCAGCCAGCCATTCGGCTTGGCTCCCCGAGGCCCTTGAAGCAATTCAACCAGCTTATCCTCCTCAAGCGTTACCTCATTCAGTACAAGGTCATGGCTTCCAGTCGCCCGCATCGCCATCATATCCCACGTTTCTTCAATCGACAAACCGGGATCATCTTTATGAATGAGAAACACGCCCGTTGTTTGTTTTTCTTCAATCCATGCCGTCACTAAAAAATAATCCAGTGCTTGTGACATCGTGGTAAAGGTTTTTCTTCCGTTCACTGCCCATTTGCCATCCTTTTTGACGGCGTTTGTACCGGGACGCCCTCCTCTGGTCGGGCTTCCGGTTTGCGCTTCTGTCGCCGCCCTGTTGATGACGGCTCCGTTTTGGACTTCCTTGGCAATAAACGAAAACACATCTTTATTCCAGCTGTTGCCTTCCCCAAGCTCTCCGATTACACTCAAATGCCAGCCAATGCTCAGCGCCGCAGCAGCATCTCCCCGTGCCAGCCGTTCTTGAAACAGAAGCATATCGTAAACAGAAATGCCCCCTCCTCCATGAGATGCAGGCAATGTTAATGCCGTATATCCGGCATCACGCAATTTTTGTATTTTCTCGACAGGAAAACGCCCCTGTTCGTCATCTTCAGCGGCTGTTTGCTGAAATTCATCCGCAAGCCGTCCGATTTTCTCCATCCATTGCCGTTGTTGATCGTTTTGTATAAATAATGACATCCGGCAGCCCCCCAAGTTTTTAATTCCGATAAATTTAATATGTATTATAGATTTCCCGCCGCCATTCCGCAACTGTTAACCTTTTTGTCCAGTATAGAAAAACACGCCGTTCCCCTCAGGGAACAGCGCGATTACACAGGATTTGCATCCCGGTCTTGTTTCATGCCGAGATAAATCAGCATATATGTCAGGTACCCCATTGTCATCACCAAGCCGCCAAAGAAAAAACTTGAGAAAATCGGCTCTTCAAAAGCGGTCACCGCAGCCAGCACAATCCAGCTGGCATACAGATAGATGATAAAAAAACGGATGCCCGTCTTCATTTTATATATCATGTACAGCCCCGCGAGAGAGAACAACCCAAGCGCGAGTCTGAAATAAACAAGATGTTCAAACTGAAACATGAATGACACAAATGAGAATCCAAGCAGCAATACGATCGGTAAAGCGGTAATAAAGTTCCTCAATCGAGACACCTCCGTCAGTACCTATAGTATAAACTAAAATATCAAATGATATTGATTTACGTGAGCTTTTTCACAAAAATGTCATTCCTTGCCTTTACACCCGGACATCCCGTTTACAGAAGCACCACCAGCCAACGGCGATGAAGAATATAGCATGTATGATGATAATCCCCACTGAAAACAACGGCGTCATGCCTGAAAACAGGGCTGTCTGTCCGCTGCTGTATTGGGTAAAGTCAGTGTTCGCAAAAAGCAAAAAGCTCCCCCATTTGTTTTCGAATAGCTTCATGAGCTGGACAAGTGTACTCGCTCCATATAAAACAACAAAAGAAACGACGACTGCTACCGCGCTGTTGCGGAACAGTGAAGAACAAAGCAGCCCGAATAATCCCATCATTACGGCTTCAAGCCAGTTTGACCCGATCAGCTCCAAGGTGTTGATCAGCAATGTCTTTGATTCCGCGCTCACGGATGTGCCGAAAAAGACGAGACCGAATAACAATGCCAGAATGTAGTATGCCAAATACAAATAAAAGCTGACCATCACGACTGTGATTAATTTTGACCAAAAGATCTTTTGGCGTTTAACCGGACGAATGAGCAGAAATTTGATCGTCTTTTTATCGAATTCCATTGAAACAATTGTCGCTGCAATCACGATCGTTAAAGCCTGAAGCAGGATGTTCAGACTCGGTGTATACGATAAATAGCCGATGAAGTTTTCATCTGTTCCGGCACTGATGACAATCCGTTTAATGATCAAAGCCATGAAAAATTGAAAGACCGCCATCAGGATAAGAGATACAAATGTGACCTTCCGATTAAAAAGTTTCATATGTTCATTCCAAATTAATTTAGACAAGTTCTTCTCCCTCCTCTTGATGAGCAGTCGCTTTTATGAATTCGTCTTCCAGTGATTGCGTGTAAGGCATAATAGAAAAGACATTGAGGCCTTGTCCGACAAGTGAGCGGTTCAGCTCCGGAATGTTTTCTTTTGCTACCTCAACAACAATCGCCCCGTCTTTCCGCTCAGCTTGATATTGATTGCCTGCCAGCCAATTGAGCGCTTTTTCTTCCGGCTGCACTTCAATGACCGCTTTTTCTGTTTTTTGATCTGTTCCATGCAAGCTGACTTCCGCTTTGATTTCACCTTTTTGAATAATGATGACACGGTCGCAGAGATCCTCAACCTCACGCAATAAATGGGTTGCGAACAGGACTGCTGTTCCTTCCTGTTCTGCGAGCTCTTTTATATGATCGCGAAAATCCTTCATGCCCGCAGGATCGAGACCGTTCGTCGGTTCATCTAGAATGAGAAGCTTTGGCCGATGAAGAATCGCTTGTGCGATGCCAAGACGCTGGCGCATGCCGAGGGAGTAGGTTTTCACCTTATCATGAATCGCTGACGTCAGCCCGACACGTTCCACCACTTCATCAAGCCGTTCATCCGCTATTTTTTTGTGCATATTCGCAAAGTGCTTAAGGTTTTCCCAGCCTGTCAGGTACGGATAGAACTCAGGGTTTTCGACGATCGCTCCCACAGCCTCCATCGCTTTTTCAAACTCTGTATCATGCTGGAAACCGCTGATGGTCACGTTTCCGCTGTTTTGTGTTAACAGCCCGACGATGATACGGATGAGGGTTGTTTTTCCGGAACCATTCGGACCGAGCAGGCCGATGATTTCTCCCTCCATGACGTCCATGCTGATCTGTTTTAAAATCTGTTTTGATCCAATCTTTTTATCGAGGCCTTCAATATGTAAAATCGGCTCAGCCATAAAGCCTTCCTCCTTTTTCGACAAAAAATAAACAGTGCCCAAAAATAGGCACTGTTTGTATTATAGCATTTGTCGCTTCCAAATGTTTGGTTAAACCGATAGAGTCGACGTTTGCTCAGGCTGTTTGTTCTTTTCGGTTTCTGTGATGATGACGGCACAGGCCGCGTCACCTGTTGTATTCACCACTGTACGGAGCATATCAAGCAGGCGGTCAATTCCGAGAATCAATCCGATTCCCTCGACAGGCAGGCCGACAGATTGAAGCACCATGGCGAGCATAATCAAGCCGACCCCAGGAACACCCGCGGTGCCGACACTTGCCAACACTGCCGTCAGTATAACCATCAGCAACTGCGTGAATGTCAGATCATGCCCGAATACCTGCGCGATGAAGACGGTGGCTACCCCTTGCATGATGGCTGTTCCGTCCATATTAATTGTAGCGCCGAGCGGCTGAACAAAGCTGCTGATCGGCTCAGGCACTTTTAATTTTTTCTGGGCCACATCCATGGATACCGGCAAGGTCGCATTGCTGCTGGAAGTACTGAACGCGACGACCATGACCTCTGAGAAATCTTTAAAGAACGTAATCGGATTTCGTTTTGCCAAAAGAGCAACCGTTGAACCGTACGTCACGATTGCATGAATGACCAGGGACAGCGTAACAACAATCATATAAAGTCCCATCGCCTTAATCGCGCTGAAGCCTTGGCTGCCGATTGCAGTCGCTATCAGGCCGAACGTTCCGTATGGCGCAAACTTCATGACTAGGTTGACGAGATACATCATCAATTCATTTCCCTGTTCAACTACTTTTAGAAGCATATCTGCTTTTTTGCCGAGCATCGTGATTCCGAGCCCTACAAAAATAGAAAATGCGATGATTTGGAGCATATTTCCTTCTGTCATCGCTTGAACCGGATTCGCAGGAATAATGTTCAAAAGGGTGTCGGCAATACTTGGCGCTTCTTCAGCATCAAACTTTGCAGATGAAACATCATAAGTCCCAAATTCACCAGGTTTAATCACAAGAGCAAGAATAAGGCCGATCGTAATTGCCACTGCTGTCGTGATGAGAAAATAAGAAATGGCTTTCACGCCGATTCTGCCAAGCTTCTTAGGATCACCCAGCCCGGCTACTCCCAGCGTCAGTGAGAAAAAGACAATCGGAACGACAAGCATTTTAATGAGGTTTAAAAAGATGGTGCCAAGCGGACCAAATACAAACTTATTCAAATTTTCAAATAATTCAGGTGATGTTACGTTAAGAATAATTCCCGTCACCGCACCTAGCACTAACGCTATGATTATCTTTTTAGCCAGTTTCATCCGCATTCCTCCCTTTTTTGAAAAAAAGCCCGCGAGAGACTCCCGCGGGCTTTGGATGTATCATCAAACCACAGGACTCTCTCTTCACGCTGATGAGGTTAGCTGACGGGTTCGGACGAAGAGATGTCCGTTTTTCAGATGAAAAATTAACCCCAAAAGATCGGGTCCCCCACTCCTTATCAAAGGATTAAGCGTGTGGCTTACTATTGTATGATTTAGTTTATTTATACAGAAAAGATCCAATTTTGTAAACTATTTTTTGTTACTTTTCTCTTGGAATCTTTTGGGTCCTTCTTCCTTGTTGGTGACATCAAGAATATCAAGGAGAAACACAAAGATCGGAATCCCGATAATTAAACCCCAAATGCCGAAAAAGTGCTCAGAGAAAATGAGTACTGTGAAGGTGAAAAAGATCGGCAGCTCTGTTTTCGCGGACATCAGCTTCGGATTTAAGAAATACGTTTCAATCGCATGAATCGCGAATATGACGAGCACAATGTAGAGCACATACATTCCGCCGCCAGTGCTGTAGGCGATAATACTGAGCGGGATCAGAGAAATGACGACGCCTGCTACAGGGATCAATCCAAGGAAGAACACCATAATCGAAAGCCCGAACAGCTGCGGGAAATGCATAATCCAAAGCGCGATAAACGTCAGAATGCAGTTGACGAGCGCAATGATGAATTGAGCCTCAAGCACCTTGCCGAACGTTCTTGCAAATTTGCTTCCGAAAAAAGCAATTTCCTCATAAAAGACCGCCAGTTTGCTCGTTTTAAATTTCCCCATAAATTCAGAAAGCCGCTTTTTCTCAAATAAGAAAAACATGCTGAGGATAAGCGCCAGCACGATCTGCAAACCGAATGTGCTGATATCGGCCAGATACGTATACAACACATTGAAACCTTCTTTGACATACGAACTGATATTAATATCTCCGAAAACGCTTGTAATCTCATCAAAGAAAGGGATGGTGTCCGGGTGATATGCAATATGTTTAATCTGCTTAACGAGCTGCTGAATCTGCGCCGCGACGACCGGATAAAATACAAATCCTCCGACTGTAAGCAGCACAGCCAGCAGCATGTAAAGAAACGTAATGACAACCCGCTGGCTTACACGGAAGAACCGGCTTAAAAACTGCCGTACGACAAGCTCCAAACGATCCATAAGAAATGTGAAAATGAAGGTAAGCAATATTAAGTTGATCATGCTCTTAAATAGATATAACACACCAGTTAACACGACAAAGACGGAAAAACGCCTTACTCCCGGGTGCTGAAAAAATTTAACTAAAGCGGCCATTTATACACTCCCGTTAGGACAAACGTCCTTCATTCAATATAGTATCCATCTGTAAATTATATAACAAAAAAATGCTGAGGTCTCTGTCCTTACCTTAATAATTCTTAAACAATTAAAAAAACGGCCCCATGTACGGGCCGCTCTGTTTCAGACTGCTGTTTTCATTTTTTTCATGCCTTCCACAGCCTCTACGCTTTTCGCTTCATCGAATTCATTTTCGCTTTTTGCAACAATGATCGTGGCGATTCCGTTCCCGATCAGATTCACAATCGCTCTGCCTTCACTCATGAAACGGTCGACTCCAAGCAGAAGCGCAAGACCCTCCAGCGGAATGACCTGAAGCGCTGACAGCGTTGAGGCGAGGACGATAAATCCGCTGCCCGTCACACCGGCCGCTCCCTTCGATGTCAGCATCAGAACGAGGATAATCGTAATTTGCTGCCCGATGCTGAGATCTACGCCAAACACCTGTGCCAGAAACACAGTCGCCATTGATAAATAAATGGATGTGCCGTCGAGGTTAAACGAATAGCCCGTCGGAATGACAAGCCCGACAACGGATTTCGAACAGCCGTAGCGCTCCATTTTATCCATCATGCGCGGAAGCACCGATTCGGAAGAGCTTGTGCCAAGCACGATCAGAAGCTCATCTTTAATGAAGCGCAAGTAATTCCACAGACTGAATCCGTAAAACTTGCAGATGATATTTAACGCAACAAATACGAACAGGAACATCGTAATATACACAGACATCATTAAGCTTGCCAGCGGCTTGATGGAATCGAGACCGAAGTGCCCGATCGTATACGCCATCGCCCCGAATGCCCCGATTGGCGCCGCACGCATAATGTAGCCAATGATTTTGAAAAAGACGTGAGAAACCTTGTCGAAGAAATCAATGACGCTTTTCCCTTTTTCACCTAAAGCCGCAAGACCGACTCCGAAAAGAATAGAAAAGAATAAGACCTGCAAAATGTCCCCTTTTGCGAAGGCATCAACCATGTTGGACGGAACAATGTGTGTGACAAATTCAATCCAGTCGATTCCCTGACCGCCATTTTGCGTGTATTGTGATACATCTCCCTTTTCAAGCTTGCTGTAATCAAGGCCGGCGCCCGGCTTCATAATATTGACGACAAACAAACCGATAATGAGTGCGAGGGTCGTAACAACCTCAAAATAAATAAACGCTTTTCCCCCTACTTTTCCAACCTTCTTCATATCGCCCATTTTTGCAATCCCGAGAACGATTGTGAAGAAAATAATTGGAGCGATTACCATTTTAACAGCATTGATAAATGTATCGCCAAGCGGCTTCATTTCTTTGCCGACATCCGGCCAGACCAGCCCGACAATGACCCCGATGATGACCGCGGTTATGACCTGAACTGTTAAATTTTTAAACAGTTTCATATTCTTCATCCCCCTGTCCTATTCGCCTTTGTGTCTTTCTTACTAGAATGATAGCGTTTTCATGAAGTCTGGGGAAGTTTATGATCATAACGGACATTTTGGTCTTTTTGGTCTCAGGCTTATCCTTTAAACACGTAGCGGTTAACAGGCCGGCCGACTCCTCCGTATTGAACGTCCAGCTTAATCGTTCCGTTTTTTTCAAGGTAATCAAGGTATCGTCTGGCTGTCACCCTGGCGATGCCGAGCGCCTTGGCGACTTCTTCCGCAGAAAGCGGTGCGGTTTGCTGTTTTAAAAAAGCAGTGACTTCATTCATTGTGAAATGATTCAATCCCTTCGGCAGGTTCTGTACGGCCTGCTGCGGCATATGCAGGATCGCATCGAGCTGTTCCTGGGACAGCGTATCATGCGCTTCAATTTTTTGTTTGTATTGCTTGTACTTTTCAAGTGCCTGTCTCATTCGCTCAAGCTTAAACGGTTTTAAAATATAGTCAGCCGCACCATTTTGCAACATAAGAGAGATCGTTTCTTTGTCTTTTGCGGCGGAGACGACGATGACATCCACTTCAAGTTTTTGCTTTCTGATCTCCTGCAAGGTTTTGATTCCGTCTTTTTTCGGCATGTACACATCGAGAATGACGAGGTCGGGCTGTTTTTCTTTAATCAGCTTAATGCCTTCTTCTCCGTTTCCCGCTGTTGCACAGACAGTAAAGCCCTTGACAGTTGTGATGAAATCCTTGTTTACCTCTTGAACCATCGGATCGTCCTCAATGAGCAGAACCTTCCATTCCTTACGAGCCATGCTGTGCTTCCTCTCCCTTCATTGGAAAAACGATAGAAAAAGCTGTTCCCCTCCCCGTGTGTGAATCAACCTCTATCGTGCCCGATCCTTTGTCCGTGATTTGTTTCACTAAATACAGGCCATAGCCTGTTCCGCCTGTTTTATTGACCGTAAATCCTTTGTCGTAAAGGTGCGGCATATGTGCGGGTTCAATTCCGCAGCCGTTATCTTCTATTAAAATGGCGAGGATATCATCCGTTTGTTCGATGCTGATGTCAATTCGTTTGTCATCAGATTGAACGGATTCAAACGAACCGAAGGCATTTTCAATCAGGTTGCCGAGAAGCACGACGATATCATGCTGATCAACATGCTCGGGAAATTGCTGCAGACTGCTGTTTTCATCTATATGGACAGCAATGCCGAGCTCCCTTCCCCTTCTGATTTTACTTAATAAAAGGCCGGCCGCTGCGTCATTTTGAATCGATCGTTGCAGAAACTCAGTCACATTTTCCTGCTCGGTTGACGCCTGGAATGCGAGCTGCATGGCTTTTTCAGATTTACCCAGCTGGATGAGGCCGGCGATTGTATGCAGCTTATTCATATGCTCATGGTTTTGGACGCGAAGCGCCTCTACAAAGTTTTTGACGCCAGTCAATTCCTCTGCCATCTTAGCCGCTTCCGTTCTGTCCTGAAAAATCGCGACGGCGCCGATGACTTTTTTCTTCATGACAATCGGAATTCTGCTGCTCATGATCACTTTTCCGCTGACGCGAATTTCTTCATTATAAACCGCTTTGTTCCGCTCCACGATTTCGGGCAGTCGAGAATCCTTGAGAACCTCCCAGATCACCTTTCCGACCAGATTCCCCTGCACCTCAAAGATCTGTTTCGCTTTTTCATTAAAAATCGTGATGATGAGACGATTGTCGATGGCAATCACGCCTTCATTCATGGAGTGAAACGTCGCTGTCCGTTCTTCATACATACGGACAATCTCATGGGGCTCAAGCTGGAACATTTGTTTTTTGATATGACGGGCCAGCAGTAAGGAACCTGCGAGGCCGAAGCCAAGGGTCAGCACAACGATGAACGCGATATCACGTTTTAAATGAAGCAGGATGTCGGCGATCCCGGGCAGTGTTTTCCCGACAAGCACAACGCCAATCTGATTTAGATCGTGATCCTTTACCGGATAAAAAGCGCGGACCGCCGTGCCGATCTCGCCATTAGCTTCTGAAAAATAAATGTGCTCCGCAAACGCCGCCTCTTCGTCTGCCCCCTCAGATTTTTTGCCGATGCTTGTCCTGACAGGATGCGTGTAGCGGATATGATTCATATCCATGACGACAATATAGTCTGCTTCATTAATCATCCTGATTTCTTCAACCGCGCGGCGAACAGCTTCTGTTTGTTTTTTTCTTGTCAGAGCCTCTTTCACTTCTGTCATCTCCGACACCGTCCGAGCCGTATTCATCAGCCGCTTTTTCAGCTCGCGCTCCTCGGTATGCTGGATATTGCCGATGAGCACAATGCCGCCGATCAAAAAGGAGAAAATGACGAGGATATAGGATAAGATCGTGATTTTCCAACGGATTGAAAGCTTCTTTTTGTTCATCAGCTTCTCCTTTCAGGTCTTTACGAATGGCATGGCCCCCATTATCCTTAACATAGGGGAGGGCTTTTCATGAAGAGTTTGCTAGCATGTCTCGCACTGATGATCGCCGGAATTGCAACCGCTTTATTTATCGGATTCCATGATCGTTCCGGCAGTAAAGAGATTGTTTATGATGACGATCAGGAAGGTTTACAGGATCAAATCGTGTTTACATTCAGCCATGTGGTTGCCGAAAATACGCCGAAAGGGCTGGCCGCCAATAAATTCGCTGATCTGGTGAACGAAAAATCTGGCGGGAAAATTAAAATTGAAGTATTCCCGAATGGGAGCCTGTATTCGGACATCGAAGAAATTGAAGCATTGCAAAACGGCGATGTTCAATTTATCGCCCCCTCCACATCAAAGCTCGGCATGCTCTCGCCTGAATGGGGCGTGCTGGATCTGCCGTATGCATTTACGGATTACGATGCCGTCAAAAAAGGGCTGAACGGCAGCATCGGCACACAGCTGTTTGATTCTCTAAAGAAAAACCAATTAAAAGGCCTCGCCTATTGGACAAACGGTTTTAAACAAATTACGACAAATCAAGGACCGGTCAAAACCCCGGATGATTTAAAAGGGCAAGATCTCCGCATTATGCAAAGCGATGTGATAGAGGATCAGTTCAAACTGCTTGGCGCAACACCTCATCAGGAATCCTTCAATTCTACCTTTCAGCTGTTAGAAAACAATGTGGTTGATGGTGAAGAAAATACAATCTCAAACATCTATTCTAAAAAATTTTATAATGTTCAGGACTATTTGACAATAAGCAGCCACGGCTATCTCGGCTACGCTGTTATGACTGATGAGCATTTCTGGAACGCGCAAACACCGGAAACAAGACGCATTTTGACTGAAGCGATGAAGGAAACGACAGAGTGGAATGAAACGTATGCCGAACAAATGAACAAGGAGCAGCTGGATGAAATCAAAAAAAATTCATCTATTACAATCTATGAGCTGACAGAGAAAGAGAAAAAAGCATGGATGAAGCGCCTCGATCCTGTTTATCATCAGTACGAGCCCATTTTTGGCCGGAAGCTGATTCAGGCGCTTTTAAAACTGCGCGAAGATTCATAGCCCCATCTTAATAGGCTGTTTTTTGTTTATCTTTGCTCCTACCGGAAATATAGAAAGAGATAAACGAAAAAAGGAGATGGGAACATGTTTAAGCACACGAAAATGCTGCAGCATCCTGCTAAACCAGATCGTCCAGATCCGTTATTCGCTAAAAAAATGCAAGAAATTTTAGGCGGGCAATTCGGAGAAATTTCGGTTGCCATGCAGTATTTATTTCAAGGCTGGAATACAAGAGGAAATGAAAAATACAAGGATTTGCTGATGGATACGGCAACTGAGGAAATCGGGCACGTTGAAATGATCGCCACAATGATCGCCAGACTTCTTGAGGATGCCCCGCTTGATCAGCAGGAAAAAGCCGCTGAAGATCCGGTCATCGGCTCCATCCTGGGCGGTATGAATCCTCACCATGCGATTGTATCAGGACTTGGCGCCATGCCGGAAAGCAGTACAGGCGTGCCTTGGAGCGGCGGCTATATCGTAGCGAGCGGAAACCTGCTCGCAGACTTCCGCGCCAATCTGAATGCGGAATCACAAGGCCGTCTGCAGGTCGCGCGACTGTTTGAAATGACAGATGACAAAGGCGTCAAAGATATGCTCAGCTTCCTGCTGGCGCGTGACACGATGCACCAAAATCAATGGCTCGCCGCCATTAAAGAATTAGAAGCACAAGAAGGCCCGATTGTGCCGGGGACTTTCCCGAAAGCACTCGAAAAACAAGAGTTCTCGCATCAGCTTATCAATTTCTCTGAAGGCGAAGAAAGTGCCGAGCAAATCTGGCTGAACGAAAAAGCGCCGGATGGAGAAGCCTTTGAATATGTGAAAGAAGCTAAAGCTTTTGGAGAAAAACCGGAATTAAAACCAGCACCGCCTTTTGTTCATGATACGCTTCCGGGACGCGAGTAAAGACACAAGCCCAAAACATGATGTTTTGGGCTTTCATTATGCCTTCAGAACCGTCCAGTCTGGCTCGTGCCGGATGTCAGAGTTATGTAACAGATCGTGAATGAACGGTTCACCCTCTTCGTACAGCGTCACTTCTATCGAAAGAATCACTGCCTTCTGTTCATTTTCCTCGTATATGCTGTCATGTTCATTCTCCATAAAATGATCATAGGCAGCTCTGTTCTCCCAAACGCTGATGATTTCTGCGGTGAACAGCCCATCTGCTGTTTTCCGCCAGCCGCCGGCCTGTTTGATGAAGCCGCTTATATGTAATAATGCTCCCCACTGTGACTGGGCTTTTGCAAATGCTTCAGCGTTTGCATCGTCTATTTCACATACAATCTTTTTGATTAGCATTATGAATCCTCACTGATAACCGTTTCCGCATGCTTATGCTCGACACAGAGATTGACGGTTCTAACGTAAGAGCGCGTGCGGTGAACTGTGCCTTTCGGGATGAGCAGGCTGTCATTTGCTTTGAGTACCGCGGTTTCTTTGTCCTTAAAATCGATAAGCAGCTCACCTTCAAGAACGATGAACAATTCATCTGAGTCAGGGTGATGGTGCCAGTCATATTCTCCCGTAAACACTGCGAGACGCAAGCAATGGTCGTTGACCTCTGAGATTGAAAAATTAGCGTGTTTTTCTTTGACTTCATTTGCGATGGCGAGTAAGTTTTGCATCTCGGACATTAGCGAAAACCCCTTTTTCACTTATTGTATCGCAACAATGCCTTAGATCAAGAAATTTCCATTATAAAAAGCGATCCAGCTGATGCGCCGGATCGCTTTTTATCTTCAGAGTGTCTGCCTTTATGCTATTGATTAGTCGTTGTTGCGGGCGTTTCCGCCTTTTGAGCCAATTTCTTGATAGAATTCTTTATCATGATTTTTGCTTGTTGCTTCTCCGCCTTTACGGCCGATTTCTTGATAGAATTCTTTGTCATGATTTTCGCTAGTGGCTTCTCCGCCTTTTTCACCGATTTCTTGATAGAACTCTTTGTCATGGTTTCGGCTAGTGGCTTCTCCGCCTTTTTCGCCAATTTCTTGATAGAATTCTTTGTCATGGTTTTCGCTAGTGGCTTCTCCGCCTTTTTTCCCAATCTCTTGATAGAATTCTTTATCATGGTTTTTGCTTGTTGTTTCTCCGCCTTTTCTACCTGCTTCTTCTCTGCTCATTTTGTTATTGTCTGCCATTTTGAATTCCTCCTTTAATTGGTGTTGGTTGTTGTATTCCCGCTGACAATTCTTTTAAACAAACAAAACACATTGAGTGTGTTTTCATGAAAAAAAGCAGGCGGAGCGCGGTGTCCGTCTGCTTTTTTTCTATTCCATCACTTGTTCTGTTTCTTGCAGCCTCTGTAGAATGCGCCGCTTTTTATACAGCATCATGCCTGTTTCGGTAATATCGTTTAATGTCGAGCGATTGGCTGCCGCGCCAAAGACCATTCCCGCGACCGGCACCAGCTGAAAAAGCTTTTTCCAGCCGAATGTGTCTCGATAGCCTAAAACAACCTCACGCCAGCCTTGGATTTGTGAAGCGACATTCTTATATGTACGGTCTTGATCGTAATCTTTCAATTCTTGCAAAATCGATTTTTTGCCGACAACATCAGCCGATGTCAGCTGCAAACATTTTACGATGAAGACACGCTCTTTTTTCTCCTTTGGATCATAGCCGTAAGCAACCGCAATATCCTGTAGCGTTTTCAACGACAGGCCAAGCACGGCCGGAATGTCTGCCGCCAGAGTAAATACGCCGCCCACACCTGTTGTCGCGCCTTGAACGGTTGCGGCGTTGATTCTGTTTTTCCCCATTCCTTCAGCAATTTCATCCATAACAGGCAGAGGCGCTTTTCGGACATCCTCTAACGATTCGAAAATCTCATCCGGCAGTTTTTTTTGAAACATCTTGATAATCTGTTTTTCAGATGTCAGGTACTGTCCTCCTGTTTGAACAAAGCTGCCGACTTCATCCAAGAGCGTGCCGATCTTTTTCTGGATGAATTCCGGTGTCAGCTTGTCCAGCAGCTGAAACGGGAGACGGCTGAGCTTTTCCCAAAACCAGACTTTTTGCTGATCTTTTTCCCATTTCTCTATTTCTTTTAATTGCTGATGCAAGTCTTCTTTACGTTCTGTTGTCACCCAACCCGCACTTCCCTTCTGTTTTTTCTCCTATATAGTATACCTCCATTTTCTCGGGTACGTTTTTATTTTTCACCTGCGGGTACCATTTTTATAAAAGGAAAAGGAGTGATGGACATGCCTTGGTCGATGAAGGATTATCCAGCTTCATTGAAAAACCTTGAAAAGCCGGTGAAGAAAAAAGCAATTGAAATTGCGAATGCGATGATTGATGAGGGCTATGAGGATGGGCGCGCGATCCCGATTGCGACAAGCAAAGCAAAGGAATGGGCAGAAAACGCCTCTAATGAAGAAATTGATGATTTCCTCAAGCATGATGATGAGACAGAACGCGATGAAGATTCCAGCAGCGGCGGAGACCCTGAGCTCATGGATAAAGCAGAGCATGTCATTAAACATAAAAACGGCTGGGCGGTCAGAGCCGAGGGTGCCAAACGGGTATCTGAAATCAAGGATACAAAGAAAGAAGCGATTGAGCGGGCAAAGGAAATCGCAGCGCATAAAGGCACGGGGGTGATTGTTCATTTGGCTGACGGCAGCGTGCAGAGAAAAATCAAAACAGGATCGTAACACGATATGCTTTTCGATGTTTCAGGTTTGGCAGGAGCGGTTATAGATTGATAAATCATTTATGAGAGGTGAGTATGATGATTAGCTTTTTGGTATCATTAGTCGTTGCTATCGTAATCGGATTAATCGGAAGCGCCATCGTAGGAAACCGGATGCCGGGAGGAATTTTCGGCTCTATGATCGCCGGGCTGATCGGCGCTTGGATCGGACATGGGCTTCTAGGCACTTGGGGACCAAGCCTCGCCGGCTTTGCTATTTTCCCGGCCATCATCGGGGCCGCCATCTTCGTATTCTTGCTGAGCCTCGTATTTCGCGGGCTGCGGAAGGAAGCCTAACTCATTTCATTCAGGAGGCATCGTTTCAAACTGAAACGATGCCTTTTTATATGGGACCTTATCCGAATCCCTACATATCATGTTACATAACAGGGAAAAATTCAGGAGTGTGTTTTGAACATTTTCGGTTGACAAGAAACCGGGATGGTCATATGATGTAGATAAAATAATTTGCCTTAAGGAAACTCTTTGTTGTACGGCAAAAACAAACAGAATTCAGGTGAGACATGATGAACAAGGACATCACAGCACAATCTCCCCGTTCCAAAGCAGTCCAAGATGCGCTTGACGGGAAAATCAAAGGATTCAGAGGACTGCTTCCTTTTCTGGGTCCTGCGTTTATAGCAGCCATTGCCTATATTGATCCCGGCAACTTCGCAACGAATATATCGGCGGGTTCTAAATACGGATATATGCTGCTATGGGTGATTTTATTTTCGAATATCATGGCGCTATTAATCCAATCACTATCCGCTAAACTCGGTATTGCGACAGGCAAAAATCTGCCTGAGGTTGCCCGCGAAGAATTCCCAAAGCCCGTTTCCATCGGATTATGGATTCAGGGCGAGCTGGTCATTATCGCAACTGATCTGGCGGAATTTATCGGAGCGGCTCTGGGGCTGTATTTGCTGTTTGGCATCCCGATGCTTGAAGCGTCAATTATAGCGGCGATTGGTTCTTTCGCGATATTGGAGCTACAGCGCCGCGGTTATCGCTCACTTGAAGCCGGCATTGCCGGTATGCTGTTTGTGGTGGTGATCGCCTTTGCGCTGCAGACCTTTTTTGCAAAGCCTGATGCCGTGTCAGTGATGAAGGGCCTGTTTGTCCCGACGTTTCACGGCACTGACAGTGTGCTTCTTGCAGCGGGTATTCTCGGCGCAACCGTTATGCCGCACGCCATTTATTTACACTCAGCCCTCACACAGCGGCGGGTGATCGGCAAAACCGACGCTGAACGGAAAAAAATCTTCAGATTTGAATTTATTGATATTTTAATAGCGATGCTGATTGCAGGGGCTATTAACGCAAGCATGCTGATTGTGGCTGCAGCATTATTCTTTAAAAACGGCCTGTTTGTCGAGGATCTCGATGTCGCGTTTCAGCAATTCGGACATCTTGTCAGCCCTGTGTCAGCAATGTTATTCGGGATCGGACTGCTCGTTGCCGGACTATCCAGCTCATCTGTGGGCACACTTTCAGGCGACGTGATCATGCAAGGATTTATCAACTACCGTATCCCGCTGTATGTACGGCGGTTTATCACGATCATTCCGCCGATTTTGATCATCGCGTCAGGCGTTAATCCGACGTCCGCTCTTGTGCTGAGCCAGGTCGTGCTGTCCTTCGGCATCGCCTTTGCCTTAATCCCGCTTATTATGTTTACAAGCAATAAACGGATTATGGGGTCACTGATCAACTCTAAATGGGTCACAGTGGTGTCTTGGCTGATTGCTGTATTGATCGTCGCTTTGAATGTGTTTTTAATTGTTGATACGTTTCGTTAGAAAAAACCGGCTGTTCAGCCGGTTTTTGATTTTGCGGAAAAGCTCATTGATATCCTTTTTGACAGAAATTTGTTATGATAGAAGAAAAAATCGGAGTTTTGATGATGT
The DNA here is from genome assembly GCF_004124315.2 of Bacillus cabrialesii. GTDB lineage: Bacteria > Bacillota > Bacilli > Bacillales > Bacillaceae > Bacillus > Bacillus cabrialesii. The sequence continues at coordinate 518,270 of NZ_CP096889.1, read as the reverse complement.
CAGTATTTATTCTGTTTTATTTATGGATCGTTCCTATTGTCATCGGCATTTTATGTTCTGTTGCCGCCTATAAATCAAAGGGAAAAATGCGGATCGCGCCCGGAATTGCCATGATCGTGCTTAGTATCATTTCCTTGATCACCGCGTTTACGGTCGGACATACGAATTTCCACGTGTTTATCGGCGGAATGTTTTTATTCGGCACGTTGTTGGTTGGTTCTGCTTTTCCTTTCTTTTTCGGGCTTAAGAAAAAAGAAAAATAAGCTTATAAAGACTGCACTCTGTAAGATTTGATAAGAAAAAACATATGAAACATAAAAGGACAAATGCGCTGATCTTTTTGCTTTGAAAGAAGATGCATTTGTCCTTTTATCCGTTTAGAGCATGACGCAAATCATAACCGCTGCATAAATCATTCCTGCATATCGGAATAAATACAATAATAACTTCATACTTCAAACATGGTGCTCCTATCACGCCATATGTTTCCAACACATTAAAACAGGGGCCTTTCAAAGGCCCCTGCTTTTTAAAATAACCGTTTTAAACTTTTCTTCAGTGACGGCATTTCGATTTTTTGGTTTTCGAAGAAATTTTTCAGCATGTATTTGCTGAAGCCCTTTGCCTGCCCGTAGGTGATTTTACCGGGCAGCGGCGGTTCGTTTCCAATCATGACGTCTACGACAACCGGCTGATCTGAGTGCAGCGCCTCATGGAAAGCCGGCGCAAGCTCTTCCGCTCTGGTCACCTTGATGCCCTTTGCTCCGCAGCTTTCTGCAAATGCGGCATAGTCGACATTTTGAAGTTTTGTCACATAGTCGATATTGCCTTTGACTTGCTGCTCATACTCGATCATGCCGAGATTTTCGTTGTTTAAAATGACGACGGTAATCGGAAGCTTATATTTGACGGCGGTCGGGAGATCCTGCATCACCATGGAAAAGCCCCCGTCACCGCAGACGGCGATTGCCTGGCGCTCCGGTTCGGCCAAGCTTGAGGCGATCGCTCCCGGCAGACCGCAGCCCATTGTCGCAAGCCAGCTGGAAACGATGAAATCCTGGTTCGCGTTCATTTTGAAATGCCGCGCCATCCAAACTGTCACAGTGCCGACATCTACAGACAGCACCGCATCATCGGCTGCCGCTTCCTGAAGACGGGCCACGACCTGCTGAGGTTTTAGAGGTGTTGCCGCCTCAGTCTCATCTTTTTCGATTTCGTTCCACCAATGCTGCATATGTTCCGTGCAGGCATTCAGGAACCTTCTGTCTTCCTTCCGTTCAATATACTCCGTCAATTCGCGCAGGCCGAGGGCTGAATCACAGACAAGGCCCGCTGTCACCGGATAGCGCTTTCCGATTTTCGCCGGGTCTGAATCGAGCTGGATCGCCGGCGTATCATCAGGCAAATAATCACGGTACGGAAATGAGGTTCCGAGCATGATTAATAAATCACATTCCTCCATTGCCTCGTAGGCCGTCTTCGTGCCAATCTGTCCGAGGTTGCCGAGAAAATGCGGGTGCTTATCGGGAACAACGCCTTTTGCCGGGAGCGTGACAACGATCGGCGCAGCGGCTTTGTCCGCAAACTCCAGCAGCTCCCGTTTCGCCTTTTTCATTCCCTGCCCCGCCAAAATAATCGGTTTCTTGGCGCTATTAATATACTGTGCGCAAGTGACGAGCTGTTCTTTTTTCGGTTCAAGGTTCCCTTCAATATACACCGGTGAAGTGTACACGGGCTTGCGTTTGATTTTCTCCGCGAACAAATCATCAGAGACGCTCAATACCGCGACGCCTTTTTTGCTGTAGGCGGTGCGGATCGCCTGATTCAAGAGATCCGGCAGTGATTCCGCACTATGTACCTCTCTGTTAAACACAGCCACGTCCTCAAACATTTGCTCAAGCTTGATTTCCTGAAAATAATCCCGTCCGACTTCGCCTGACGAGACCTGTCCTGCAATCGCCAGCACAGGAGCCCCGTCCGCTTTCGCGTCATATAAACCATTTAATAAGTGCACTGCGCCCGGCCCTGCGATCGACAGGCAGACGCCGATTTTGCCCGTGAGTTTCGCCTCAGCCGCGGCTGCCAGCGCTGCCACCTCTTCATGGCGGGTTTGAATGAAATTCAATCGATTTCTTTCGTGTCTTAATTCTTCAATAAACTCATTTATACTGTCTCCGGGGATGCCGTAAACATGATCAACTCCCCATTGTTCAAGCAGTTCTGTCATTGCTTGTCCTGCCGTTTTATGTGCCATGACGTATCCTCCTTTTTCCTTTTTTCAATACCACAGGAGAAAAGCTTTAAAACCCGGAGACCAGAATCACTTGCCCAGTCTTCTTTTGAACAGATCAATCGCCGCAAGCATGCTGTTGTCCTTAAGAATGACATTGATATCTCGAGCGCCGTGCATGAAATCGCTGATTTGCCTTTTTCGGTTCGGCACCATTAAAAGCGGCAAACGCCGCGGAGAAAACCACTTCAAATCCGCTGTCTCCATTCCGGACACGATCGCTCGTCCGCCTGTTATGCTTCCTGCGAACACATGCTGTTCATCTTGAAACTTGGGCCTTTGATAAACACCTATTTTCACAGAAAGCGCGGCGTTGTACCCCGTTTCTTCCAGCACCTCTCGGACTGCAGCCGCCTCAGCCGTTTCCCCGGGATCAACTTTTCCGCCCGGCAGATCCCATTAAGGGACATCTTTTCGTTCCACCAGCAGAATCTGATGTTTTTCGTTCGTTCCAATGACAAATGCGCCTTTCGTATACATCGCCATTTCTCCTTTTCCCGCAAAAAAAGACCAAGGTCGTTCCCTTGGTCTTAGTTGCTTTACTTTTTAAAATGATACGGCAGCGTGGCCACCATGATGTCCTTTTTCCAGAACAGCCGGACTCTGAGGAGGAAGGCTGATTGGTTGTGAAGGATCGTGTGCCAGCGTTTTTTCGTAATAAATTGCGGAAACAGCACCATGACGGAAAACTGCTCCTTCTTCGCTTTTGCTTCTACAGTCTCCAAAAACTTATCAAACGGATGGACGAGGCTTCTGTACGAGGAGTGAAGCGTAACGAGGCGCACTCCGTTATGAAGCTCTTCCCAGCGTTTTTCGACTTTCTTTTCCTGTTCTCGGTCGAATGACACGTGAACGGCAATGACCTGATCGGACAATGATTTCGCGTATTGAATCGATTTTTGCACGACAGTCGTGACACCGGCTACAGGTACAATCACGACCGTGCCTTTGATTTCTTCTGGCTGCTCATCCACGATGCGAAGCTGTTCACCAACAGCTGTATAGTGATTTTTTATCACGTAAAATAGCAGAACGACGATAGGCATAAAGATTAAAACCGGCCATACAACATTAAACTTTGTCACAAACAGGATGGACAGGACCATAAACGAAATCAAAGCGCCGCACGCGTTGATCAGCATTTTTCCGATCCAGCCTTTTGGTTTTTGCTTGTTCCATTTGATACACATGCCGGTTTGCGAAAGCGTAAATGGGATAAATACGCCGACAGCATATAACGGGATTAAGTGCTCTGTCTGTCCTCCGAATAACAGGATGAGCATAATAGAGGCAATGCCTAAAAAGATAATCCCATTTGAGAAGCCTAAGCGGTCGCCTCTAACTGTAAACATACGCGGCATATACTGGTCTTTCGCCAGGTTGAAGGCAAGCTGCGGGAAGGCTGAAAATCCCGTATTCGCCGCCAGGACCAAAATAAGTGATGTCACACCTTGAATGACATAGTAGAACACATTCCGCCCGAAGGTTTCGGACGCAATTTGTGAAACCACCGTTTCATTCGGCTTTGGCGCCGTTCCATATCCGTATGCGAGCACCGTAATGCCGGCAAACAGAATCGCCAGCAAAATCCCCATCATCGCAAGCGTTCTTGCCGCGTTTCGCGCGGGCGGATTCTTGAAAGCAGGAATCGCGTTAGAAATGGCCTCAACCCCGGTCAGCGCCGAGCAGCCGGAGGAAAAAGCCTTAAGCAGCAAAAACAGTGTAATGCCGGCTACCGGTGTGCCGAGCGGTGTATGATGGACAGGCTGGTCAATTTGCCCCGTCATGAGTTTAAACAACCCTACTGCAATCAGAACCAGAAGCGCCACCACAAACAAATAAACCGGATAGGCAAGAATCGATGCCGATTCTGAAAGACCGCGCAGGTTCAAAATCATAATGACTATTACCAGAAAAACAGCGATCGGCAGATGATAATCATGCAATGTAGGAAAGGCCGACGTGATGGCGTCCGTGCCTGCTGAAATACTTACCGCTACCGTTAAAATATAATCGACAAGCAATGAACCGCCTGCGATCAATCCCGGCTTTTCACCGAGGTTTTCTTTCGAAACAACATACGCTCCGCCGCCCTGCGGGTAAGCGTAAATAATCTGCCTATATGAAAGAATCAGTGCGAGCAGCAATATAAGAACGCCAACCGCAATCGGAATGGAGTACCAAAAAGCGGCAGCACTGATTGTTGCCAAAATGATCAAAATTTGTTCTGTCCCATATGCGACAGATGACAGCGCATCTGAGGAAAGCATCGCTAAGGCTTTTAATTTCGTCAGCTTTTGCTCTCCAGCAGCTTGAGATTTTAATGGTTTCCCAATCAAAAAACGTTTGATTGAATGATACATCGATGTCTTCCCCTTTTAATTTCCCATTTTTGAATTAAAACAATAAAACATCAGCATCTTGCTCTCACATTTTGTAATGTCCTTTCTGCTATGATGTCTCTGTATGCGATTCGCATTCTAAAAAATGAACAGCAAAAAACACAGAGGCAAACGGATGCCCCTGTGCCAGCACATCGAACACAGGTTTCATTCATCTCCTCTCACGAACGCTTACGAGGTTAGCTGACGGATTCGGGCATATGAGAGTTTGCCCTACCTAAAAAGGATTCACCCCAACGGCAAAAAAACCGTTTTAATGGGTCCCCCGCTCTGATTTCAGATTAAGCGATTTGTTTTCTAAAAGAGATCATACTCCCGTTCACGCACGTTGTAAAGAGGCTTATTGGCCGAGCTGAAAAAATAAAATGACAGGTTCCACAAATGGAATTTACATACCAAAAACAAAAAAACAGAGGCTAGATTGCCTCTGCTTTATTCTGTATCTGTCTTTCTTTTTCTTCGTCTTACGGCAACCCAAATGAACACTGCCGCAATCACCATGATAAGTGCAAGCACACCAATATACAGCCATTTCTGGCTATGATCCTGTGATGGTTGTTCTGCGCTGGAATTGTTTGTTTCCGATTTGAGCTGCTGATGGTTTGTAAACACCTGCTGGCTGTCGGTTTCATTCACGACGGTTGCCGAGTCGTCGGTGCTGTTCAGATAATTGATGATCTCTTTCGTCACAGCCGCGCCATTTCCTTTAGACGGCGCAAAGACAGCCATTGTGTAGCGTGAATCCCAAGGAGATTCTTGGGTAAACGCCACTTGTTTTGTCGTCTCATTCAGCATTTCAAAACCTGATACATCAAACGAGCCGTCCTTCGCTTGCGGAACAAGCAGGTCTGATGATTTCTCCTTCAGAAGAGAAAATTGATTGGTGCCTCCTATGAAAATGAGGTTTCGCTCTTTGGCATCATTTGCTGTTACCTCAGATGATTTCTTCACCGTGTATGCATGCTGCGCTTCGCTGCCAAAAGACTCCGTTACGAGTGAAAGCTCCTTAAGCTTCGATTGGCCGACATTGTCAGGAAGCACGATCAGCGTTGTCTGTTCCTGAGTTCCGGCATAAGGAAGCGGCCACTCTTGAAAATCTGCTGACGGAGAAATGCCTTTAATGCCATAAGATAGGGTGCTGCTTTTATCGATAAAGACCCATTTTTCTTCATCAGTGGTGTTGCAAGGATTGTTTTCCTTTAACCCCGTTGTGACAAACTGAATATCAATGTAGCGGTTTTTCTGCAGCAGCTTAGGGTCCACTTTTACCGTAACATGATAGAACCCGTTTTTATCTTCTTTTCCTAAATCATCAAGCCGGACCGAGTGCGGTTGGCCGTTGATCATAACCTTCAGCTCTGCAGCCTGAGATGACGATTCGTTTTCGGCCGTTAAAGCTTGGATCGTTTCGGATTTTTTCAGCTTAAGCGACAGCTTCGCTGATTGGTTTTGGTCTAAAACTGCCGAAGCTGGATAAAAGTAATGTGCGGAAGATGTTTTGTCAGCTCCAATTGTGATGTCATCCGCTCCAAAATTCTCAAGGGCCAGCTTATTGCTTTCCTTTTTTTCAGCCTGCTGAAGCTTGCTGATTGAGAGTGTATCGCCGCTGAGCTGACCTGTGTATGTCTGATTTGTGATGACGCTGATTTTTTCAGTGAGCACGTCATCGGATGCCGCTTGTGCAAACAGGACCGGCTGCTGCTTGCCCTCTGATTTCAACACCCGCTCCGCAAGCAGAAGTTTTTCTCCTTTTGCCTGTAAACCGGCTTGTTTCATCAGCTTCTTCACCTTGCCGTTCCAATGCTTGTCCACTCCGATGAAAATCGTCGGCTTGTCGATTTTTTTCAGATCAGATTCTGTGACATACGAAATGCTGACACTGCTGTCCACCGTTTTCAAATAGCCTTCTGTTTTCACTGCAGCTTCAATTTCCGCCGAACTTGGCTCATCCGGAATGACGATGGCGGTTTTCTCCGCTGTATTTCCCGATTGGGCGAAAGGATATGGATAATGGTCCAGCGACGTGCCCTTCGCTTCACTGCTGTCCGCCAGCGTCAGGCGGCTGTCCGGATAAATTTTGATCCAGTTGCCGGACGTATCCTGTCTGACGCAGACGCCCTCTTTCATCACGCCGTAAAATTTCAGCGATACGTTGTGATAGCCTTGGGCAGACTGGCTTTTATTCAGGTTCAGCTTCAATGTTTTCCGTTTGGAATCACCATCTAGCTTTAAGGTTTTGACCGGTTCATTGTCGATAACAGCCGTTAACGATGATGGAGAAATTAAAAGATTTGATGCCTCGTATTCAATCACCAATTGCTGATTGCCGGAAGAAGCGCCTGCCGGGATCTGATATGTCAGCTCCGCGCTGTCTTTTGATCCGTACAGTGTAATCAGGTCACTTGTCAGCACCTGCTGTTTGGCTTGTTCTTGGCTGCTTTTTCCGAGAAGCGAGCCGCTGACCTGCACTTCTTTTGCAAGAGCCGCTTGTCCGGTCATCGCCATCAGCATGAGGCTTGTAAGAAAAATCATTATTTGTTTCAAAAAGGTCACCCGCTTTTATGTTGATTGTATCGTTCTGTTTTGTACCATTTGACCTCCTGCTTGAATAAACGGTGCTTGATTTCTACGAATAAAGAATAGATGACCAGCACAATCCATGCCTGCGAGTATGTAAAGTACATAAGGAATACGATAAAAAAGTTTTGCTTGTTCATTTCTGTTTTTTCAATGCTTAGCGTAATCATGACCTCTGTCATAAATAAGAAGAACGCCAAGATCCAGAGAATCATTGCCAAAAACCCGACCGACAAATGCAAATCATAAAACAGATTCACGACAAATATCGTGTTTGACATGATCACGCCAAAGAAAAACAGGAAGTACGTAAAGAAAAAATAAAACAAATCAAAGATAATCCGTTTTCGTTTCAGTTTGAAAAACTGCGCCAAAAATTTCAGCACAACATATTGATTGCCGCGCGCCCATCTGGTGCGCTGGCGCCACCAGACCTTCCATGTTTCCGGCTCCTGCTCCCAGGTGATGGCGGCAGGGAAAAAGCGGATGTGGTAGCCGAGATTATACACCCGGATGGTCAGCTCTGTATCCTCAGCAAGCGCTTTGTCATCCCAGCCCCCGAGCTTTTCAATAATGCTTCTCCGGATCGCGAAGTTGGTGCCTGGGATGGTGGCGATTTTGAACCACTTCCATCTGCCTCCCTGAGCCATCCATTGAAAACAAATCGTTTCGATATTAATAAACTTCGTCAAGAGCGTTTTTGCCGCATTGATGACGCGGAATTTCCCTACCACGGCGCCTGCCTTTTCATCATTCATCAGGCCGAGCACAAGGTAATACACCGCCATTTTTTCAGGCGTGTTGTCGGCGTCATATACACAGATCACGTCTCCGTTCGATTCGGCAAAACCCGAGTTAAGGGCAGAGGATTTGCCTTTTCCTGCGTTTGGCGGCTTTGTAATCACCATTTTGATGAAATCGTATTTATCGGAAAATTCATTGACGATATCTCCCGTCCGGTCTGAAGAATTGTCATTCACGACGATAATCTCCAGCCGGTCCTTCGGATAATAAAGGTTGACCATCGCCTTCAGCGTCTGCCGAATGACAACCTCTTCGTTATGCGCCGGGATGAGGACACTGACCTTTGGCAGCTCCTTCATGTTTTCCCTCCACTTCGGAATGTTCCGTTCGAAGGTCATATAGTGGCGGAACCCGCCCTGCATGAGAAACATATGGTAGAGAAGCATGACCCATATTAAACTTAGCGAGATAAAGAACAGCATATTACCCAAGGCTTCTTCTCTCCTTAAAAATTCGTTTTTTCAAAGTGGCTCTCAAGTAAAACGTATAACTGACAAACATGACAACAAATAAGAGCACGATTGCGGAGAGAATCCATAACGCCTTTTCCAGAGGGGTTTGCCGATGATGATCGAAAAACTCGTCAATGGCGCTTACGGCGTTTTTCACCTGAATCGTCCCATCACCGCTTGTATGAATTTCCACTTTGTCTGTTTTGACGGTTTGTTTCGTTTTCTTTAAATCAAGCCATTCACTGTCCGGAATGCGCTCCATCTGATCAACCAGCTCAGGCAGATATTTCATCCCGAGATACGGGTGATAAAACCCTCCGGCGACCCCGCCTTCAAAATCAATCATCTGGGAGATGTGCTCCTCCATATCGCCGAGCGGGTTTTGCTTAGATGTATCGACAAAGCCGATCGTTTCCGGATACAGTGTCATGCCATGCAGCATTGAAGGAGTTGTCACATACGGAGATGCACCGGATGTTTTCCACGTTGTGCCGCTGAGCTGGACCTGGCCAAAAATGCTTGTAAAATACTGCGAAGCGATTTGATAGCCATATTCGGACATCGTATAATGCGGCGCTTCAAACGCCAGCGGGTAGAGACTTGATGATGTCAAATCCTCAATGGCGCGCGTCAGTTTCTGCTTTGTATACGTTTCTTCCTTTTCACGAAATGGTTTCAAATAGCTGTTATAGGCTTGTTCGTTCGGAAAATCCTGTTCGGTTTCCAAAATGGACGGGGGGTCTTCGGCATTTCCGGATGTAATCGGCTGATCCGCTTTTGCATCCCAAAACTCAAAGCCCTCTCCTGTTTCACTGTAGCGATAGGCGTGTGTATAGCCGTGAACAATGATACTGCCGCCCATGCTTTGCAGCTTTTTCAGCACCTTGACCATCTTCGGCTTATCAGACAAATACACTTTGTCGCCTGTTTCCGGATTCATGTAAACAGGAATCACTGCCAGGATAAAAGGAACATGTCTCTTATATAGATATGTACCGGCTTGAAGCAGCAGTTTTTCATCAGACATCGGGCTGATATCCTCAAGACGCAAATACAATAACGTCGTTCCCGCTTTCTCTCCGAAAGTTTCCCTGAGCTGTTTCGCCACGAGTAAATTGTCATTTAACAAATTCGTTAATCCAATGTACACATTTGCTTTTTTTGTCTTCCATATAAAAGAATGCGTTTTGCCGTCATCCGCTTTAAAGGTATAAAGCGCCTTTCCTTTCAGGCCTGAAACGCTCAGCACGTTAAGCCCGCTCTCCAGAGACACATCGGTCTTTTCCGACCTGCTGTGGACCTGATACACATTTTCTTTGCCGGCTAATGAAAGCCCGGAAAATTGGCTGATTTGGCCTGCGTTATAGCCGATGGCAACAACAGGTTTTTTTACGCTGCTGATAAGAGACACCAGTTTTTTGCTGAGCTTTCTTTTCGTTTGGCCGTAATAAATCACATGGTCTTTGCCTTTGAGATCAGACGCTTCAACGTCCGAATCTTTTTTGACTGCCACATGTGATGTAAAGTGGCCCGCAAGCAAATCGAGCATTTTGACTTGAGACGACTCTTTGCCGTCCAAGGTTGAATAGATGATGAGAATGCCGGCATCCTGCTCGTTCGCTTGTGCGGAAACGGGAAAAGACGCAAGGGCTGAAAGCAGAAGCATTGTGACGCAGAGCAGCGTGATTCCTTTATAATTCATTCATCATCATCTCGTTTTCCAGTTCTTCTAAAAATTGATCAGCTGTTTTGATATCATTGCGATAAGGCAAATAGCAGACGTGGAACGTGAGCGACACATACTTGCCATTTTGCAGCTGATACGTGTCCAATTGTTTTTTCAGCTTTGTCAGGACGGCCGGCATATGTTCAGCGGGCGTGTGCGTCAGCACGATCCCGATACGCTCGTCGGAGGGGCGGAATTTCTTATCCGTTTCCCTGACGCTTGACCTGATTTGCTGACTGACATATTGGAAAAGGCGGTCCGTTTCTTTTTCACCGTACAAAGACTTAAACTCTTTGAAGTAATGCATATGCAGGAGCAAAAACACGAAAGAATTGCCGTAGCGCTCCGCCCGCTTGATTTCCTCTGAAAGTTCCAGCTTCATCCTCTGCTTGTTATCAAAGCCTGTCACCCTATCAACTGCGACAAAGCTTTTGATTTCGGATTGAAGCCGTGTGACTGAGCGCCGGAGCTCTGCTGCGATATCGTGGATTCTTCCAGATATAAATGAAAACAGCAAAAGCGCAATTCCCCACACGACAAGCATTCGCAGCCCTTCCTCAGCCGTAAACAGCGCAGTCTGTCCAGTTTGGAAAAACATCATTAAGGTGCCGAGAACAAAGAGTACGATTAAGGTCACTGCCAGCGCGTAAATCGGGCCGAACCAGATGCCTGCGGCGATGACGATAAACGTGATGCAAAGGATCAAAGCGCCTTCAGATTGCTGGGCTGATACATAATAAATAAACAGAGACAGGGCTGCGATGAGCCCTGAAAAATAAGAAAATAATTTTTGTGATTCATTGAATGATATTTTCATTAAAAAGCTTCCTTTCGGCTAACAGCGGCAGCAGATTGTCAAAAGAATGCGTTTGAGTGCCGCTCATATAACCTCCATAATACGGTTTCACCGGATCAAGGATTTCAAAGTCATTCATTCTGTCATATATGGCTTTAATGACAGAGGTGTCTTCATGCTGCTTCGTTAAAAATAATACGGCTAATGCGTATACGGATGGCGACTCATATTGGACGGCAGGCTCCTTCGTATCTGCCGAATATCGTCCGTACAGCTTTCCGTTTGTCTGAAATTCCTGCTTGATCCAGTCCGCTAAAACAGCGGCTGTTTCATCCCCTTCCGGCAAATGCCAAGCAGCGTAAAGCTGATCAATCAGGTTTACTTCACTGTCATAGGTGTATTTCTTTGTTTCCGAGCTGTATGTCTTCGGCAGAAAGCCGTTTTGTAAAGGAGCTGAATAGAGAACATTTGCATTCCGCTGTTCCGTTTCTTCGTCTATGATTCCATACTTCTTTAAGACAGCTAACGCATCAGGCATGACGTATGAAATCGTCACATCCTTTGAAGCGGCCTGTGAGTCGTAAAAGTCTGTAAATAATCCGTTGTTCATATTGTATGTCTTCAAAGCTGCGCCGATATCCCGAGCCGTTTGCGCGTAGTCGCTGCGGCCCCATTTTGCGGCGGCTTGGTCAAGAGACAGCATAATTCTCATATCATCTATCAGCGCATTCGTCCCGCTCGCTTGGCCGTTTTGAATCATCCACGTCACCAAGTGATTGCTCATCAGAAATGAATCAGTCAGATGCTGGTATTGCTCCTGAAAATGCGGGGCGTCATTTTTGCTGACCAAAAACTCCATCCATAGGCCGAGAGATTCTGATAAATACGAAGGCTGGTCTGACAAATCAGTTTTGATCAGCCCTTGGTCATTCATTAGATTGTGATAGATAAAATACTCCGCCGGCTGGAGCGGGCTGGTGTTCACTTCTGCCGCTGACTGAGTTTGGGCCTTATTTCCTGCCTCAGCACACCCTGCGGAAAGTCCGATAGATAAGAAGAATAAGATGACAGCAATTAACACATGCCTCACAGGCAAATCCCCCTTTGTCGCCTGAAGCGAATCAGACGCTCACAATTATATACAGACGAAAATATGACTGCCATGTTACAAAGTACATTTACTATAAAAGAAACAAATGCAGATTGCTAGCTTTTTTTTCCCTTTTTGAACATTAAAAAAACGGGACCTAAGCCCAATAAAAAACCTGTGCGGTACGCACAGGTTTTTTAAGTTATTTATCCAAACCGAGTTTCTTCAGCTGTTCTGCCAGCGCGTTGTTAATCGGCTCATCTTTATTATTTTGTTTTTTCATATAAGAGGAAACGTCCCGTTTGGAAGCGCGCCCTTTGTCTTTGTTTTTTCGCTTTTCAAATACGGAAAGCTTTTCACGGTGCCCGCAGACACACGCGAAGGTTTGGCCTTCTCCTTGGCCGCGAAGCTCCATTCTTTTATGGCAGTTCGGGCAGCGCGCATTTGTTTTTCGGGCAATCGTTTTTCTGCTTCCGCATTCACGGTCTTGGCACACGAGCATTGTCCCTCGTTTTCCGTTTACCTTCAGCATCATTTTGCCGCATTCCGGACATGCCGTTCCCGTGATGTTGTCGTGCCTGAAGGTTTGGCTGCTGTTTTTGATTTCTTTTACCGTTTGGTTAGCGTAAGCCTTCATGTCTTTTATAAAGACAGCGGATTTCAATTTTCCGGCGGCGATCGCAGACAGCTTTTGCTCCCATTCCGCCGTTAGGGCCGGTGATTTCAGATCCTCCGGAACAAGCTGCAGGAGCTGTTTTCCTTTAGATGTGATAAAAATGTCTTTGTCTTTTTTCTCGATTAAGAAGCTGTTGAACAGTTTTTCAATAATGTCGGCGCGCGTTGCCACCGTGCCGAGGCCGCCTGTTTCTCCAAGCGTTTTGACAAGGCCCTTTTCTTCTCCCTGCATAAAGGCGCTTGGGTTTTCCATCGCCGACAGCAGAGTCCCTTCGTTAAAGCGGGCAGGCGGCTTCGTTTGGCCGCTTGTTTCAATTAACGTGCGGACGGCAAGCGTGTCTCCTTTTTGAAGGGGCGGGAGTGTCTGATCTCTGTCATCCTCCTGCTCGTCATCCTCATCCGCCATATCATAAACGGCTTTCCACCCTTGCGACTGCACGGTTTTGCCTTTCGCCGTAAAGGTTTCTCCGCCGATTTCTGCGATGACCTTTGTTTCCTCATATTCGAATGCAGGCATTAATACAGCAAGGAAACGTTTCGCAATCAGGTCATACAGTTTTCGTTCTTTATCACTCAGGCTGCTGAGAACGAGCGGCTCTTCTGTCGGGATAATCGCGTGGTGGTCTGATACCTTCGCGTCATTGACGTAGCCCTTATGGGATTTGATGCCTCGTTTTTTAATTTGGCTGACATATTGGGCATACGGTTTTACTTCCATGCCTTCCAGACGGTCTTTTAGCGTCGGGACGATGTCACTGGATAAAAATCTTGAGTCCGTCCGCGGATATGTGACGAGCTTATGCTGCTCATACAGTTTCTGCAGCACAGAAAGCGTTTCTTTGGCAGAAAATCCGAAGCGCTTGTGGGCGTCACGCTGCAGCTCCGTTAAATCATAAAGGGCGGGGGCAAAGCTTTTTTTCGCTGTTTTTTTCAGCTCAGCAATGACCGCTTGCTTTCCTTCAAGGTCTTTTAGCAAGCGGCTTGTTACGTCTTGATTAAATGTTCTCGTCTGCTTTGATTTTTTATCCTGCCACGTCAGCGTCATGCCATCGACCGCCGCGCGGATGCCGTAGTATGGCACCGGTGTAAACGCTTGAATGTCCGCCTCACGCTTTGCGATCATCGCAAGTGTCGGTGTCTGCACACGACCGCATGAGAGCTGGGCATTGAATTTTGTGGTAAGTGCGCGGGTGGCGTTAATCCCCACAATCCAATCCGCTTCCGCTCTGGCGACGGCAGAATGATACAGGTTTTCGTATTCTTTGCCGCTGCGCAGCTTTTGAAAGCCTTCCTTGATCGCTTTATCCGTCACAGATGAAATCCACAGCCGCTTGATCGGCTTGCGGACATTCGCTTTTTCAATGATCCAGCGCGCGACAAGCTCTCCTTCCCGGCCTGCATCAGTCGCGATGACAATCTGATTGACGTCTTTACGGATAAGCTGTGATTTAACCGCATTAAACTGTTTTCCGGTTTTCTTGATCACAACAAGCTTTAAGGGTTCTGGGATAATCGGCAGATCCTCCAGCCGCCATGATTGAAATTCTTTTCCGTAGCCTTCCGGATCAGCAAGTGTGACCAAATGGCCCAAAGCCCAAGTCACAATATATTGATCGCCTTCAAGATAACCGTTTCCTTTTTTATGGCACTTCAGCACCCGGGCCAAATCCCGGCCGACTGAAGGTTTTTCAGCTAGTACAACTGTTTTTGACATGCTTGATCACTTCTCTTTCTTTCACGCTCATCCTTTTATTATAACAGACTTGAACAAGCACTCTCTAACTGCGCCCGTTTTTCGTGTCAATTTCTGAGAAAATGACATGAGTGACGGTTTGCGCGTACGGTGATGTTTTGTTAATGAAATCTTCTACCGCTTCGAGGCTTTCAGCATTGATTTTCAGCATATAGCAGGCTGCGCCCGCAATCCGGTAGCAAAATTCGATATTCGGCAATGTTTGAATATAGCTTTTGAACCGCTCGTAATCCGCGTTTTTGACGGTCGCTTCCACAATACAGGAAACGGGAAGCCCCAGTTTTTTCTGATCAACCTCCAGCGTGTACTGCTTGATGATCCCGAACGATTCAAGCTGCCTCACCCGTTCTGTAACGGATGGCGGTGACAGCTTAATCTTTCTGCCCAATTCCCTCATCGACAAACGGCTGTCCTTCTTCAGCTCCTCAATAATATTCAGATCAATCTGGTCAAGTTTCATTTCAACATCCTTCTTTTATGATTTTGTACACATTATCTCGGGTATTTTTGTAAATGACAAGTACAGTTCCCTAGAAAAAGCATGTAAAAATGAAAGTTTTCCGAACATTTTCTGAAAGCTGTCATATGCGCTCTTCGGATTGTTTATCATATAGAGTGAAAACGTGTCCACAAGGAGGGCGATTTATGCTGCAAACGCCAATCGGAAGACTTCGCACGATGGGTTTTATTGAAGGAATGTCACTCTTAATCCTGCTGTTCATCGCCATGCCGCTTAAATATTGGGCAGGCCTTCCGCTCGCGGTGACCATTGTCGGTTCGGTTCACGGCGGATTGTTCATTTTGTATTTGCTTGTCTTGGCGTATGCGGCCTTCTCTGTCAAATGGCCGCTGAAGTGGTCAGCCGCCGGCTTTATCGCCGCTTTTGTCCCATTCGGAAACTTTTTGTACGACCGCGGATTAAGGAAATATAAATAAAAAAACACGAAAAAGGCTGGATCTTTATGATCCAGCCTTTCTTATTAAAACCACTTTGTCAGCCACGCGATATAGTAGGCGCCCGGGATAAACATGAGCTGGGCGAGGAGCGTGCCCGCCACTCTTGAGGTGACCATCGTGACAGAGGTCCATTTTAAATAAAGATAGCTTCGTTTTCCTTTTGCCACATCGTCGGCAAGAACGGATACCTTTGGATCAACAAAAATGGCCAGCAGCATCGTCGCGATTCCGTTGATCAAGCCCGAAGCCATGACGGCTGTCGTGCTGCGCTCGGGCGCCAGAAGGCCCGCGTACAAAGCCGAAAGCACGCCGATCGTATAAATGGAAGTGATCAGCATGTTAATCACAAACAAACGCTTCGGAATCAAGCGGATGTGAAATCCCCTTACATATGAAAGAGACGGCAGACGCAAATAGGAAAGGGCATTTTTGAACCCTTGTTTGGAGAGTCCCTTTTTGAACACTTGAAAAACGGAGCCGCCGCCGCCCGCCAAGTGAATAATCGCCCGTGAAAAAAGAGCGACGAAAGACGGAAGCAGGATAATGCCCAGAATGGTGCCGACTGTCGAGCCGAAAATCAAGAAGCGAAACTGCTCGCCTACGATCGCCAAGGCGTTTTTTCCCGCATCATCAATTAAATGTCCGGTAAAGGGCTGCTGCACCATGTTCGACATTCTGGATACGATGACCATGACATTAAACAGGGAAAGCGCGGACGCAATAAATCCAACGCGGGCCCCGGAAAGCCTTGTGGCATAGGCTAAGGTTTCTATCGAGTGAATCAGTAACAAAAAACAGAAAATAAAAAGCACTTGTGTGGTAATAACATGCACGGTTATTCTTCCTCCAATTTCATCCTAGAGATAAGACTCGAAAGAAGTCAAAGAGGTTTCAGTTTACAATAAAAAAACCGCCGGCGTGCGCCGGGCGGTTTGTCTTATTCTTTTCTATACGCAAATAAAGATTATATCATCCGCCGCAATCGGGCGGGTTAGATTCATAAAGCATTGTTCCGAAGAATCATCTGGAAAGTAAACACCATGGAAATTTCTTGAACACAAGACAACGAAAGCCCTACCTCTCAATCGTCACTGCGGCTCCGAAGCCGCGCCGGTGTGAATTGTAAAACAAAAAAGTCTTTTTTCCATCTCATCGTTAGGGGCGATTTGTTATGAAGGAAAAGAATAAGGACAGCTGGTTTGCTGCTTGCGAAGCGGTAAAGCTTCTCTCTCAAAACAGAAAAAAGAAGTTTACTTTCTTTTTTATTTGCTTATTTTTCTTGCTTAGTTATTCATGATAACATATCGCCCCTGCAAATACAAACTTTTTATAATTCGAGTGAGACAGGCGTTTTCTCTCCGGCATTCATTAATCTAATATCCTCCGGTTCAATTTCAAGAATCACCAAATTCGGATCATCCTTGCCGTCAAACCAGCGTTCTAATTTGGAACTCCATATTTTGTCCTTCAGTTCTGCCGAATTATTGATTTTGGCTTTTCCTGCAACCTCGACATAAGCGTCGCCAAAGCCTTCACAATCATAGCCCAATAAAATGTGGACATTGGGGTTGTTCTCAATTTCTTCCGCTTTATGAGTTTCCTTGCTTGTCGGTGTGTAAATCGTCAGCCCGTCATGGAAAAAAGTCATGTAGCGGGAATGCGGCTTGCCCTTTTGAACCGTTGCGAGCGAGCCTACTTTATGGTGATCTAAAACATCAAGCACTTTTTGTTTAATGTCTTGCTGATTCATCGTGAATCACTCCTTTTTAACGTCTCCGCTGTTACTTTTCCACATCCGGGGAAGATTTAAACAAGAAAATGCGCTCTTTATTTTGTTTCTTTCCATTCACGCTTTAACAGGCTGTAATAAACAAGGTCATGATACCTGCCGTTAACGAATAAGCCGTCCCGTGCCTTTCCTTCCTCTTGAAAGCCGAGGCGCTCCGGGATCGCTCTGCTTTTGTGGTTCCCAACAGCCGCACAGAGAGCAACGCGATTTAGCCCAAGCTCTTCAAAAGCATACGTGATGAGTGTTCGGCAAGCGGCGGTCATGATGCCTTTGCCTTCATATTCTTTGGCAAGCCAGTATCCGATTTCCGCTTTTCGATTGATCTTGTCTAGATGATGCAGGCCGATCATGCCGCATAGGCTGCCGTCATAGAGAAGCCCGGCTTCAATGCTGTTCAGATCGGCATATTCCCGCCGCCAATCTGGAATGATCGTTTCTCTGTACGTTTCAGCGCTGCTCGGGTTTTCCGCCCAAAACAGCCACTGGCCGAGCCGCTGCTGATTTTCGATAATAAGTTCGGCAAGCCGATCCGCATCCTTTGGCTCCAACAATCGAATGGTGATGTGCTCATTTACCTTGCAGGTGAACATTCCCTCGCCCTCTTTCCTTTTTTACCCATTATAGCGGTGATTGCGTTTTTTTCAATACAAAAAAGGATGGGCTGTGTAAGCCTCATCCTTATATTCTTGGATCGGTAAAGATATCATGTTTATCTGTGCTCGTCGAAGACATTTCCGTCACGACGGCGCCTTCTTCCCCGGCTTGGAACCAATGCTTCGTGTTCGGCGGAATCGTGTATTGCCCGCCCGGTTCAAGCTCTATTTCGTGCCAAACCGTATAATGTTCTCTATCCTCCTGCGGAGGGAGAACCTTTGGAAGCGGCGTTTTTTCACCTTCTACGTAAAGATACACTTTTCCGTAGCGGCAGCGGAATGTCTCCTGCTTGCCTTCCTGGCCGTCGACAGGCGGATGGCGGTGTTCCGGGCAAGTTTGTCCCGGAAACAGCACCAGTTCCTTTGAGCAATAACGGTCTGTATTGACATAGACGAAGAGCTGAAGCCCGACTTTTTTTTCTTTTCCTAAGCCGTAATCCATCAGCTGAATTTGGTCTACTTCCTCATCTGTTAATACAATACCGGCTTTTTGATAATAGCTGTTTACTTCCTCTTTCATGATGCCCATATGTCTCACTCCCTCTTATGTCGTCACAAATTTTCCGCCGTTGACATGCAATGTCTGGCCTGTCATGTAAGATGACTCATCTGAAGCGAGCAGTACATAACAGCCGACGTGCTCAACAGGCTGTCCAGGGCGTCCCATCGGCGTGTTTTGCCCAAATTGAGCGACTGTTTCTTCAGGGAATGTAGCTGGAATTAATGGCGTCCAAATTGGCCCCGGCGCGACTGCATTCACACGGATGCCGTCTTTGACAAGCGCCTGCGCCATTGTTCTTGTAAAGGCATTGATGGCCCCTTTTGTCGCTGTATAATCAATCAGTGTCGGGTTCCCTACGTACGGGTTGATAGATGTCGTATTGATGATGGCGCTGCCCGGTTTCAGGTAATCAATTGCTTTTTTAGTCAAATAAAATTGAGAATAAAAGTTTGTTTTGAATGTGCGGTGAAGCTGTTCGCTCGTAATGTCTTTGATGCTTTCCTTCGGATGCTGTTCACCGGCATTGTTGACAAGGATGTCAAGGCCGCCTAGTTCCTTCACCGTGTTTTCAACCGCTTCATTGCAGAATTCCTCTTCGCCTACGTCACCAGCGATGAGCAGGCATTTTACGCCTTCTTGTTCTACACGCTTCTTCGTCTCTTCAGCGTCTCCATGCTCATCCTTATATACAATAGCGATGTCAGCGCCTTCCTTTGCGTAAGCGACGGATACCGCGCGTCCGATTCCGCTGTCGCCGCCTGTAATGAGCGCAACTTTTCCTTTTAATTTGTCCGCTCCTTTATAATTCTCGTACTCATACACCGGACTTGGATTCATTTCACTTTCGATTCCCGGCTGGCGATTTTGGGTTTGGGCCGGCAGTTCTTTCGGATAATTTGTCATGATGATTCTCCTCCTTTGTTTTCATGTCTATTTGTTGTGTACCTCACACGTTCGTTGGATAAACATGGGTTGGCACCTTCACATTGCTTTATCAGAAAAATGTTTCACATGAAACGTAAGGAGGAAATAACTTTCAAAGGAGGTCGCTGAATGATTAACATGCTTTCCAAAAAATTCAGCAAGCCAAAGGGCGTATTCGGCATGATTGCCGGTTACATCATGGCTGCTGAAAATCAGACACTGAATCATTGGACAATAGATCAGCTGGGGATGACACGCGGTGACAGCATTTTAGAAATCGGATTCGGGCCGGGATACTGCATGCAGCAGATGCTGAAACGCGAAAAGGACGTTCAGCTTCATGGGATTGATGTGTCAGAGACTATGCTGAAGTTGGCCGCCCGCAGAGTAAAATCGAAAGGCGTGCGTTTGATACAAGGAAGCATCGAGACATTTCCCCTCACCGCCTCGTTTTATGATAAAGTGATTTCCGTTAACAACTACACCATTTGGAATGACCAGACAAAAGGCGTGAAACAGATTTACCGGGCGCTAAAGCCCGGCGGCAGAACTGCGATCACGATGCAGCCGCGGGAAGCGGACGCCAGTCCCGAAAAAACAAAATCATTTGGAAAACAGATGATTGCCGACTTCAAAGCAGCCGGCTTCGAAGACATTGAGTTGCAATTTAAACACATTAAGCCTGAGCTTTCCGTTTGTGCAACTGCAAAAAAGCCCGTCACATAAGTGACAGGCTTCTTTTTTTACGAATGTACGGCCTGCTTGCGCAAGACGTCTTTTTTTACCTTGCCGAGGTTATTTTTCGGCAGTTCGTTAACGAATTCTACTTCAGGGATTTTGTAAGCGGAAAGGCGTTCCTGACAAAATGCGATGACGTCCTCTTCCGTTATACGCTGGCCGCCGTTTGTCACGATAAAAGCTCTCGGTTTTTCCCCGTACAGCGGGTCTGGTATACCGACCACCGCTGTTTCAAGGATTCCCGGGATCTGCTGGATGACTTCCTCAACTTGATCGGGATAGACGTTATCGCCTCCGTAAATAATGACATCCTTATAGCGTCCAGTGATGAAAATAAAGCCATCTTCATCCACATAGCCTGAATCTCCGGTTTTGAACCAGCCGTTTTGCAGCACTTTCGCTGTCGCTTCAGGGTTGTCTTCATAGCCTTTAAATAAGAATGGCGTGTGAACAACGATTTCGCCGATTTCTCCTTGAGGGAGTTCTTCTCCCGTCTGAGGATCTTCGACTTTGACTTTAACACCTTCCACAGGTTTCCCCGCAGATGCCGCTTTATCCATTCCCATCTCAGGCAGCCATGTGCTGATTCCCCAAGCCTCAGTGCTTCCATAGCCGTGCGCGAGCTGAATGCCGATATCAAGGTAGCGGCGGATCAGGCTGCTCGGCACTTTTGTTCCGCCTGTCATCAACATCACAAGCGAAGATAAGTCGGTTTGGTGCGTTTCCCACGCTTCAAGCAAGTACGTGTAAAACACAGGAAGAGCCATCACACTCTGAATTTTTTCTTCTTCAATGACCTTCAGCATATGAACAGGATCTTGATCCTTTGTAAAAATGAAAGTCGTTCCCGCAAAGGTTCCAAGCATGATGCAAATGAGCGCACTCGTATGATAAATCGGGTGGCACGCGAGAAAACGAAGACCCTTCATGCGTGTTGTTGAGCTGTTGGATCTTGTTACGTATCTGTATATGCCGCCATGTGTGATCATGCATCTTTTCGGGTTTCCAGTCGTTCCAGACGTAAACATCAGAAGCGCTGTGTCATCAGGAGAAACCATTTCAGTTTCGGGCAAATGATCAGGTCCCGCGAACAGAGCTTCAAACTCAGCAGATGTCTCGTAAGCTGTTCCTGTTTCCATCGTAATACGGAGTGAAGACAGCTCAGGAAGAACCTCGTCCAGTGTCTCTTTAAACTCCGCTCCGTAAAACATCGCTTTCGGTTCACTTGCTTTTAAAATGCCTGTCATTTCATATGGTTTCAGCTGCCAGCTGACAGGTACGACAACAGCACCTATTTCAAGTGCAGCGAACATAACAGTTGATGCGGGATGACCGTTTTTGCAAAGCAATGCAACGCGGTCGCCTTTTTGAATTCCTTTTTGCAGCAGGGCATTCGCCAGCTGGTTAATCCGTTTGCGGTAACCTGCATATGTCAGGGTATGGGCTCCGCTTTTTACAGCCTCTATTTCTTCGCTATTCGGCATGTCATGCAGAATCAGATGCTGTAATGTTTCCATATTGTCATCTCCTATATTCTCTTGAATCTTCTATAATTTGTTAGATTTTCTTCCTACCTCACCCATTTTAACCCAAAAAACATAACTTGTAAAACTATTTCATTTTGGAATTATTCCATTACTGAATGATAAAATAGTCCCGCATTTTCTTATTTTTTACCCCATCCACATAAAAACACACGCCAATTTTTTGACGTGTGCCATGCAGATTACAGGATGTTTTTTTCTTTCATCCATGTGAAAAATATGCGGTTTAACCGCTGATACAGTTCTTGTTCTCCCTCTTCCTGAAACCCCGCCATGCTTTCTCCGCTCTCAATAATGGCGGAGCTGATCGCGCTTAAAATCTCCGAGCCTTCAGCGGATAATGAATCGGGCGCCATCATCACGAGGATGCGTGTCATGCTGAGGGTATTTCCGTCCATGCCATTCACTTCATAAGAGGTGCTGAGATCATACATTTTGAAAAAAGGCAGGACGATTTCATCATTTTTGAGATGATAAAGCGCCATGTTTGTCCCCGGGATTCCCAATCCCCCTTGTTTCTCCCGCTCCGCCAAGCAAACCGCCGCTTTTTTCGGATCTCGGATCAAGCCATCCTTCTTCAGCTGCTGGAAAAGCTCTAACAGGAGCATGCTCTGGTCAGGGTTTGTTTTGAGATGAGTAAGTGTAAAGTGGCGCAGCACATCTTGCATGACGCCCATATACCGTCCTATGCTTTCCGCCGCTGCCAGCATGTCAGGCACGTCAGCTTGGTGCGCTTCTTCCTTTGGGCTTCTTTTTTTCTCAAGAATGAGCGGAATTTTTCGCTTAATATACTGCTTCACCTGATTTGCGTCTTCCTCATTTAAAAGCGGACTGACCATAATGTAATCAATGTTTTCGTAAGGGATCGGAACGGTGGAAACGATCATATCATAGGCTTGGACGTCCTTGCCCTTCAGCTCGATCAGGGATGACATATCAAACGATTGAATTTCCGGCAGTTCTTTCTTCAGTCTGGAAGCGAGCATTTTCGAAGAGCCGATCCCGCTTGAGCAGACGACAAGCGCTTTCACTTTTGCTTCTTCTTTTTTGATTTCAAGAGCCGAGCCGAAGTGAAGGACGATAAAAGCGATCTCATCATCAGAAAAGGACATGCCCGGAAAATGCTTTTCCACGCCTTCCTCGATCGCCATATAAAGGAGAAAATAATCGCGTTTGATCTGTTCCTTCATCGGATTGTATATTTCGATATTCTCTTTTATGCGGCTGACGGCCGGCTCCAAGTGGGCGATCAGGCCTTCATATAAAGAATAGTTTTGTGTGAGATCCATTCTGATTTTGTCTGAAATAAAAGCAATGAGCCGCTTTGTTTGCAGAGCTGTTTCCAGTTCGATTTCCTGCGCTTTGTATTCTGTTTTGTATTTTCGGTTGGCGCTTCGAAGATGGATTGTGATATAGCCGACCTCCGCCTCCGGAATCGTGACGCCAAAGGCACGTTCAAGCTCGCCCGCGATTTCAAGAGCAGAGCTGTATTCTTTGGCATTCTTCAGTTCGTCAAGCTCAGTTTGCTCCATGGTGATGGTTTCTCCAAGCTGGATCCGTTCGATCGCAAACGTCAGATGGACGACGAGCGCGATATAGGAGCTGTCGGACAATGAAAAGGCGATTTTTTCTTTCAGCTGAAATAAGATACGCTCCATTTTTAACAGCTCGCCTTTGCTGACAACGCCGAACATTTTCTCTGAAGAATCTGCTTTTCCTTTGATGTTTAATTCAACCGCTTCCAAAAACATTTGGATGTCGAGGCGGTTCACAATTAGGTTGCCGACAATTTTACGCTTCGCATTTTCCGGCCCTATGAGCTGGATGCCAAAGCCTCTTTTACGGATCAGTGTCAATCCGAAGGGAGAGATCCATTTCTCCAGCTCGTCTAAGTCATAGCTGACCGTGGCATTCGTCACCTGCAGGTCATGTGCAAGCGTGTACAGCTTGACAGGTTCCTGAGACTCTAATAAAGAACAGAGAATGAGCAGTTTCCTTTCGTCCGCGCTATATTCATGCTGTTCATATGATAAATCGGTCAGCAGCTTTTGTTTATCCTCGGGACTTCCCACTGCCTTCAGCCCTTTGCCAGGCTGTTTATCGAGCGTAAGCCCGACGGTTTCCATCAGCGGCTTAATTGATTTGAGCTCCCTGTGAATGGTTCTCGTGCTGACTTCCATCAGCTCAGCAAGCTCAGTTACGGTTACATATCGGTTTTGTAATAATAAGTGCTTTAAAAGCTTTTGTTCTCTGGCAGTCATATACATAAAAAAGGCCTCCTAGACAGTCGTGATGTGCGGATGAAGTCGCAAGGAGATACAGGAGAGGAAAAAGAGAGGTTTTCTTTATAATATAAAACGCTTTCAATTGAGTTTCAATCACTTATAAATGGGAATTTGGCACTAAGCGGTGTGACAATATTGAAAAAGCACCAGCTGTAAGCTGATGCTTTTGGTTATGGAATATCATGACCCTGTGCGGCTGTCAAAATGCGGAACCACTGATCTTGGTCAAGCTTGTATGCCAACGCATGTACCGCGGCGGAAATTCGCTCGCGTTTTCCGCTTCCGACAATCGGCATGATGCCGGCCGGATGCGTGAACAGCCATGCGTACATCACCTCGTCCATTGATGAGGCGCCGATTTCCGCCTGAACGGATTCGAGCGCCGTGCGGACACGGCCGTCTTTTTCCGTCTCACCAGTGAAAACTTTGCCGCCTGCCAGCGGTGACCAAGCCATCGGTGAAATCCGTTTTTCCTGGCACAGGTTCAGAGTGCCGTCCAGAACATTTTCTAACTCATATGCGGAAAGCTCAATCTGGTTGGTCACGAGCTTCTCAGGCAAATACGATTCCAGCATGCGATACTGGTGTTCTTTAAAATTCGAAACACCGAAGTACCTGACCTTCCCGGAGCATTTCAGCGCCTGAAACGCCTCTGCTACTCCCTCCGGATCCATGAGCGGGTCCGGCCTGTGAATCAGCAGCACATCGATATAATCGGTTCTTAGATTCATAAGAGATTGTTCAACCGATGCCAAAATATGTGATTTGCTTGTGTTATAATGATGCGATCTGTGAGCGGGACGTTCAGGCGATTCAAGAACGATGCCGCATTTTGTGACCAGCTCTATGTTTTCCCTTAATCCGGGCGAAAGGGCAAGGGCGTTTCCAAACAGTTTTTCGCACGTGTAGCCTCCGTAAATATCCGCATGATCAAAGGTCGTGATGCCGTGATCGATACACCATTCAATGAGGCTGAGCAGCTCGGCATCTGAGTAGTTCCATTCATTCAGCCGCCAAAGCCCGTGTATGACTCTTGAAAATTGAAGATCCTCCGCCAATTGAATACGCTGCATGCAAAATCCCTCTTTTCTTTATATAAACCGGGTTTTGCCCCTTATTAGTTCATTCGGCCTCAGATCCCCTTTTTCCTTTCGCTCCTATCAAAAAGGCATTTAATTCGATTGAAATAGCTTTTTCGCTTTCTCAACGACATAGTGGCTGCCGCCGCGGTCCTGCACATTTTGGATCATCATGGAGACAAGCAGGTCTTTGTTTTTGTAATCGTAGCCGACAAACCAGCCATTTTCCGCACCGTCTTTATCATCTTTTGATGTTTTCAGCTCGGCTGTTCCTGTTTTTCCGGCAACGGTGATTCCTTTTACGACAGGCTGATACGCTGATCCGCGCTGGTCTTCCACAACGCCTTTCAGACCTTTGGTAATGTCTGCCGCTCCTTCTTTCGTAACCACTTGTTTATGCCAGACATCAGCTGTTTGTGAGTCTTTTTTGATCAGTGTCGGTTTAACAAGATCTCCATTATCGACAAATGGCGTGTAAGCAGCTGCCAAGTGAAGCGGAGACATTTGCATTTGCCCTTGTCCATACCCTGTATCCGCAAGCAGAATGTCTGAATCGAGCTTGTCATTTGCGATAGACGATTGCTGGATCGGGAATTCATATGGAATATCCTCTGAGAAGCCGAACGTTTTCAAGCCTTTTGTGAAGGTGTCCGCTCCCATATCAAGCGCGTTCTGCGCGAAATAAATATTGTCTGACGTAATGAGGGCATTTTCCAGATCGACTTGCTGAAGGCTCTCAGATACACGTGTCACTGAATAGCCGCCCCAGCTTGAATCTTTTTGCCACTCTTTTCCTTTGATTATTTTCTTCTCATCCGCTTTTAGTGTGCCGTTTTTGATTCCGATGGCTGCCGCAATCGGTTTCATCGTAGAACCCGGCGCGTAGGTTTTGTTAAATTTCGCTGAAAACGGATTGTTTTTATCTTCGTTTAGTTTTTTCCATTCCTTATCGCTCCAGCCGAAAATAAATCCGTTTGGATCGTAAGAAGGCGCGCTGACAAGAGCGAGTGTTTCGCCTGTCTTTGGCTGCAGCGCGACTGCCGTCCCGCTGTCATCCTTCAGTTCATCATACAGCTTTGTTTGTGTTTTGCTATCAATTGTGAGGTGAAGATCCTCGCCGTTCTTCGCTTTCTTTTCAGCGATAACTTCCCCGGTTTGCGGCACGTAGATTTTCCAGCCGGTTGTGCCTCTTAGTTTGTCTTCATACACGTTTTCAAGTCCGGCGATGCCGATGTTAGACGTATCGCTGTACGTTCCGTCTTTCTTTTTCTTCAGTTCTTCCGCTGTGATGGCGCGGACATAGCCTGTCAAATGGGCTGTCTTTTCGCCATATGGATAGTAGCGGGAGCTGACATTCGTTCTTGTTACACCTTGTAATGACGTCGCCTCAGACACTAATTTTTGCTGGTCCGGCTTGACCATTTTGACCGGCACAAATGAATCGTCTTTCACCCAGCCTTGACTCAGCTTTTTCTTGATGTCATCTTCAGTTAAATCAAGCTTTTTCGCGAGCTCTTTTATGACTTTGTCTTTTTTATCGCCAAGCTCTCCGGGAACAATTCCGATTTCAGGAACATCTGTATTGATGGCTAAGCCTTTCCCGTTTTTATCATAGATTTGGCCGCGTTTCGGTTCAATGCTCATAATTTGCACTGTTTTGTCATCAGCCAACTGCTTGAAAATAAACGACGGGTCCCAATCTATATTCCATGACTCCTCATCATCTGTTTTTTCTTTTTTCAGCACAGCGGTATTTTTGAAGCTGACCTTGCCCGCATTTGTATCCATGCTGACCTTATATGGGATGTGCTTCATTGTCTTGTTGTCTTTATCGTCCTTATCCACTTCTCCCGCAGTGACTTTCAGATGTTTTACGCCTGCCTGCTCATATATGGTTTTATACCTGTTGATGAAATCTTTTTTGGAGATTTCTTTTTTGACATCTTTGGTCAGGCTTTGATACATCTCATCGAATTGCTGATCGTTCCATTGTTTCACAAATGCTTCCATGCGATCCTCTGGTGAATCTGTCTTGGAGCATCCGATTAACCCAATCAATCCGACGCATAGAAATACTAGTAGAATACACTTTTTTAACATGACTTTCCCCTGCCTTCCATTTGTTATTTTCTCTTAAATGAATTGGTGCGTGCAAGATTTTTTTGAAAATGAAGGAAAAGGTTCACCGATTTTGCAGAAATCTCCTGTCGTTTGCTGTAGACTATTTGAAAAGAAGGAAAGAAGGGATAACATGGTCAGAGAGGCAGCAATGCTTCACATTAAAGAAGGGCTTGAACAAGAGTTTGAGGATGCTTTCAGGCAAGCGGCGCCGATCATTTCCGGCATGAAGGGCTATATCACGCACTCGTTATCAAAATGCATGGAAGAAACACATAAGTATCTGCTGCTTGTGGAGTGGGAAACACTTGAGGACCATACGGAAGGCTTTCGCGGTTCTTCAGAGTATCAAG
Organism: Bacillus cabrialesii; assembly: GCF_004124315.2. GTDB lineage: Bacteria > Bacillota > Bacilli > Bacillales > Bacillaceae > Bacillus > Bacillus cabrialesii. Next base: position 490,763 of record NZ_CP096889.1, on the reverse strand, counting down.
AGTGGAAAGCCTTGCTTCATCGGTTCTACACCCCGTTCCCGACGGTCGAGCATTTTCTGGATGTGCAATAGATTTAGATAATATGAAGTGTAAAACCGATGAGAGAGACAGACCATACGAAAACGGCGGTATAAATATTAAAAGCGCCTGAGCCGTCGTTTTCTTTTTTGCGCTCTTCAAGCCCCTGCATAAACATGACTGCGCCAAGAAAAACGAGCATGACTGATTGGATAACAGAGGTATGTTCGGTATAGTTAAAAGCAATCAGCGCCAGTATAATAATGATAACCGCAAAAGACATTTTAAAAATCCGAAACAAAAGGACCATCCTTCCTTATATACGAAATATTGAACGTTATGGCTATATTTGCCTACGCCCTCCATTATTCTAGCGCACTTTTTTTATCTGTAGAACAGAAGAAAGGGAATTTTAAGTTTCTTTTAATATTTCAATTACACATAAAAAACGCGCCAATCATAAGGCGCGTTTTCTATGAAACTGACAATTCTTTATAGCCTAACTTGTGAACGGCTTCAGCCATCGCTTGATAGCCCTTGCTGTTCGGATGGACACCGTCAAAGGACAGATATTCCTTCTCTTCTCCTTTGAAGATGCTGTGGGCATCCGCGATTTTGACATGGGGCGCCGATGCAAGTGTTTCTAAATGTGAATTATAAGAGGTGATCCATTTGTCGGCGATGTCAATGCCGGGAAATGGATTGTATAAGTTGAATACACGGATGGCGTACGGAGACGGAGTTTCTCCTTTGATCTCGGCGATTTTGGCAATCATCTTTTCAAAATTCTCATGGCAATGGGCGGATACACGGGTGAAAATCGTATCATCTTTCGAAGATTGGTAGGCTAGGACCGAATCGATGAGATCGTTTCCGCACCCTGTGATGGTTATCATGTCTGCATTTTGAATGCATTTTTGCACATAGGGATATGACAGGAGCCCCAGAATTTCTTCTGTATTAAGGCCTGATTTGGCAAAGATAGATATTGCCGTATTTGCTTTCAAGTCGGCTTCCATCATGTCTCCGAAACGGTGGACAAAGCCGGGAGAAAACAGCCCGGAGCCTCTCCCTGTCGTCAAAGAATCCCCCAGTGCTGTATATCGAAGCACCATGTTCTTTCCTCCACTCCTGAATGTCGATACGTTAATGTACGCAAGGGAGAAAAGATCGGCTACTTATGAATACCCTATTTTTCTGGAAATCTGTAAAGCGGCATCCTTCACTTTTTCTGTTAAATGCGGAAGCCTGTCTTCTGTAAACCTCGCTTCAAAGCCTGCAATGCTGATGCCGGCTGTCACCTGACGCTTATGGTTAAAGATCGGAGCGCCGATGGCCGCCGTATAGTTTTCGAGCTCTGAATAGCTGATGGTATAGCCGTTTTGCACGGATGCATCAATCTCCTGAAGCAGCTTTTCTGGATCGGTGATCGTTCCGGAGCCAATTGAAACAAGCTCCGTTTGATTGATGTATGTTTCGATTTCCTCACGGGGAAGAAAGGACAAAATGCTTCTGGCGCACGCTCCCGCATACAGGGGAGAACGTCTGCCGATCGCCGTGTACAGCCGCACAGTCTGCGTCCCTTCTATTTTCTCAACGTATATCGCTTCATGGCCGTCCCTCATGATCAATTGCACAGCTTCATCCACTTCCCGGCACAGCTCTTCCATCACCGGTTTCGCTATTTTTCTGATATCCAGCCTGTCAGCAACAAGCTGTCCGAATTCCAAAAATACCAGTCCCAGCGAATAAGCGCCGGACGCATCCCGATTGAGGAACCCCATTTCCTCCAAAGAGCTGACCATCCGGTGAACAGAAGTTTTCGGCATGCCTGACTTCGACACCAGTTCACTTAAGGTAAGGCTTGGTTCATGCAAAAACAAATGAAGCAGAGCCATAGATTTGACTACGGTTTTGTTTTTATTCTGCATCTTTCATCCCCTTTGTTAAGTCAGCCATTCCATCTTCATTCTCGTTTTCAGTTCTTTTATATGCTGTTCCCGTTCAATCGCAAGCGCTTCCGCTTCCTGAAGGGATACAGGCTCAAACTGGACGTGCTCACCCGGCATGATTTGGGAGACAATCGGAAGATCAGCGGATATGATGTGTGCGATCCTCGGATAGCCGCCAGTCGTCTGCCGGTCTGCAAGCAGGATAATCGGGTTGCCGTCAGGCGGCACCTGAACCGTTCCAAACGAAACCGCTTCCGACACCATCTCAAGCGGCGCCTTCAGTTCGAGCGGTTCTCCTTTGAGCCTGTAGCCCATACGGTCGGATTGCGGCGTGACACGAAACGTTTCTTCAAAAAAACGCGTTTTCGATTCTTCTGTGAAAAAGCCGAATTGTTTTCCCTCCAGCACCCGAATGACGGGATTCTTTTTCAATGGCAGAAACCTGCCGCGGCTGACCGACCATTTTGGTGCCGCAAACCCCTGCTTTCCAAGCTGCGGGCTTAAGCGGGTAAGGATGATTTTCGAAAGGGATGACATCTCTCCAATGGTGAGCTCATCTTCCTTTTGAAGCGCTCTGCCATGAAGTCCGCCAATGCCCGCTCTGACGTACGTGCTTTTGCTTTCCATGACAGCAGTCACATCGATGCCGCCGGCTGCCGCCAAATAAGCACGGCTGCCGAGTTTGCAGGGCCCAAAGGTAACCGTGCTGTTTTCCTTGACGAGCACGGGCTTCCATAAAGGCGCTTCCTCGTCATTGATGCGCAGCGTGAAGTCCGCCCCTGTCACCGCAATCAGCGCCGTTTTTGAAAAATAAAACGACGGACCGGGCCCCATCAGTGTAATTTCAAGACCGGCTTCATTTTCGCTGTTGCCGATCAGCAAATTGGCAATGCGCAGCGAAACCGTGTCCATGGCGCCGCTTGCCAGAACGCCATATTTTTGGTAACCCGTTCTGCCTATATCCTGAACCGTTGTGAGCAGTCCGGGCTTTAACACTTTCATGCTCAATTGGACTCCTCCTTATAGGCGTGATAGTCTTCTTCTGAGATGCGGACAAATTTCACAGTGTCTCCCGCCCGCAGTAATGTCGGCGGGTCTTCCTGCGGCCGGAAAAGAGCAAGCGGCGTTTTGCCGATCAGCTGCCAACCGCCCGGTGTCGAAATCGGGTAAACCCCTGTCTGCAAGCCGGCAATACCGACTGAACCCGCCGGAATCGACGGTCTTGGCGATGATTTTCTTGGAGCGGCAATGCGTTTGGACATCCCGCCTAAAAAAGGAAACCCGGGAGCAAAGCCAAGCATATACACCACATATTCGCCGCTTGTATGAATGTCGATGACTTCCTCCGGTGACAGCTGATTGATCTTCGCCACCTCTTCTAAATCAGGCCCGAATTCACCGCCATAGCAGACGGGAATTTCTACAATACGGCGGCTGTTTTCATAATCTGCGGCTATCTCCTTCAGCCTCTCTTCAACATCGCCCTTGACCTTCTCAAAAGGCGAGCTTATCCCTCGAGGCAAATGCTTGTACACTTCATACATGTCGTAAAATACCGTTAGACTTGTAAAAGCCGGGATACATTCAATGAATCCCGGAAATGGCTGTTCTTCTATATATGCGGCCGCGGCATGCACAAGGCCGTTGACCTGCTCGTTTATTTCTTCTCCGAATCGGATCATCATTGCAGAATCACCGAGCTGTTCGATTTGATATCGTACAGTCATCTTTCTCACCTCTTTTATTTCTCGTTCATCAGGAGGACGAGAGGTTACAGCACCGCAAGCGACTCGTCTCGAATATCTGTGATGAGCATATGCCCCGGCGCATGTGTGATGACCATTTCAGGTTTTACATTCATAGCCACAGCTTGCGGTGTCACCCCGCATGCCCAAAAAACAGGAACCTCGCCTTCATGAATGGAAACGGCGTCTCCGAAATCCGGTTTATCCAGATCGCGAATGCCGATAGCCCCTGGATTGCCGATATGGATCGGCCCTCCGTGCACAGCCGGAAAACGTGAGGTCACTTGTGCGGCCCTTACAGCCAGCCGTTCAGGAACGGGTCTCATGCTGACAACCATTTTTCCTTGGAACGCGCCTGCCGGAACACAATCGATATTCGTTTTATACATCGGGACGTTTGTCCCCTCATCAATATGCCTGACGGCTATTCCATTATTGATCAGCGCCTGTTCAAAGGAGAAACTGCATCCGATCAGAAAGCCGACAAAGTCATCCTCCCAGTATGGCGTGATATCAGATACTTCCTCCGTCAGGACACCGTGCCTGTAAATACGGTATTTCGGAAAATCCGTTCTGATATCTGCATCCCGCGCAGCCAGAGACGGTACAGGCGAACCTGTTTCCGTCACATCCAGCACAGGACATGGCTTTTGATTCCGTTGGCAAAACAGCAGGAAGTCAAACGCAAGGTCCTTCTTCAAAATCACAAGATTCGCTTGGGCATAGCCGCCGGACATCCCGGCGGTCGGCCCGGTTATTTTCCCCTCTCGTATTAAGGCGCGCACATCCTGAGGCGCCATTTTGTTTAATTGATCCACCTTTTATCAACTCCACAATTTAGGAAGTTGTGTAAATAACGTGTAGATTCCCATAACTGCCATGACGATAACAACAAGTGCGCCTGTTCCTGTCAGCCAAAGCGGATGCTTATAATCACCGACAATGTTTTTCTTGTAGGCAGCAACAAGCAGCGTTCCGAGCGCAATTGGCAAAATCAAGCCGTTCAGAGATCCGACAAGCACAAGAATTTTCGCAGGCTGGCCGATTGTGACAAAAGCTAACGTGGAAACAACGATAAATCCGATAATAATGCCGCGTGAATTCTTTTCGATTTTTGGAGAAAAGGTTTTGAAAAACGAAACAGATGTATAGGCTGCCCCGATAACAGAGGTAATGGCCGCAGACCACATGATTAATCCGAAAATTTTATACCCGACATTTCCAGCAGCAAGCTTGAAGACTGAAGCCGCAGGGTTGCTTTCATCGATGTGCAGGCCTTTTGAAACAACGCCAAGCACCGCAAGGAAAAGAGCGATCCGCATGACAGAGGTAATTAAAATGCCCACAACTGAGCTTTTTGTTACTTGGGGAATGGATTCCTTCCCTTTAATGCCCGCATCCAGCAAACGGTGTCCCCCGGCAAATGTGATATATCCGCCGACAGTTCCGCCCACCAGTGTAACAATAGCAAAAATACTGATGTGTTCAGGTACAAACGTGTTCGCCACAGCCTGTCCAACCGGCGGAGCTGTGGTCGCCGCAACATAGACTGTTAAAATAATCATGACGAAGCCGGCGATTTGCGTAAAGCGGTCCATCGCTTTTCCCGCTTCTTTAATGACAAAAATCAAAATGGCGATAACGGCACTGATCAATGCGCCTGTTTCTGGTGTAATGCCGAACAACACCTGAAGACCCAGCCCGGCGCCTCCGATATTCCCGATATTAAAAGCAAGCCCGCCAAGCACGACGAGAATGGCGATGAAATATCCCAGTCCGGGAAACACCATATTCGCAATTTCCTGACCGCGTTTTCCAGAAACCGCGATGATGCGCCATACATTGGTTTGAGCGAAAATATCTAAAATGATAGAGATTAAGATGACAAAACCGAAGCTTGCCGCGAGTGTGTTTGTGAATGTTGCGGTTTGTGTGAGGAAACCCGGGCCGATCGCCGATGTCGCCATTAAAAAGGCGGCACCCATCAGCAATGACCAGCTGCCCGCTTTTTTTCCTGCTGTTTTTTTCTGCTGCTCCATCTATTGTTCCTCCTTTATGTTGACTTCTGTGCTGAAATAGCGGTCACTTCAATTCCTGCCGCTTTAAGCTCTTTTCTGATTTTTTGCGCAAATGTCAGCGCATGGGCCCCGTCTCCGTGAATGCAAACCGTATCTGCTTTTAAGGACACATCATGTCCTTGCTGAGACTTGACCGCCCCTTCTTTCACCATTTTGATCACCTGGCTGACAGCGGCATCATCGCTTTCAATGAGTGCGTCCGGCTGGGAGCGCGGCGTGAGCGTACCGTCCGCTTGATACGTTCTGTCGGCGAACACTTCACTCGCTGTTTGCAGTCCGATCCGTTCTCCCGCTTTTACGAGCTCGCTCTCAGCTAGACCAAAAAGAACCAGGCGGGGATCGACCTTGTAGACAGCTTTCGCAATGGCGTCCGACAGCTTTTGATCGACTGCCGCCATATTGTATAAAGCGCCATGCGGCTTGACGTGCTGCATGTGAAGCCCTTCCGCTTTTAGAAAACCAGAGAGAGCGCCAATTTGATAGACGACAAGGTCATACGCCTCCTCAGGAGAAATCGCCATATTGCGGCGCCCAAAGCCGAGCAAATCCGGCAAACCCGGATGCGCGCCGATTTTTACGCCTTTTTCTGCAGCAAGCGTGACGGTTTTTCGCATGACACCGGGATCTCCTGCATGAAATCCGCATGCGATGTTCGCTGATGTGACATACTCTAAAATATCTTGGTCAAGGCCTATCGTGTAGGCTCCGAAGCTTTCTCCTAAATCACAGTTCAAATCAACCTGAAACACAGAATCCCTCCTGCCAAAGCATACGATTTGCTTTATGTATTTATTGTTCCGAAATTCGGAATGACTATTCCGAATTTTTGAACTTTGTTACATTATAATTCAATCATATAAGTTTGTGAAATACTTTTGTTAGAAAACCTACCATGGTCCCAGAAGAAAACCTGCCAAACTAAAAAAGGGAGTCCATCTTAGGACTCCCTTTTTTATAGTACCCAATGGCGAATCGCTTTAGCGACACCATCCTCAATATTTGTATCCGTGATCCAATCCGCCGTTTCTTTCACGATGGCTTGCGCATTGCCCATCGCCACACCCAAGCCCGCTTCTTTGATCATCGCAATGTCATTGAGACTGTCGCCCATCGCCATCACATTCTCCATCGTAAAGCCGAGTTTTTCAGAAACCTTCGCAAGGGCCGCGGCTTTGTTGATGCCAAGCGCGTTGACCTCAATGTTTGTCGGGCTTGAATTTGTGATTTCAAGCTCTTTGTTTTTTCTCAGCTCCTCCAGCACTTCGTTTCGGATATCGTCATCGTCAATGTCAAAGCCGAATTTGAGCCATTCATGATCCGTAATGTTTTCGGGAAATTCGCCTCTCCATACTTTATTCACCGTAGAAGCCCAGAAATTGGTGTTGTGCTTATTCCGCAAATCCCACATCATTTGAATATGATCCGTATGAAGCAGCTTGCGTTCCACCAAATTAAAATTCGAATCCCAGATCTCGCTGCCGTTTGCCGTGATTAAAAAGGACGACAGCTTCAGCGATTCCGCCAGCTCCCGGCACGTCATCAGCGTCCGGCCTGTGCTGATCACCACATACACGCCTTTATCCTCCGCTTCACGAATGGCTTTACGGTTTTCATCCGAGATCAGCTGCTCGTCATTCAGCAGCGTTCCATCCATATCAATTGCAATCAGCTTGATATCCACATCTTCTCTTTGAACAGACATATATGTACCTCTCTTTATCTTAAAATTGTGCTTCTTTCTATTCTAATACATTATACCCAGCGGAACAAAAAAGCGATTTCACATGTTTGAGGCGCACTGATAAGAGGAAAACAAACGGTGAGGTGATCAAACATGACAGAAAGAAAACAGCAAAACAAACCAAATGAAAACCCCGAACACAATGACTTAACCGATCCGATTCCGAATGAAGAGCTGAAGGAAAACATGAATGATGAAAAACACAAACGGCAGCAACGAGATCACTCACAGAGCGAACGGGATTACGATACGAAATAATAGAACCCCTCACAAATCGTTGTGAAGGGTTTTTTTCATTTTTCAATATAGATGCCGATTTCAGCTTCAGCAACAGGCTGCCCGCCGACTGACGCCTTGGCATGTCCAAACACAAACCCGCGCCGATTGCGCGTGACTTCAAACGTAAGATCAAGCCGGTCGCCGGGTATGGCCGCGCCCAGCTTTTCCGCTTTTTTCACGGAAGATAATAAGCCCAAGCTGTTCTCATCTGTAATCCCTGTAAAAGCCGCGGTTTGCGCAAGTGCTTCAATCACGAGTGAAAACGGCATTTCTGTTTGCGTGTCAGTGATAAACCAGTCGTTTTCACTGATTAACTTATAAGCTGTTGCACGGTTGCCGGGCTCACTTTCCGTCACGCCGTCAATCAATAAAAACGGATAGCGGTGAGGCAAAGATAATGAGTTCATTGTATTTCTCCTTTTTTGACTATTATATATCAGCCTATAGCTGAGTGATAGGATATAATGGAAAAAACGAAAAAGGAGACCGTTATGTCACAAAAACCGCTCGTCATTCTCGCACATGAAATATATGGTATAAACAGTCATATGAAAAAGATGGCCCGGCTGATCAAAATGGCCGGTTATGATGTGATGACACCTAATTTGCTTGGGGATGGTGAGGTCTACACTCTGCAAGAGGAAAAAACCGCATACGAACAGTTTACAAAACATGAACGGCTGAAAACGGGAGAAACCCTTATTCAGAACTTGATTAGGCAAAACGCTGGACGGCCCATTTTTGTGATCGGATTCAGCGCAGGCGCTACGATCGCATGGAAATGCAGCAGTATGCCCGAGGTGAGCGGAGCTGTTTGCTATTACGGTTCCCGGATACGCGATTCTCTTTATCACGTGCCGGTGTGCCCGGTTCTATTGTTTTTCCCTTCATATGAACCGTCTTTTGACGTTTCGCTTCTCATCAAAAAACTGCGGGAAAAACAGCAGCCTCGTTTGGAGATTTATCAATTCGATGCTCTTCACGGCTTCGCCAATCCTGATTCAGATACTTTTGACAGGGCACTTCTCTTCAAAACGCTTTCCATCATCAAAAACGAGGCAGAAAAACTGCCCCGCCCTGTATCATCAAAGTTTTCTTAAAGCGCGCAATCAGTGATTTCAGCCGTTGCGCTCTGTTCGCCGATGCTGTGTGTTTTTATTTCGCTTGTCTCATCTCACCGAACGGATAAAAGACCAGAGATTCAGTACCAATGATATCTTCCTCAGAAGGCATGCCCATTCCGTTTCTGCTATCCATCGAATTGAGACGGTTATCTCCCATTACAAAATATTTGCCGGAAGGAACCTCAACCTCGAAGTCACCCGTTAAGGTTACACCCAACTCTTTGACCTCTTGTTTCTGTTCCTTTAGGTACGGTTCTTCCACTTTTTTATCATTTATGTATAACTGATCATTCTTCATTTTAACGCTGTCCCCGGGCAAGCCGATTAAACGTTTGACAAATGAACGGCCGCTCTGTTTGTCATGAATGACTACGATGTCGCCTCTGTGAAAACCGCCTGTATATTTGACTGCTTTGTCCACCAGGATTCTTTCTGAGTCATTAAGCGTTGGAGCCATTGATGAGCCTTCAACGAGAAAGGGCTTGTAAAACGCCATTCTAATCGTAAAAATAAGCGCTGCGATAAAAACGATACTGAGTACAATGATCCATCTGGTTTTTATTTTTTTCTTTAACGTGATTGTTTTTGCATTCAACTTCCTTCACCCGATACCTTCCTAAGAATTCCAAGTTATTATACAACATTTGGATCTTCTTGGTTAGTCTTTTGTGGAAATTGATTGGCCGGGGCAGCCATCTGCCCCGGCCTTTTTCATCACAGTTTTCTTAAACGCGCACAGATTTCGTCAGTGACTTCAGCCGTTGTGCTCTTTCCGCCAATGTCACGAGTTTTGATGCCGTCAGCCGTGACTCGTTCCATCACATCCAGGATCTTTGCTCCCAGTTCTTCCTCTCCGAAATGGTCAAGCATCAGCTTTGCTGTCCAAATCTGGCCGATTGGATTGGCAAGGCCCTGGCCGGCAATGTCGGGAGCTGAGCCGTGAACCGGTTCGAACATGGACGGATATTTGCCGGATGGATTGATGTTCGCAGACGGCGCAATACCGATGCTTCCCATCAGGCTTGAGCTGATATCGGTTAAAATATCACCGAACAGATTGCTCGCCACAATGACGTCAAACGTTTCCGGACGCGTCACAAAAAAAGCGGCCAGCGCATCAATATGCTGGGATGACGTTTCGATTTCGCTGTAATCAGCGGCAGTCTGCTGAAAGACTTCATCCCAAAACGGCATCGCGTGATAGATGCCATTAGACTTTGTCGCACTAGTCACATGGCCGCGCCGTTTTTTCGCCAATTCGAAGGCAAAGCGCATCACGCGCTCTGTCGCTTTTCTCGTAAATACGGCATTCTGGATGGCGATTTCATCATCGCCCCTATGAATGCGCCCGCCGACTTCACTGTACTCGCCTTCACTGTTTTCGCGAATCACCACGAGGTCAAAATCATTTGGATGCAGAAGCGGTGACGTAATGCCCGCCATCTGTTTGGCCGGTCTCATATTAATAGAAAGCTCAAGCTCCCTCCGGATCTTCAGCAGGAGCCCCCATAATGAAATATGATCGGGAACCAGCTTCGGATTTCCGACCGCTCCCAAGAAAACCGCATCAAATTGAGTAAGCGTATGTATTCCGTCTTCAGGCATCATTTCGCCGTGTTCCATGTAATAATCACAGCTCCATGGAAAAGACGCAAATGAGAATGACAAACCCCCATGCACCTCAGCAGCTGTGTGAAGCACTTTCTCAGCAGCCGCCACAACCTCTTTTCCTACTCCGTCTCCCGGTATCGCCGCAATCTCAAATTGTTTCATTGCCATTCTCCTCCCCCTGTTATCGTAAGCGTTTTCTATTATACTAGATTGCGAGATGGTAAAAAAAGCCCGTGACATGCTGTCACGGGTCCGGTTATTGATTCAGTTTCTTTAAAACGATGGCATGAAGCGGTTCATGAGACTGAATGCCGCACACCTCTTGAAGCACACCGCTGTATCCTTTTTCATCGATCAGCGCTTGCAGTTCAACCGCTTCCGGATCACCGGTGTAGTCAAAGCGCAGTGCCGCGGCAATTCCTTCGGCAAGTGCGTTCGGCTCTTTTATTTTCTTTGCCGGGCTTACGAGTCTATCATTCTCTCCCAATTTTCTGAGAGGCGATCTCGCCACGCGGGTTACATCGTCCGTAATGAATGGATTTTCAAAGCGTCCGATGATTTTTTTGATATATTGTTCGTGTTCGGCTTGCTTAAAGCCATATGCTTTAATGAGATAGTCACCGGTTTCAAGCAGCGCCGAATGAACGACACGGCGGATTTCCGGATGATCAATTGCTTCTTTTACCGTTTTGAGTCCGCGCTGATAGCCGACATACGCTGTCACCGCGTGTCCGGTATTGACCGTAAACAGCTTCCGTTCGATGTACGGCGTCAAATCATTAACAAACAGTGCGCCGTTTATAGCCGGCTTTTCCCCTTTAAAGCCTGATTCATCAATGACCCATTCGAAAAATGGTTCAACTGATACTTTCAGCGGGTCTTCATGGTGCTGAATCGGCACGATCCGGTCAACGGCGGAATTCGGAAATCCAACTGTTTCACTGATGGATTCCCGCTCTGCTTCCGTTAAGTGGCTGTATATCTCTTTCTTCAAAAAGCTGCTGCCGCCGATCATATTTTCGCAGGCAATGATATTCAGTGTGTTTGCAGGGTTTCTTCGTCTTAAGCCTTCGGCGATTGACGGCGCAATCAGTTTTAACACGTTCGGGCCGACAGCCGTTGTGATGAGCGCGGCTTCATCGATCAGCCGATATAGTTCCTCAAGCTCGCCGCCGCTATTGATGGCACTGACCGGGCCAATCACCTCTGATGAATGACCCTCTTCTGCCAGCTCCACTGTGTATTCCTTTTTTTCATTGAGAAGGCTGACCATCGTATCGTTCACATCCGCAAACACCACATGATAGCCGGAGTGGTGAAGAAGCGCGCCGATAAACCCCCTCCCGATATTTCCCGCACCAAAATGTAAGGCGATCATGTCAGTTCACCTCGTTGAAAATGGCGATCAAATCTTCTTCGCTTTTAGCAGAAATCAGGCGTTCAATATTTTCTTCTTCTGAGCAGATAATAGCGATGTTAGACAAAATGTCTAAATGCTCATTATTTTTGCCGGCAATGCCGAATACCACTTTTGCCGTGTTGCCTTCTCCGTACTCGACACCGTCTGGAATCTGTATGATTGAGATCCCCGAGTGAAGAACCTCGCTTTTGGCTTCTTCTGTGCCGTGGGGAATCGCAATGAAATTCCCCATAAAAGTAGAAGACGTTTCCTCACGTTCAAACATTTTGCCAATGTAATCTTCTGTCACATAGCCGTTATCAATCAGCGTCTGGCCTGCCAGTCTGATGGCTTCTTCTTTTGATGATGCCGTTTGATTGAGTTTAATATTTTCCTTCGCGAGTACTTGCATGTGTATCACTCTCTTTCTATGAGATTACTTTTTAAGCTTTTCAAGAAGCTCGTCGTATTTCGGACTGTTTAAGAAGTTGTCTACAGATATGTGCGTCGCGTTCGGCAGCTTCGCTTTCGCGCGTTCGGTTAAATCTTTATGGGTGATGACAATATCCGCATCACTTGGCAGATTGTTAATGGCCGTGTTGGTCACGCTTATATCAAGCTCCGCCTTTTTCACTTTGTTTCGTAAGATGGATGCCCCCATGGCGCTTGATCCCATTCCCGCATCACATGCGAAGATAATTTTGTTTGCGCTTTCAGGAGACAGCTCAGACGCTTCCTCAGCTTTCGTTTGCTCCGCTTCTAAAGCAGCGGCCGCTTGGCTTTTCTTCCCTTTCATGGACTGCATTTTTTCTGTTGCGGCAGCAAGGTCCTCTTCGCTTGCTTTTGAGGATTTCAGGATCACTGCTGATACGATGAACGAAACAGCTGCAGCGACCAATACACCCGCCAATACGCCGAAGTAGCCTCCTCTTGGCGTCATCGCCATCAATGCGATAATGCTTCCCGGTGACGCTGCTGCGACAAGTCCGGCATGAAAGATCGTGAACGTCAAGAGTCCGCTTGCTCCGCCGGCAATGGCCGCCAGGATCAGGGCCGGTTTCATCAAAATGTACGGGAAGTAAATCTCGTGAATCCCGCCAAAGAAATGAATGATCGCCGCTCCGGGAGCCGTTGATTTTGAAGAACCTTTGCCGAAGAACATGTACGCCAGCAAAATGCCGAGCCCCGGCCCAGGGTTTGCTTCTACTAAGAACAGGATCGATTTTCCCGTTTGGGATGCCTGCTCGATTCCGATTGGACTTAAGATTCCATGGTTAATGGCGTTGTTGAGGAACAGCACTTTCGCCGGCTCCACAAAAACGCTGGCTACAGGCAATAAATTAGCGTGTACAATGACTTCCACACCGGCCGCCAGCAGTTTGTTTAACGTCAGTACAACCGGGCCGATGGCGTAAAACGCGAGAATCGTTAAAGCCGCGCCGACAATCCCTGCCGTAAAGTTATTGATCAGCATTTCAAAGCCTTGTTTGACTTTATCCTTGAACAATTTATCAGTCTGTTTAATGAGGTAACCGCCAAGCGGCCCCATAATCATTGCACCTAAAAACATCGGAATATCCGAGCCGACAATTACCCCGATTGCCGCTGTCGCACCGACGACTCCGCCGCGGTGGTCATAAATCATTTTTCCGCCTGTATACGCTATCAAAAGCGGCAATAAATATGTGATCATCGGGCTGACAAGTGTATTCAGCTGTTCATTCGGAAACCATCCCGCCGGAATAAACAGTGCGGTAATGATGCCCCACGCGATAAACGCACCGATATTCGGCATAATCATTCCGCTCAAATAACTGCCGAAGCGCTGCACTTTCACTTTCATGCCGCCTTGCTGTTCTTGCTGCATATATAAACCCTCCTCGTTGTCGCTGTAAGTTATAAAAATAGATTCAGAGAATTTTGCTTCCCTTTGACTCTATGTTAAAACGCTTACAGTACCTATACAATTGAAAGTAAAGAGGACTTTGGCACATGGGTGTGACATTTTTTTAAAAATAAAAAGGCTCCTGATATCAGGAGCCTTTTCTCTTTCCTCTATAAATAATGTTGCCGTTTTGAATGACGTGCTTGGCGATCATCCGCTCACTCACAATAAAGACGGGATACGCGCACACAAGCGCAAATATAGCCATCGGCACGTGCTGTACGGCCGGTACCATTGAGCCAACCGCATTGCGGAGGAGCAGCAAAAGATAAATAAGCAGCACGATCACTGCTAATGACACCAGCATAATCGGAGCTGATACTTTATATTCATAAAGCCGTTCCCGGCAGTGTCCGCAGCGAAATTGACAAGGCACATTTGACGATCTGACCATGTCGCCTGTCAAAGGTTTGCCGCAGTTCGGGCATCGTGTTTCTTTCATAGGGTATTCCTCACTTTCCATTCCATATGTCTATTATACCAGAGTCCCTTCTGTTTCGTTTTGTTGCTGTTCAACACATTTTCACATTTTTTATCATCAGTGTACTTGTCTCTGTCTCTAAAATCCTCTACGCTTAAATAGACATTAATGGAGGGGATGTATGAATGCTTCCGATTAATAGACAGCAACATATCCTGAAGTGGCTGAAAGAAGAAGGCGCGCTCAGAATTTCTGACATCAGCGCAAAATTCGGCGTTTCGGAAATGACGGTATACAGAGATGTCAACCAGCTTGTTCAGTCAAATCAGGTCATGAAAACGGCCGGCGGCATCACGCTCCCAGCCCAAACACCTCAAGCGGATCATATGTGCAGCTATTGCCTGAAGCCGGTCAATCAGGCCTATTCGGTTCAGTTGATTACGGTAAACCAAGACATTGAACAGCTATGCTGCGCACATTGTGCGTTTTTGCGCTACGCAGATAAAACAGAAGAGGTTTCACACTTGATTTGCAGAGATTTTCTGTTACACACAACAGTCAGTGCTAGTTCGGCTTATTTCGTCGTCAATGCGGAATTAAACCTGCACTGCTGCCAGCCGCAGGCGATTCCGTTTGCGACACTCGACCATGCCGAACGGTTTCAAAAAGGATTCGGCGGAGCCGTCCGCACCTTCGACCAGGCGCTGGAAGACATGCTTCAAGACAGAAAAAAACGCTGCACCTGCACCAAGAAATAACACAACATATACAGCGGAAGGTGGTGTCTGAGTGATGAAGCGAAACAGATGGTGGATCATCCTTCTGCTTTTTCTTGTTTTCCTGCCGAAAACAAGCTTTGCTCACGCCTATATTGTTACATCTTCACCTGGGGAAAACAGCGAATTAAAAAGCGCTCCCGCACAGGTGGAAATCGAATTTAATGAACCGATTGAAGAAGGGTTTCATTACATTAAAGTCTTTAATTCAAACGGCGACCGGGTGGATACGGATAAGACCGAAATCAAAAAAGACAACAATCACATCATGACAGTGAAGCTGAAAAAGAATCTGCCGCATGATGTGTACAGAGCGGAATGGAATGCCGTGTCCGCGGACGGGCACCCTGTTTCCGGCGTCATTCCGTTCAGCATCGGGAAAGCGGACGGCGGATTCAGCAGCCAAAAAGCCGCCGGTTCAGCGCTGAATCCTGCAGCCGCCGCAGACCGGGCGATTCTGTATACAGCCTTATCTCTGTTCATCGGGACAATTTTCTTCCATCTCTTTTGGTATAAGGGGAAAACAGAACAACTCGCCAAACGGACGAGACGTATCCTGATCGTCTCCATCACCGCATTGGGTCTGGCACTTTTATTACAGCTTCCGATTCAAACAAAAGCGAACGCGGGCGGCGGCTGGGGCAGCGCCTTCCAGCCGGGCTACATCAGAGAAACACTGTTTGAAACAGCCGGCGGCACCATTTGGATCATACAAGCCGCGCTGTACGCGCTACTTGCACTGTCTGTGATCCCTGCGGTACGCAAAAACCGCTTTGCGTCCTTCGGCTATTGGACAGCACCGCTGATTTTCTTTTTCGGTCTCCTGCTTGCCAAAGCGTTTACCGGGCATGCTGCTGTCGTTGAAGAAAAAACGGTCGGCATTTTGATGGATTTCCTTCATTTATCTTCCGCTTCCATCTGGGTTGGCGGAGTAGCGGCGCTCGTTTTGCTCCTCGCAAAAGAATGGAGGCAGCCTGACAAAACGCTCGCATGGGAAACGGTAAGCCGTTTCTCCCCGTGGGCGCTCACTGCGGTCGGCGTCATTTTGTTTTCAGGCCTGCTCAATGGATTTTTCATCATTCGTTCGATGGATTCACTGTTCCATACAGCGTACGGACAAGCTCTTTTAGTGAAAAGCGGACTGTTTGTTTTGATGCTGGTTTTAGGCGCCATTCATTTTCTGCTCACCAGAAAGCAGCGCCGCGCAGGAATCAGCCGTACACTGAAAGCGGAATGGGCAATCGGCATCGCTGTTTTAATCACGGCGGCCGTGTTTACAAGCCTGCCAAGCCCGCCTGAGCCGGCGCCGGAACCGTTCTATCAAACCAAAGCGATTGAAAATGGGCAAAGCGTTTCTCTCAGCATCAGCCCGAACCAGCCCGGCAAAAACGAATTTGAGCTGCGAGTCACCGACCATAACGGCGAACCGGTGAAAAACATCCAGCAAATCACGTTAACCATTTATAAAACAGGCCTGTCAGGCAGCGAAAACAAAAGCACGTTTCAATTAAAAGAGAAAACAAAAGGCGTCTTCCAGGATGAAAACCTGTCCATTAATGAGAAGGGAAACTGGAAGATCAAAGTCCACGGACTGACCGGTGACTTTAACGAAATCAATATCATGTTTACAAAAACCAATTAAAGGAGTGTTTGATATGTTGAAAAAAATCGCATACACGCTATGCCCGGCTATTGTCGGCTCTCTTCTATTCTTTACGGCCCCTGCCAGCGCGCACGTTTCTGTAAAACCTGCTGAATCCGCTGCAGGCTCTTGGGAAACGTATACGATGAAGGTTCCTTCTGAAAAAAATCAGCCGACAACAAAGGTCGTCCTCAAAATGCCAAAGGATGTGGAATTCCAGCAATACGAGCCAATTCCAGGCTGGAAGGTATCCACCCAGAAACACGATGACAAATCAGTGTCCGTGACATGGGAGGCGACTGACGGCGGCATTCAGGAAGGACAGTTCCAGCAGTTTACCTTTGTTGCCAAAAACCCTGAGAAAGCGGAGGAAGCCGCTTGGGACGCATACCAATATTACAAAGACGGCAGCATTGTTGAGTGGACAGGTGACGAGGATGCGGATACCCCTCATTCCATTACGAACATCACTTCTGCAAAGCAAGTAACAGATGAGCACGGTGCTACGAAAACGGAAGACGATTCCGAAGACACAGGTTCATCAGCTCTCGATATCACAGCGATTGTGCTGTCCGCGGCTGCTATTATTTTATCTGTAGCCGCGCTTGTAAAGAAAAAGCGCGCCTAATAAAAAAGCGATCCAGATGTCATATCTGGGTCGCTTTTTTGATTAACCTCGTCCCGCCTGGAAGGAAGGATATTTCGTCATTCCGCCGTCCGCAAACAATGTGATGCCTGTGACATAGCTGGATTCCTTCGAAGCAAGCCACACTGCCACCGCTGCGATTTCCTCCGGTTCTCCGATATATCCCATCGGAATCATGCTTTCGACGTCAGCCTTCTGTTTAGGGTCAGCGAATTTTTCGGCATTGATTGGCGTGTTGATCGCGCCTGGCCCGATATTGTTGACACGAATGCCCTTCGGCGCGTATTCCAAAGCTAAAGTTTCTGACATCAGCTTAATTCCGCCTTTACTTGCCGCGTAGTGGACAAATAGGGGCCACGGAATCATTTCATGCACGCTGGACATGTTGATGACATTTCCCTTGATATCATTTTCCACGAAATATTTAATCGCTTCACGGCTTCCTAAAAAGGCGCCCGTTAAGTTCGTGCCAATAACCTTATCCCAATCCTTCAGCGGCATTTCATGAGACGGCACTGGGTTTTCAAGGCCGGCGTTATTAATCATAATATCTAACGTACCGAACTCTTTAATCGCGGTTTGTACGATATTTTTTACATCTTCCTCTTTCGTGACATCTCCTTGGACGATAACGGCTTCACCGCCCGCCTTGACAACCGCTTCTTTTACCTCGTTCGGATCTTGTTTATCACTGTAGTAGTTGATCACTACCTTCGCCTGCTCCTTGCCGAAGCGAATGGCCATTGCTTTTCCAAGACCTGATGCGGCTCCTGTAATGGCGACGACTTTTCCTTTTAAATCCGGATACATATACATCCTCCTCAATTGTTATGAATTTGTTTTGGCGATTCCTAAAAACACAGCGGCCGCAATAATTAGTGCAATCCCGATGCCTATCGCAATGAGCTGGCGTTTCGTTTTCTTTTCACGCAGAATGAAAATACCACCCAGCGTAGAAATGACAATTCCCATTTGCGAGAGGGAGAAGCTTGTTGCGACCCCGACCCGCGGCTGAGAAATAAACAAAAACATATTTCCGCCTGCCCAAATCAAGCCCGGGAGAATATTTCTAATCGCATACTTGTTAAAGGGTTTATGTCTGTAGGTTAAAACTAACCCCCCAACCACCATCCCGATCGCCTGCGGCAAAAGCGCCGACCATCCGGACACATTGAACAATCTGGCGACGACGACATAAACCAAATAACCGAGTGTCGAGACAAGCAGAATCAAAATGCCCTTTTTCAAGTTGCTTGGCTCTCCCTCTTTCTTGCCTTTCTTATCTTCCAATGACGTGAGGATGATTCCCACAATGATAAAAATCAAAGCGAGAATGCCAAGCGTAATCGCGATCGGTGTTGACCATTCGCGAAATACGATTACACCGAACAGCGAGGTTGAAACGAGCTGCAAACCGGTGGAAATCGGCATTGTTTTGGATACACCCATCAATTCAATGCTTTTCAGCTGGTTCGCCTGTCCAAGGGACCAAAACAAGCCGGATACGATTCCTACAATAAAAATGCGAAGTGATAAAACGGGCTGAACAAACAAGTAAATAACGATAGACACAATAAGTGCCCCGATCGTTGTTCCCAGTGTCTGGCTGTAAGGCCCGCCGCCTAATTTCACATTGAAGAGAACAATGCTCCCCCAAAACAAAGCCGGGAGTAGAGCCAATAATAAATCCATTGTTGGGGAACCTTCTTTCAAAATGTATTTGCTGTTATTTTGGCTGGAATTGATGGGTTTATTCGCCGGAACAACAAAAAGAGCTGCCGGATGATCCGGCAGCTCTCAGGAGCTTATATTCTTTTACAAACCAATGGACATATATTTTGTTTCAAGGTACGGCTCGATGCCTTCCGATCCGCCTTCACGGCCGATGCCGCTTTCCTTCATTCCGCCGAATGGCGCTTGAACCGCTGACGGTCCGCCGTCATTCCAGCCGATAATGCCGTACTCAAGATTCTCGGAAATATAGATGCCGCGGCGATAGTTTTCTGTGAAGAAGTAAGCAGCCAAGCCGTACGGTGTATCGTTGGCAAGCTGAATGGCTTCATCGATATCAGAGAACGTGACGATCGGCGCAACCGGGCCGAAGGTTTCCTCGTGCATGATATTCATGGACGTATCGACATCGGCGAGCACTGTCGGGTTGACGAAGTAGCAGCCTTTGTCGTCGTTTCGGTCATACGTGCCTCCTGCAAGAACCTTCGCGCCTTTTTCAACCGCATCATCAATTTGGCTGACGATTTTTTCGAAGCCTCTTTTGTTGATAATCGGGCCGACGTTCACACCTTCTTCTAATCCATTCCCGACTTTTAGCTTAGAGACTTGCTCGCTCAGTTTCGCAGCAAATTCATCTTTGATGGATTCATGGATGATCAGGCGGTTGGCACATACGCAAGTTTGGCCCGCGTTTCGGTATTTGGACATCATTGCCTGTTCAACGGCAAGTTCAATGTTCGCATCTTCATCCACGATCAGCGGGGCATGTCCGCCGAGCTCCATAGAGATGTGCTTCACGGTGTCCGCACTGTTTTTCATAAGAATTTTTCCTACTGGTGTTGATCCTGTGAACGTGATTTTCCGGATTTTCGGACTGCTTGTGAACACGTTTCCGATTTCTTCTCCGTCGCCGATGACAACCTGCAGAACGTCTTTTGGAATGCCCGCTTCATATGCGAGGCGCGCAAGCTCATAGGCAGAAAGCGGTGTGTCCGGTGCCGGCTTGATGATAAACGTACAGCCGGCAGCAAGAGCAGGCGCCGCTTTGCGCGTTATCATCGCATTCGGGAAATTCCAAGGCGTGATAGCAGCAACTGGGCCGACCGGCTGGCGCGTGACAACAATACGTTTACCGGTTGTAGGAGCCGGAACCGTTCTTCCGTACACACGCTTCGCTTCCTCTGCGAACCATTCGATATAGCCTGCGCCGTAAAGCACCTCGCCGACTGCTTCCTGATATGGTTTTCCGTTTTCCTTTGTAATTAAATCCGCAAGTTCTTCTTTATGTTCAACAATCAGCTCATACCATTTTTTCAAAAGAGAGGCTCTTTCGTTCGCTGATGTTTTAGACCACGTTTTAAACGCTTGATGTGAACGTTCAATGGCTTCTTCTACCTCTTTGGCTGATTGCTGAGGAATCGTTTTGATCTCCTCGCCCGTAGCCGGGTTGTAGACCGTTAATTGATCTGGCATATTGAACATTCCTTTCTTTTCATGATTACTTAAAATGATAGCAGACCCAGCTGTTTTCTTTCCAATGATTAAGCTCGCAGGCCCGCATCCAAGATGCTGAGCCCTTCATTCAGAAGACCGTCCGAGATGACGAGCGGTGTCAGAAAGCGGATGATATTGCCGTTAATTCCCGCTGTCAGCAAAAGCAATCCGTTTTGATTCGCATACGCCGCGATCGCTGCGGCTTTCGCTTTATCAGGCTCACGCGTTTCAGGATCTTTAACGATTTCGAGTGCCGCCATTGCCCCGAGTCTGCGGATATCACCGATGAAAGGAAATTCTTGTTTCCACTCATACGCCTTGTCTTCGATGATTTTGCCAATTTCTTCAGATCGCTCATTCAGCCCTTCTTCTTCAATAATATCCAAGACAGCCAAAGCCGCCGCGCACCCGAGCGGGCTGCCGGCATACGTGCCGCCCAGCTCCCCGGGCGCTGCCGCATCAAGCATTTCCGCACGGCCGATCACACCGCTTAAGGGCAGGCCCGCCGCAAGTGATTTGGAAACCGTGATCAGATCAGGAACAACATCAAAATGTTCAATCGCGAAATAAGTGCCTGTTCTGGCAAAACCGGTTTGAATTTCATCAGCCACAAACACAATGCCGTGTTCCTTGCAGAATAACGCGACGTGCTGCACAAACCGTTTCGAAGGAATGATAAAGCCGCCTTCTCCCTGTACAGGCTCCATCACGACACACGCTACCGTTTCCGGCGCGACTGAAGCGATAAAGAAATCATTGAACGCTTGGATGATCATATCGTCATAGCTTTCATCACTCATGTCTTCAGGCTTCTGATAATAATAGGGGAACGGCGCTTGATAAACCTCTGACGCAAAAGGCCCGAAGCCGAATTTATAAGGTTTTACCTTGCTTGTCATGCTCATCGTCATATTCGTGCGTCCGTGAAACCCGCGTGTAAATGAGACAACGCCTTGGCGCTTTGTATACTTTCTGGCGATTTTCACAGCGTTCTCTACCGCCTCCGCCCCTGAATTCAGAAAGATCGCTTTTTTCGCATGGCTGCCCGGTGCAATGCCGCACAATTTTTCGGCTAATTCGATATAAGACGGGTACATCATGACATTGAAGCCCGGGTGAATCAGCTCCTCCGCCTGCCGCTTCACAGCCTCAACCACCTTCGGATGCGAGTGTCCGACGTTTAACGTTCCGATGGCGCCTGCAAAATCAATAAATCTCCGGCCGTCCAGATCGTACAGCTCAGCCCCTTCTCCTTTGACCGCCAGACTGCGGTTGCCGTTGCTTACACCTTTTGATACGAATTGATCCCGTTTTTGCTGCCACTGGGCAGTCGTGATGCTTGCTGTTGTTTGACTCATGTGAATGTCCCCCTGTCGTTATTTTCTTATCATTCTGACTTCTTTTTGGTATGATGAAAAGTACCAATTATAACTTTTTGATGGTACCAGAAGGAGACTCCGCATATGGACATCACAATCACACTCGATCGCTCAGAACAAGCCGATTATATCTATCAGCAAATTTATCAAAAGCTGAAAAAAGAAATTCTCAGCCGCAATCTGCTGCCTCACTCGAAGGTTCCCTCCAAGCGAGAGCTGGCTGAGAAGCTGAAGGTCAGCGTGAATTCAGTGAATGCAGCCTATCAGCAGCTTTTGGCTGAGGGATATTTATACGCGATTGAGCGAAAGGGTTTTTTCGTGGAGAAGCTGGACATGTTTTCAGTCGAGGAGCACCCTCCGTTTTCACTGCCGGACGACCTGAAAGAGGTTCATATCGATCAGAGTGATTGGATTTCGTTTTCACACATGAGTTCCGATACAGACCATTTTCCGATCAAAAGCTGGTTTCGCTGCGAACAAAAAGCGATCTCCCGCTCATACCACATGCTCGGCGATATGTCGCATCCACAAGGGATTTATGAAGTGAGAGCGGCTATCTCCAGGCTCATTTCCCTGACGCGGGGCGTAAAATGCCGGCCGGAACAAATCGTCATCGGGGCAGGCACACAGGTGCTCATGCAGCTATTGACCGAGCTTTTGCCTAAGGAAGCGGTGTATGCGATGGAGGAGCCCGGCTACAGGCGCATGTACCAGCTATTGAAGAACGCTGGAAAACAGGTGAAGACAATCACGCTGGATGAAAAAGGCATGTCGATTGCTGAAATCAGCAGACAGCAGCCTGATGTGCTTGTGACGACCCCGTCGCATCAATTTCCGGCAGGAACGATTATGCCTGTATCCAGAAGAATTCAGCTGCTGAACTGGGCAGCCGAGGAGCCGCAGCGCTACATAATTGAAGACGATTATGATAGTGAATTTACATATGATGTAGACAGTATTCCGGCGCTTCAAAGCCTTGATCGTTTTCAAAACGTTATTTATATGGGCACCTTTTCAAAATCCCTTCTCCCCGGCTTAAGGATCAGCTATATGATTTTGCCGCCTGAGCTATTGAGGACATACAAAAAACGGGGCTATGATCTGCAGACGTGCTCGTCGCTGACGCAGCTCGCCCTGCAAGAATTCATCGAGTCCGGGGAATACCAAAAGCATATAAAAAAAATGAAGCAGCAATATAAAGAAAAGAGAGAACGCTTGATCAGCGCTTTAGAAACAAAATTCAGCGGAAAGATTACCGTAAAAGGGGCAAATGCGGGACTGCATTTTGTTACCGAATTTGATACGAGGCGCACCGAACAAGACATTCTGGCACACGCCGCCTGCCAGCAGCTTGAAATTTTCGGAATGAGCCGATTTGCTTTGAAGAAAAACAAGGGGCAAACAGGCAGGCCCGCTCTCATTATCGGCTTCGCACGGCTGAAGGAAAAAGACATTCAAGAGGGTGTCGAGAGGCTTTCCCACGCTGTTTACGGACATAAAAAAATCCCCGGTACAGGGGATTGATTCACCAGCGGTCCTGGTCCACATTCAGCACGGCTTCAAGCAGGCCCGGAAATGCTTTTTCAAGGTCTTCGGCGCGAAGCGAATAATACCGGCGCTTTCCTTCTATGCGAACTTGAGCGATGCCTGATTCTCTCAATACTTTAAAATGATGCGACAAGGTCGATTTGGCAACCTGCACATCCGCACAGGTGCCGCACGTTTTTTCTTTCGCTTCAGCCAATTGCTTGACGAGCTCTAAACGAAGCGGATCACTCAGTGCGTGAAGAACCTTTGTCAGCTGCAATGTTTCTGTTTCTGGATGGTTTGGAATGTTCATGACACAAATGTATCACACAACAATTAGAATGACAATTTTACTATATAAGGGTTTTTCCTTTACCTCATTTTGAATACGTGTTACAGTTAGTTCGATGAAAATCGAACAATAAATTCACCATAACGATGGAGGAGATTGACATGATCGTATTACAAGCTTACATCAAAGTAAAACCAGAAAAACGCGAGGAATTTTTGAGTGAGGCGCAATCGCTTGTTCAGCATTCAAGAGCTGAGGAAGGCAACGCGCAATACGACTTATTTGAAAAAGTAGGCGAAGAAAATACATTTGTAATGCTCGAACAATGGAAAGATGAAGCAGCGATGAAATTCCACAATGAAACTGCGCATTTCCAAGGGTTTGTAGCAAAAGGAAAAGAACTGCTGAGCGCTCCTCTTGATGTTGTCCGCACAGAGCTTAGCGAGTAACGAAAGGGTGTCCCATATGAATGAAGTCATAAAATCATTAACAGACCACCGCTCGATTCGCAGCTACACAGATGAGCCTGTAGCTCAGGAACAATTGGACCAAATCATTCAAGCAGTGCAATCAGCCCCATCTTCTATTAACGGGCAGCAAGTGACAGTGATTACAGTGCAGGATAAAGAGCGCAAAAAGAAAATCTCCGAGCTGGCAGGCGGACAGCCTTGGATTGACCAGGCTCCTGTTTTCCTGCTGTTCTGCGCAGACTTTAACCGGACCAAAATCGCGCTTGAGGATCTGAATGATATCAAAATGGAAATCACAAATGGCTTAGAATCTGTTCTTGTCGGCGCAGTAGACGCTGGTATCGCCCTCGGCACCGCGACAGCAGCGGCTGAGTCACTTGGACTTGGCACAGTTCCGATCGGTGCGGTTCGCGGAAACCCTCAAGAGCTGATCGAACTGCTTGAGCTTCCGAAATACGTGTTCCCTTTATCCGGCCTTGTCATTGGGCATCCCGCCGACCGTTCGGCGAAAAAACCGCGCTTACCGCAGGAAGCGGTCAATCATCAGGAAACATATTTGAGTCAGGATGAACTGACGTCTCACATTCAGGCATACGACGAACAGATGTCTGAGTACATGAATAAACGGACAAACGGAAAAGAAACAAGAAACTGGTCACAGAGTATCGCTGCCTATTATGAGCGCCTGTACTATCCGCATATCCGTGAAATGCTTGAGAAACAAGGATTTAAAGTAGAAAAATAAGCCTCACCCGGCCTGTCGGATTTTCCGGCGGGCCTTTCAATTGTCCGGTTAAAATCCATTGACTTCTATTTCGTTTATTTGGTAAAATTTTTTCATTGTTACTCATTGGTTTTCTGTGAACCAATGGGTTTTCTAATGTTCAAGAAAGAAGGAAGCCATGAGATGCTTGATAAAAAAACAGATATCATACTAGCTGCGCGAAAGCTTTTTTCGGAAAAGGACTTTACGTCGGTTTCCATGCAGGCGATCGCGGAAGAATGCAAAATGTCAAAAGCTTCAATATATAAGCTGTTTCAATCTAAAGAAGATCTGCTTTTGGAGCTGCTGTCATTTAACCAGAGGCAAATGGTGGCCGCGGCTTCAAGACTCCAGGAAAATACCGCGCTGACACCGGAGGAGCGATTGACGCAAAAGGTCAAAATGGAGCTGGAAGGCTTCAGGCGGAATCAGCAGTTTTTCAATATGCTGACCTACGGAAACCCCAAGCTGCATAATGACCGGGTCAAACAGCATATCCATCAGACCAGATCGACGATTATCTGCTGGCACCGCGATTCGCTGATCCAGGCGTATGGAGAAGCCATTCTCCCGTTTGTGTGGGATTTGGTCATCATTCTTCACGGCATGATGCGTGAGTTTTTAATGCTGATCAAAATAGAGGAACAACCGCTTGAGCTCAACCCGATTGCAGAGTTTATCATCAGCACCCTCAATCAGATTGTCAAAAACAAAGAAACCCGGCAGTCTCTTCTTCCGCCTGAAGCCATCGAGCTTTATATTCATTCAGCATCCTCCTACGAACCAAAGGATAAATCAGCCCTATTGTCGGAAAGCCTGAAGGAATTACATAAAGGCATTTCTTCTCTGCCCGCCGCGGACTATGACGTAGATGAACTGGCATCCGCAGCCGCCATGCTGGAGGAGGAAGCGAAGAAGGAAGAACCCCGCGCTTTTTTGCTCAAATCACTGATTGGCTATCTGGAACAAACCGGTGTTTTAACACAGCCCGTTTCGATGTTAAAAACACTGTTAATTACTTAGAGAAAAGAAGGGATATGTATTGAACACAAGTATTGAACCAAAACCTTTTAACCGTTCTGTCATTGTCGGCATTTTGTTAGCCGGGGCGTTTGTCGCGATTTTGAATCAGACGCTGTTAATTACCGCACTTCCCCATATCATGAGGGATTTCAATGTAGATGCCAACCAAGCGCAATGGCTGACCACTTCATTTATGTTAACCAACGGGATTTTAATTCCGATTACCGCGTTTTTAATTGAGAAATTCACGAGCCGGGCGCTGCTCATCACAGCAATGAGCATTTTTACTGCCGGAACTATTGTCGGAGCGTTCGCGCCGAACTTCCCTGTTCTGCTGACGGCGCGTATCATTCAAGCGGCCGGAGCCGGCATTATGATGCCGCTCATGCAGACCGTATTCCTGACGATCTTTCCGATTGAAAAACGCGGCCAGGCCATGGGGATGGTCGGATTGGTCATCTCGTTCGCGCCTGCGATCGGACCGACTCTTTCCGGATGGGCGGTCGAAGCTTTCTCTTGGAGATCGTTGTTTTATATCATTCTTCCGTTTGCTGTAATAGATTTAATTCTTGCCAGCATCCTGATGAAGAATGTGACGACTTTAAGAAAAACACAGATTGATATTTTATCAGTGATCCTTTCGACATTTGGATTCGGGGGCCTCCTGTACGGCTTCTCAAGCGTTGGCTCTTACGGCTGGACCAGCTCAACCGTCTTGATTTCACTGCTGGTGGGTGTCATTTCACTGCTCTTGTTTATCACTAGACAAATGAAGCTTGAAAAACCGATGCTCGAATTCCGCGTCTTTACGTTTGGCGTGTTCAGCTTAACAACTCTGCTCGGAACACTTGTCTTTGCATTATTGATCGGTACGGAAACCATCCTGCCGCTTTATACACAAAACGTCAGAAACGTCACAGCTTTTGATACAGGGCTCATGCTTCTTCCGGGAGCCGTTGTCATGGGCTTCATGTCACCGTTTATCGGCAGAATCTTTGACCGTGTCGGCGGGAGAGGGCTGGCGATTGCCGGTTTCTGCATTATCTTCCTGACATCGCTGCCGTTTATGCAGCTGACCGAACATACATCGCTTGCTTGGATTGTTGTGTTGTATACCGTCCGTCTCTTAGGCACCGCCATGATCATGATGCCGGTGACGACAGCCGGCATCAACGCGCTGCCGCGCCACCTGATCCCGCACGGAACAGCGATGAACAACACCATTCGCCAAGTCGGCGGCTCGATCGGAACCGCCCTATTGGTATCCGTGATGAGCAACCAGGCGGCTCACGCAGGCACGACAAATATAAAGCACGCCGCCCTGCACGGCATGAACGCCGCTTTTATCGTGGCAGCCTGCATCGCACTTGTCGGCTTCCTTCTCTCATTCACATTAAAGAAACCTCAGCGCCCTGCCGAACAGCAGCCGGCACGCTGACCATAAAAAAAGAGCCCCGCTTTTAAGCGCAGGCTCTTTTTGGTTTTACTTCTCTAAACCGTCTTTTACTTCTTTAATCATTTGCGCCATAGACTCAAGTCCGCCTCCTGATAAGTACCACGTAGCAGAATCAAGGTAGACGACATGATCATTTTTCACTGCGTTTACGTTTTTCACATAATCGTTTTCCACGACTTGTTTTGTAGATGATGTTTCTCCGATTGCTGTACCGCGGTCAATAACAAACAGGTAATCAGGGTTTGTTTTTGAAATGTACTCGTAAGAAACACTTTGTCCGTGCGTAGACGCTTTGATCTTTTTATCAGCTGGTGTCACACCGAATACGTCATGGATCAGGCCGTATCTTGATTTAGAACCGAACGCGCTGATTTTTCCGTCGTTCGCCATAATGACAAGACCGTTTTTGTTCAGCTTTTCAGCTTTTTTCTTAAGATCTGCAATTGAGTTGTCAATTGTTGCAAGTTCATCTTTCACTTCTTCTTCTTTATCGAAGATTTTACCAATTGTTTCAGCGTCTGATTTAAATGATTCCATGTACTTCGCTGTGTCTACGCCAAGGTAAATCGTCGGCGCGATTTTAGAGAACTCTTTGTAAGACTCAGATTGTCTTCCTGAAATAATGATCAGATCAGGATCTAAATCCGCCACTTTTTCGAAGTCCGGCTCTTTTAAGCTTCCGACATCAGCGTATTTGTCATCTTTGAATTTAGACAGATAGCTTGGAAGGGCTTGTTTCGGAAGGCCCGCTACTTTATCATCAAGACCGAGTTTATCTAACGTATCTAAGCTGCCAAAATCAAATACGACTACTTTTTTAGGATTTTTCGTCACTTTTGTGCCGTTTTTGTCCAGCTGGTGTTTTACTGTGATTTGCTCTTTCTTTGAATCAGAACCTTTGCTGCTTGTGCTTTGGTTTCCGCATGCGGAAATGACGACTGCCGTCACCAAAGCGATGAATAGTAATGCGAACTTTTTCATGCTCTTCACCTCTTCTATATATTAAGAAAAATAAACACCTATTCTTTGATGATCAATCGTCTGAATCGGGATGGTCATATCGTAAACTTCCTCAAGCACAGAGGTTTCAATAATCTCCTCAGGCGGCCCCTCTTTTATGATTCGGCCGTTTTTCAAGGCAACGATATGATCGGAGTAGACGGATGCGAAGTTAATATCATGAATAACGATCACGATCGTTTTTCCGAGCTCCTCCACCAGCCGTTTCAGCAGTTTCATAATTTCAACTGAATGTTTCATATCCAGATTGTTCAGCGGCTCATCCAGAAAAATATAATCTGTATCCTGGGCAATGACCATGGCGATAAATGCCCTTTGGCACTGTCCGCCGCTCAGCTGATCCAGATATTTGTCCTGAATGTCTTCCAGCTTCATATAGCCTAGCGCCTGATTGATATGAACCCAGTCTTCCTCTGTCAGGCGGCCTTGTGAATACGGAAATCTGCCGAAGCTGACGAGGTCTTTGATGGTGAGCCTGATATTGATTTGGTTCGCCTGCTTCAGAATGCTCATTTTCTTGGCAAGCTCTTTGCTGTCGCAAGCCCCAATCTCTTGTCCGTCTATGAAAATCTCGCCGGAATCCTTTTTGATCAGGCGGCTCATAATAGACAGCAGTGTGCTTTTGCCGGCGCCGTTAGGACCGATAAACGAGGTAATTTTGCCTTTTTGAATCGTGACTGACGTCTCTTCAAGGACAACTTTCCCGCCGTATTGTTTGCTTACATTTTTGACCTCTACCATGATTTATTCTCCTTTAACAGCAAGTAGATAAAATAAATCCCGCCGGCAAAATTAATAATGACGCTCAGCGTCGTTGAGAAGGTGAACACTTTCTCAATCACAAACTGCCCTCCGACCAGCGCAATGATGCTGATGAAAACGGAGCCTGCGATTAAGTATGAATGCTTATACGTTTTCAGGAATTCTCTCGCCAGGTTGACGACAAGAAGGCCTAAGAACATAATCGGCCCGACTAGCGCTGTTGAAACAGAAACAAGAATCGCAACCACGATCAGCATCTGCTTCACCACTTTGTCATAGTCAATGCCCAAATTGACGGCGTGCTCGCGTCCGAGCGACAGCACATCGAAAAATTTTGTGAAACGCCAGACATAAACGCCTGTCAGCAGGAAGATGATGAACGCGAGCCATAACAAATCCGTATTGATGTTGTTAAAGCTGGCAAACATCTTATCCTGCACCACTTGGAACTCATTCGGATCAATCAGCATCTGCATAAAGGAAGACAGGCTGCTGAACAGCGTGCCAAACACGATTCCGATGAGCAGAAGGAAAAAGATATTTCTTCCCTCTCCCTTGAACATGATCTGATACAGAACAAGGGAAAACAATATCATCAGCAGTACAGAGATGATAAAGTTGATGTTTTTATTCATGATGACAATATTGGCAGAACCGAACAAAAAGATAATGCCGGTCTGAATCAGCATGTAAAGAGAATCAAGGCCCAAGATGCCCGGCGTGAGGATGCGGTTGTTCGTAATCGTCTGAAAGATCATGGTCGAAAACGCAATCGCTCCCCCTGTCAGCACAATGGCAGCGACCTTTTTGATTCTTCTCGGCAGGGTGTAATCCCAATTGCCTAAGTCATAAAACAGAAACAAGCCGACACACACAATAGCTAAACCAACGAGCAACGCGATTTTTATCTGGTTACGCATATGCTTTTCTCCTTAACAGCATAAACAGGAAAATGCCGCTACCGATGATTCCGACCATCAGGCCAATCGAGATTTCGTAAGGGAAGATAATGATTCTGCCCAATATATCGCAAAACAGCACAAAAACCGCTCCCAACAGCGCAGTGTGCGGCAGGCTATTCTTCAGATTGTCTCCTCTGTAAATCGATACAATATTCGGGATGATTAAACCGAGAAATGGAAGCATACCGACAGTCAAAATGACAAGAGACGTGATCAGGGACACGATAATGAGCCCGATGTTCACAACCCGTTTGTACTTCAGGCCCAGGTTGACAGAAAAGCTTTCTCCCATACCGGCCAATGTGAATTTATCCGCATACACATAGGCAATGATAACGAGCGGAATACTCAGATAAAGAAGCTCATATCTCCCTTTCACAACTAAAGAGAAGTCTCCCTGAAGCCATGATGACACATTCTGGATCAAGTCATATTTATATGCGATAAATGTCGCGATTGAACTGACGATATTCCCGAGCATTAAACCGACAAGCGGAATAAAGATCGTGTCGTTGAACTTGATTCTCTCAAGGATTTTCATAAACAAGAAATTTCCTGCAAGGGCAAAGACAAACGCAACCAGCATTTTCATTAAAGGACTGGCGGATGTAAACAGCAGCAGGGATATTAAAATGCCGAGCCTCGCCCAATCCATCGTGCCCGCCGTCGTCGGTGACACGAATTTGTTTCTGCTGATCTGCTGCATAATCAAACCGCAGATGCTCATGCTTAAGCCCGCGATGACAATGCTGATCAATCGCGGCGAACGGCTGGCAAACAGCGTTGACGCCTCTTGTTTGCTTAAATCGAAGAGATCAAGCGGCGACAGATCTTCCACGCCGATAAATACAGATGTGACTGCTAGTATGATAAGTAGAATAAATAAGTAACGTAGCTTCATGCTGCCTCCTTACATCCTTACAGCAAAAAGAACGCATCTCCTACTCCGCAAGGACTCAAAACAATATGGCCATATAGTAATTGATTATCATTATCATTTACATATTACCATTTTTCTAATGTTAGTCAATATTCTTTCAAAATATTAACCTAGTCATTTATTCAATTTTACTAATAATTCTAACCATTTTCCATCCCAAATCGTTAGGCTATTTACCATATTTATCTTCAGACCGCATGTAGACGGTGAGTTTACCTGACATCATTCCTTGTGGAAAATACAAATGTTCATTCCAGAAAGAAATTACCCCTTGATTTACAGGACTGAAAGAGAGATAATAAGTACTAAATTTGCGTGAAAATTTTAAACATTAGGAGATGTAAACATGAAGGTCGTTAAATTCGGAGGCAGCTCACTCGCATCAGGCGCCCAGCTTGAAAAGGTGTTTCACATCGTAACCTCAGATCCGGCTCGGAAAGCTGTAGTCGTATCAGCTCCGGGAAAACGCTATGCCGAGGATACGAAAGTGACTGATCTCTTAATCGCATGCGCAGAACAATATTTGGCATCAGGCAGCGCCCCTGAACTGGCGGAAGCTGTTGTGGAACGGTATGCCCTCATCGCAAATGAGCTTCAGCTGGAGCAAACCATTATCGGCAAAATCCGCGATGATTTGTTTACGCTTTTAGAAGGAGATAAAAGCAATCCCGAGCAGTATCTTGACGCGGTGAAAGCCAGCGGAGAGGATAACAACGCCAAGCTCATCGCCGCCTATTTCCGCCATAAAGGCGTCAAAGCGGAATATGTGAACCCAAAGGATGCCGGCCTTTTTGTGACAAATGAACCCGGCAACGCTCAAGTTCTTCCTGAATCCTATCAAAACCTCTATCGTCTTCGGGAACGTGACGGTCTCATCATTTTTCCCGGTTTTTTCGGATTCAGCGAGGCAGGCGATGTGATCACATTCTCACGGAGCGGTTCTGATATTACCGGTTCGATTCTTGCCAACGGGCTTCAAGCTGATTTGTACGAAAACTTTACGGACGTGGACGCTGTGTACTCTGTCAATCCGTCCTTCGTTGAAAATCCGAAGGAAATCAGCGAGCTGACATACAGAGAGATGCGGGAGCTGTCCTACGCTGGCTTTTCGGTATTTCATGATGAAGCGCTCATTCCGGCATTCAGAGCGGGGATTCCCGTACAAATCAAAAATACGAATAACCCGTCAGCACAAGGCACCCGTGTCGTCAGCAAGCGGGATAACACAAACGGGCCTGTCGTCGGCATTGCCAGCGATACCGGTTTTTGCAGCATTTATATCAGCAAGTATTTAATGAACAGAGAAATCGGATTTGGCCGCAAAGCCCTTCAAATCTTGGAGGAGCACGGTTTGACGTATGAGCATGTTCCATCGGGAATTGATGACATGACCATCATCTTGCGGGAGGGTCAAATGGACGCCGCCACTGAACGCAGCGTGATCAAACGAATCGAAGAAGATCTGCACGCCGACGAAGTGATTGTCGAGCATCATCTCGCGCTGATTATGGTTGTAGGAGAAGCGATGCGCCACAATGTCGGCACAACGGCGAGAGCGGCCAAAGCATTATCAGAGGCAAAAGTGAATATCGAAATGATCAACCAGGGATCTTCCGAGGTAAGCATGATGTTCGGCGTGAAAGAAGCCGAAGAAAGAAAAGCCGTCCAAGCGTTATACCATGAATTTTTCGCTGGCGTGCTGATCTCTTAATGTACATAAAATAGCGGACGCAAGCGTCCGCTATTTTTTTATATCATTTTTATATAGCCGAATTGTTCATTTTTTTTCTTGTCCACTATTATCCCTGCCATACTGATCGGCCTTGCATATCTTATAGTATCCTTCATAGGGAGGTGAAACCTTATGTCAGGATACTCTAACGGTGGCGGTTACGGCATCAGTTCTTTCGCTTTAATCGTTGTATTGTTTATTCTTTTGATTATCGTAGGGACTGCGTTTGTTGGCGGCTACTAAGCTGCTGATCATCTCTGCGGGGCGCCGTAAGACAATTTCGTTGTCTTGCGGCGTTTTTAGTTGTTTTCATTATTTTTCAAAGTATACCTGAAAACCCTGTCCTCCGCGGTTTTGCAGCATAAGATAAAGCAGTCTCATAAGGAGGTGGCACAAGATGTCAGGTTACGGAACTTCTTTCGCTTTGATTGTTGTGTTATTTATCCTCTTGATTATTGTGGGAACTGCATTTGTAGGAGGCTACTAAATAAAAGTAATCTCCATGAAGGAGGCGCCGTAAGAGCGTGTCTTGCGGCGTTTTTTAAAAAGAAAAACCCCTTCTCTAACATGAGAAGGGGCCGGTTCTTACGTCATTCCTCTTTCAGTTACATGAAAGTCGAGTGCTTCGGCATTAGCGGAAACGCCTGTCGCTGTGAAAATCGCGGCTGCGGCCAAACAAATAACAAACAACTTAGATTTCAATTTCATACAAACCTTCACTCCTTTGTATTTGTTTTCTTGCCTCTTCAACTTTTAGAAAGTAGGAAGCAGACAGTTTGAACCATTTTTGTTCATAGTAATATTTTGCTACTTCTAGGGCTAAATCCTCTATATCAGCGTACATATTTTTATTTTTTAAGTATTGGAAACATCGTTCGATTCCTTCTTCATTGGGCTGATCCTGATATAGGGATTGCAAAAACTCGAATTTTACCGCGTAGTCTGCATCGTCTGTTTCTTTAGCATATTCATAGCCCCGCTTGTGATATTCCGAAGCTTTATCATGTTTTCCCCTTTTATAATAAATCAAGGTAATTAAGAAGTATGCTTGCGGAAGTGAATTGACGATCCTGCTGCTTTCAAACGTGGAGACCGCTTTTTCAAAGTAATCAATGGCAAGGTCAAGAAGGTCTTGATTGTAATAGCATAACCCCAGATTGTAATACGCTCTTCCGACCAGCTGGGCTTTTTGTTCCCCTTCGGCCATATCGAGCGCCAATTTAAAATGGCGGGCGGCTTGTTCGAAATTCCTTTCATCCATTAGATTGACCCCGAACACAAAATGGCACTGAATGATTCTCACATTATAGGTTTCCTGCTCCACATAAATTTCATAGGCGTTTTTTATATTAATCAATGAAAAATACGTTTGCTTCATATAATAATAAGCTTCCGCGATCTTAAAATAGAATTCAGCCCGTTCAATATGGTCTGCGACAAAGGAAAGCTTTTTCTCCGCTTGTTTATAATATGTAATGGCAGAAATAAATTCCCGCTTATCAAACTCATACATTCCGCGGAAAAAATTCACATAATAGTCGAGCAGCCCTTTGAGATCCGCCTGATTGCTGTCGATGTTTCTAGATAATTCAGACAGGCTCGGCTGGTCCTCGATATTTAACTTCTCTAACGGCTCTAGATAATCAAGCATAAGCTGGTGGCGGAATTCCATTAGTGAATAATAAAGCAGCAAGTTGGAATCGTGCTGCATGTGTTTCAGTTCCTGCTGGATTTCAGCTTTTAACACTTCGGCATCCGGCACGCTGAATGTGCGGATATATTTGTACCACTCGTTAATTTTTTGACCGACCGCTGAAGAAGGAATTACCCCGCTCTTCATTCCTTCACCCTCTCCCATCAAAAACTGTTTATGTCATATTTTATCATGTTTGCAGACCGTCCCAACCCGAAAAACACGCAATCTTTGTTTCGGGAGCACGCAATAAGCCGAAGCGGTGTGCAAAAAAGGCGGCTGCAAATGACGATGCCGCCGCCCTGTGTGTTATTGCTGCTTTGCCGTTAAAGGAAGGCGGATGATGAACTTCGTGCCTTTTCCTTCTTCACTCTTGATTTCTACTGTGCCCTGATGCATTTCAACGAGCTGCTTGACGATGGAGAGACCAAGTCCGTATTCCCCGTATGCCGTGTTCGTTCTTGAAATATCAGCCTTGTAGAACCGCTCCCAAATATGCTCAATATCCTCTTTTGAAATGCCGATTCCCGTATCCTCGATTTCGATAATCGTCTCTTTATATCCTTCTAATCCGCGCAGCCAAATGTTGCCGTTTTGCGTAAATTGGATGCTGTTTTTCGTAATGTTGACGAGAATTTGAATTAACCGGTCATAATCGGCATGGACGATAATGTGATCCTCTACCTGAATCGTCAGCTTGTTTTGCTTTTCTTCCGCCTGCTGTTCCAAGTGCTCTTTCACAATTTCGAAAACCTCGATCAGCGGAACATCGAGCTTGTTCAAGGTAATTTGCTGGGATCTGATTTTTTCATAATCCAGATTTTCTTTTACGAGCCGCAGCATTCGCTTCGTTTCCTCACTGATGAGCGAGAAGCATTTTTCCTTCTTATCCTCAGGAATCGTATGGCTGTTCAGCCCTTCAACCAAACCGTTGATCGTGGTCAGCGGCGTCCTTAACTCGTGTGATACGTCAGCGATAAACTGCCTTCTCCGCTTCTCAAGGCGGTCGATTTCATCTCTTGATTGTTTTAATTTTTTCGCCATGATCGTAAAGTCAGACGCCAGCACGCCGATTTCGTCTCCGTAGCTGCTTTCCAGATGGATGTCATAATCGCCGGAAGCCACTTTATCCGTCGCTTCTCTCAGCTTTTCGATCCGTTTCACATGGAATTTGGACAAAAGCCAGCTGACGAGAACGGTAATCACAAGCGTGCTGATTACAGCGTAAAACATATAAAGATTGACCTGGTTGACCATCTGTTCCACCCCGCTGATTGGAGAAATCAGCAGAACGGCCCCTTTAAATTCGTTCTGGACAAATATAGGCTGCGCCACAAGGGACACTTCATCATCAAAACGGCCATCGGCTCTGATCATGACAGTCTGCCCTTTTTTCAGCTTATTCCATTCTGATTTCTTCAGCTTTTCCCTAGGCGGAAAGCCTTCAGGCATGAAATAAGGGCGCTGCTTTTCATCAAAGAGCATGAACTGTGTCTTTCTCGTGCTCAGCAAATCCTGGTAAGGATATAATCTGTGCATATCAACGCGACCGTTTTGGAATTCATCTGCGATCTGCACCGCATATGACGTCAGTTCCTCTACTTTATTTTGATAGGCAAAATCTTTCACAAAGTGAGAAAATAGCGAAATGACAATGACAAACGCTAAAATCAAAATGCTGATATGGCTCAGCAGCAGCTGGTATAAATATTTAATCTTCATCAAATTTATACCCTACTCCCCACACGGTATATAGGAAAGGCTGCTCCTCGCTGGCAAGCTTTTTCCGCAGCCGTTTAATGTGAACGTCGACGGTGCGCTCATCTCCGTAGAACTGATAGCCCCATACCTGCTCAAGCAACTGTTCTCTGGAGAACACCTGCCGCGGATTTTGGACGAGGTAATAAAGCAGATCGAATTCCTTCGGTGTGAGGTTTTCTACAGGCTCTCCGTTTAAAAATACTTCTCTCGTTTTCTTATTAATTGTAAAGCATTCCGATTCAATCATATCTTCATCAATAACCGCCTTGCCTGTCGCCTGATATCTTCTGTTGACGGCTTTGATGCGGGCAACCAATGTCAGCGGGCTGAACGGCTTCGTGACATAATCGTCCGCCCCCATCTCAAAACCAATGACCTGATCAGATTCCGTGTCTTTGGCGGTCAGCATGATAATCGGCACTGTGCTTGTCTCTCTTATTTTTCTGCAGATGGTCACGCCGTCCATGGATGGCAGCATAATGTCCAAAATGATCAGATCCCAGTTTTCTTCCGTAAAACGCTGGTATCCCTCTAACCCGTCATGAACGAATTCCGCTTCAAACCCTTCCTTAAAAAAGAACATCTCCGTCATCGTACATACACTAACATTATCTTCTATCATTAATATTTTCATTGTTTCCTCCGGTTGTGCTGATGCTTTTCTATATAATAGCACCATTTTATACAGAAGGTTTTGTGTTTCACAATTGTTAGTTTTTATTTCATCAACTAGAAATAGATTGTTCATATTTTTTTCATACCTTTGGACTACTATTAATTTATCAACAAGCGGGCCCGCCCCACAGGCGGCCTTATCAATAAAAAAACCTATACGGAGGAACATAAATGAACTTTATCAAACGGGCCTTTTGGAATATGAAGGCTAAAAAGGGAAAAACGTTATTGCAATTATTTGTGTTTACAGTCATATGTGTCTTTGTTCTGTCAGGCCTCACCATCCAGTCGGCAGCACAAAAATCAAGCGAACTGGCCAGACAGGAGCTTGGCGGTAGCGTGACGCTTCAGGTTGACCGCCAAAAGCAAATGGAAAAACAGCAGGGCAGCGGAGAAAAACGCAGCTTCGAATCGACACCGATCAAAGTATCTGATGCGAATAAACTTGCAGCACTCGATCATGTGAAGAGCTACAACTACATCACATCAGCTTCAGCCAACGCAGGAAACTTTGATGCGATTGAAAGCTCAAGCTCCAGTTCAAGTGATTCCAGTTCGAGCAGTTCAAGCTCAAATGCTAAAAACAGCCAAGGCGGCGGACAAGGCGGACCGCAAATGGTTCAAGCCGATCTTTCGATTGAAGGTGTCATCAGCACAGCGTTAGTCGATGATTTCTCTGATGGAGATTCAAAAATCACAGACGGACGCGCGATTACAAAATCAGATGTCGGCAAAAAAGTAACAGTGATCAACGAAACATTAGCGGAAGAAAATGATTTAAGCGTTGGCGATTCGATCACGATTGAATCAGCAACTGATGAAGATACAACAGTAAAACTGAAAATTGTCGGTATCTATAAAACAACGTCTTCAGGCGATGACCAAGCCCAGAATTTCTCTTTCTTAAATCCTTACAACAAGCTTTACACACCGTACACAGCAACAGCGGCGCTGAAAGGCGACGACTATAAAAATACGATTGACTCAGCTGTTTATGATATGGACGATGCGGAAAACATGGATGCTTTTGTAAAAGCAGCGAAGAAAACATCCATTGACTTCGATACGTACACACTGAATACAAACGATCAGTTGTACCAGCAAATGGTCGGCCCGATTGAAAATGTGGCTTCCTTCTCTAAAAACGTCGTGTATCTTGTATCAGTGGCGGGCGCTGTCATTCTCGGCCTGATTGTCATGATGTCAATCAGAGAGCGCAAATATGAGATGGGCGTGTTAATGGCCATCGGTGAGAAACGCTGGAAATTAATCGGACAGTTCTTAACGGAGATTCTGATTGTGGCAGTTATCGCAATCGGCCTTGCATCGGTGACGGGAAATCTAGTCGCGAACCAGCTCGGAAATCAGCTTTTATCCCAGCAGATCAGTTCATCAACTGATTCAACGCAAACCGCAAGCGGACAAAGCGGACAAATGCATGGCGGTGGCGGCATGGGCGGCGGAATGTTCGGCCACAGTTCATCAAACGTGGACGTTATCGATTCACTGAACGTCGCGGTGTCTATGAACGACATGCTTGTTCTTGGCGGAATCGGCATCTTAATCGCCATCATCGCAACATTGCTGCCGTCGATTTCAGTACTGCGGCTCCATCCGAAAACGATATTGACAAAACAGGAATAGAAAGAGGCGAAACCTATGAGCTTATTAGAATTTCAACAAGTCGGCTACTGGTATAAAGACAAAAGCCAGCCGTTGTTTCAGGATATCAACATCAGCTTTCAAAAAGGAAAATTCTATACAATCGTCGGCACATCAGGGACAGGGAAAACCACTTTCCTGTCTCTGGCAGGCGGACTTGACGCACCAAAAGAAGGAACCATCCTTTACGATGGAAAAGCGGTTTCCAAAATCGGCTTAACAAATTTCAGAAATCAATATGTATCCATTGTCTTTCAGGCGTACAACCTGCTTCCATATATGACGGCTCTGCAAAATGTCACAACCGCAATGGACATCACAGGTTCTAAAGAAAAGAACAAAGAAGCTTATGCGCTGGAGATGCTGGAAAAGGTCGGCATCAATGAAAAACAAGCCCGGCAAAAAGTGCTGACACTCAGC
This sequence comes from Bacillus cabrialesii, assembly GCF_004124315.2. Taxonomy (GTDB): domain Bacteria; phylum Bacillota; class Bacilli; order Bacillales; family Bacillaceae; genus Bacillus; species Bacillus cabrialesii. The sequence goes on along the minus strand of NZ_CP096889.1, from coordinate 451,624 downwards.
GGCGGACAGCAGCAGCGGGTATCGATTACAAGGGCTTTCTGCTGTGACACGGATCTCATCGTAGCCGATGAGCCGACCGGAAACCTTGATGAGGATACATCAAAAGAAATCGTGCGGCTCTTTCAAGATCTGGCGCACAAGGAAAATAAATGCGTCATCATGGTAACGCACGATGAGCAAATTGCCAAAGTATCGGACATCAACATCCGACTTTCAAGAGGAAGCTTTACTGTGAAGGAAAACGTCGCAGTCGTATAACAAAAACGCGCCTCTGCCAGTGCAGACAGGGGCGCAACCTATATCCCCCTTTTATATAGAAGTGAACATAAAAAGAGCGGCGGCTGCATCCCCCCGCTCTTTTTATTGTTTTTTTGCTTCCGATCCATTTGATTTCTCTCTTCGCTTCTTTTTCCAAACAGCCAAAATAAACAGAAAGAGCGGAAACAAAATCTGAAAGGGCAAATGTATATACAGCGGCACTACTTTTAAGCCTTCGTTCAAATGCTCCGAAAAGTTCGTCGCGATCGTAATCGAAAGGATTAAGATGCCCAATCCCATCGGGTAAGCCAATTGAGAGGGGTTCTTTTCCTTAAAGAGCGTGGACGTGCCCACCACTACCGCGTACAAGTAAAGGCTGACTTTGAAAAAACCGCCGATAATCAGCGCCAGCATAAAAAACACATCGAGCCGATCTAAAAATTCTTCAACCTTGATCGTCTGGATCGTACTTAAAAGCGGAAACTGAGACCTAAGTGTAAGATCAACATCAAGCACGCTGATATTAATCGCCACGGTGAGCGCTACAAGCAATCCGCTAATAGCCATGGCGATCATCCCCGTTTTTTTCACATTTTTTCTGTCATTCAAATTAGGGAAAATCATCACAAATAACACAACTTCACCAAACGGAACGTACATCGTCTGCGTGAATACGGAGTGAATGACAGGATAAATGCCGTCTGCTAAAACCGGTTTTAAATGATGCGGGTCCATAGAACCCGAGACAATAATCAGCACGAGGCCGATCGCACCCAATAAATACATGGCTCCGAACAAAAGCTCGGCCGATCGGGCGAGCACTTCAATTCCTTTTCTGACGGCATAAACGCTCACTACCATCAGCATCGCATTGACGATAATGATAGGTGTATCATGGTATGCAAACGTCAGCAGCATTTCTCCAAAGTCACGGAGCACCCGCGCGGCAATATAGGCAAAGTACAAGATATACAGAAATGAAAACATCCAGCTCAGCTTGGTTCCGAGCATATCATCCATATATTCTTTCGGGGAAGATTCCGGGTAGCATTGATAAATGCCTTGGTACAAATAGAAAAGAAACAAACCGGCCGCACAGCCCAACAGAACCGCTATCCAAGCATCTCTGCCCGCCATCGTTCCCGGTGTAATCAATAAGGAGCTGCCCAGCTCAAAAATGATAATCATGACAAACAGCTGCCTTATGCTGATTTTGGCTTTTTCCATCTGCCATTTCCCCTTTCTCCAGACCTATTTATCTTCAAGCTGATGTTTGAGCGGATCGTTTCGCAATCCCGTTCTTCTGATATACGTCTCCGCTTTCACATCGACAGGCAGATCGGGCAAATACTCTTTGTCCCAGGTGTCCTTCATTTTTTCCCATTGCTTTGGATACTTTCTATAAATCGTGTCACCAAAACCAATAAAATCAATTTTGTTTTTCTTGACCTTTTTCACAGTATCGCTGATTTCATTTTCCAGCTCTTTGTTGAGGGCTTTTTCAAGAGCGGCCAGCACCTTTGGATTAGACAATTGGAAAGGGTATTTGACAGCGTCTATTATGCCTTCAACCGTCACGTGTATGTGCATGCGCGGCCGTCCGTTCCGCATCTCAGGCACCAGCTTTGTAGTTTGATGGGTGACCTGCAAGCTGACGGCATCCTTCGTCTTGTCCCAGTCAGCATTAATAAACGTATGCTGAACCTTATTCATCAGCCAAACAGCCCCCACGCTTTCATCATCTTCAATCCAATACTTTAAATGCCCTGACTTATTAAAAATCGCCAAACCGTCTGCCTGAAGAATCGCTTTCGGGTCAGTCGCCTGCGTGTTTTCCATGCTGATTCCTTTTTTATCATCACCAATCATCATATATCCCGGAATCACCGGCGCCCTTGTGGAGGCGGCCAGCGTTTTCGTGACGTCCTGAATATTGGTTTTGACCACCCGTCCGTATTGTGCCTCAGTGAAGTCGAGTGTTTTATTGACTTTATTTGATGGAATTTTATCAATCGGCGTCAGGATTTTGACGATATTTTCCGCTTTTGTTTTATGGGCAACGACAAGTGTCGCCGTTGTCCTGAATTCTGTGTCCCGGTCAAGATTATCTAACACAACATACAAGCCTTCTTCTTTCGCCAGCTTTTCGCTGATCACGACCAGATTAGTATGGGCAAAGTAAAGCCGCCGGGATACCTTCATGGAAGCTTTTCTTAGTGCTTCCGTCATGTTGTCTCCTTCAATTGAATAGACAGATACAGGCGGCCTGTCTCCGGCACCGCCTCCCTGAAGCCCTCCGGCGACATTTCCGGGATTGATAATTTGAAGATGCAGCACGTAGTTGCCTTCGTTTGTCCGATCGATGCCGATCGCCGAGATAATCGCAAGATCCGTCAGCTCCCGCTTATCCCAACAACCGGGCAGCACAATGACGCTCAAAAGCATAAGAACGGCTAATAGACATTTACGTACCATTCTGATCTCCTTCTTTCAAGTCTTTGTTCACCATTCCGCGTGAACCGTCGGGCTCCGGCCGCTGATCTTGCCCCTGCCGCACCTTATCTTCCTTACTGACAGATTCCGGCCTTTTTTCATCAGCCCACCACGGAACCCTGAACAGCGTATCCTTTACCCCTTGAGAAGAAAAAGGCGCAAGCGGCGACATGTAAGGAACGCCGAAAGAGCGCAGGCTGCATAAATGCACAAACATCATAATAATGCCTAAAATCAGCCCGTAAAATCCCATAACAGAGGAGGCAATGATAAAGATAAACCGAATAAGGCGGGCTGAAATCGCCATGGCAAATGCGGGTGTCGCGAAGCTCGCAATCGCGGTGAGCGCAACGATGATGACCATGGCCGGAGAGACGATGCCGGCCTGTACGGCAGCCTGCCCGATCACGAGCGCCCCCACGATCGATACCGCAGAGCCGACAACACGCGGCAGCCTGACGCCGGCTTCCCTCAGAATCTCAAAAGCAACCTCCATCGTAAGGGCTTCGACAACAGCCGGAAAGGGAACAATTTCCCGCTGGGCCGCAATGACGACTAACAGCTGCGTCGGGATCATTTCTTGGTGAAACGTTGTGGCTGCCACGTAAACGGCCGGAGCCACAAGTGAAATAAAAAAGACTAAAACCCGCAGAACCCGTATGCTTGTCGCAATGTCAAAACGCGAATAGTAATCTTCAACAGACTGAAAGAATTGAACAAATAAGGCAGGGGCAATCAGAACAAACGGCGTTCCGTCCACAACAATCGCAAATCTTCCTTCTAACAGATTTCCCGCTACAACATCAGGGCGTTCTGTATGATACATGGTCGGAAACGTTGTAAAGGTTTCATCTTCAATCAGCTGCTCGATATATCCAGACTCCAAAATACTGTCAATATCTATTTTTTTCAGCCGCGAGCGCACTTCCTTCAGCACCTTTTCATCACAAATGCCATGAATGTACATGAGTGCGACATCCGTATGGGTTACAGATCCAAGTTTCATTTTCTCTACCCATACATTTGGATTTTTAATGTATCGCCGGATCATGGATATATTGGTTTGCAGAGATTCTGTAAACCCTTGGCGCGGACCGCGGAATGACATTTGGGTGCTCGGCTCTTGAATGGAACGCTGCTCTCCCCCTTGTGTGCTGCAAATCAGGGCCTCTTCAAAACCGTCTGCGAAAACCAGCGCATTGCCGAGCATTAATTCAGAAAAAAGCTTGTCCCAGCTCTTCTCCGCTTTTACACCGCCCAGCGGGAGCGTTTTTTCAAGAATCTGCTGGATCACATGAGAATTCTGGATAGATTCATCCTGAACCAAAGGCTCGATTAAGGATTCATGGATTGTGTTATTATCGACCAGCCCCGCAATATAAATAATGGCCAGATGGACACGGTCCTGCTCCCCGATTTTAATCTCACGAACGATGACGTCCGAGCTGCTTCCGACTTCCTTCTTCGTTTCCGCTATATTTTCTGCCAATCTGGGAGAAACGAGAACCGGCCTTTCTTTTTCTTGCTGCTGAGCCTGATTCTTTTCTTCTGTTTTCTGTTTATCTTTCGAATCGTTCTTGTCCTTTTGCTTAGAAAATAAAGGCATACACAAAATACCTTTCCTTGTCGTTTTCTCATATTCTTCCTTTTGGGGTTGAGATTATGCATGCTGATGGCAGCTGTATAACTTCTCTGATATAGACAGACACTAAAAGCGGAGGGTGATGAAGCATGAAGATATTAGGCGTGACAGGGATCATATTGATTTGTTTATTAACCATTTCTGTTTTTATGGACATACTTCAAGGTTTCAATTTGACAAAAGCCGTTTATAACAATATGTCCAGCTTTAAGATGACGACGTTCGCGGAATGGGTCGTGCTTTTATTTTTTGGTTTGGTTCTTGTGAGAGAAATGTACGTGATCTATCAATCGAAAAAAAAGAACCCCTAGAGCGGGGCGCTTTTTTAAGCCAATATATTTCCGTCTGCTGTATCGCTGCTATGTTTGTTGATGGTTCCTTTGAAGATGCGGTTGCCGATGATTTTGGAATTGGTTGAGGTGTTTGTTTGAATGGCTGTCGCCGTGCTTGCGGAGAGGTTATTAATGGTGTTTCCAGAGATGATAGAGCCTGCGGAAGCGTTGACATAAATCACAATTGGATTCCCGGCTGTTCTGTTGACTGAAATGGTGTTATCAAAAATCTCATGCACACCGGCGCTGATATAGATGGTGACCAAAAGCGGAGATCTTTCAATGTGGTTGCTGATAATAGAGGTTTTCGCACTTGTGGCGCAGTAAATCGGGTAATTCTTAAACTCTTTAAAGGTATTGTTTTTGATGACGGCGCCTGCATTATTCGTGACGGAAACGGTATACGATTCCAAGGCTCCTTCGAATGCATCGGGAATCATTGTATTTCCTTCAACCACCGCGTTTCCTTGAGCGATCCAAATTCCCCGGCTGAATTTTCTCATTACATTATCCTTAATGATCATATCGCCTCCGGAAATGTTCACACCATCTATGACTTCAATGAGGCAGTTATTCAAAAATGCGGTATCATCCGACAGCACTGCGCGAAGGCCGGTACTGCGTCTTGTCTCAGACAATCCGTTTTGAATCTGGTTGCCGTCTACCTTTACGTCGGAAGACTGATAAACCAATATCCCTGTGTTTTCAAAGTTGCTGATTTTGTTGTTCGTGACAAGAACGCTCTTGCCCCTGACATCAATTCCGGTTGAAAACCCGGTAATAAGATTGCCTGCAATCACCGCATCACTGTTCTCTTTTCCTTGTGACACACCGAGTCCGGTAATCCCGACTCTAGGCGCAGCAGCCGCGTCTTCCGCCCGTCTGAGAATATTCCCCTTGATCACCGTTTGTGTTCCATACCCATAGCTGATCGTATTGTCTGAATGGTTTCCCTCTATTAAAATGCCATACCCATTAAAATTGGTCACAGAACTTGAAACGTTTCCAACAAAATGGTTATTGCGAATGGATACATTGATCGGTTCTTCATAGTCAACATCACCTTCGCCATATCCTTCTATGTCAATTCCGAATTTAGGCGCTGTTCCATTCCCCGTTCCGGCATCTTCAATCACGCATTCCTCCACCGTGACCATGTCACATCCGGTAATGGAAATGTTATTTCTCCTCGACCGCCGAACCTCGCAGCGGCGGATGGTAATATGCTCTGACGTACGGTAATCACTCGCAGTCTTTAATCCTCTTGGACTGACAATCATCCCGTCGCCGGTAAAATCAGAAATTTTGACATCATCAATGACAACATTCGAGCACCCTTCAATACATATGCCGAAGCCCCATTCATGGGTTGACCTTATCCCCGCGGACGCATACGTATGCTCATCGCGTTCACCGATAATTTGTCCCCCGGAAATGGTTATATTCTCTTGCTTGCCTACATAAAATGCGGAATAACCCCACGAGCTGTTCGGGATGACTTTGATGATACACTCAGGGTCCATCAAAATCTCAAGGTTGCCGGGAACAATGATCCCCGCGTTTCGAAACTTCTGATTGGGGTCTCCTCCAAGCGTTCCGTCTATTAAATATGTTCCCTTTGGAAACCAGACAGTATGATATCCTTTCGAGACAGCCGTACTGAGGCATTGATTAATCAATTCTGTTGAATCCGTTTTACCATCTCCTAAGATGCCGAAATCCGCCGCATTTAATATGAATTCAGCCAATCGCAAGCCTCCTTCTCTATGATTACTATCATGATACTCACAAAGGCCCGACTTGCTTGTACATTTCTCTAAAATTTTATTAAAAAAATATAAAGGAATAGTTTTGTAAGAAAACCTTACAAAAAAGAGCTTATTAATTAGGATAAAATCCCTATTATCATGTGTTTACATTTTTCCAATATGGAACTATTTGAAATGAGTATAATTTTTATTGACACAAGTATTATATAAGAATATGATTTTTATAATACACTTTTTTAAGAAAGGGTTTGGCTGACATGGCTTCGATTGATAACGAAAGTATCATTAAAAGCGTCCCGCAAAAAGGGTTCTTTGGTCACCCGCGAGGACTATTTACGCTATTTTTCACCGAATTTTGGGAGCGTTTCTCTTACTATGGAATGAGAGCAATTTTACTTTACTATTTGTATACAGAGACGGTTAACGGGGGGCTTGGCTTTGACAAAGGCACTGCTGTTGCCATTATGTCGATCTACGGATCACTCGTATACATGTCCACTATTATTGGCGGATGGCTTGCTGACCGGGTATTCGGAACCGCAAACACTGTGTTTTACGGCGGCATATTCATTATGTTCGGCCACATTGCACTCGCCTATCCCGGCAGCGCGACAGCATTCTATATCAGCATGGTGCTTATCATTATCGGAACGGGTTTATTAAAACCAAACGTTTCAAGCGTGGTTGGAGATCTTTACACGAAAGAAGACCCGCGCCGCGACTCGGGTTTCAGTATTTTCTACATGGGGATCAACCTTGGCGGTTTACTCGCGCCATTAATTGTCGGAACACTCGGACAGAAGTACAACTATCATCTCGGCTTCGGAGCTGCCGCGGTCGGAATGCTTCTTGGACTTATCGTATTTGCTCTGACAAGAAAGAAAAACCTCGGGCTTGCAGGTTCCAATGTGCCGAATCCGCTGTCTAAAAAATCTGCGATTGGCACCGGAATCGGTGTTATCATTGTGGCGATCGCAGTGATTATTTCTGTACAAACAGGCGTGCTGACGATCAATGGTTTCATCGACCTTGTAAGTATTCTCGGTATTTTGATTCCTATTGTTTATTTCATCATCATGTTTACAAGCAAAAAAGCGGACAAAACAGAAAAATCTCGTCTTGCCGCTTACATCCCTTTGTTTATCGGTGCTGTCATGTTCTGGGCCATTCAGGAACAGGGAGCGACCATTCTTGCGGTCTACGCTGATGAACGCATAAGACTTTCATTGGGCGGATTAGAACTTCAGTCATCTTGGTTCCAATCATTAAATCCATTGTTTGTCGTCATTTTCGCGCCAGTATTCGCGTGGCTATGGATGAAGCTTGGCAAACGCCAGCCGTCCACACCAGTTAAATTCTCAATCGGAATTATTCTAGCCGGATTGTCATTTATCATTATGGTATTCCCTGCAATGCAAGGAAAAGAAGCACTCGTAAGCCCGCTTTGGCTCGTTCTCAGCTTCCTGCTTGTCGTGCTGGGAGAGCTGTGCCTGTCTCCAGTCGGTTTATCCGTGACAACGAAACTGGCGCCAGCTGCATTCTCTGCGCAGACAATGAGTATGTGGTTTCTGACTAACGCAGCAGCCCAAGCGATCAATGCCCAAGTAGCCGGATTGTTTGATAAAATTCCTGAAACAATGTACTTCGGCATCATCGGTTTGATATCAATCGTACTTGGCGGCATTCTGCTACTGATCTCGCCGATTATCAAACGCGCGATGAAAGGGGTCTTATAATAAGAAACAGCCCGCCAAAATTGGCGGCTGTTTTTTTATTTGTCCATCCATTTGCTGAAGCTTTGGTCAAAGACTTGCGGTTCTTCGAGCATCGGCTGATGGCCGCTTTTCTCAAAAATAACCTTCTCCACATGGGGATATCCCCCCTCAACAGCATCCCACAGCTCAACTGGAGCAACCAGATAATCATATCTTCCTAAACCGATGTACACCGGCACTTGAACATCAGCTAATCGCTCAATAAGATCAAGCCGGGCAAATGTATGCCCCCATAATTCATCAATGATCGGCATATTCGTAACTACGCCGTCCCATAAAGCAGAAGCGCGCGGCCGTTCTTGATAAAAGCTTTTCGCTTCCGCTCGGATACACATATGCACGAAGCGTCTTTCAGGATCTTTTTCGATGTCCTGCGGCAAATGTGCGATGGCTTTTTCAAAGCGTTTCTTTCTCTCAATGCTGGCTTTCTCCATGAAAAACGCTTCGCTTTTTCGCTGTCTTGCTTCACTGTTATCAGGCGCAGTATTGAAAAGCGCAACCTTCCGAACATGTTCAGGATATGCTCTGGCATATTCTAAAGCCATAAAAGCGTGCCCGGAATGGCCTAAGATGACGACATCCTCAAGCTGAAGAGACGTTCTCATTCTTTCAATATCGCCTAAAACGGTCTCAAGCATTAGGTCTTCTGCCCGCAGTTCCCGCTTTGGCTTGGCAAATCCCCTATGATCGATAAAGATCCATTGATATTTCCGTTTGATGTCCGAGGAAAAAAGACGCGGGTAGTAAACTGAACTCCCGATCACAAGGATGGGCGCGCCCTCTCCCTCGATTCGATAGGATAAATCAAAACCGTCTGAGTGACAGATCCCCGCTATTTCCATTTCTCACGCCCCCTTTGTTTTTATTATATAAAAATAAGCCTGACGCATGGCGTCAGGCTACAATATTATCGCTTCAATTCCTCCAGCGTCTTGTCCCATCTGTTCAGCACCTCTTCAGGGCTGTGAAGCTGGATATGGACGCCAGAGGCCAAATCAGCGTATTTCGCAACGTCCTCCTTCACTGAAACGATGCGGCAGGCAAAACGGTCTCTTTCATATTCGGCACCTCTCAAAGGCGGCAAGGGTTCGCATTGCAGCTTCACATAATGAGCGGCTCCCCTCCACCATGCCGTAAACTGCGCTTTTCCTGTGCGAAGGATGTTGGCGGAAGTCGCTGTGTTTTTCCATAGTGCGATTCGGATATCCGTTCGGCTCAGAGCGATGATTTCTCCCGCGCTGATCATCGCTGCATGCGGCCAGCCATCCTCCGATACGGTTTGCAGAACGAAAGCCTCGTGCTGCTTTTCATTCAGGCGTTTCCCGTCAAGCAGCTCAAAGAGACGGTCTGATAGACAGTTCACGCTGATCAAGCCTTTCGTTCCGGCACAGCCGGAACTTTAACTGCTGTTTCCGTTTCCTTCGGATCGATTTTAAACGCCGGATTGTATTTCGCTGGATTAGTAATGCTTTCCGGCTCACAGGATCTCCATGTGAAAAAGCAAGTTTGGCACTGATAAACTTCCCATGCGCCTTCTACAGGCGATTTGCTCATGACTTCTCCCTTTTTTGAATCACATCGAGGACATGTATGCATATCGATCATCCTTTCCTTATTTATTCATTAAGTCCATTAGTTTTTGTTCCCATTCTTTCGTTGATAATGGAGAATCAAGCGGCTGTGAATAATGGCCTCTTGTTTCCGGCGCAGCCGGTGTAGTGGCGTCAAGAATCATTTTGTGAGTGATCCCTGATGGGTTAGATCCCGGGTCAAGCGGCAGGACAGATAAATCCGGAATGATGACCGCATCGTGTTTTGGATGCATTTTGGTCGAAAGCGCCCACATGACCTGCGGCAGGTTGAATGGATCGACATCCTCGTCAACGACAATGACCATTTTGCAGTAGCCGAGTCCGTGCGGTGTGGTGAGCGCGCGCATGCCGACCGCTTTCGCAAATCCGCCATAGCGTGTTTTTGTGGAAACAATCGCGATTAAACCGTGTGTGTACATGGCGTTCACTGCGACAATTTCATTCGGGTACGCTTCTTTTAACTGCTGATAAAGCGGCACACAAGTGTTAATGCCGATCATGTAATCGCATTCGGTCCAAGGCATGCCTAAGTATAAATGTTCAAAAATCGGATTGTTTCTATGATACACGCGTTTAATTTTGATGATCGGCATGCTGCGTCCGCCGGAATAGTGGCCTGTGAATTCACCGAACGGGCCTTCATATTCGCGCTCTCCGGCAATGATTTCACCTTCAAGTACAACTTCAGCGCCCCAAGGAACATCCAGATCAGACAGCTTAGATTTGACGATGCGATATGGTTCGCCTTGAATCGCGCCTGCCATTTCGTATTCTGATTGATCATAAAGAAGCGGAGTCGATGCCGCCGTTGTTATGACCGGCTCACAGCCGAGCGCAATGGTGACCGGAAGATTAACGCCGCGTTCTTCAGCTTGACGCAAATGTATCGCAATATCGTGCTGCGGCACAGGCTGAATGCCGAGACGGTCTTTTCCTTTGACCTGCATTCTGTAAATACCGACGTTTTGTTTTCCGAAGTTATCAGGGTCTTCAAGATCGCGGGAAATGACACACGCTTTGTCTAAATAGTAGCCGCCGTCCCCTTGGTTAATTCTGAAAAGAGGCAGGATATCGAACAAATTGATGTCTTCTGTGATTTCATTTTCATGAAACGGCGCTGTTTCCTCACGTTTGACCGGCATCGGAAACTGTTCATAACGCTTCGCGAATTCAAAAAACTGCTCTTTCACCGGCGTGTCTTTCGGCATGCCGAGCATCATCGCATGGTTCGGCCAGGAGCCGATCACATTCATTGCAATTTGCGCGTTATTGTAGCCGTAAATGTTATTAAATAAAAGCGCTGGGCTCTTATCGCCAAGATTGCTGGCCGCGCGTGCGGCAGCCCCTAAATCCGGCTCCGGCTTTACCTCTTCATTCACTGTCAGCAGCTGTCCTTCTTTTTCAAGGGCAGCGAGAAATTCTCTGAAATCTTGATAAGCCATGATCAAGCTCCTCCTTTTTGTTTTTCAATCCCATTCCAGCGTTTCGCTTCAGGAAGGCGAATGCCAAATTGGTCCAATGTTCTGAATACAATATGGTCGACCATTTCCTCTAAGCTGCTCGGCTGATTATAAAATGCCGGCATCGGAGGAAGAATGATGGTGCCCATTTTCGTAAGCGCTAGCATATTTTCGAGATGAATCTGGTTCAAAGGCGTCTCTCTCGTTAAGAGGACGAGTTTTTTTCTCTCCTTGAGCATGACATCCGCCGCACGTGTCAGCAGATTATCCGCCATTCCGGTGCGAATGCTTGCGAGTGATTTCATGCTGCACGGCGCAACAATCATTCCATCGGTATCAAACGACCCGCTTGAAATGGCTGCCGCCTGGTCCTTATGCGAATAGGTGTATGTGGCCAGTTGTTCTACTTCTTTTAAGGTATAGCCTGTTTCGTGTTTGATCGTGACGTTAGCCCAAGGAGACACAACGAGATGGGTTTCCACTTCGGCGGCCTTTAGCCACTCCAGCAGCCTGACACCGAAAATAGCCCCTGTTGCCCCTGTCATTCCGACAACGAGTTTCAACTTTGTCCCCTCCTTTACGCTTGAATTCTGTTTTCATTTCCATCATACTCCTGATATATCCATATGAAAAATATCTGTTAAATCTATATTTCATACCTAAAAGGTATAGTAAGGAGGCGCTTTCTTTTGGACATTCGCCAGCTTCGGTATTTCATTACGATAGCCCAAGAACAAAAAATCACGTCCGCCGCCAAAAAGCTCCACATGGCGCAGCCGCCTTTAAGCAGGCAGCTGAAACAGCTTGAGGACGAGCTGGGTGTCGTTTTGTTTGACCGGAATAAGAAAAAACAAATGACGCTTACATACGAAGGAACTGTTTTTCTGAAAAGAGCCAAGGAGATTTTGCACAGGTTTGAGGATGCCGTCATTGAGGTACAAGAGCTGAAGGAGGAGGTAGCCGGCACGCTGGCCGTAGGTTCAACGATTTATTGCGCCGCTCTGATGCTTGAAAAAGTCACACAGATCAAAGAGAGCTACCCGCACCTCACCTTTAACATTTGGGAGAATGAGCCCGCGACGCTGTTAGAGCTGCTGGAAAGCCGTCAAATCGATGCGGCGGTCACAACGACGCTGATCAAAAGCGACACGGTCCAATTTAAACAGCTTGATGATATTCCATGTGTGCTCGTTCTTTCAAAAGAAGCCGGATATCCGTGCGGGGACACCATTAAAATGGAGGACATTCCTTCCTTTCCGCTGATTCTGCTGCGGCCTGTCAACGGGAAAGGCGTCTACAATCAGGTCATGAATGAATTTCATCGTTTGAATCTGGAGCCGCGCATTGTTTGCGAATGCCACGATTCCGCGACTTTGCTCAGTCTCGTTTCTTCCGGATTCGGCGCGTCCATTCTGCCCGTCACGATGATTCCCGTTCATATGAGAAATCATGTTCACACCGTCCATATCGAAAACAATCCCTTCATTATGACACCGGCTGTCATGTGGAGAACGGACAGTTATTTGCCAAAACCGGTACAGCAATTTTTGGATTTATTTTAAAAGATTTTGCCTTATGAAAACCAATTACTTGACTCATACTAAAAAAAAGTTATCCTTTAGATTTGTAAGCTATTTTTTTATTTCAATAAAATCAACCAGAAAAGTGGGGAATAAGATGAAAAAAGCATTATTGGCTTTATTCATGGTCGTAAGCATTGCAGTTCTCGCAGCTTGCGGAGCAGGAAATGACAATCAGTCAAAAGATAACGCCAAAAACGGCGATCTTTGGGCTTCCATTAAGAAAAAAGGTGTGCTGACAGTCGGTACGGAAGGGACATATGAACCGTTCACTTTCCACGACAAGGACACTGACAAGCTGACTGGCTATGATGTCGAAGTTATCACGGAAGTCGCAAAACGCCTTGGGCTTAAAGCCGATTTTAAAGAAACACAATGGGACAGCATGTTTGCCGGCCTGAATTCCAAACGGTTTGACGTCATTGCCAACCAGGTTGGAAAAACAGACCGTGAAGACAAATACGATTTCTCAGATAAATACACAACATCAAGAGCTGTTGTCGTGACGAAAAAAGACAACAACGATATTAAGTCTGAAGCAGATGTAAAAGGAAAAACATCAGCTCAATCACTGACAAGCAACTACAACAAATTAGCTACAAAGGCCGGCGCGAAAGTAGAAGGCGTTGAAGGCATGGCACAATCCCTTCAATTGATCCAGCAAGGCCGCGTCGATATGACATACAACGATAAACTTGCTGTATTGAACTACCTCAAAACATCAGGCAACAAAAACGTGAAGATCGCGTTTGAAACAGGCGATCCGCAGTCAACGTACTTCACGTTCCGCAAAGGAAGCGGCGAGGTTGTTGATCAAGTCAACAAAGCATTAAAAGAAATGAAAGAGGACGGGACTCTTTCTAAAATTTCTAAAAAATGGTTCGGCGAAGATGTTTCTAAATAATCTGCCGGCATTGACGCTTGGCACGGCGATCCCGTGGGATCTGGTGCAGCAGTCATTCTGGCCGATACTTTCAGGGGGAATCTACTATACGATTCCCCTTACCATTCTTTCCTTTATATTTGGAATGATCATCGCGCTGATTACAGCGCTAGCCAGAATGTCGAAAGTGAGACCTTTGAGATGGGTGTTCAGCGTATACGTATCCGCGATACGGGGCACTCCTCTTCTCGTTCAATTGTTCATCATTTTCTATCTGTTCCCGGCCTTTAACGTCACATTAGATCCATTTCCAAGCGCAGTTATCGCCTTTTCATTAAACGTCGGCGCCTATGCATCTGAAATTATCCGGGCATCCATTTTATCCGTGCCGAAAGGACAATGGGAAGCCGGATACACAATCGGCATGACACATCAGAAAACGTTGTTCCGCGTCATTTTGCCGCAGGCCTTTCGTGTATCGATCCCGCCATTATCCAATACCTTTATCAGCCTGATCAAAGATACATCTCTCGCGTCCCAGATTTTGGTCGCTGAGCTATTTAGAAAAGCCCAGGAAATCGGCGCGCTGAATCTTGATCAGATTTTAGTCATCTATATTGAAGCAGCCTTTATTTACTGGATCATCTGCTTCCTGCTTTCACTCGTCCAGCATGTCATCGAACGGCGTCTTGACCGCTACGTGGCCAAATAAGGAGGTTCCGAGTATGCTTACCGTTAAAGGATTAAACAAATCATTCGGTGAAAATGAAATTTTAAAAAAGATAGATATGAAGATTGAAAAAGGGAAAGTCATCGCCATACTTGGGCCTTCAGGTTCAGGGAAAACGACGCTGCTCCGCTGCCTGAACGCGCTGGAAATCCCGAATCGCGGAGAGCTTGCATTTGATGATTTCTCCATCGATTTCTCCAAAAAGGTGAAACAGGCGGATATCCTAAAGCTTCGCCGGAAATCCGGAATGGTGTTTCAGGCGTATCACCTGTTCCCGCACCGCACGGCTCTTGAAAACGTAATGGAAGGCCCTGTTCAGGTGCAAAAACGGAACAAAGAGGAAGTCAGAAAAGAAGCGATTCAGCTTCTAGAGAAAGTCGGATTGAAGGACAAGATGGATTTATATCCGTTCCAGCTTTCCGGCGGACAGCAGCAGCGCGTCGGCATCGCCCGCGCACTGGCGATTCAGCCTGAGCTCATGCTGTTTGACGAACCAACCTCAGCGCTTGATCCCGAGCTTGTCGGAGAGGTTCTGAAGGTGATCAAGGACTTAGCCAATGAAGGCTGGACCATGGTCGTCGTAACCCACGAAATCAAATTCGCCCAGGATGTGGCGGACGAAGTCGTCTTTATCGACGGCGGCGTCATCGTGGAACAGGGACCGCCGGAGCAAATTTTCTCCGCACCAAAAGAAGAACGGACGCAGCGGTTCTTGAATCGGATTTTGAACCCGTTGTAAAAAGAAAAACAGGGCGCCAGCGCCCTGTTACAGAATCCTAAAACAATTTTCGTTTTAGGATTTTGTCATTTTCAGCGAGATTGAAAACCTTTGAAGTCTAGGAAGGGCGAGCATCGGAGCACAGCGAATGTTAAATTCGTGAGCACCGAAGCGCAGGCCTGACAACGAATGCAAGGGTTTGCCAACACGCTGAAACAGGGCGCCTGCGGCGGCCCTGTTTTTTGTTGAGCTCCTTTCGCCTATTCCGCCCTTCTGTCAGATGTGCTACAATGACAATCGACTGATTTTTACGAAAGAAGGGACCTCACGTGAAGCAAGAACTTGTTCTGCGCTGGACATTTTATTTTGCCGGTTTGATCATTTTGGCTTTTGGTGTATCCCTGACGATAGAAGGAAAAGCGCTCGGCATTAGTCCGTGGGATGCATTTCATTACAGCCTGTTTCAGCATTTCGGGCTTACCGTCGGCCAGTGGTCCATCATGATCGGAGCGATCATCGTCGGATTAACGTCATTGTTTACGAGGGCTTGGCCAAAAATTGGGGCGATCCTGAACATGGTGCTCATTGGTGTTTTTATAGATTTTTTTAATTTTCTTCTGCCCGCCCCCTCGACCTACACGGGCTCCGTCATCGTCTTCTCTCTCGGCGTGGTGCTGATCGGTTACGGCGTAGGTGTGTATGTATCAGCCGGCCTTGGCGCGGGACCGCGTGATTCGCTGATGATGCTGATTACAGAAAAAACCGGCTGGAATGTACAATGGGTGCGGAACGGCATGGAAATAACCATTTTGTTTGCGGCATGGGGCATGGATGGTCCGATCGGTTTTGGCACCATTTTGACCGCCATCCTCACCGGACTCATTCTGCGCTTTTCATTGCCGCAGTCAATCCAGCTGCTGAATTATGCTGTGGCAAGGCGAACTGCGGCTGTGAAAGCATCTCCGCCTGTACACTAAAACAAAGCCGTTTCGGCTTTGTTTTTTTATTTTCTCCTCTATATGAGTCTTGTTGAAGTATGATAGGATGGTTTTGACAATCTTTTGCAGACGGAGGATCTAGAATGAAGATTTACGGAATGTATATGGACCGACCGCTTTCACAGGGAGAGACTGAACGGTTAATGTCTTTCATATCGCCTGAAAAACGTGAGAAATGCCGGAGATTTTACCATAAAGAAGATGCTCACCGCACCCTGCTGGGGGATGTGCTCGTTCGCTCAGTCGTCAGCAAGCAGTATCAGCTGGACAAAGCCGATATCCGCTTCAGCGCGCAGGAATACGGGAAACCCTGCATCCCTGATCTTCCTGACGCCCATTTTAACATTTCTCACTCCGGCCGCTGGGTCATTTGTGCGTTTGATTCACAGCCGATCGGCATCGATATTGAAAAAATGAAACCGATCAGCCTCGAGATCGCCAAACGTTTCTTTTCAAAAACCGAGTACACTGACCTTTTGGCAAAAAACAAAAACGAGCAGACAGACTATTTTTATCATCTATGGTCAATGAAAGAAAGCTTTATCAAACAGGAAGGCAAAGGCTTATCGCTTCCTTTAGATTCCTTTTCGGTGCGTCTGCATCAGGACGGACAAGTGTCCATTGAGCTTCCGGACAACCATGCACCTTGCTATATCAGAACATATGAGGTGGATCCCGGCTACAAAATGGCCGTATGCGCCGCGCACCCTGATTTCCCCGAGGATATCACAATGGTCTCGTACGAAGCGCTTTTATAAATAGGTCATCAGCAGCTTCACGCCGTGTTCAATATCTTCCGTTTTCACATTCGATATATTGATTTTTAATAGATTTTCTTTCGGATAATCTGATAAATAATGCCGGTCTATCGCCTCAAGGAGAACCCCTTGTTTTTTCAGCCTTTGAATCACCCTTGAGGCCGGCAGATCACGGGGAAGCACCAGATGGGTGTGCATGCAGGGTGCCTGTCCGCTGGAAAACGCGAAGCGGCCGCTTCCCAGCTGCCCGTGTGTTTGAATGGCTTGATGAAGCCTCATTGACCGTTCCTTATAGGAAGCGCGGATCTTCTCCTTATGCCTGCCGTACATACCGCTTTTCAGATAAATCTCCAACGCCGCTTGAGAAATCATCGAGCAGTCGATGTCGTTCAGCTTTTTGTACGTGTGAAACGTGTCAGCCAGCGCATCCGGCAAAACAGCGGCCCCCACGCGAAGGCCTGGGAACATCATTTTCGAGAAGCTTTTCAAATAAATGACATGCGAGGACAGATCATATGCGAACAGCGGATCTGCCTTTTTATTTTCCTCCAGATCACCAAGATAATCATCCTCAACGAGATACACATCATACGTTTCCGCAAGTCTCACAAGCTCTTGTTTATCACGCTCTGACAAAGAGCAGCCAAGCGGGTTGTGGAAACGCGGCATCGTATAAAAAAATTTGATCGATTCTGTCTGAAACAGCCGCTCAACCTCGGCTATGTCTAGTCCCCCTTCCGTTCGTTTCACACCGATGGCAGGAATCCCAAGCGTCTCAAGCTGTTCAATCATCAAATGATAGCCGGGCTGTTCAATGGCAATCTTCTCTTTCCCATTTGGAAACGGCATCGCACAAAGCAGGGATAACGCCTGCTGGACACCTGATGTGATGAAAATATGCCGTTCATCCGCAAATACCTGCTGATTGGCCAGCAATTTTCGGAGTACACGGATGAGTGATGGAAGCCCCTTTGGCGTTCCATAAATAAACAAATCGTTTTTGTATGTATCAATCGCTTTGTTGATGCAATGCTGGAAATCAAGATACGGAAATACATCGGGGTCCGGCGCAGATGTTGCAAAATCAATGGGGCCCGGCTGCCCGCTTTTTGATTTTCCCGTCTTTTTCACAATATAATAGCCGCTTTTCGGAACGGAGTAAATGAGGTGGCGCTTTTCCAGCTCCTGCAGGGCGCGGATCACTGTGCTCTTGCTGATTTGATAGCGGGCGGACAGCTGACGGATGGACGGAAGCCTATCACCTTCTTGATACGCGCTGCTTTGCATCATCTCTTCTATTCTCGTCAATAGATTCATATATTTCTCCATGCTTTCTCCCCCTGTTTTGTACCGGTACAGTTCGTTATTTTTCTCATTGTACCGTTCTGGCCACAGCCATACAATAAAATAGAGCGACCGGCGCTGCAATTCAGATAAAGGAGCACCTTCCATTATGTTTAAACAACAGCAAGCCTCCGCTTATACGGCGGCTATCTTATATTCGTTCATTATCGGTTTATCGTTTCTATTCGTAAAAATCGCACTGCAAACAGCCGAACCGTTTGATATTCTGGCGCACCGGTTCACCATTGCGTTCGCCGCTGCCACTGTACCCGTCTTATTCGGCTGGGTAAAGCTATCAATCCGTGTAAAGGACGTCATTGCCATCTTGCCGCTCGCCCTGCTGTATCCGGCATTGTTTTTCAGCTTTCAGGCATTCGGCCTTGTATACTCGTCCTCCTCTGAAGCGGGAATTATTCAGGCTGCCATTCCGATTTTCACGATGGTCTTAGCCAGTTATTTCTTAAAGGAACGCTCGACGCGGGCGCAGAAGGGTTTCACGGTTTTATCCGTTGCCGGCGTCATGTTTATTTTTGTGATGAAGGGCGTTGACGTGGAATCGGCCAGCTTAAAAGGATCTCTGCTGATCCTGCTGTCCGCTTTGTCCTCCGCGATGTACAATACCGCTGCCAGAAAAATGACCCAGCGGTTCAAGCTGACCGAGCTCACCTACATCATGTCGGCCATCGGCTTTGTCGTATTCAACGCCATCGCCATAGTGCGCCACAGCGCGGCAGGAACTGTCGGCACTTACTTCCAGCCGTTCCGGGAGCCCGGCTTTGTTCTCGCGATTGTGTATTTGGGCGTGCTGTCTTCACTCGTCACTTCGTTTCTGTCCAACTATACGCTGTCACGGATTGAGGCCTTTAAAATGAGCGCTTTTAATCATGTAGCGACCATCGTGACGATGTTTGCAGGAGTGGTGATTCTAAACGAAAGCCTCGCCTGGTACCATCTTGCCGGAGCCGTTTGTATTATGATTGGCGTGGTTGGAAGCAATACCACACTGCGGAAAAATAAAAAACAACTTGGTACCCCTGTGAAAAAATGAGAAATGATGCTAGGCTGAAAGGAAAAACATGGTTTGAGGTGTAAATTTACTGTATGGTTCAATATGCTAGTGAAAGTATCAATCTTCCAGGAGAAATGACGTTTAAAGATATAAGAGAAATCTTTTTTTATCAAATCGGGAAAATCTCATTCTTTTACTTTCTTTTGTTCTGCTCCATTTTTGCTGCAGTTCATTCCATTAACGGATGGCCCCGTCTCGTTTTTGGCAGCGACGCGCTTAACTTGTTTGTGAATGGTATTTTGATTATCGTGATGTCGGTTCTGTTTACACTGCTGCTCCTCCTTCTTCTATATGTAAAGTTTTCTAGAGCCTACAAGAAGAACGAACGGATTCAATCCAAAAGAACATATACCCTCAATCAAGAAGGAATCCGTATATGTTCTCAAAAATATGACCTCATTTTTAATTGGGATGAAATCACAGCTGTTTTCGAATATAAGAAGATCTTCAGGATCAATACATCAAGCGGCCAATATATTGCGATACCAAAACGTTTTTTTCATTCCAAAGAGGAAATGAACAGATTCAGGGGGATTATTCTTAAAAATACTGAAACAATTAAAGTGAAATGGAAAAAGGATCAGCACTGACAGTGCCGGTCCTTTTATATGGATTGATGCGTTTCTTTTGCCTTCTGTTTATTTAAAAACGGCACCAGCTCTATTCCAGCCGATACACCCACAAACACGATGCACACAACAATAATCAGCAAATAATCATGAGCCATGTCAAAAAACAAGCCGCCCGCATACACACTGAGAGCCCCTGCAATCTGATGGATAAAGAAGTTGATGCCTAACAGCGAGCCGATCAATCCTGAATGATAGCTTTCAGAAATAGACGCCGCGGTCAGCGGGATCACGCCTGTGTAACTGAGCCCGAATAACAGGATAAACCCGAAGTACCAAAGTTCGCTTTGATGGATTCCGAGAATGGGGATGAGCAGACAAATCAAGCTGAGCAGCCGAAGGAAAAATAAAATGGATAGCATCACGCTTCTGCTGCCGAGGAGATCTGACAGCCAGCCCGCCAATAATCCGCCAATGATGATAAACGCTCCGAACGCGGCCATCATTCCGTTGACATGGGAGACATGCGCATCCTTCAGCATCGGCACGAGATGAGCATCTATGATCCCCATTGTAAATCCGCATGTAAACACGCCGAAGTACAGGACATGAATCAGGCGGGACTGCTTTATGACGTTCCAAAATCCCCGCCAGTCATAAGACTTTTTCACTGACGGCGCTTGCGCATGTGGCGGGTGCTTCATCCCGAAGGCGAGGAGCGGCAGCAGAACAGCCGCCATGACGACGCCCAATATCGTGTAGGTATTTTGCCAGCCGGCATGATACGGAGCCGCGGCCCAAATGGGAGAGAGCAGCAGCAGGCCCGCAGAATTGGCATTGGTCAAAATAGCGAGCGCCAGGCCCTTATGCGTCTCAAACCAGCGGCTGATGAAATACTGGGTCGTCACGCCGACCGCACAGGAATAGCCGATTCCGCCGAGCACTCCGTAAATGGCGGAAAACACATGAACATTTGGTGAATACGGAAGCACCAAAAAACTTGCGCTGATACAAACAGCTCCAAGCCCCATAATTTTTCTGACGCTGAACCGATCGATAAAAAAACCGACAAAAAACTGAACGATGCCCGTTGTGATCATAAAAACGCTGACAGAAACGGAGATTAGCGACCTGTCGGCATGGAAGGTATCCGCCATCGGCAGCATAAAAAATTGAAAGGAATTTCTAAATGAGTTCATTCCGATGGCGAAAACAAACGTAAACAGCAATACAAACCATTTCATCTTAGGGGACGCGTACATGTTTCGACCTGCCTTTGTTTGAGTATTGCGACTATTATATCATGTAAAAATTGACATTCCACACAAAAAAAGCGGAACAGCTTAAGCTGTCCGCTTTTGATCACGATTGAATAATCGGATGCTGATTCAATATCGCAAAAATCCGTTCTGCCACTTCTTCCGTATGTGACAGCAGAAACATGTGCCCGCCGTCAAATTCATGGAATGTGATGTCTTTCGCCCACTTCTTCCAGCCTTGTGCATCCCGAATGCATTTTTCATCATCAAGTCCGTTAAAGACATGAACAGGTGATTGGATCGGGGCCACATCGTGAAGCTCAAATTGTTCAAGAGCCCGGTAATCCGATCTGAAGGAAGGCAGGAAAAAGGACATGACTTCCTTATTTTCAACAAGCTCCGCAGGCATCCCGCCTAACTTGATAATATGATCGAGAAACTGGTCATCAGGCAGATGGGACACTTTCTTCCGCTGAATATGCGGCGGCTGAATCGCAGAAATGATAACCGCCTGCGGAAAGATGCCTTCACGCTCCAGCTTTTGCGCCAGCCTGAAGGTGATCATTCCGCCCATACTGTGTCCGAATAGCACAAACGGCCGATCAGGACGAAGGTTCAATTCTTGCTTGTACAAATCGGTCAGCTCTTCGAGATCCTCAATGGCTGACGTTTGATTCGTGCCGTGTCCCGGCGGCTCGGCAGCGAGCATCTCACACTCCCCCTGCAAAAAAGCATGGAGAGGGCGAAACGACGCCGAGTAGCCGCCGGCAAACGGAAAACAGATGAGCCGCGTTTTTTCCGACGCATCAAATGATCTGAAGAGTTGGCTCATGGCCGTCTCCTCCTTTCATCACTTCGTTTAAGAAACCGTTACGGTTTGTGTATTAAGTAATTCGAGCAAAATCTCCGCATTCCTATCTAACGTTTCACCTTGCAGCATTTCAGCGTGTGTTCCGAAGCCTCTTTTCACACGGTAAGCACCTGTTGTGGCCTCTTCCCACGATGCAAGCCATTCCGGCATGTCAAAATCAGTATCAGATGTCAAGAGATCAATATCCGCTTTCACCTGTCCTGTGCTGATCAGGTTGACGTAGTATGAGTAGAAGGCGTGTGTTTTTTGCTTGAGGCCTTGTTTGACGACTTCGCTGTTGAGCGCTTCATTGTCACGGTTGACATTCATCAGCGCCTCGACATCACTCTCAACCGTTCGTCCGTCCAGATCACTGACACCTTGTTTTTTATAGGAATCCACCATGATGATCCGCTGAACCGCGCGCCCTTGTTCCTCAAGCTTTTTAGCAGCTTCAAACGCCAGGCTGCAGCCCGCCGAATACCCGAACAATGTCAGAGGCCCATCCGGCTGAAGCTTCTGGATCAAATCCGCATAGCGGTCAAGACGGTTTTCCTCCTCAATGAAATCAAAGGCGCACAGTTTATATGACGGCAGGCGGCTGGCCAGGTTTTGATACATGAGGCCATAGCCCAAGACCGGCGGGAATGCGAAAATGATTTGCTCCTGATCGGGATTCATGATGGTTACATCCTGCAATCCATCTGAGCCTCCGTTTTTCAAATACGCTGAAATGCCGGCGATCGTAGGCGCTTCAAACAAAAGCTTCACCGGAAGATCAATCGCGAGCTCTTTCTTGATGCGTGAAGCGGCGGTCATCGCCTTTAAGGAGTGCCCGCCGAGCGCGAAGAAATCATCATGAATGCCGACTTGCTGTCTTCCGAGAATCTCGGACCAGATTTGTGCGATCATTTCTTCCATCTCGTCTCTGGGCCCGACCCATTCTTCCGCCAGCTGAGCCTGATCCGGTTTTGGCAGCAGCCGTTTATTGACCTTACCGTTTGTCGTTAAAGGAAGCTCCTCTAGAAAAGTAAAGGTTTGCGGCACCATGTAAGCAGGAAGCTGTTTTTTCAGGTGCGCCTTTACGTCCTCAGCTGAAAGCTGCGTCCGGTTCACGAGGTAGGCGTTGATTGATGCATCTCCTGACTCATGGCGGTCCGCAACAACAATTGCATCTTTCACACCCGGGTATTCCTGCAGCTGTTTTTCGATTTCTTCTAGCTCAATCCGATGTCCGCGTATTTTGACCTGGTCGTCAATACGGCCGGCGTATTCAATCGTTCCATCCGCCAGCCAGCGTGCTAAATCCCCTGTGCGGTAAAGCGTTTCTCCCGGCTTAAAGGGGTTCGCGATAAATTTTTGCTTCGTCAGGTCATGACGGTTTAGATACCCTTTTGACACACCCATTCCGCTGATGCACAGTTCGCCGACAGCTCCGAATGGCTGAAGCTGGTTCTGCTCGTTGAGTATATATACACTGGCATTGCTGATCGGCTTTCCGATCGGCAATGAGGAGATGGAATCCGGCAGATCACGCACGACGTGAGCTGTCGCAAACACCGTTCCCTCAGTCGGCCCGTAGCAGTTAATCAGCTTGCCCGGCCCCAAGATCCGCAGCGCTTTTCTGACGTGAGGCACAGACGCGCGCTCTCCGCCAAATAACACGCAGCGAAGTCCCTCCATCCAATCCTCTCCCGCATCTGTGAGAAGATTAAATAGTGCGGTTGTCGCAAACATGACATTGACATTCTCCTGTTGAATCAAATTGGTTAGGCGTTCTGTGTCAAGCAGCGTTTGTTCATCTGCGATTATGAGACGTGACGCATTCAATATTGAAGCGTAGAAATCAAAGGTAAATGCGTCAAAGGCGTAATTCGAAACAGATAAGAACGTATCTTTTTCAGAAAATGCCATGTAGTCTACATGCTTGATCAATCCTTGAATATTGGCATGAGTGGTGATATTGCCCTTCGGCTTTCCGGTTGTGCCGGACGTATACATAATATACGCCGGAGCGTCGGGTTCAATCGCGATTTCAGGATCGCTTGCCTGTTCTGCAAACCGTGTTTGATCATCAATGAAGAGCGTTGTTCCTGTATACGGCAGCTGAGCCGCTTGTTCTTTCATCTCCTCATGTGTCAGCAGACAGGCTGCCGCACTGTCAGTCAGCATATACGAGATTCGGTCTTCCGGCAGCTTCGGATCAACCGGAAGATAAGCCGCTCCCGCTTTTAATACTCCGAGAATGCCAATCACAAGTTCAAGCGAGCGCTTTGTGTACAACGCTACAACGGAGCCTTTGCCCGCACCTTGCTTTTGCAAACGGCGCGCAAGGCGGTTTGCTTCCTCATCTAATTCGCGATAGGAAAGAGTCTGGCCGGAATACGTAAGCGCCGGCTCATCAGGATGAACGTTCACCGCTTCCTTGAACCAGTCCGTCAGAGGCTTTGCCTCATGAGTTTGAGCTGGCGGGTTTAATCGGGTAAGCAAAAACTCTCTCTCTTTGTCGTCAACGAGGCTGATCGTGCTGACAGGATGATCCGGCTTCTGGATGAGCTGCTGAATCGCTGTGAGAAGCTGCGATTTCAAGCGCAGAATAAATGCCTCATCAAACACATTCTCATTATAGGCAAGCTTAATCAGCATCTCATCCCCCGGAGAAGCCATCAGATTGAGATCATAATTCGACTTCTCAAAAACATGTACATCCTCCATTTCAAAGCCATTTTCACTGTTTTCTTCATTTTTTGCATCCTGAAGCGGATAATTTTCAAAGACAATGATGTGGTCAATCAGTTTTGGCTGATCGGCCTGGCTTTGGATGTCATAGAGCGGGACATATTGATGCGGCTCAGACTGAAGCGATTGCTCCTGCAGCTGCTTGAGCAAACCGTTAAATGTGATATCCTCAGACAGTTTCACCCGTCTCGGGACAACGTTGATAAACAGCCCGACCATATGTTCAACACCTTTGATTTCCGCGGGACGCCCGGAAACGACTGTGCCGAAGGCCAAATCGCCAGACCGCTGATAGCGGCTGACCAATACGCTCCAAACTGCCTGCAACGCCGTACTCAAAGTGGTATGCTGCGATTTTGCAAGCTCGGTAAACGCCTTTGTTTCCGCCTCTGGCAGTGAGAAGAGCAATTCTTTCGGCTCGTAGCCGTCCTTTTGTTTCTTTCTTTGCTCCGCAAACGTCGTTTGTCCTTCAAAATCCTCTAAGTACTCTCGCCAGTAACGCAGTGATGCTTGTTTATCCTGCTTTTCAAGCCACTTGATGTAGTCCTTATATGGTTTGACCGGCGGCAGGGTGTATGGCTTTTGTTCGCGCAGGGCATTGTATACCTTAAACAGGTCCTGCACAACGATGCCGAAGCACCATCCGTCCAAAATCATGTGGTGGTAGCTCCACACCCATTCAAAGCTTTCTTCAGCTTTTTTGAAAATGGCTGCCCGCATTGGGATATCCCGCGTCAAATCAAAGCCCTTGATCTTATCCTGTTCTTTGTATTCATTAATTTTGGCTGCTTGTTCGCTGCCCGTTAAGTGTGTCAGATCGATTTCTTCTATATGAAACTGCCGTTTTTTCAATACGACTTGGACCGGCCTTTTTACTTTTTCGTGAATGAACACGGTACGAAATACATCGTACCGGTCCATGATCACATTCATGCTTTCTTCAAGGCATTTGATATTCAAGCCGCCTTTTACTTTCATCGTGATCTGTTCAAGATAAAAGCTCTGGCCGGGATTCAGGATGGTATGAAACAGCATCCCTTCCTGCATCGGCGATAGGTAATACATATCTTGAACCTGATCCTTGCTAAATTGACTCATATGCTTCGCTCCCGCCTTCTGTAATTCCCTTGCGTTTTATTTTAAATTCTCCTCAAGCATGTCAAAGATATCGCCCATTTCGTCCATTCCAAGGTCTTCGGCGCTGAAGTCGCTCGGCGTGAATTCCTTGTCTTCTTTTTCCGTGCAATGGCGGATCAGCATCAGGAGATTTTCTTTAAACCGTTCCATTTGCTCCTCGACCGTAGCTCTTTCAAACTCCTTCTCATTGTAAGAGCAAGAAAGCACAAACCGGCCGTTTCTGATCATGCCGCTGAAGCTTAAAGCGTACAGCGCTTCTGATTCTTCGCTTACTTGGCGCCCCATATCGAAAGCGGACGGCTCAAAGAAGTCTGTTTTCACTTCACTGTCGAACTGGCCCAAATAGTTGAAGCTGATCTCTGGCGTGAAGCCCTTTGTTTCCGCTGTTTCTGTGACATAACGGAGAATGCCGTAGCCTACACCTTTGTCCGGAATGCGGCGCAGGTTTTCTTTGACTGACTTGATCACGGCTGATGCATCCGCTTCAGACATGTCGAGCACAACAGGATATTGCGCCGTAAACCAACCGACCGTTCTGGAGATATTCACATTCGGAATGATGTCCTCCCGTCCGTGTCCCTCCAAGTTAATGCCGATTTTGGCACCTTCTGTCCATTCCTTCATGGTCAAACCGAGCGCGCTGAGAAGAATATCATTGATTTCCGTTCCATATGGCTGATGGACATCCGTTAAGAGATGTTTGGTGTCTTCCTCCGTTAATTCACTGAGGACAGCTGATGTATGCTTGACGATCCGCTGCTCTGTTTCGTAATCCTTCGGCACAGGAGAAACCTGTTCAGCGTCAATTTGCGACCAGTATTCAACCTGCTGTAAAAGATGCGCTGATTGACTGAATGCCGCCAGTTCTTCCGCCCAATCCTTGAAGGAGTTCGTTTTTTGCGGGAAGACAATGTTCCCTTCTTTCTCAGCCTGCATGTAGCCTGAAGCAAAATCTTCAAGCAAAATCCGCCATGACACGCCGTCGACTACGAGATGGTGAACAGCGATTAGCAGGTGGTCGCCAGCTTCCGTCCGGTATTGCTCCGCCTTGAGAAGCGGTCCGTTTTGGAGATCGAGACTGCTTTGCAGCCTGTCCGCTAGAATCTTGATCTGGCTTTTCAGCATGTCTTTATCGGAGCCGTACAGGTCCACGATTTCAAAGCTGACTTTGCTTTCGCTGATTGGTTTATATGCTTGCAGGATCTCTCCGTTCTCCTCACGGTAAACCATGCGGAGCGCGTCATGATGCTCGATCAGCGCCTGCAATGTTTTCTCCACCCGTTCAGGGTCAAAGCCCTTCGCGGCGTGAAGCATCACCGATTGGTTCCAGTGGTGCTTGTTCGTGAAGTTCTTTTCAAAGAACCAGCGCTGAATCGGCGTCAGGATGACTTCACCCTCCACCGGGCCTTGGTCCGCCTGTTTGCCTTCGGCACGCTCCACGTATTGGGTCAGCTCCTCGATCGTCGGGTGCTGGAAGAGGTCTTTCATTTCCAGCTTCCAGCCGTGCTGGTTCAAGCGGCTCGCCATTTGGATTCCTTTGATGGAATCTCCGCCCATTGCGAAGAAATTGTCGCTGACACCGATCTCCGGAACGCCGAGCACATCCTGCCAGATGCCTGCAAGCAGCTCTTCCATGTCGGTTGCCGGCGCTTTGTATTCTCCGCTTCCCGCTTCGATGTCCGGCTCAGGCAGGGCTTTGCGGTCTACTTTGCCGTTTGCCGTAACCGGAAGCTCGTTTAGCGTCACCCAGAACGCCGGGATCATGTAATCCGGCAGGGTTTCCTTCAGTGCTGATTTGAGCGCCTCTATGTCAGCTGTTTCCGGTGTCACATATGCCGCAATCGCTGT
The DNA here is from genome assembly GCF_004124315.2 of Bacillus cabrialesii. Classification (GTDB taxonomy): domain Bacteria; phylum Bacillota; class Bacilli; order Bacillales; family Bacillaceae; genus Bacillus; species Bacillus cabrialesii. Next base: position 423,821 of record NZ_CP096889.1, on the reverse strand, counting down.
ATTGCCGCCTTTGTCTTTGACGGCTGTCACCGCCGCATCCTGAACGTCAGAAAGCTGGGCGAGCTGGACTTCGATTTCCGACAGCTCGATCCGGTAGCCGCGGACCTTGACCTGCTGGTCGATCCGTCCGATATATTCGATGCCGCCGTTCACCCATTTCACCAAATCGCCGGTGCGGTACATGCGTTCACCCTGTACAAACGGATCAGCGACAAACCGCTTCGCGGTTTCGTCTTCTCGATTCAGATAGCCTCGCGCCAGTCCGCGTCCCGCCACGCAAAGCTCCCCGGCTACGCCTTCCGGCTGCACCTGATTGCCCTCACCGAGAATGTACACTCTCGTATTGGCGATCGCCTGCCCGATGGAAAGCGAGCCTTCCTCCGGATTGATCTCAGTGCTTGTAGCGACGACTGTGTTTTCTGTCGGCCCGTAGTTGTTGACGAGCGTGTACGGCTGTTTGACCGCACGCTTCAGCTTGTCTCCGCCTGTGAGCAATACGCGCAGTGATGTGTTCTCAAGCTCCATGAACTGTTCCGCCAGCTGCGTCGGCAGGAATGTAATCGTCACGCCGTTCGTTTCGAAATAGTCATTCAGGCGGACGATATCGAGGCGGATCGCTTCATCAATGACGTGAAGCTCGGCGCCGATCGTCCAAGTCGGGAACATCTCCCAAATGGAAGCGTCGAATCCGAAGCCCGCGTACTTCGCACTGCAGTCCTCCGCTGTCATGCTGAACGCGTCGTGATGCCAGAAGCACAGGTTGACAAGCGCATGGTGCTCGACCATGACACCCTTCGGCTGTCCGGTCGTTCCCGACGTGTAAATCATGTACGCGAGGTTCTCCGCTTTTGTAGCTGTAAGCGGGTTTTCTTCGTCGTTTTCATCAAGCGGCAGGCTTAGAATCGTGCGATCCCCGTCGAGAAGAATGACGTCTCCCGAGAAGCTATCCGGAACTGAAAGGCCCTCCTGCTTCAAGAGAAGCTTCGCGCCGCTGTCTTGTAAAATATAGTCAATCCGCTGATCCGGATAATCAGGATCAATCGGCACAAACGCCGCTCCCGCCTTCAAGACGCCGAGCACCGCGGCGGACATTTCCAGCGACGGCTTCGTGAGAACGCCGACACGCTCATCCGCACGGACGCCGCAGTCGATCAGAATCCGGGCAAGGCGGTTCGCCTTGGCATTCAGCTCGCCGTACGTCCATGACTGCCCGTTATACGTGACAGCCGGGCGGTCTTTGTGGCGCAGAGCCGTCTCTTCGAATAGCTGATGGACGGTTTTGTCTGTCGGCACAGGCAGCGTTTTGCCCTTCCATGCGTCGAGAAGCGTTTGTTTTTCTGTTTCAGTGATGAGCGACAGGCTGGAAAGCGGCTGGTTCGGATTTTCCGCTACAGCCTTTAGTAAACGCAGAACGTATTCGCTCCACTTCTCAGCCGTTTCTTTCGAGAACAGATCAGTCGCATATTCGAGCTGCAGGCCGATGCCGTCTTCATCAGTGAATCCGCCTAATGTCAGATCAAACTTAGACGTTCCCTGATGGGACTCGTAAGGTGAAATGCTTAGATTCTGCAATGTAAGCTGTTCTTTATCAGGATTTTCTGTCGTCACCATTACGTTAAACAATGGATTTCGGCTCATATCCCGAGGAAGATCAAGCTGATTGACCAGGTCCTCAAACGGGTATTCCTGATGCTCAAGCGCTGACAGGTTCGTCTGCTTCGCTCGCTCTAGCAGCTCTGCAAAGGTGTGCTGTTCTTCCGCTTCCATTCTTAAGGCAAGCGTATTGACGAACATTCCCGGCATGTCTAGGACATCGGCATTCGTCCGGCCGGCGGTAACAGAGCCAATGACGATATCCCGCTGTCCGGAAATTTTGCTTAAAAAGACGTGGAAAACAGCGTGAAGCACCATGTGCAAGGTCGTTCCGGTTTCGGCGAGCAGTTTTTCTACCGCCTTTGCCGTCTCGCTTCCCGTACGGAAACGCACCGTATCCCCTTTAAAGCTTTGTACAGGCGGACGGGCGTAATCGAGCGGAAGATCAAGCTCCGGCAGCTCGCCTGAAAGAACCGAAAGCCAGTACGCCTCATGCTCCTTCATCCGTTCCTTTTGCTCAGCTTCATTTTGCCAAACGGCGAAATCCTTATAATGAAGCGCCGGCTCCGGAAGCTGTTCTCCTTTGTAAAGCAGTGCTAATTCTTTTACAAAAATACCTCTTGAAACGCCGTCTGCGATAATATGATGCATATCCAAAAGCAGCAAATGTTTTTTCGCTTCTATTCGAAGTAAAACCGCGCGAATAAGCGGTGCATCGTTTAAGTCGAATGGACGGATAAACTCCTTGATCTTTTGATCCGCTTCGTCTTCCTTCGCTTCAAACACATGAAGATCAATCGCCGCCTCCTCCATAATGCGCTGAACAGGCTCACCGTTGGCTTCTGTAAATGACGTCCGCAGTGACTCGTGGCGGTTCACAAGATGATTGAGTGAATCGCGCAGACGCGAAAGATCAAGCTCACCTTCCATCAGAAGAACAGATGGCATGTTGTAGCTGATCGTCTGACGGTCAAGCTGATTCAGTACATACATCCGTTTCTGCGCGGATGACAATGGATACATCTCTTGTTTGTCAGCCGGTTTGAGCACGTGATGGCCGCCCGAAACTGCCGATGCCTCCATATAAGCAGCCAGCTGGCGAACAGTCGGCTGCTCGAACAGCGCTTTAAGCGGTACGGTTTTCTCCAATTCGGCCTGAATGTTGGCGATGAGCATCATTCCTTTTAATGAATGGCCGCCTAAATCGAAGAAATTGTCATCAATGCCGATCGCGTCTATGCCAAGCGTTTTCTGCCAAATGCGGCATAGGCTCTTCTCAAGCGCTGTTTCCGGTGCTGCTGAGGGCTTGCTTCCGGATTGTGCCGCGTTCGGCTTCGGCAATGCGTTTCTATCGGTTTTTCCGTTTGCGGTCAGCGGAATGGCGTCAACCTGTACAAAGAAGGCAGGAATCATATGAGACGGCAGTGTTTGAGAAAGCTGATTCCGGAGCTCTGCTTTTTCAATGGCATGATCCGCTGTATAATACGCGCAAAGCTCTTGAAGCCCGCCCTCAGAAACCGCTAGGACTACCGCTTCTTGAATTCCGCTGTGGCTGAGCATGACCGTTTCAATTTCTTTCGGCTCGATGCGGTAGCCGCGGATTTTCACCTGATCATCAGCCCGTCCGATAAATTCAAGCGAACCGTCCGAAAGTCTCCGTACAACATCTCCGGTTTTGTACATCAGGCTGCCCGGCGAAAATGGATTCTCTACAAACCGATCGGCTGTGAGCTGCGGCCTGTTAAGATAACCTCTCGCAAGCCCCTGTCCCGTGATATAGAGCTGTCCGCTCGCTCCCGGAGGCACGAGCTTCAATGCTTCATTTAAGACAAGCGCGCCGGCATTCGCAATCGGCTGTCCGATTGTCGGGCGTTTCGTGAATGCGTCCGGTTCAGACAGATCAACCCGTCCGGCGATGGCGCCGATCGTTGCCTCTGTCGGACCGTAGTGATTGATAAATTCGGTATGTCTATAGACGTTGCTGAAGGCGAGCACATCAGCCGGAATGATTTTTTCTCCTCCCAAAACAATCAAGCGCAGGGATTCAAAGTGCGGCTCTTTGGTAAAGCTGGCTGTGTTCACCATCGTATGGAACAGAGACGGCGTCAGTTTGATATAAGTGATCCCGTGCTCCTTGATATAGCGTCCTATTTCATCCGGCGCTGTATAGGTTTCCTTCTGCACGATATGAAGCTCACCACCCGCCAGAAGCACAGGGAACATGCTCGTATAGCCCAGGTCGAATGCGTAAGACGAAAGCAATACAGACTTATCAGTTTCCGTCAGGCCCGCCTCTTGACTAAACCAAGAAACATAGTTTGTCAGATTGCGATGTTCGATCTGCACACCCTTCGGCTTCCCGGTCGTACCGGACGTATAAATGACGTAAGCAAGATTGCGGGATCCTGAGATCGGTGATAGGCGTTCCTTACTCTCATTTCTCCATCCCTTGTCGTCAAGGTTGATGATTGTTCCCTCGTACCGCCCGATAGCCGTCATGTTTCTTTCGTTCACGACCGCTATTTTCGCTCCGCTGTCCTCTAGTGAATAGCGGATTCGTTCTTCAGGTGTATCAGGATCAATCGGCAGGAATGCCGCCCCCGCTTTCATGACGCCGAGAATCGAGACCATGATTTCAGCTGACCGCTCCATGACAATCGCGACGATGTCTTCACTCCCCGCCCCTTGCGCGCGAAGATGATGTGCCAGCTGGTTCGCCTGTTCATCAAGCTCGCGATAGGTCAGCCGTTTTCCGCCAGCCTTCACCGCAGGATGATCAGGTGTTTGCTGCGCCTGTTCTTCGAAAAGAGCTGCAAAGGTTGCTTCAGTAATTTTCGTCATATGTCTTTCTTCAAGCAAAGCAGCCGTTTCCGCTGGTGAAAGCAAATCTGCGTCAGACAGCCGAACGTTCGGATTAGCCGCCGCTGCTTTGATAATATTGACAAAGTGGCTGCTCCAGCGGCGGATCGTCTCGTCCTTAAACAAGGCAGTCGCATAGTCAAAGCTTAGGCCGATATCCTCTTCACGCTCGACTGCTTCCAAGGAGAGATCAAATTTCGCCACGTGATGAAGCATGGAATACGAAGAAATCTTCAAATCTCCCAATCTCAATGATGGAATCTCCATGTTCTGCATGTTGAACATCACGCTGAACAACGGACTTCGGCTTGTGTCCCTTGTAAGCGGAAGTTTTTCAATCAGTTCCTCAAGCGGATAGCTCTGGTGCTCGAAGGCTTGAAGGCTTGCTGTTTTGACCTCTTCAAGGAATTGCGCAAAGGTTTTATCCCCCACAGGCGCCGTTCTGAGTGCGACCGTGTTGACAAACATCCCCGGCACACCTTGCAGATCAGGATGTGTTCTTCCCGCAGTCGGCGAACCAACAATGATATCCTCCTGTGACGCGTACTTAGAAAGGAGCACATTGAACGCCGCCAGTAAAAACATGTACATTGTCGTATCGGTTTCTGCCAAGAGTGATTTGATTTGAGCCGTGATTTGCTTATCAAGCCCGAACATCACGCGCTCTCCCGCAAAGCTCCGTTCAGCAGGACGCTCGAAATCCGTCGGCAGATCAAGAATCGGCAACTCTCCTTTAAAGGTATCGAGCCAGTATGCTTCATCTTTTTGATGATCGGCATGTTCTTTGTGCCACACAGCGTAATCCTTATAGTGAATTTTCGGCAGCTCTAGATCAGCGCCTTGATACATTTTGGCAAGATCGCCGATCAGTATGCCTGTTGAACTGCCGTCAGTGATAATATGATGCATATCAATCAGCAGCAGGTGGCGTTTTTCTTCAAGCTGGACAAGCTTCGAACGGACGAGCGGCGCGCGGTTTAATTCAAACGGCTGAATGAACGCTTTGATCATTTCCTCCGCGTCTTCTTCCTGTCCCTTGGCAGCCTCCAGCCGGAACGATATGTTTTTATGAACGGTTTGCACAACTTCTCCGTCGATCATGTCAAACGATGTACGGAGGATTTCGTGCCGGTTGATTAAATGCTGAATCGCGTTTTCAAGCCGGTCTTTATCTACTTCTCCCTCCAGCAAAAGTACAGCGGGGACGTTGTAGCTTGTGTTTGCTTGTCCAAGCTGATTGAGGATATACATTCTCCGCTGGGCCGGGGATACAGGATAATGCTGCTGATAAGGTGCTTGCTTGATCGGTTCAAACGTCTGCTCCTCCTTGCTTTCGTTCTCTTCCAAATACAGCGCCAGTTCTTGAATGGTCGGCTTTTCAAAAAGCACTTTAATCGGTACTTCCTTATGAAAATGCTCCTGAATTTTCGCCGTCATCATCATCGCTTTCAAAGAATGGCCGCCGATCATAAAGAAGTTATCGGTAACGCCTGCTTTGACGCCGAGTATCCCTTCCCAGATCTCCGCTAATTTCTTTTCACTCTCTGTTTCTGGCGCTGCGTACTCCGGCTGCGCGGTTTCTGATTGAGGCGCAGGCAGTTCTTTTTTGTTGATTTTTCCGTTTGGCGTGAGCGGCAGGCTGTCCAGCTGAATCAAATGGGCAGGAACCATATAGTCAGGCAAAGATTGGGACAGTGTTTTTCTCAGCCCGCTCACAGACACTTCACGGTCCGCCGTAAAGTACGCGCAGATTTCATTTTCGTCTGCTTTGTTCTTGCGGATGATCACGGCAGCCTCTGTCACATGCTCTGCCATGTTCAATTTTGTTTCAATTTCGCCAAGCTCAATTCGGAAGCCGCGTACCTTCACTTGGTTGTCGATTCTGCCTAAAAATTCGATATTGCCGTCCGGCAGCCATCTTGCCAAGTCGCCAGTGCGATAAATCCTTTCACCCGGTCTGTACGGGTCTTCGAGAAATTGCTTCTCCGTCAGCTCAGGCAGATTCACATACCCTCGCGCTACACCAATTCCGCCGACGCAAAGCTCGCCGGGCGCGCCAATTGGCTGCAGGCGCTGCTGCTCATCCATAATGTAGGCAGTCGAATTTCCGATAGGCTTTCCGATCGGAATAGAGCCGCTGTACTCGCGGTCAATCAGAAAAGTTGTTGAAAACGTCGTGTTTTCTGTCGGGCCGTATCCGTTCCACAATGAAAGCGACGGTGATGCCTGTCTCACTTTGCTGACAATATGCGGCACGAGTGCGTCTCCGCCGATGATTAAATGGCGCAGTGTGCCGAACATGCCAGCATCCTTTGCGGCGAGCTGGTTAAATAACGGTGAAGTCAGCCACATCGTCGTGATTCTCTGCTCGCGCAGGTATGCTGCAAATTGTTTCGCATCAAGCATCGTCTCTTTTTTGACCGGATAAAGCGCTGCGCCATTCAGCAGCGCGCCGAATACCTCGAAAGTGCCAGCATCAAAGCTGACAGCTCCTGTTTGCGCCATGCGGTCTTCCTCAGTGACAGGAACGTACCCGGCATTTTTGACGAGGCGCAAGATGCTTTTATGTTCGATCATGACGCCTTTCGGTTTGCCAGTCGAACCGGATGTGTACATGATGTATGCCAAATCAGACGAGGCGGATGGCAGATTGAGATTGTCAGCCGCTTCGCTCTCTTCAAAGCCGCTGTCCAGTGTAAGAACCGGCACTTGCAGCTGATGCGCCTGCTCCGCATACGTCTTTCCGGCCAATACCATTCGAATCGAACTGTCCTCCGCCATGAAACGAAGACGGTCTTCAGGAAGCGCGGGATCAAGCGGCACATAGGCGGCGCCTGCTTTTAGCACAGCCAGCATGCCGACAACGGTTTCTATTGAGCGATCGTTCATAATCGCGGCCGTTTCCCCTTTTCGCAGACCTTGTTCGATGAGCTTTCTTGCCAGACGGTTTGCCGCTGTATTCAGCTCACGATATGTCAGCTCGATTCCTTCATATACGACGGCAGTGCTCGCCGGCGTCCGCTTCGCTTGCTCTTCAAACACTTGGTGAACGGCCATGCCTTCAGGAAGTTCGGCTTTCGTCTGGTTAAATACCTCGACAATTTGCCGCTGCTCTTCGCCTCCCACAAGCCCGTACTCACGCACAACAGCGTCCGGCTGATCGACAGCCGCTTCCATCATGCGGGTGAGGTGCTCCGCTGTCCGTTCGATAAAAGCGGAGTCAAAGGCAGCTCCGTTATATTTGATTTTGACGGTCCACGTTTGGCCCGGATACACAATCAGGTTAAAATCGAAGCTCGTTTGTTCAAATGCGCTTTCTACCTTGATAGAGAACCCGAGGCGGTCTTCCATGCTGCCGTTTTCAAGCTCTTGGTCAAGCGGATAATTTTCAAACGCGACCAGATGGTTCAAGAGATTGCCATCAAGGGCCGAGCGTTTTTGAATCTCATAGAGCGGCACGTAATCGTAACGCTCCGCCTCTACTGCATGCTGCTGAACAGCTGAAAAAATATCAGCGAAAGCAGCATCTCGATCAACTTTTACCCGCACCGGAATGGTGTTGATAAAAAGCCCCGCCATCGTTTCAATTCCGTTGATTTCAGACGGCCGGCCCGATACGACCGTGCCGAAGACCACATCATCCGTAAAGTTGTATTTGCTGAGCACGATGCCCCAAACAGCCTGAAACAGGTTGGGCCCTGTCACTTGATGGCGGTTCGCGGCTTGCTGAATGCGGGCAACCAGTTTTTCGTCCCATGTAAATGAATATTCTTTATTGACGTATTCGTCTTTTTTCTCAGGCAGGCGGCCCGGGAGCACGCTCGGCTGCTCAAAATCCGCCAAGCGTTCGCTCCAGTAGCTCTCCGCCTCTTCATTGTCCTGTTTCCCAAGCCACTTGATGTAATCGGAATATGGCTTGCCCTGACCGTTTGCCGGTGTCCGGCCTGCTCTGAGGGCTTCGTAGTTTTGGAACAGGCTTTTCATGAGTACGCCCATGCTCCAGCCGTCCATCATAATATGGTGATTGCTCCAGACCAGATACAGCTGATCTGCACCAAGACGGAAAACCGCCACCTTGAACAATATGTCTTTTGCCAGGTTAAAGCCTTGGCGCTGCACGTCTTGTTTATAGCGCTCAATGTGCTCTTTTTGGCGGTCTGCGTCCGTATGGCTGATATCTTCATAGTGCACCTTTGTTTTGCGTTCCGCTAATACAACCTGACGCGGTTTTTGCAGCTGCTGGTGCACAAATACCGTACGGAGAATATCGTATGACCGAATCAGTTCATTGACGCTTTTCTCAAAGATTTCAAGATCAAAAGCACCGTGAATCCCAAGCTCTAATTGTGTGAAGTACGAGGAAGAATGCGGATCAAGCATCGCATGATACAGCATTCCCTCCTGCATCGGTGTCAGTGCGTACACCTTTTGAATCGATTTTTTGCTCATATGCCACCTCTATTAGAAAATTTCCATTAATTTATCCAGCTCATCCAGCGTCAAATCATCATCGCCAAGGTCACTCGGCGTAAGTTCCGTTCCATCTTGAGATAGGCAATGTTCAATGACTCTGAGAAGATGCGCTTTAAAGCTGTCGCTGAATGTCTGTACTGTTTTTTCATGAAATTCGAGAGAATGATAGGCCAGTGACATCGTCAGTTTTCCGTTTTCGATATATCCGACAACATCAAGCGCGTTCGGTTTTTCTGTTTCCGGGCTTAACGACTGTCCTGACGGCAGCTCTGATCTCGTGAACAAGCCTGCATCCGACATGTCATCGAACTGCCCTAAATAGTTAAAGCTGACATCCGGCTGAATCGAGAACGCCATCTCTTCTTTATGTTCCGGCGCCGTCAGATAGCGCAGGATGCCATACCCGACACCCTTGTTCGGTACATGTCTGATATCTTCTTTCATTTGCTTCAGCTGGTAGCCCAGATCATCCGCATGCTTCATATCGAGCACCATCGGGTACATACTCGTAAACCAGCCGACTGTGCGGGAAATAGTCAGGTCTTCTATGATTTCTTCACGTCCATGCCCCTCTAAATGAACACTTACTTGATCCTGACCTGTCCACTCCTTCATCGCCAATCCGAATGCCGTCAGCAAAATATCATTCATTTCTGTGTGATATGCCTCGTGCACCTTTGTGGTGAGCTGTTCTGTCTCTTCAGCAGTCAGCGTGAATTCGATTGTCTTTGTATGTTTCATTCGCTGATCACCAGATTCGCGATCCTTCGGAAGCTTTGCCGCGACAGTCTGTTCTTCAAGCTGTCTCCAATACTCTTTTTCTTTCAAAAAGGCCTTGGAGTTCGCGAAGTCTTGCAATCTCTCTGCATACTCCGCAAATGAATGTGTTTTCTGCGGGAGAACCGGTGGTTCATTGTCTTGCTCAAGCTGTGTATAAACCGCGGCGAAATCCTCCAGTAAAATCCGCCACGACACGCCGTCAACCACTAAGTGGTGAATGACAAGAAGCAAGTGGTCTCCGTCTTCCGCTTGGAACAAGCCTGCTTTTAACAAGTCGCCTTCCTGCAAGTCGATGCTGCTTTGTAAACGCTCCGCTTCTCTCTCTATGCGGTCTTCATGATCTTTCGCTTGGCCCTCGATGTGGATGATCTCCAATTGAGCTGAAGCAGCTTTAAGTCCTCTGTTATATTGAACGACATCTTTCGGCTCCTCACGGTAAACCATGCGGAGTGCGTCATGATGCTCGATCAGCGCCTGCAATGTTTTCTCCACCCGTTCAGGGTCAAAGCCCTTCGCGGCGTGAAGCATCACCGATTGGTTCCAGTGGTGCTTGTTCGTGAAGTTCTTTTCAAAGAACCAGCGCTGAATCGGCGTCAGGATGACTTCGCCCTCCACCGGGCCTTGGTCCGCTTGTTTGCCTTCGGCACGCTCCACGTATTGGGTCAGCTCCTCGATCGTCGGGTGCTGGAAGAGGTCTTTCATTTCCAGCTTCCAGCCGTGCTGGTTTAAGCGGCTCGCCATTTGGATTCCTTTGATGGAATCTCCGCCGAGTGAGAAGAAATTGTCGCTGACCCCGATCTCCGGAATGCCGAGCACATCCTGCCAGATACCGACAAGCAGCTCTTCCATGTCGGTTGCCGGCGCTTTGTATTCTCCGCTTCCCGCTTCGATGTCCGGCTCAGGCAGGGCTTTGCGGTCTACTTTGCCGTTTGCCGTAACCGGAAGCTCGTTTAGCGTCACCCAGAACGCCGGGATCATGTAGTCCGGCAGAGTTTCCTTCAGTGCTGATTTCAGCGCCTCTATGTCAGCTGTTTCCGGTGTCACATAAGCCGCGATCGCTGTATTGCCGCCTTTGTCTTTGACGGCTGTCACCGCCGCATCCTGCACCTCAGAAAGCTGGGCGAGCTGGACTTCGATTTCCGACAGCTCGATCCGGTAGCCGCGGACCTTGACCTGCTGGTCGATCCGTCCGATGTATTCGATGCCGCCGTTCACCCATTTCACCAAATCGCCGGTGCGGTACATGCGGTCACCCGGCACAAACGGATCAGCGACAAACCGCTTCGCGGTTTCGTCTTCTCGATTCAGATAGCCTCGCGCCAGTCCGCGTCCCGCCACGCAAAGCTCCCCGGCTACGCCTTCCGGCTGCACCTGATTGCCCTCACCGAGAATGTACACTCTCGTATTGGCGATCGCCTGCCCGATGGAAAGCGAGCCTTCCTCCGGATTGATCTCAGTGCTTGTAGCGACGACTGTGTTTTCTGTCGGCCCGTAGTTGTTGACGAGCGTGTACGGCTGTTTGACCGCACGCTTCAGCTTGTCCCCGCCTGTGAGCAATACGCGCAGTGATGTGTTCTCAAGCTCCATGAACTGTTCCGCCAGCTGCGTCGGCAGGAATGTAATCGTCACGCCGTTCGTTTCGAAATAGTCATTCAGGCGGACGATATCGAGGCGGATCGCTTCATCAATGACGTGAAGCTCGGCGCCGATCGTCCAAGTCGGGAACATCTCCCAAATGGAAGCGTCGAATCCGAAGCCCGCGTACTTCGCACTGCGGTCCTCCGCTGTCATGTTGAACGCGTCGTGGTGCCAGAAGCACAGGTTCACAAGCGCATGGTGCTCGACCATGACACCCTTCGGCTGTCCGGTCGTTCCCGACGTGTAAATCATGTACGCGAGGTTCTCCGCTTTTGCAGCTGTAAGCGGGTTTTCTTCGTCGTTTTCATCAAGCGGCAGGCTTAGAATCGTGCGGTCCCCGTCGAGAAGAATGACGTCTCCCGAGAAGCTATCCGGAACTGAAAGGCCTTCCTGCTTCAAGAGAAGCTTCGCGCCGCTATCCTGTAAAATATAGTCAATCCGCTGATCCGGATAGTCAGGATCAATCGGCACAAACGCCGCTCCCGCCTTTAAGACGCCGAGCACCGCGGCGGACATTTCCAGCGACGGCTTCGTGAGAACGCCGACGCGCTCATCCGCACGGACGCCGCAGTCGATCAGAATTCGGGCAAGGCGATTCGCCTTGGCATTCAGCTCGCCGTACGTCCATGACTGGCCGTTGTACGTGACGGCCGGGCGGTCTTTGTGGCGCAGAGCCGTTTCTTCGAATAACTGATGGACGGTTTTATCTGTCGGAACAGGCAGCGTTTTGCCCTTCCATGCGTCGAGAAGCGTTTGTTTTTCTGTTTCAGTGACGAGCGACAGGCTGGAAAGCGGCTGGTTCAGGTTATCGGTGACCGCGTCTAGAAGCTGCATCCAGTATCGCTTCCATCGTTCGATTGTTTCAGGCTTAAACAGCGCTGTATTATATTCAAGCACGAACGTAAGCCCGCCATCGGTTTCGTCAGCCGTCAGCGTGATATCAAACTTGGCTGTTTTCCGTTCAAACGGATGAGGCTCAAGCTGAATCCCTTTCATCGTTAAATCCTTGATGTTCGCATTTTGCATTGAAAATACGGCATCGAATAACGGGTTTCTGCTTATGTCACGCTGAACCTGTAAGTTCCCGATCAGATCCTCAAGCGGGTAATCCTGCGCTTCAAAAGCGCTGAGTGCTGTTTCTTTCACTTCGCGAAGATAGTCAGCAAACGTTTTTTCACCCTTCGGATACGTGCGCAGCGCCAATGTGTTGACGAACATTCCGATGACTTGGCTGAGGTCCGCATGAGATCGTCCGGCTACAGGTGAACCGACGATGATATCGTGTTGCCCGCTTAGTTTTGATAAAAACGCACTGTATGAAGCCAGAAGCACCATGTACAGTGTGGAATCCGTTTCATTTGCAAGTCTGCGCAGAGCAGCAGCTTTGCCTGCTTCCAATGAAAATGCAATGCGGTCTCCCTCAAACGTTTGAACCGCAGGCCGGCTATAGTCAGTCGGAAGTGTCAGCACCGGCAGATCTCCGTCCAGCTCCTTCAGCCAATGCTCCTCTTGCTTCTTATAAAGCTCAGACTGAATGAACTGCTGCTGCCACACGGCATAATCCTTATATTGAATACGGAGCGGCTCAAGGGTTTTTCCATCGTACAGCTTCGAAAGCTCCTCAATCAGCACACCGACAGACGTACCGTCAGAAATAATATGATGCATATCGAACAGCAGCACATGCTCAGTGTCTGAATGCTTGATCAGCCCTATTCTGAACAGTGGAAGTTGGTCGATTTTGAAAGGCTTAATAAACTCAGAAACGATTCGCTCTGTCTCTTCTTCCGGGGCTTCGAAATAAGCTATCTCACACTCAGCCTCTTCCCAGATCCGCTGTACCGTTTCTCCATCTTTTATTTCAAATGTGGTCCTCAAGGCTTCATGACGCTGCATTAACTGCTGCATGACGCTGTTTAGCTTTTCAACATCAAGCTCACCTGTCAGGCGCAGAACCGCCGGCATGTTATAGCTCGTTTGCGCATCTTCAAGCTGCTGAAGGACATACATCCGTTTTTGCGGTGAAGAAACAGGGTACGTATCTTGTTTGTTTGCCGGGCTGATGCTGACGGCTGTCCCTTTTTCAGTAGAGGCAATCACCTGTGCCAAGCCCTCAACCGTCGGTGACTGGAAGAGATCTTTAAGTGACAGCTCGACACCCAGTTCCTGATGAATCAAGGCAAGCATCTTCATGCCTGCTAATGAATGTCCGCCGATGTCAAAGAAGTGGTCATAAACGCCGACTTGTTCAGCCTGAAGCACCTGTGCCCAAATGTCTGCGACTTTTTGTTCCGTTTCATTGCGAGGCGCAACATATGAAACACCTCTTGACACGCTGGCATCAGGAAGCGGCAGCGCTCTCCGGTCGATTTTTCCGTTCCCGGTCAGCGGCAGCTCGTCCATTTGGATAAACACCGCAGGAACCATATAAGCCGGCAGATCCTTCGCCGCATGCTCTCTCAGCTCATGAGATGAGATTTCTCCCTCTCCGACAAAGTACGCGCAGAGCAGTTTGTCTCCTGCGCCTTGATCAACAGCAAGCACGACAGTCTCCTGCACGCGATCGTGGGTTTGCAGCTGATGTTCGATTTCTCCAAGCTCGATACGCTGTCCGCGGATTTTCACCTGATGGTCGATCCGGCCGATAAATTCGATGTCGCCATTCGGCAGCCATCTGGCAAGGTCACCCGTTTTATACATGCGTTCGCCGGATGTAAACGGATGCGGAACGAATTTCTCCTCAGTCAGCTCCGGACGGTTGTAATAGCCTTTCACAAGACCTTCTCCACTCACGCATAGCTCCCCGGCGATCCCGGCAGGCTGCACGTGTCCAGCCCGGTCAAGGATGTATACTTCCGTATTGCTGACCGGTTTTCCAATCGGAACAGACAGCGTATGCTCCTCCAATTCATCAACCGGATGATACGTTGCGAAAACCGTGCTTTCAGACGGCCCGTACATGTGAAGCAGCTTGCCCTTTCCGACCATTTGCAAAGCTTTTCTCACATGCTCAACCGAAGCCCGCTCCCCGCCAAACATAATCTTTCTCAGCGTAGACAAGCACGCCGGATTCAAATCCACAAGCAGGTGGAACAAAGCGGTCGTAATCATGAGAATGCTGATGTTCTCCCGTTCAATGACGCGGGACAGGCGAGCCATGTCCAAAACGGTTTCCTTCGGTATCAGCACCAGCTTGGCGCCGTTTAACAAAGAGCCGAACATATCGAACATAAACGCGTCAAACACGTAATTGGAAAGACCGAGAATCGTATCCTGTTCTGTAATGCTGAGATAATTCGTTTCCTTTACTGTGCGCAGAATATTGGCATGCGTCACGATGTTTCCCTTCGGTGTTCCTGTCGTTCCGGAAGTATACGTCAGGTTGGCCATCGCCGCAGAATCAAGAGGCAGCGCGAGATTTTGCGCATCGGCATGATAACTTTCTTCCTCATCTGCAAGCACGATAACGCCGCCAAATTCCGCTTCTTCTGCTAAAGCCTTTAATGTCTTCTGGGTGAGAAGCACCTTCGCCCCGCTGTCACGGAAGAAATGCTGCATCCGCTGAATCGGGTGTTCCGGATCAATCGGAACATAAGCCGAGCCAGCTTTTAAAACGGCGAGGATCGAGACAATCATGTCCATTGACCGCTCGCATAAGACAGCCGCTGTTCTTCCTTCTCCCGCTCCAAGCGAAAGAATGCCGCGCGCTAACCGATTGGCACGCTCATTCAGCTCACGATAAGTGAGTGATTCGCCTTCATATTGAAGCGCCGGATGGTCCGGTGTTTTCGCCGCTTGCTCCTCAAACAGCTGAACAATCGTTTTGTCTTTCGGGTAAGGAGTTCTTTCCGGGTTAAACCGCGAAATTTGCGAAGCAGCCTCCTCTTCAGAAAGAAGTTTGTATTCAGATATCTGTTTCTCAGGCTCAGCCGCAGCATCTTCAAGCAAACGCGCAAAATGGTTGAGCAGCCTGTCAGCCGTGCTTTGCTTAAACAGCTTCGTGCTGTAATCCAAATCAATCTCAATGCCCTCATCGGTTTCTCTCGCCTGCAACGTCAAATCAAATTTGGCAATCTTGAAGTTGGTCTCATGAACAGACAAGGCCAGATCGCCGACAGCCGGAATGCCCTCTGTCGCATTTTGAAGACTGAACATCGTGTCAAACAGAGGATGTCTGCTTACATCACGCGGGATGTTCAAATCTTCTACAAGCCACTCAAACGGATAGTCCTGATGAGAAAAGGCATCCAGCACCTGTTTGCGGACACGCGCGATCAATCGGGTAAACGTCTCATCCTGCTTCACTTCGCCGCGAATCGCGAGCGTATTGACGAACATCCCGACGATGCCCTCTGTATCGGAGTGGTTTCTGCCTGCCGACGGCGTCCCGACAATGATGTCATCCTGTCCCGTATACTTTGACAAAAGCGTGTAGTAAGCGGACAGCATCACCATATATAACGTGGAGCCATTTTGTTCAGCCAAACGATGCAAGCGATCCTTCAATCCCGCATCCAGCTTGATTGATACCCGGTCCCCTTCAAAGCTTTGCACAGGCGGTCTCGGATAATCGGACAGAAGCTGAAGCACAGGAAGCTCGCCCGCAAAGACTTCCTTCCAATACGCCCGGTCCTTCTGGTACCCTTCAGCAGCCTGACCGCTTTGCCACACGGCGTAATCCTTATATTGAATACGAAGCTCAGGAAGCTGTTCGCCTTTGTATAACCGTGCTAACTCCTCCAAAATAATGCCGATGGAGACACCGTCAGAAATCAAATGGTGCATGTCAAACAGCAGCATATGTCGGTTCTCTCCAAGCTCCATCAAGCCGATTCTGAACAGCGGCGCTTTCGCCAAGTCAAATCTCCGGACAAATGACGTCATAACCGCCTCATCGGAACGGCCGCCTCTATCAATCATCTCGATGTTGAAATTGACGCTGTCATGAATGTTCTGTCTCGGCGTGCTGTTTTCCAGAACAAATGACGTTCTCAACGACTCGTGGCGGCGGATTAACTCTTGAAATGCACGCTCCAGCTTTTGAATGTCTAGAGGCCCTTCCAAAATCGCTGCCGCCGGCATGTTGTATCCGACTCCGGCATCCTCGAACTGGCTGACGATATATGTTCGCTGCTGTGCCAAGGAAAGCGGGTAATGCTCCTGTTTTTCGGCAGGTTCAATCGCCGCAAAAGCCCGGCTTTCTCTGTGATCAGCTTCCTCCGCAAGAGAGGCAATTGTCGGATGCTCAAACAAAAATTGAAGCGGAATCTCAACGCCTGTTTCCTTGTGAATCTTTGTTAAAAGCGTCATGGCCTTCAAAGAATGCCCGCCCGTTTCAAAGAAATTGTCAAAGATCCCCGCCTTCTCAACATTCAGCACATCCTGCCAAATGGCTGCGATTGCTTTTTCCGTCTCATTGCGCGGCGCTGTATAGGCCGTGCCGCTGACCGCCTTCACCTCCAGCGCAAACAGCTTGCGGCGGTCGACTTTACCGCTTGGCGTGAGCGGAATTTCTGTGATCTCTGTAAAGTAAGCCGGCACCATATAATCAGGAAGCTGTCTGGCCGCATGCTCCCGCAGGCTTGCCGGAACAAATTCGCTGCATGGCTTCTGCACAACATATGCGCAAACCTCAAGATTCCCCTGTTCGTCAGGACGTGCCAAAACAACGGCTTTCGCAACGTCTGGCGCCTGCTGAATCACGGCTTCAATTTCTCCGAGCTCAATCCGGTATCCGCGGACTTTGACCTGGTCATCCTCTCTGCCTAAATATTCGATTGTTCCATCTGGCAGCCAGCGCACCACGTCTCCGGTACGATACATGCGATCGCCTGGAACGAATGGATCTTGCAAAAACTTCTCAGCCGTCAAATCAGGCAAATGCAAATAGCCTCGGCCGACACCGTCGCCCGCGATATAAAGCTCGCCCGCCACGCCTTCAGGCTGGAGACGGCCTTTTTGATCCAAAATATATAAGCGGTTATTCCCCAGCGCTTTCCCGATCGGCACATACGCTGAATGAACGGCACTCTCCGTGCTCACCGGATGAACGGATGCGTCAACACACGTTTCAGTCGGCCCGTACACATTGGTCAAACGCGGCGCTGTGCCTGCTTCTTTAAACAGCTTCAGCAGCTTGTCCGCAACAACAGATGATAGCCCCTCTCCTCCGATCAGCATATGCTTCAGCTTGAGGCCTTCAAAATCGCCCGCCGCGATCAGCATTTGCAGATGGGCCGGTGTTCCGTCTGTCGCTTCAATGTCGTGTTTGCGATAATATGCAGCAAGGGCAGATCCGTTCGTCACTGTTTTCTTCGGTACAATATAAAGGGTTTGTCCCAAAAGAAGCGACGCGAAAATCTGCTTCACTGACGCATCAAAGTGGAACGGCGCAAGCAATGCCATCCGCAGCGCCTGGCTGCCGCTTTGATAAATTGTCTGCTGCAGAGACTCAACCAAATGATGAACCTGGCGATGCTCGATCATTACGCCTTTCGGACGTCCGGTTGTTCCCGATGTGTAAATAATGTAGGCAAGGTTCCGTGCGTTCACATCTGCAGTCAGGCTTTCTGCACCTTCCGCAATCGCCCAGTCAAAATCAATCAGCTCAGCATCGGCCGCAGGAGCCGCAACCTTCGATTCTGTCAGGATAAAGTCCGCGCCGCAGTCCTCCAAAATATATTGAATGCGCTCGGCAGGAAACTCAGGATCAATCGGCACATAGGCTCCGCCGGCTTTTAAAATCCCCATGATAGACGTAATCATGCGTTCAGAACGTTCAAGCAGAACCGCGACAGGACTGTCCGGGCCAACACCTTTCTGTTTCAGCACATTGGCGATGCGTGCTGATTGTTCATGTAACGTTCGATAGGACAATGTGCGACCTTCAAACACAACCGCTGGATGATCAGAAAGCAGCTCAGCCTGTTCTTGGAACAGCTCTGGAATTGTCATTTCCTTGCGATAGCTGACTGATTCACCGACGGCTCTCGCAAGCAGCTTCTCTTTCTCCGCTTCAGAAATCAACGTTAATTCATCAATTGCATGGTCTGGATGCGATAACGCGTTCTCCAGCATCGTAATCATGCGTTCACAAACAATTTTGATTTCTTCACGTGAAAATAAATCAGTGCGGTAATCAAAATCAATGGTGAGTTTCCCAGTATCCCATCGATCCTTTACATGAATTGAGACATCATTTAATCCGCTGCCGCTGAAAATCGGCTCAGTCAAAAAGGCAAGATCCTCTTCTTTCTGCCACTGCATCACTTGATATTCAAGAGATACTGTAAACAGCTTGGTCAGAGAGCTCTTTGTTTCACGCAAATCGTTGATCAGAAGGTTATACGGATACTTTTGGTGACGAAGCGTCTTCATAAGATCCTTCATCCGGTCTTTGACAAAATCTAAAAACGCCTGCCCGCCGTCAATGTTTGTCCGAAGCGGAACCGTGGAAACAAACATGCCAAGCATCTGCTTTTCTTTCGCATTTGTCCGGTTGCCCATAAAGGTTCCCGTCACGACATCATTCTGGCCGCTGACTCTGTATAAATAGGCGGCGAGCACCGACTGAAACACCGACAGAACACTGACCTTGTTTGTCTCACAAAACGATAGAAGCTGCTGATGAAGTGCTTCAGGCACGTCCTTAGAAAACCTCTCAGCATCCAAGCTTCCTCCCGCAGACGCATTCCGTTTCAAGGAAACAAGCTCCGGCACCGATTCGAATTGCTTGTTCCAAAACGCCTTGTCCTTTTCAAACCGCTTCGATTGAGCATAGTCCTGTTCAGATAAAACATGATCGATAAATGAATGCGAGATTCCTGCTTTTGTTTCTAAGCCGCCGGCTAATTCTAAGTAAATGTGCATGATCGCATTTCCGAGAATATTCATAGAGATTCCATCAGAGATCACATGATGAACATTTACGTAATACCACACTTCATTTTCCTGAATGGTGAACAAGGAAAAACGGAACAAGTCACAATCATACAGCGGCAAAGGTTTTCCCGTTTCTTCCCGGCCCCATTGTGAAATAGTCTCTCTCGCATTCGGATCTCCTGTGGTGTCTGTATGTTTTATATCAACAGGCCGATACTCGCTTATATATTGAACGGGCTCTCCGTTTTCATCGAGCCGCAAACGAAGGCGCATGGCGTCATTTCTGCGGATAAACTCTTGAATTGCCCGCTCAACAAGCATCCGGTCAACCCTTTCAGTTGAAACCAGCTTGCCAATCCCCGCGAGATTCGAAATGCTCGTCTGAGGATAAAATTTTTCTGTATACCAAATTCGTTTTTGTGCTTCCGTTAAAGGGTAAAAAGTTATTTCCATATTTTCATACCTCCCCTAATCTTCAATAAGCAGTGAACATGTGCAGCATATTTCCCTTTCTTATCCACATAAGCTTTTAATCCATATGAACTAACAGACAAAAAAGCCCAAAGTACTACGCTTAAAAAGCAGTGCATCCAAACAAAAAAACAAATTGCCGCTATCAAAAGGCCGCCGCCAATCATCATCCCGGCGTCTAACGCAAGCGGATAAAGACCGCAAAGCCCTTCATCCCAGTTGGAAACATTTTTGGCTATTTATTCATTGTTTTCAATATTTTTTACCTTTCTATCGTTCACTTTAAATGAAAAAAATGTTTTTATCACCGAAAAATGGGTGAAAAGTTTCATGCGGGATACCGAAAGATTCCAGTTTATTTACTGGGATATTTTTGCGGCATACCGCAATAATTTCCACTAAACATTATTTACAGAAAAATAAAAATCTTTAAGACAGGACGTCACCTTCAATCTCCTTTATTGTTGAAAACCATTTACAACCTTTACATGTATCTAATCGCCACGCAAAAACCGAAAAACAGGCAAAAAAAAGACACCCTTGCGAAGAGCGCCTTACAACGATTCCTTAATGACGTTTTTGTCCATATCAATCAATTCCATATAGCCTTTCCCCCACTCATACATAGCATCAAGAATAGGCATCAGGCTTTCTCCTTGCGGGGTCAAGGAATATTCAACCTTCGGCGGGACAACCGGATACACTTCCCTATGAACAATCAAATCCTGCTCAAGCTCCCTCAACTGATTCACGAGGATTTTCTGCGTAATATCAGGAATCAGCGTTTTTAATTCATTGAACCGTTTTGTTCCTTCTTTTCCCAAATGCCACAAAATGAGCATTTTCCATTTACCGCCGATCACGGCAAGCGTTAATTCTTTCTCACAATTAAACCTTTTGTCGTCCATCCGGCTCAAAAGAAATCCCCCCTAGTGTACTTTTTATATGTTAAATACGTATCATCACTTACTTACTTTTTTGCAGACTTCTTTTTATTATACTCACTCATAAAACCAATCGAAAGAAATCTGATTGCCCCTCCTCACAGTATCCTCCAAGTAACTAGTTGACTTCAAAGTGCCTACTTCTCATCAAAAGAGGGAACCTATAGAATGAAAAATAAATTCGAAAAAGGAAGTGGATCAACAATGGAATTACAGCTAGCATTAGACCTCGTCAACATCCCGGAAGCCATCGAGCTCGTCAAAGAAGTGGAACAATACATCGACGTGGTTGAGATCGGAACACCGGTTGTCATTAATGAAGGCCTCAGAGCCGTTAAAGAAGTAAAAGAAGCGTTTCCACAATTGAAAGTTCTGGCAGACCTGAAAATCATGGATGCCGGCGGATACGAAATCATGAAAGCGTCGGAAGCGGGCGCTGACATCATCACCGTTTTAGGGGCTACAGACGACGCCACGATTAAAGGTGCAGTAGAAGAAGCCAAAAAACAAAAGAAGAAAATCTTAGTGGACATGATTAACGTAAAAGATATTGAATCCCGCGCGAAAGAAATTGACGCACTCGGTGTTGACTACATCTGCGTCCACACTGGATATGATCTTCAAGCAGAGGGCAAAAACTCTTTTGAAGAATTAACGACAATCAAAAATACCGTAAAAAACGCAAAAACCGCAATTGCGGGCGGCATCAAACTTGATACACTTCCTGAAGTAATCAAGCAAAATCCTGACCTTGTCATTGTTGGAGGCGGAATTACAAGCGCAGCCGACAAAGCAGAAACAGCTTCAAAAATGAAACAGCTTATTGCCCAAGGATAAATCATATGAAAACGACTGAATACGTAACGGAAATTCTCAATGAGTTACACCGTTCAGCGGCTTATATTTCTGATGAAGAAGCTGACCAGCTTGCCGATCACATTCTTTCATCCAATCAAATTTTCACTGCTGGCGCGGGGCGGTCTGGCCTAATGGCAAAATCCTTCGCGATGAGATTGATGCACATGGGCTTCAACGCCCATATTGTCGGTGAGATTCTCACTCCGCCGCTCAGCGAAGGAGATCTCGTCATTATCGGTTCAGGATCAGGTGAAACAAAGAGCCTGATCCATACAGCGGCAAAAGCAAAAAGCTTACACGGAATCGTTGCCGCTTTAACCATTAATCCGGATTCGAGCATTGGAAAACAAGCGGATCTCATCGTCAAAATGCCTGGTTCTCCTAAAGACCAGTCAAACGGAAGCCATAAAACCATACAGCCAATGGGATCATTATTTGAGCAAACGTTGCTGCTGTTCTATGACGCAGTGATTTTAAAACTCATGGAGAAAAAAGGGCTCGATTCTGAAACCATGTTTACTCACCACGCAAACCTTGAATAGCGTCACACAACCGGCCTGAAGATCAGGCCGGTTTTATTATGCTCTAAATAAAACTTTAATCCCAAAAACCCGATAAGTAATATGACCCGCAAATCATAAAAAGGAGGAGTTATGTTGATAAAACAACTAAAGCTTAAACTAGGAACAAAAATTCTTTGCCTGGTTTTCGTAATTATTCTTTTGTTTTCAGCTTCAGTCGGCACTGTGATGCTTAAGGAAATTACAGAAAGCATGAAACAAATGGCAACTGAAAAAGCGAAGGGCGATCTCGCTTTAAGCAGCGCTTATATTGATGGTGTCATGTCAGGGGACTGGCAGATCAAAAACAATAAGCTATATAAAGGACAGACACAAATCAACGGAAATGAAGACATCGTTGATTTGCTTGGCAAAAAAACAGGTGATACCGTAACCATTTTCCAACAGGATACTCGTGTTGCAACCAATGTCATGAAAAACGGAGAAAGAGCTGTTGGCACCCAGGCTTCTTCTGAAGTTACTGACGCTGTTTTAAAGAGCGGAAAACGATTCTACGGACAAGCAGACGTGGCAGGTTCTTCTTATCAGACGGCATACATGCCTTTAAAAGATAAAAACGGTGACATCATCGGGATGCTGTATACCGGAGCCAATCAAAGCATTTTAGCATCACTAACGCAATCACTCTTCACTCAATTCGCTATCGTTCTTGTTATCGTTATCATTGTATCAGTCATCCTCGTCCTGCTTTTCACCAAGAGAATCAATAAGCGGCTGAACGCTTTAAAACGCGCCTTTGAAAGTGCCGGAAACGGAGATATGACAATAGAGGTGTCAGACAAATCCGGTGACGAGCTATCAGAACTCAGCGTCTATTACAATAAAATGAGAATAAAACTGAACGATACCATCCAAACCGTACAGCAATCAGCGCTTCAGCTTGCGTCAGCCTCTCAGCAGCTATCAGCGGGAGCAGAAGAGACAAATCAAGCTTCAGAAAAGATTACAGAAGCTGTACAGCAGATTGCAAATGGTGCCCAGCATCAGATCACTAGAATTGAAAACAGTGAAAGCTCATTAAAACAAGCTTCAGCAGACATCCGGGATATATCTTCTAATACTGCTGCTATTGCTGACAAAGGACAGCTTGCACAATCAAAAGCCGACATTGGGCAAAAAGAAATTTCAGATGTACAGGCACAAATGGACGCGATTCACGATTCGATCCAGAAAAGCGGAGAAATCATACAGCAGCTGGACGGCCGCTCTAAACAAATTGAGCAAATCTTATCCGTCATCACCCAAATTGCCGATCAGACAAACTTGCTTGCTCTGAATGCAGCGATTGAAGCTGCCAGAGCAGGTGAACATGGCAAAGGCTTTGCTGTTGTTGCTGATGAAGTACGTAAATTAGCGGAAGAATCTCAGCAGTCTGCGGGACAGATTTCAAAACTGATCGCAGAAACACAAAATGATATGGACAAATCAGCAAGATCTATTGAGCATGTGAAAACAGAGGCTGCGGAAGGTGTCAGCATGATCCAGCGCACCAGAAATGCATTTAAGGAAATTGCAGCCGCAACAGGTGAAATCAGTGTCGAGATCAGTGATCTATCAGCATCTGTATCTAACATTTCAGAAAGTGCACATCAAATAAACGAATCCTTTACAGCCAATACAGCCGACATTAAAGAGTCTACAGAAAATACACGGCAAGCGGCAGCATTAACAGAGGAGCAATTTGCTGCAATGGAAGAGATTACTGCAGCTTCTGAAACGCTATCTCAATTAGCCGAGGAGCTTACCGGTATCATAAGCCAATTTAAAATGATTGATCAACCCGAAAACAGCCGATGACTCATTATCATTATTGTAAATTGACAATGGTATTTTACTGAAAATAAATATTTCGATCTGCTAAAATTACGATTTCAGCAATAAACTGAGTGCAAAACATAAAATTTTAATCTTTACACCAAACGCTTTCTGGATTACTCTTGGGTCAGTTTTAAAGTTGCTAAAAAGCGGGAGGTGAACATCACGATGGACATCATAAAAACGATACTTCTCGTCATCGCCGTCATAGCAGCTGCAACAATCGGCCTGATAAAGGGAGACTTTTTCTCAGCTGATCAAAAAACGTCTCAAACTAAAGAATATGATGAAACAATCGCCTTCCCTTCTGACCGTTATCCTGAAACGGCCAAACATATTAAGGATGCGATAAATGAGGGGCACTCAGATGTGTGCACCATTGACAGAGACGGAGCTGAGGAACGCCGCGAGCAATCATTAAAAGACGTACCGTCAAAAACGGGGTATGACAGAGATGAATGGCCAATGGCCATGTGCAAAGAAGGCGGCGAGGGGGCTTCTGTAGAATATATTTCTCCCGCTGACAACCGCGGCGCAGGCTCCTGGGTCGGGCATCAGCTGACCGATTATCCAGACGGCACAAAGGTTTTATTCACCATTCAATAAACAGTTAACAGAGGAGGAACAGCACATTGATCAAGTCATGGAAGCCGCAAGAACTGTCGATTTCATATCATCAATTTACTGTATTTCAAAAGGATTCCGCACCTCCTGTAATGGATTGGACTGACGAAGCGATTGAAAAAGGATATGCTGCGGCCGACGGAGCGATTTCGTTTGAAGCACAGAGAAATGCAAAGGCCTTTATTCTTTTGCGCCTGAACAGTTCAGAAACTGTAAACTCCTACGAAAAAAAAGTGACTGTTCCTTTTCATGTCACAGAAAACGGAATTGAAATTGAAAGCATTATGTCTAAAAGACTTTCCTTTGATCTTCCTAAAGGAGACTATCAATTGACATGCTGGACTGTGCCGGCTGAAATGTCAGATCTTCACGCAGACACTTATATTATTGATGCTGTTTCTGTGTAATGAAAAAGCCCTGAGAGAATAACTCTCAGGGGCTCTTTATAAACTTTCTCCGTTCGTCTTGATTACATCCTGATACCAATAAAAGCTTTTTTTCTTTAAGCGTTTTAAATCATGTGTATTTTCTTCATCGCGATTGACATATACAAATCCGTATCGTTTTTGGTAGCCGTTCAGCCAGCTTAACAGATCAGTAAACGACCAGCTGCAATATCCGATCAAATCGACACCGTCGCTAATGGCTTGTCTGCATTGCTCAAGATGCGAACGCAAATAATCAATTCGATAATCATCCTGAACAGTGCCGTCCTCAACTTTATCAAATTCGCCTAAACCGTTTTCTGTTATAAACACTGGAAGCTGGTAGCGGCTTGTAATTCGGCGAAGACCGCTACGCAATCCAATTGGGTCAATTGTCCAATCCCAGTTGCTCGTTGTCAGGTGCGGATTTTTTTTCGTTTTGAACACTCCGGGTATCCCTGTTTCCTGGTTGGTCCCCTTTTGGCCTGTCGTATTCATTTTCCCTTCCGACACACCATCAAGCGGATTTCGTTCGTAGGTGATCGTCTGATAATAATTAACACCTACAAAATCAGGCTTTCCTTTGGCGAGCAGCTCCATATCTCCCGTTTCGATTGTCGGCGCCCACCCTTGTTTTTCGAGATAACGGAAAGGAATTTGCGGGTAGGTTCCCCAGCAATACATATCAAGCCACCAATTGTTCATAAACTCTTCAGCGTTTTCAAATGCCAGTATATCCTCTGGATGGCTGGATAAGGGGTATGCCGGAGAATAAGCAAAGCTTGGACCGATTTTGCCTTCAGGCACATATTCTCTAAAAGATTCAATGGCTTTCGCATTAGCCAGAAACGCAATATGGTTTGCTTCATAAAATCGCTTTCTGTCTTTCACTCCAGGCGGATGCATGGCTGTAATAAAGCCGTGATTAAAATTGTAGTTCTGTTCGTTTAATGTAACCCAATATTTCACTCTATCACCAAAACGCTTATAAAGAGTAATACAGTAATTATTAAAATCTTCTATGATGTTTCTTGATTCAAAGCCGCCATACTCGTCCATAAGCGCCTGAGGCAGATCCCAGTGATATAAAGTCAGAACCGGCTCGATGTTATGAGAAAGTAATTCATCGATCAGATTATCGTAAAACCCAAGACCTGCTTCGTTGATCTCGCCTTTGCCACATGGGAAAATCCGCGGCCAGCTGACGGAAAATCGATACGCTTTTAAGCCCATCTCAGCCATCAAAGCGACATCTTCTTTATAACGGTGGTAATGGTCAACCGCAATATCGCCGTTCGTTCCTTTAAACGTTTTGCCCGGTATTTTCGTAAACACATCCCATACAGAAGGGCCTTTGCCATCTTCGTTCCAAGCGCCTTCAATCTGGTACGCTGCAGAAGCAGAGCCCCACAAAAAATGTTTCGGAAAAGATTCTGGATGCTGGTGGATCATAGCGTTTATCACTCCTGAATAATTTGATAAACCTATCATAGGCTATGAAACGCGTTTCATATCAACTCGATATTAGTCACGGAACAGCTCAGCCAATATTTTTTCTCTTTGTCCAAGAAAATATCGTGTTAATTGAACATGTTCTGTATCCTCATATTCTGTATGATGTATTCTTCCACCATCAAAGCTTAAAATATTAGCATTAGGATAGCCCAGCAGGATCGGAGAGTGAGTCGCAATGATCATCTGGACATTTCCACCCCTCACCAAATCATGTATAACTCTCAAAAAAGCCAGCTGCCTGGCTGGAGAAAGTGCCGCTTCTGGTTCATCTAAAAGATAAATCGCTTTTTCTTTAAACCGATGACGGAATAGAGACATAAAGGACTCTCCATGTGATTGCTTGTGCAGCGGCCTCCCTCCATAAGAGCGGTATGGCTGCGGAGCATCCAATTCCATCTCATCCAGATGAAGAGAAAGATGATAAAACGATTCAGCTCTTAAGAAGAAGCCATTTGCTACCTTTGGGAGCCAAGATAAACGTATGTAATCTCCTAAATGGGAATCTGACTCTCGTAATTCATAGACATTATTTCGGCTTCCGCCCGCTGTATTGAATTCACACTTATCTGCTATGGCTTCAAGCAAAGTAGATTTGCCAGATCCATTTTCTCCTACAAAAAAAGTCACTTGGCTAGTAAATAAAATTTCATTTAACTGGCTTATAGCCGGGATAGAAAAAGGAAATTTGTCAAAGTCCGAAATCTTATCTCGAAGAAGGGTAACCTTTTTTAAAAACATAGCATCTCCTTTCTATGACTCAGTTACATAATATATTGAGAAAAAACTTCTGCATCCATAAAAACACAACCCATCCTAGTATTCCAGCGCATAACGCTAACCAGAACGGCACATGAATTTTCAGCAAAAACGCCAAAATAGCCAGTAAACAAACTGTAGCAGGGATTCCTGTCAGCACACCAGATGCAAATTGACTTAATTGAGCTGTTTTTTCACCCTGTATTTGCATCCAACAAAGACTTAATAAGCTGACCAGGGGCAAAGCAGCAATGATTCCCCCATAGGTCGGATTCCTTTTTGATATTTCAGTGACAAAACCGATAATCAAAGCAGAAATGATTATTTTGCTTAAAACTGCCATTGTTTAGCTTCCTTACTTAAAAGTTCAAACGCCTGTTCAAGGATTTCCTTTTCTGATGCGCTCATTCGTTCAATTATTTCTTTTAATTTCTCTTTATCTAGCTGTGTATGCTGTTCAAGAATAGATCTTCCTTCTTGTGTTAAGAAAACTAATACCTTTCGTTCATCCTGCTGACTTCGCCGTTTAGCTACAAATCCCTTTTGAATTAAACGTTTAGTATGCTCTGACGCTGTATTGTGAGTGACACACAAATATTCAGCCAAAGCCCCTATTGTTGCTTCGCCTTGCTTTTCAATATGCTGCATAAGCCGTATTGCCTGGTGGGAAATATTATCTTTATGTTTGTAATGGAGTAAATAATATATATCTGTCCACTGCTGATTTAGTTTAGCTATGAAATCCATTTTCATTACACACCTTTTTTATATCTTATTATAAGATATAATCATCAATAGCGATACTTTTTATCGAAATATTCATTCAGCAAATCTTCAACAATAAAAAAAGCACCCAATTCCCATTGGATGCTTACCGTCTTAATGTCTTTTTTCAAATTTATGCGCATGGGGATGGGGCTTTGGAACAAAGCCATTTTGTTTCATCATTTCAAAGTGTTTGTCCATGTGATTTTTGATGTGTTCTCCTCTTTCTCTAGGCAGGACACCGTATTGTACATACTTTGAGATAACGTCTTTGCGCTTTTTTAGAATCTCTGCTTCCAGTTGTTCAATCTCTTTCTTTTGCTGGTCTGTCAGTGTGACATTTGCGGGAGGCTGCTGCTGTTTTTCTGCGGCTTCAGCTGTGCCGGCCAGAGAAATGACAGCTGCGGCTATGAACAATATGATGATATTGGTTTTTATCCTTCTCATCCAATTTATTCCTCCAATCCTATTTTTCATATGTTTTGCTGCTTTGCATTTTTTATACATGCAAAATAAAAAGAGCGAACCATTTATTCGCTCTTTCAGATCTATTCGTCAGTATAAAGTTCTTCTTCACCCGGTGACGCATAGGTGACATACGTTCCCGCGATTAAATCATGCAGTGTCCGTTTGTCTTCTCTCACACCGATCAGAATCAGACTGGCGATCAAGCCGAGTCCGAAGGTTATGCCGTAAACCAGACCGGCAACAATAACCCGCAAAACCATTGTTAACAGGCTGACCTGCGCCCCGTCTTTTTTTACGATTCTGATGCCGCATATTCTTTTTCCGATAAGGTAGCCGTGCCAAAACACCGGCAGCAAAATAGAGTACAGCAGAACAATCAGGCTGATAAACATGCTGTCGTTCGGGTCTTTTCCTGTAATCAACCAATAGATCAGCAAAAGAGGGACCGAGACTATAATGTAATCTAACAACGCAGCTCCCAGTCTGATCCAAAATCCGGCTGGTTTGTAAATATTCATTTGACTCCCCCATTATGGCTTCAATATGACTTTAATGTTTCCATCTTCTTTCTTATCGAATATATCATATGCCTTAGGGGCATCAGCAAGACTAAATTTATGCGTAATAATGTCGGTAGGGTCGATTTCTTTCTGTTTCACCATTTCATATAGCATTGGCATCAGATGAATGACGGGCGCCTGGCCCATTTTGACTGATACATTTCGGGTAAAGAAATCGCCGAGCGGAAAACCGTCCGCTTGAGAAATATATGCCCCTGTCAGCTGGACTGTGCCAAACTTTCTGACGGCTTCAGAAGCGGTGAGGATCGGACTGATCGTACCGAACTGATTCGGCTTTTCAGACGTATTTTCTTTAGACAGCGGCGTTCCGTCCATTCCCACACAATCAATGACAACATCTGCTCCGCCGTTTGTTTCATTATAAAGAAGCTTTCCGATTTCATCGTGTTTTGAAAAGTTAAACGTTTCCGCCCCGTTTATCCGTTTTGCGTGTTCAAGCCGATGTGGGACTTGGTCAACGGAGATAACGCGTTTTGCTCCTTTCATCCAAGCGAATTTTTGCGCCATTAAGCCAATCGGTCCCGCTCCGAGAATCAGGACGGTATCACCTTTTTTCACTCCGCTGTGCTCCACGCTCCAATAAGCTGTCGGCATCACATCGGATAGAAGTAATACTTGTTCATCCTCAAGCTCGCTGTCTGCCGGTACCTTAAAGGAAGAAAAGTCAGCGTAAGGGACTCGAAGGTATTCAGCCTGTCCACCCGGAAAATTTCCGTTGAATTCGGAGAAACCGAATAAGCCGCCGGCATCGGTATGCGGATTTGGATTTGATTCATCACATTGGCTCTCCATCTGGTGCTTGCAGTAGAAGCATTCGCCGCAGCCGATGTTAAACGGAATGACGACACGGTCACCCTTTTTTAACGTTTTGACGTCATTTCCGACTTCTTCAACGATTCCCATTGGTTCATGACCGATGATATAATCCGGAGCGGCCGGAATCCCGTTTTTATACAGGTGAAGATCGGAGCCGCAAATGCCTGTTGCGGTAATGCGGATAATGGCATCCTTCTCATGCTGAATCCCGGGGTCTGCTGCATCCTTCACTTCAACATGCTCTTTCCCTTGGTATGTCAATGCTTTCATCCATGGACAACTCCTTTTTTATCACTCCTTCCCTTCATAACAGCTTTTAAACGCTCACACGCTTTTGTATACACAATTCGAACTTTTTGAAAACGTCATCAACATATTGCAACCCCTTATGTTCAGTGCTATCTTTTTAGTTGATTAACAGATTGGGGGAAACACAGGTGAAATCATTCATGCAATCCAAAGCCGTTATATTCGGTCTTACAATGGCTTTCTTTCTTATACTGGCAGCCTGTTCCGGCAAAAGTGAAGCCGGTTCCAAGGATACAGGCTGGGAGCAGATCAAAGACAAAGGAAAAATTGTTGTTGCGACATCAGGCACACTTTATCCCACTTCTTATCATGATACCGATTCTGGTTCCGATAAATTGACGGGCTACGAAGTAGAAGTCGTTCGTGAAGCGGCAAAACGCTTGGGCCTGAAGGTTGAGTTCAAGGAGATGGGCATTGACGGGATGCTGACAGCGGTGAACAGCGGACAGGTTGACGCAGCCGCAAATGACATCGATGTGACGAAGGACCGTGAGAAGAAGTTCGCATTTTCCACTCCATATAAATATTCATACGGCACAGCAATCGTCCGAAAAGACGATCTATCGGGGATTAAAACGCTTAAAGATTTAAAAGGGAAGAAAGCGGCTGGCGCTGCTACGACAGTCTACATGGATGTCGCGAGAAAATACGGCGCCAAAGAAGTGATTTATGATAATGCGACCAACGAGCAGTATTTAAAAGATGTCGCCAACGGACGCACTGATGTCATTTTAAACGACTATTACCTGCAGACACTTGCGCTCGCAGCGTTCCCGGATCTCAACATTACGATCCACCCTGACATCAAGTACATGCCAAACAAACAGGCGCTTGTTATGAAAAAAAGCAATACAGCACTTCAGAAAAAGATGAACGAAACGCTGAAAGAAATGAGCAAGGATGGCACTTTGACAAAGCTGTCGAAGCAATTCTTCAATAAAGCAGATGTATCAAAGAAACTGGATGTCGACGTTCAGGACGTTGATTTGTAAACGGACGCCATGATCAATAGCATTCAGTGGGAATATATTTTCAACACGAAGCTGGCCATTGAATCGTTTCCTTATGTCATAAAAGGCATTGGGTATACGCTGCTCATCTCTTTTGTGAGCATGTTTGCGGGAACGGTGATCGGCCTGTTCATATCACTCGCCAGAATATCTCGGCTTGCCTTGTTAAGGTGGCCGGCGAAGCTCTATATTTCCTTTATGCGGGGCGTTCCAATTTTGGTGATCTTGTTTATCCTTTATTTCGGATTTCCTTATATCGGCATTGAATTTTCCGCTGTCACAGCCGCTTTAATCGGCTTTAGCCTTAACAGCGCCGCCTACATCGCGGAAATTAACCGTTCAGCCATTTCATCCGTTGAAAAAGGACAGTGGGAAGCCGCATCCTCGCTCGGCCTTTCCTATTGGCAGACGATGAGGGGCATCATTTTGCCGCAGTCGATCCGTATTGCGCTGCCCCCGCTTGCCAATGTATTGCTCGACTTAATCAAAGCATCCTCTCTCGCCGCGATGATTACAGTGCCGGAATTGCTCCAGCATGCGAAAATCATCGGAGGCAGAGAGTTTGATTACATGACCATGTATATTCTGACCGCTCTCATTTATTGGGGCATCTGCTCAGTAGCGGCCGCCTTTCAGAATATCCTTGAGAAAAAATACGCTCATTATGTTTAAACAAACGTTTCATTAAAAAAAGCCGCTCCGCAGGAGACGGCTTTTTTTCTATTCATTCAGCTTCCACTTGAACGGGTCCTCAAACAGCGACCAGTCGGAATCAAATTCATACTCAGTCAGCAGGCATTGGTCAAGCTCTTTCGTGATCGCTTCTTCATCCAGGTCTGTTCCGATAAACACCAGCTGCGTCAGCCGGTCACCGAATTCCGGATCCCACTCCTCCAATATTTCCGGTTCCTGCTGTTTGACTTGCTCCTGCTCAAGCTTTGGCAGCGCCGCCACCCAATACGATACAGGCTCAATGGTAACCGACGGCCCTGCTTGCGACATCAATAATGCGAGACTGTTATGCGAGGCGCACCATACGATTCCTTTTGCGCGAACCACGTTCTTCGGCATTTGATCCATCCAGTGATAAAACCTTGAAGAATGAAACGGCAAACGTCTTTTATACACAAATGAAGAGATTCCGTACTCTTCTGTTTCCGGGGTGTGTTCCGCATGGCCTGCCGTCAGCTCTTGAATCCAGCCGGCCGACCCGCTCGCTTCCTCAAAATTAAATAACCCTGTATGTAAAATCTCCTGCGGTTCTACATTTCCTTTGACGGAACGAATAAACTTTGCTCTTGGCTGCAGTGTGCGAAGAACTTTTTCAAGCTGTTCGAGCTCTTGCTCGCTGACCAAATCACATTTATTTAAAATCAGAACATCGCAAAACTCGATTTGATCGATCAAGAGGTCGGCAATGTCTCTTTCATCCTCTTCACCCAATGCTTCTTTGCGGTCCAGAAGGCTATCGCCTGACTGATAATCATGCCAAAAACGGTTGGCATCAACCACTGTCACCATCGTATCCAGCTGACAGAACTTTGTAAGGTCGATCCCCATCTCTTCATCGATATAAGAAAAAGTCTGGGCCACCGGAATCGGTTCGCTGATTCCGGTCGATTCGATTACAATATAATCAAACCGCCCCTCTTTCGCCAGTTTCTCGACTTCAATTAATAAATCCTCACGAAGCGTGCAGCAAATACAGCCGTTTGACATTTCCACAAGCTTTTCATCTGTTCTCGAAAGGCCGCCTTCCTGCTTAACCAAGCCTGCGTCTATGTTCACCTCGCTCATATCGTTGACGATAACTGCTATTTTTAAGCCTTCACGATTTTGCAAAATGCTGTTCAGTAATGTTGTTTTCCCCGCGCCAAGATAACCGCTCAGTACGGTAACCGGAATTTTTTTCATGATGATATCCTCCTTTTAAAATAGAGTGGTTACGATTTAATATGTATGCTTCGCCGTTTAGGCAATGGTGTAGGCAGTTTTTTCTCGCTGTCGGCCCGATTTCTCATTCAGCAAAGTCTCCCATCACATATAACCCTTTTCCCATTGCAAATCTTGCCGACATCGGAAGACCGCAGTTGCTCAGCTTGCCCCGCTGACGCTCTGTGTCCAGTGAAGAACCGCGGAGAGCGCAAGTATTTTCAGCATTTCACGAGGCCATTCATCAAGACCAATGACAGCAAGCTTCTTTATCGAAGCCTTTCCTCTATGCACCAAATGCACAGCTAACGTTGAACTTTGGCTGCCGACGATAATGATAAACCCATTCATACATGGGATAAATCACTCTATATAAAGCGTAATCGTTACGATTTAAATCGTATGTTCTTTTTTCCTTTTTGTCAACCACTCTCTTTTTATCTAATCACAACTTTTGTATGTTCAGGGATGTTTTCATATATCCATTTCGCATCTGGAATGGTCAGCCTGATGCATCCATGAGATGCTTTCGCCCCTAGTTTTTTTGCTTCTTTTTCGATGATTTTTTTATCCTTTGTCATGGGCACACTGTGAAATAAAAACTCGCCATGGTTTTTCCATGAGACCCAGTATTCCGCGCCTTCCTGGTATCCTTCGGAGAAAAACCATTCTCCCCGTTCAGCCTCTATATGAAAGGTGCCCTTTGGCGTAGCGTCATCCTTTGTTTGATCAAGTCCCGACGAGACAATCATTGTATAAATGGTGTTGCTTCCTTCTTTGATGTAAGCCTTCTGCTCTTTCACATCCACGTCAACCCAGACCTGTTTTTGCTTGATATCCGGGTATTCACCGCCCGAGGGCTTTGTCCAATCAATGCTTGTTTTTTCTGTTTTTCGGGCCGCCGCTATATGCTCATCCATCTTCTTCGTATCTGAGCTTGCGTGTTCTTGCGCATGATAAGAACATCCTGACAGCACACAGGCCGGCACAAGAACTGCAGCAAGTAAAAAAGAACGATTCATAATCTATCCGCCTGTTTTGAAAAACACAGCTTCGCATAGGCGTCGTGGAGATGGATCGATTCTTCATTTCGGCATTGGATCTCAAAGGCTGACACCCATTCAAGCTCATACAAATCCGCGGCGATCAGCCGGGCGAGATCCTCAACAAATCTCGGGTTTTCATATGCCGTTTCTGTTACGGCTTTTTCATCAGGCCGCTTCAGCACCGGGTGCAGTCTCGCGGAAGCATTTGATTCTGCGGCGTGAAGCAAATCCGTTTTAAAATCGATTGGCAGCAGCGCGGCCGGATGAATATCAGCCCAAATGCTGACCGTTCCCCTCTGATTATGGGCGCTGTATTCACTGATTTCCTTAGAGCAAGGGCACAGGGTCGTTACCTTCGCTGAGATGCCGGCACGCTGTTCAAACGGCTGATCTTCGCGATAGGTGACAGACATCAATATTTCAGCATGCATCAGGCCCGCTTTCTCAAGCTTCGGACTTTTCCGTTCGAAAAACCATGGAAACCGCACTTCGACTGAAGCAGAGGACTGGCCCATGCTTTCCGCAAGCTCTTTCGTAAATTGCTGAAGAGAGGAAAATGAGAGAATCCAGCCGTTTTGATGATAGACTTGGAGCAGTTCGGTTAACCGGCTCATGTTAATCCCCTTCTGATTTCTCCGCAAATCACAAGTCATTGTAAAGTTCGCAGCCGTTGTTTGCACGGCCGGCTGCATGGCAGAATTGATCGTGACCGGATGGGACACGTTAGCGACACCTACATGCTGAATGTCAAAAAAATAATCCTTCCTGATATTTTGCAAATCCTTCATTTTCTCTTTTTCTACAGGTTTTTCGCCTTTCTTTGGACTGACCGATCCAAAGTGTTGAAGACGCTCCGATTTTCCCGGAAGCAGTGTGCGTTGATTCAATCAGAAAACCCCTTTCATTAACAAATCGTAATAATTACTATTTATTCTGATCGCTTCACTGATAAAAATCAAGAGAAAATAAAAAAGACACGCCCAAATGCGTGTCCGTCAAAACCTAAATATCAGCGGGGCTGCTTTCCGCGCTCCAGCTTTTTCTCCAGTAATAGCCTGCGGCAAGCACGAGCGCAAACGCCAGCAGCGCGATACAGGAAAACGTGATAAAACCGATTGCATATGTGCCTGTCACCTGTTTTAGCGACCCTAAAATGTTCGGCAGGAAAAACCCTCCTATGCCGCCGGCCGCGCCGACGATTCCCGTCACCATGCCGATTTCTTTGCGGAAACGCTGCGGGACGAGCTGGAATACAGCTCCGTTGCCCATTCCAAGCCCCATCATTCCGACAAACAAAAGAACGATGACCATTGAGAGCGACGGCAGGCTGCTGACCCCGGCCATACACAAGGCCACGATGACAAACAAGACAGAAAGAACTTTCGTGCCGCCGACACGATCCGAAATCCATCCCCCGACAGGCCGAAAAAAGCTTCCCGCCGCCACACATAATGTGACGAAATCGCCCGCGTGAATTTTTGACAGCTGGTACTGATCGACAAAGAAAATAGATAAAAAGCTTGATAGCCCGACAAATCCTCCGAATGTGACGCTGTACAGCAGGCAGAAAAACCAGGTTTCCTTTTGCCCGAACACATGCAGATAGTTTTTGAGCGGCTGCGGCGCCGGCTGTGCAGGAGAATCCTTTGCCATGGATACAAAAAGAACAAAGACGATCAACAAAGGAATAAGCGCAATTCCCATGACAATGTGCCAGCCGAACTGCTCTGCCAGACGCGGGCCAAACAGCGTTGCAAACAACGTGCCGCTGTTCCCCGCTCCGGCGATCCCCATCGCAAGCCCCTGCAAATGAGGCGGATACCATCGGCTTGCCATTGGCAGCGCAACGGCAAAGCTTGCCCCCGCCACGCCAAGCAAAATCCCGATGGCATACAGCTCAGGCAGCGAACGGCCGCCAAATGTCCCCCAAAGCAGCGGAACCATTGTCACCACCATACCGATCACTGCCGTTTTTTTCGGTCCGATTCTGTCCGTTAAAATACCCAACATGATACGAAACACAGATCCTGATAAAATCGGCACAGCCACGATAAGCCCTTTCTCAAAGGGAGACAGGCCAAAATCCTGAGAAATATAAACACCCAGCGCCCCAAGCATAACCCATATCATAAAGCTCACATCAAAGTATAAAAAGGAACAGAACAAAGTGAGTGGATGGCCGCTAGTTTTCAGTTCCGACAGCTTCATAAGATTCCCCTTTCTTGACCTATAATTATTTTAAATTTTCTGAATTAAGGATATATGACCATTTTTTTCTGGAAAAGAGATGTGTAAGTTTATGTAACACGTTTAATGCGTTAACAATGCGTTGTGCCATAATTTTTGGTAGGAGAAAACTTACAAGCTGCGTCAAAGGAGGTTTGGCACATGAAGAAACAAAGATTGGTGTTAGCGGGGAACGGAATGGCCGGAATCCGCTGTATTGAAGAAGTATTAAAGCTGAATCGCCAAATGTTCGAGATTATTATTTTCGGAAGTGAACCGCATCCCAACTACAATCGTATTCTCTTATCCGCTGTATTGCAGGGGGAGGCGTCACTCGATGACATTACACTGAATAGCAAGGACTGGTACGCCAAGAATGAGATTACCCTTTACACAGGCGAAACGGTTGTTCAAATTGATACAGATCGGCAGCAGGTCATCACGGATCGCAAACGCAGCCTGTCCTATGACAAATTCATTGTGGCAACAGGCTCCTCCCCCTATATTCTTCCCATTCCCGGGGCGGACAAAGAAGGCGTCTGCGGATTTCGAACAATAGAAGACTGCCAAATGCTGATGAGCATGGCCAAACACAATCAAAAGGCAGCGGTGATCGGAGCCGGCTTATTAGGACTGGAAGCCGCAGTCGGTTTACAGCATCTCGGCATGGATGTCAGCGTCATTCACCGCTCTGCCGGCATCATGCAAAAACAGCTCGATCAAACGGCGTCGCGGCTGCTGCAGACGAAGCTGGAACGGAAAGGCTTAACCTTTCTTTTGGAGAAAGACACCGTATCCATTTCCGGCACCTCGCGCGCAGACGGCATCCGTTTTAAGGATGGATCTTCACTAAAGGCAGACTTGATTGTGATGGCGGCTGGTGTGAAGCCGAATATTGAATTGGCTGTATCATCTGGAATCGCAGTCAACCGCGGGATCATCGTAAATGATTGCATGCAGACGAGCGCACCGAATGTCTATGCCGTCGGCGAATGCGCTGAGCACAACGGAAGAGTATACGGTTTGGTATCGCCGCTTTATGAGCAGGGAAAAGTTCTCGCCAGACATATTTGCGGCGATCTATGTGAGGGATATCAAGGCTCGGCACCATCTGCTGCTTTAAAAATAGCTGGAATTGATGTGTGGTCAGCCGGAAAGGTTCACGAGGATGAACGCACAACGAGCATCAACATCTACGATGAACAAGCCGGCATTTATAAAAAAGCGCTCTTTGAGGATGACAAACTGGCCGGCGTTATTTTATACGGAGACACACGTGACAAGCCGCGATTTCTTGACAGCCTGCTCAAACAAAGAGACATCTCGATCGTGAAAAAGCAGATGTTTGAATCGGAGAAATCGGGTACATCTTTTGAATCCATGCCTTTCAGTGAAACGATTTGCCAATGCAATTCAGTGACGAAAGGCGCGATTCAAGAAGCGGTGCACACAAAAGGCTTAACAACTGTTGAGGAAGTCAAGCACTGCACCAGGGCATCCGGCTCCTGCGGAGGATGCAAGCCGCTGGTTGAAGACTTTTTGAGGTACATGACCAGCGGTGAATATGCAGAGCCGGCTGGCACACCTTCGTTTTGCGGCTGCACCGATTTTACGGAAGACGACCTTATTGCTGAGCTTCAGCTTCTGCCGTACTCTGATCCAGCAGAAGCGATGAGCCAGCTTGGCTGGAAAACGGAAAACGGGTGCCGCAAATGTGTTCCGGCGATTGAATACTATCTGGAAAAGCTGCATGCCGGTTTTGTTCAGCCTGAATCTTCCTCAGAAGACACATGCAGCCTCATTCCGCAAATGTACGGCGGGATGGCAAACGCGGAGCAGCTAAGAAATCTCGCCGACATCATCGAGAGATACAGCATCCCTGACGTATCCATCACTCACGGCCAAAGACTGAAGCTTTCAGGGTTCAAACCCGCGGATCTCCCAAACATCAAAAAGGACCTGAAAATGCCCGCTCGCTCAAACGAACACCGCCACGCGCTGCAAAGTGCCAAAGCATGTACATGCGGACAAAACCGATCGATTCAGCAGCTGGCAGTCCAAATCGAGAGGCAGGTTGAAAGGCTTTCCATGCCCGCTTCCATTTCTGTGAGTCTATCATGTGAAACAGACTGTACAGATGCCGCCATACAAGATGTCGGCGCGATGCGGACGCAAGCCGGCTGGGACATTTACATCGGCGGCATCCGCGGAACTCATGCCCGTTCCGGTGCTCTGTTTTGCGTGACAGACAACGCGGAAAACACTGCCGTCATGATCAAAGGGCTGATCCAGTATTATCGTGAAACAGCTCATTACTTAGAAGCCGTACATCAGTGGATGGACCGTCTCGGGATCGTGCATATCAGAGAAGTGCTTTTCGAAGAGGAATTAAGGACACAGCTGCTGGATAACCTCCAAACAGACGTGTCACTGATTCAAAATCCGCCTATAAAGGCTGGCTCACATAAGAAAGGATGAGGCATTTTGACTGAACGACTGCTTAGATATTTCCGTGATAAACAACAAGACATCCAATCAGAAAAAACGTATGACACCCAATGCCCGTTTTGCAGCATGCAGTGCAAAATGCAGCTTGTGGAACAAACCATCGTCACACGGAAAAAGTACACAGCGATCGGGATTGATAATCCTACGACACAGGGCCGGTTATGCATGAAGGGCATGAACGCCCACCAGCATGCCCTGAACTCCTCCCGCATCACCCGGCCGCTGGTGAAGAAAAACGGCGAATTTATGCCTGTTTCCTGGGAAGAAGCACTGAATCACATCAAAGACCGAGTGACGATGATCCAAGCGGAATACGGACATGATGCCATGGGTGTATACGGAAGCGCCTCAATTACGAATGAAGAAGCGTACTTGTTAGGGAAGTTCGCACGAGTAGGCTTACAGACAAAATACATCGACTACAACGGGAGACTTTGTATGTCCGCAGCAGCCACCGCAGCCAACCAAACTTTCGGCGCGGACAGAGGCTTAACGAATCCCTTATCAGACATTCCCCACACCCGTGTGATCATTCTGGCCGGCACCAATATTGCGGAATGCCAGCCTACAATTATGCCGTATTTTGAAAAAGCGAAGGAAAACGGAGCCTACATCATTGCCATTGATCCGCGTGAAACAGCGACAACAAAAATCGCCGATCTTCATCTAAAAATTAAACCCGGCACAGACGCCGCCCTTGCCAACGGTCTCGTCAAAATCATTATTGACGAACAGCTCATAAACGAGGATTTCATCCGATCACGAACAAATGGATTCGAAGAGCTGAAGCGGCATACTGACGCATTGGGCCTGAATGATATCGCCGAACAGACGAGTGTCCCGCTGGCGCACATGCGAAAGGCTGCTGTGAAGTTTGCCAAGGAAACATCCGGCATGCTGTTTACAGCTCGCGGGATTGAACAGCAAACCGATGGAACAGCGGCTGTGAAAGGCTTCTTAAACATGGTGCTGATCACTGGAAAGATCGGCAAGCGTTACTCGGGCTACGGAGCGATCACCGGACAAGGCAACGGGCAAGGCGCAAGAGAGCATGGCCAAAAAGCCGATCAGCTTCCAGGCTACCGATCTATTGAAAACGAACAGCACCGTGCACATATTGCGAATGTGTGGGGAATCCATCAGGATGATCTGCCGCGAAAAGGTGTCTCAGCCTATGAAATGATGGAAAAAATCAATGACGGCGACATCAAAGGACTGTTCCTCATGTGCTCCAATCCTGCTGTTTCCAGCCCAAATGCGAATCTCGTGAAAAAAGCTCTAAGAAAACTGACATTCTTTGTCGCGATCGATTTGTTTATTTCTGAGACTGCGACATACGCGGATGTGATTTTGCCCGCCTCCTCTTATTTAGAAGATGAGGGCACCATGACCAATGTCGAAGGCCGCGTGACATTAAGAGAAGCAAGCAGGCCGTGTCCCGGTGAAGCAAAGCATGATTGGCAGATCATTTGTGAAATCGCATCCGCTCTCGGGAAAGGCCGTTATTTTTCTTACGCGTCAGCAGAGGAAATTTTTAATGAATTGAGAGAAGCGAGCCGAGGCGGAATTGCCGATTATTCAGGCATCACATATGACAGGCTCAGACGCGAAGGCGGCATTCATTGGCCATGTCCGGAACCTGATCACTCCGGAACAGGACGCTTGTTTGCGGACTCATTTGCACATCCGGATCAAAAAGCGGCTCTGAGTGTGATACCAAACGAACCGGCAGTTCCAAAAGAAAAGCCGACAGCCGATTATCCGCTTTATTTAACGACAGGCCGAGTCATGTCTCACTACTTAACAGGCGTCCAAACGAGAAAAAGCGCCGCCCTTGCCGCGAGACATTTTGAATCGTTTATGGAAATTCATCCGCAAACAGCGGCGTCCTTCCATATTGAAGACCGTGTCCTCGTCAAAATAGAATCCCCGCGGGGAAGCATCACCGTCCGCAGCAAATTATCAGAACAAATCAGAAAAGATACCGTTTTTGTTCCCATCCACTGGGCAGGGGCTCAAAATGTGAATGATTTAATCGGCGAAGCCTTAGACCCAGCCTGTAAAATGCCCGGTTTTAAGGTGTGTGCCGTCCGAATCAGGCCTATTTAAATTTTTCATAAAATTTTTAGAACTTTTCGTATATTTTGTTACATTTTATAACATGTATCTTAAATATTTCTTTTTGCTGTGCTACGCTAAAAAAAACATTGATAAGGAGCGGATCATCTGATGGGAAAAAAACAGCTAGTTCTTGTTGGAAATGGAATGGCCGGGGTAAGGGCCATTGAAGAGATACTGAGTGTTGCAAAAGACGAGTTTCAGATCACAATTTTCGGTGCCGAACCGCATCCCAACTACAATCGAATCCTTTTATCAAAAGTGCTTCAAGGCGATACCGACATCAAAGATATTACGTTAAATGATTGGGATTGGTACGAAGAAAACAATATTCAATTGTATACAAATGAAACAGTCATCAAAGTGGACACAGAAAACAAAACGGTCATTACAGATGCAGACAGAATCCAACCATACGACGAATTGATTCTGGCGACAGGCTCTGTCCCTTTTATCCTCCCGATTCCGGGCGCAGACAAACAAGGCGTCACGGCTTTCCGGGACATCAAAGATACAGATACGATGCTCGCCGCATCAAAACAATATAAAAAAGCAGCCGTCATCGGCGGAGGCCTGCTTGGTTTGGAAGCCGCGCGCGGACTGCTGAATCTCGGCATGGATGTATCCGTCATCCACCTCGCCCCATACCTGATGGAACGCCAGCTTGATCCAACGGCGGGGCGCCTGCTGCAAAATGAGTTAGAAAAACAAGGGATGACCTTTTTACTTGAAAAGCAAACCGAAGAAATTGTCGGTGAAGGCCGTGTTGAAGGCCTCCGTTTTAAAGACGGCACAAGCATTGAAGCTGATTTAGTCGTCATGGCTGTCGGCATCCGCCCGAATACACAGCTTGGCACAGAAAGCGGCATTCCGGTCAACCGCGGAATCATTGTCAATGACTATATGCAAACTGAAATCCCGCACATTTATGCGGTCGGCGAATGCGCAGAGCACAGGGGAATCGCCTACGGGCTCGTGGCGCCGCTCTATGAACAGGCAAAAGTGCTGGCGAAGCATATGTGCGGCATCGAAACAAAACCGTACGAAGGCTCCGTTCTCTCCACTCAGTTAAAGGTATCAGGCGTCGAGGTCTTCTCTGCCGGTGACTTTGATGAATCAGAGGATAAAAAAGCGATTAAAGTATTCGATGAACAGGACGGCATCTATAAAAAAATCGTTCTGAGGGGCAATCAAATTGTCGGTGCTGTTTTATTCGGCGACAGCAGCGAGGGCAATCGCCTGTTTTCTATGATCCAAAAAGAAGCCGATATCTCTGAAACCTCTAAAATATCAATCTTACAGCCTCTCAACCAAGAAGCCGGCGTAAGCATTACCGCAGCGATGAGCGACGATGAAATCATCTGCGGCTGCAACGGCGTGTCAAAAGGTGACATTATTCAAGCCATACAGGAAAAGGGCTGCTCGTCAACGGACGAGATCAAAGCATGCACCGGTGCATCCCGTTCATGCGGAGGCTGTAAGCCGCTTGTAGAAGAAATCCTCCAGTATACGCTCGGATCAGACTTTGATGCGTCAGCGCAAAAAGAAGCGATTTGCGGCTGCACCACATTGTCGAGAGATGAAGTCGTAGAAGAAATCAAAGCCAAAGGGCTGTCACATACAAGAGAAATCATGAACGTGCTCGGCTGGAAAACGCCAGAAGGCTGTTCCAAATGCCGTCCGGCTCTGAACTACTACTTAGGCATGATCAATCCAACCAAATACGAGGATGAACGGACATCCCGCTTTGTTAATGAACGAATGCACGCCAATATTCAAAAAGACGGAACATACTCAGTCGTTCCCCGGATGTACGGCGGCGTGACCAACTCCACAGATTTGCGCAAGATCGCCGATGTTGTCGACAAGTATGAGATCCCGCTCGTGAAAATGACAGGCGGCCAGCGGATTGATCTCATCGGCGTGAAAAAAGAAGACCTTCCGAAGGTATGGGAAGATCTTGATATGCCGTCAGGATACGCGTACGGAAAGACACTCCGGACAGTAAAAACATGCGTAGGCGAGCAATTCTGCCGCTTCGGCACGCAAGACTCCATGGCACTGGGCATTGATCTTGAGAAAAAATTCGAAGGGCTGAACACGCCTCATAAAGTCAAAATGGCCGTGTCTGCCTGTCCGCGGAACTGTGCGGAATCCGGCATTAAAGACCTTGGCGTTGTCGGCATCGACGGGGGCTGGGAGCTTTATGTCGGCGGAAACGGCGGAACTCATTTACGCGCCGGTGATTTGCTGATGAAGGTGAAAACAAATGAAGAAGTCTTAGAATACGCAGGCGCTTACCTGCAATATTACCGGGAAACCGCAAACTATCTGGAGCGTACATCCGCATGGCTTGAGCGCGTCGGTTTATCCCATGTCCAATCCGTGTTAAACGATCCGGAAAAGCGGCAGGAGCTGAACGACCGAATGAATGAAACACTCTCTGTCCACAAGGATCCGTGGAAGGGCTTTTTGGAAGACAAACAAACCTCTAAAGAATTATTTGAAAATGTCGTGACCACATCATAATGACAAATAACAAACATTGAGGAGGAACGGACATGGTGAACAAAGACGTAACAAAAGTATGGATCGGAAAAATTGAAGAATTGCCTGAACAATTAGGCAAAACAGTGTATATTGAAGATAAGGAGCTCGCGGTTTTCAAGCTTTCAAACGGAAGCATTCGCGCCATCGAAAACCGCTGTCCGCATAAGGGCGGCGTCCTGGCAGAAGGCATCGTCAGCGGCGAATATGTTTTCTGCCCGATGCACGATTGGAAAATCTCCTTAGAAGACGGAATCGTCCAAGAGCCTGATCACGGATGCGTCAAGACATACGAAACGCTGATCGAAGGAGAACATGTTTATCTCGTATATTGATCAAAAGACCGGATCACTTTTCAAGTGATCCTTCATTTTTTACAGTGACGGAAGGATGACATGATCATGAAGAACGGAATCGTATATTTCGTGGGAGCAGGCCCCGGCGATCCAGGGCTGCTCACCATCAAAGGAAAACAGGCGCTGGAGGAAGCAGATGTGATTTTATATGACCGTCTCGCCAACCCGAAGCTGCTCGAATTCGCATCACCGGACTGCGAGTTTATATATTGCGGAAAACTGCCAGACCGCCATTTTATGAAACAAAGAGACATCAATGCCCTGCTGGTTGAAAAAGCATCAAAGGGATTAACCGTCGTCCGTTTAAAAGGCGGAGATCCGAGTGTTTTCGGAAGAGTCGGCGAGGAAGCAGATGCTCTCCATGAGCACGGCATTCGCTATGAAATGGTGCCGGGCATCACCTCTGGAATTGCAGCGCCGCTATATGCGGGCATCCCCGTCACGCATCGGGATTTCGCATCGTCTTTTGCCATGATTACAGCGCATGATAAATCATTAAAAGGCACGCCGAACCTTGACTGGGAAGGGCTTGCCCGAAGCGTTCAAACCCTTGTCTTTTACATGGGCGTAAAGAATTTGTCTTATATTTGCCAGCAGCTCATTGCATACGGAAAATCGCCTTCCGTCCCTGTTATTGTGATCCAATGGGGCACGTGGGGCCGCCAGCGGAGTGTGAAAGGATCGCTCGAGAACATTCAGCAAAAAGTGCAGGAACACCAGATCACAAACCCTGCGATTATCGTCATCGGAGATATCGTCAACTTTCAAACACACAGCTGGTTTGAAAGCAAACCTCTTATCGGCCAGCATTTAATGGTTGTCACTCATGGCGAAGATAAAGACCCGCTTGCAGACGAGCTGCGTGCTTTTGGCGCCGATGTCATCGAATGGCCGAAATGGCGGACTGAGCGCATGCCTGTCAATGAAGAGATTCTTCGAAAGATCGGCACCTTTGAAGACATTTTCTTCACATCGCGCCGTGCGGTTTGTGAATTTTTCCAAGCGATGGCTTCCAAAAAAGTCGATATCCGCCAGCTGACAGGCCGACTGAGCGCGGCGTCTGAACATGCGGAAACGGAGCTTGAAA
Source organism: Bacillus cabrialesii (assembly GCF_004124315.2). Classification (GTDB taxonomy): domain Bacteria; phylum Bacillota; class Bacilli; order Bacillales; family Bacillaceae; genus Bacillus; species Bacillus cabrialesii. The sequence continues at coordinate 378,839 of NZ_CP096889.1, read as the reverse complement.
AACGGGGTTTTTTCGTCTCCGCCATACAGCCTGATTCAGAAAAAACGCTGGTTGTCGGAAGCCGCCGTGCAGTAGAAAACATGCAAACGCAGAAGTCCTGTTCGTTTTATATCACCCATGAAAACGTCATAGATGACCGGTTCACCCACATGATTCAGCGAACCATCAGTGAATCTCCGCTGCACATGATCATTTGCCCGAGCAAGCCGTCCGTTCAGCAATTGATCAGCACAGGCGAACAAATCGGCATTTTGCCGGAACCGTCAGCGAGCCGCCCTCCTATCGTCTGCATAGGCGATGACACAGCTGCCGGCGCTTATGGATTCACAGCCGTCCAAGAACAGGATGAATTGTTTGCTTACATCCACAATCAACATGCGGAAAAAAAGCTCCTTCACAGCTGATTGCGGCAGCCCTTTCCTTAAGGGCTGTTTTATTTATGCACCAATTTTTTATGATGAGTTGAATACATCGCCATATTCTCGGCCTTAGGGTCCAAATACGCCTTCGCGCTGTTGACCGCTGTCGGGCCTTCCGTAAAACCGCCGGCAATCAATCTCAGCTTACTTTCATAAAAAGCCGCGTCGCCCGCCACAAACACGCCCGGAAGATTCGTCCGCATGTGTCTGTCCGCTTTCACCCTGCCTTCTTCAATCTCCAGCCCCCACTCCTTCATCGGCCCGAGATCAATTTTGAAGCCATGATTAATGATCAGTTCATCAACCTCTATCTCTTCCCTCTGGCCAGACTCAGCATGACAAATCGTCACTTTTTGGATGCGCTCCTCATTGCCGCTCAGCTGCTCCAGACGATAAGGGGTAAGCACTCGCACCGACGATTGCTTCATTTTCGTCACACTGCTTTCCATTCCGCCGAATTCCTCGCGGCGATGAACAACAGTCACAGACGCCGCAATCGGTTCCAGCTCATTAGCCCAATCGACGGCAGTATCTCCGCCGCCTGATATCACGACCCGCTTGCCTTTAAACAAATCAAGCTTCTCCACCCCATAATGAAGATTTTTGCCCGCGTATCGGGTTGCATCCTCGCTGTCAAACTCATTGACCTCAAGCGTGCCCATGCCGCAAGCCAAAATCACAGTTCTTGTATAGTGCTTTTCCCCTTCAGAACCTGTCAATACAATGGTGCCGTCATTCAGGCGTTCTAACCCGGTCACACGCTGATTCAGCATGATATCAGGATCAAACGTCGCCGCCTGCTCCTTCAGCTGCTCGATCAGCTGCTTTCCCGCAATTCCCGGTATCCCGCCGATATCGCGAATGATTTTCTCAGGAAAGAATAAAGACACCTTCCCTCCGAGCCTCGGCAAAAATTCGATTACTTTCGTTTTCAGCTCCCGCATTCCGCAGTAAAAAGCTGTAAACAGCCCAATTGGACCCCCACCTATAATCGTAACGTCATATACCTCTCGATTCTCAGCCATCCGTCCTGCCTCCCGTTCACATCTATATCAACAACTTTAATTGAGAATGAATATCAATACAAAGTATATCATATTTCAAGGGCCTTTGTTTATTCATTTCTTCTCCTTGTGGTCAATTGCTGAAAACTCTATAATAGGCAAAAAACAAATGGGAGAAACAAATGAAAAGACGAGTCGAAACGATCACTATCGAAGGACGTACACTAGAATATTCTGTGACAGGCAAGGGAACCCCAATCCTTGTCATGCATGGCGGACATTCAAATTGTTACGAGGAATTCGGGTACACAGCGCTGATTGAGCAGGGCTATTCCATCATTACGCCTTCAAGGCCTGGCTACGGACGAACGTCAAAAGAGATTGGAAAAAGCCTTGCCGACGCCTGCCGTTTTTATGTGAATATATTAGATCATTTACAAATCGAACGCGTCCATGTAATTTCCATCTCAGCAGGAGGGCCGAGCGGCATATGCTTTGCCTCACATTATCCGGAAAGGGTTAACACTTTGATCCTGCAATCCGCGGTCACAAAGGAATGGCTCACCCCCAAAGACACGGAATACAAAGCCGCAAGAATTCTCTTCCGTCCGCCGCTGGAAAAGTGGATATGGAAGCTGATTTCTTCTTTGAATAACGCCTTTCCGCGTTCGATGTTTCGAGCTATGAGCCCGCAATTCAGCACGCTTCCGTTTCAGCGAATCAAGTCCTTGATGGATGAAAGCGACATAGAAGCTTTTCGAAAAATGAACAGCCGGCAGCGCTCTGGTGAAGGATTTCTGCTTGACTTGTCACAAACAACCGCGGTCTCTTCGAAAGAACTGCAGGCCATCTCATGTCCCGTGCTGATTATGCAAAGTGTTTATGATGGATTTGTCGACTTGTCACATGCACATCATGCAAAAGAGCACATTCATGACGCCGCCCTCTGTTTGCTTCACTCATGGGGGCACCTGATTTGGCTCGGAAAAGAAGCTGCTGAAACAGACAGTATCCTACTCGGCTTTTTAGAATCCTCAACAAAGTGAAACAATCCTTCCCCCTCCTCCGTCAAACAAACGGTGCCTCTTTTTCTGGTATCATAAGAGGCAGCTAACATGAGCGGAGGTTTTATTGTGACAGCACAATCATCTTTTCTTCAGCTGAATTCTATTTTTATCAGCATTTTAATAGAAGCCATTCCTTTTATTCTGATTGGCGTCATACTTTCCGGAATCATTCAAATGTTTGTTTCTGAAGAAATGATTACAAGAATCATGCCGAAAAACCGTTTTCTCGCCGTATTATTCGGTGCGCTGGCCGGGGTTTTGTTTCCCGCCTGCGAATGCGGCATTATCCCGATTACGAGGCGGCTTCTGTTAAAGGGAGTTCCCCTGCACGCGGGTGTCGCTTTCATGCTGACCGCGCCTATCATTAATCCTATCGTCTTATTTTCTACTTTTATTGCGTTCGGGAACAGGTGGAGCGTAGTCTTTTACAGGGGCGGACTGGCACTCGCCGTTTCGGTGATCATTGGGATCATCCTATCCTATCAATTTAAGGATAATCAGCTGTTAAAGCCTGATGAACCCGGGCATCACCACCATCATCACCACACTCTGCTTCAAAAGCTGGGCGGGACCTTGCGCCATGCCATTGATGAATTTTTCTCCGTGGGGAAGTATTTAATTATCGGCGCCTTTATCGCAGCCGCTATGCAGACGTATGTCAAAACATCCACTCTGCTTGCGATCGGGCAGAATGATGTATCCTCTTCCCTCGTGATGATGGGTCTGGCGTTTGTCTTGTCGCTTTGTTCGGAAGTCGATGCGTTCATCGCGTCTTCCTTCAGCAGCACATTTTCATTAGGATCCTTAATCGCGTTTCTCGTCTTTGGCGCGATGGTGGATATTAAGAATCTATTGATGATGCTTGCGGCCTTCAAAAAACGATTTGTTTGCCTGCTGATTACGTACATTGTCGTGCTCGTCTTAGCGGGATCACTACTGGTAAAGGGGTGATTGGATGTTTCGTTTATTGGTGCTGATGGGGTTTACGTTTTTCTTTTATCACCTGCATACCTCAGGAAATCTAACAAAATATATCAATATGAAATACGCCTATCTTTCCTTTATTGCGATCTTCCTGCTGGCCATTCTGACAGCCGTTCAAGCGTATGTATTTATCAGGTCGCCTGAAAAAGGCGGGCATCACCACGATCATGATTGCGGGTGCGGCCATGATCACGAACATGACCATGAACAAAACAAGCCATTTTATCAGCGTTATGTGATTTATCTTGTGTTTCTTTTTCCTTTGGTGTCGGGCATCTTCTTCCCGATTGCGACGCTTGACTCATCCATTGTTAAAACAAAAGGGTTCTCGTTTAAGGCGATGGAGAGCGGGGATCATTACTCCCAAACACAGTATTTGCGGCCTGATGCGAGTCTTTATTACGCGCAAGACAGCTATGACAAACAGATGAAACAGCTGTTTAATAAGTATTCCAGCAAGAAAGAGATTTCCCTGACCGATGATGATTTCCTAAAAGGAATGGAAACGATATATAACTATCCTGGTGAATTTCTCGGACGGACGATTGAATTTCATGGATTTGCGTATAAAGGAAACGCGATTAACAAAAACCAGCTGTTCGTGTTGAGGTTTGGCATCATTCACTGTATCGCTGATTCCGGCGTTTACGGGATGCTTGTGGAGTTTCCGAAAGACATGAACATCAAGGACGATGAGTGGGTTCAGATTAAGGGCACCCTGGCCTCAGAATATTACCAGCCTTTCAAATCAACGCTCCCTGTTGTGAAAGTGACTGACTGGAAAACCATTAAAAAGCCTGATGACCCGTACGTTTACAGAGGATTTTAAATGAAGGCGAAACCAGTACAAGTACTGGTTTCTTTTTTTATTTCTTTTTCATCAGCATCAAATCAAGATAGAGCTGGCAGCGTGTCCTAAAATCACTTAAATCGATCGACGTCATTTCAGTAATCTGCTTAATGCGGTAATTCAATGTATTTTGGTGAATAAACAGCTGTTCAGCTGCTGGTTTTGTTTTGCAGTTGTTGAGGAGATAGACTTCCAGCGTTTTCAAAAGCTCGGTGCTGCTTTCTTGGTCTTTCGCTTTTAATAAAGCCAAATCCTTATTCTCGTATTCTAAAAGTTCATTTTTCTGTTCAATGCTTTCTAAATAGCGGTAAATGCCGAGTTTGGCATATTCATATGGAATGTTTTCCTGATTGCCGGTGATTTCTGCGGCTTTGATGACTTCAAGTGCTTCTTTATAGCTCTTGCCGAGTTTTAAAAGATGATCATATTCGTTTCCGATACCGATATAAATAGGGGTAGGTATTTTTTGAAAGTGAAAATGTGTTAACAGCTTATTAATAAATTCAGAAGCTGCCGAGGAGACGGAGCTTTTTTGGGAAAAACTCGCTACGACGATGACAATATTTGATTCGATCGTTAAGACATGACTGACTTTATCCCGTAAATTCAGGTACGACCTGATATTTTCCTTTAGATCCTCAACCGCTTCCCCATCCCCATTCGCGGCGTGCAGGATGACTACTGAAAACATGGAAGGCAGCACGGTGTTGATCCTTTCGGCTTCCCGTCTGAGTTCCTTCTCCGAGATGAATTGCTGATAGATCGCCCGTTTAATGAGATCTTCCGCTTTTTCTTCCTTTTCCTGTTTCAGCTTGTTCGTTTTATAAATGATTTTTCCGACATGGAAGGACGTCTCATACAAAAAGTCGAGCTCTTCTTCCGTCAGATTTTGATCCAGCTCCTGAATCCAGATGTAGCCCATGACTTCCCCTTTGTGCTTCGCACTCACGACTACCCTCTGGTTTAACCCGATGCTTTCAATTTTATTGACGCGAAAAGGCTCAGGTTCTGTTTTCAGTTTTTCAATGATTCCGTCCTTCAAAAATCTCTCAAAAATCTGGACCGGACATTTTTTTGAGAAAATAGTCTGCTGATTGGCAGAATCAAAATGGTTAATATAGTAAGAATTATAGGCTAACAAAAAGAAATCCGCGCTTTCCAGTATCACTGGTTTTTGCAGTTCATAGCTGATAAAATCAATCAGCTTATCAACATCTGAAAATGAAAAAACTCTCTCTAAAAGCTCTTCCATACCTTTTTCTCCTATACTTTTTTTACTTTAATCATATCCATACGGGGTCTATTTGTATAGAAAAACATACGTTTGTTTCCAAAAGAAAAAAACAGCCGCCTAAAAGGAGAAAAGAGGAAAAAGGGACAACCCCTTCCTCCTCCTTTCAATCTTTATTGTGACATTGTATCTTGGTAGTCTTTAAACTGATCTGCGACAGCTTGTGACGGAGCCTGCGTCAATACGCTGACAATAAAGACAGATAATAGACTCGCAGCAAAACCAGGTATCATTTCATACAGAAAATCCGAAAGACCGGCATTCGCCCAAATGATTACAGTTGCTGCTCCCACAATCATGCCGGCGAGTGCCCCCCATTTGGTCATTCGTTTCCAAAACAGACTGAGCAGTACAACCGGTCCGAATGATGCACCGAAGCCCGCCCACGCGTAGCTGACCAATCCAAGGATTGTATTGTTTTTCTCCCAAGCCAGCAGTAACGCGATGATTGAAACAGCCAGAACAGCCATACGGCCCAAAAACACCAGCTCTTTATCAGAAGCTGAGCGTCTGAACATCGACTTATACAAATCTTCTACCAGAGAGCTTGATGTCACAAGCAGTTGGGAAGAAATTGTACTCATAATCGCGGCCAAAATAGCTGAAATCAGAAAACCTGTGATAATCGGATGGAACAAGATATTCCCTAACTGAATAAAAATCGTCTCAGGGTCCTTCAGTGTCATGCCACGCTGATGGTAATAAGCGATTCCGCCCAAACCGGTCAGCACAGCGCCGACTGCCGACAAAATCATCCAGCCCATTCCGATTCTGCGCGCTCTCTTGATCTCTTTGACAGACGTGATCGCCATAAAACGCACAATGATATGCGGCTGGCCAAAGTAGCCTAAACCCCAGGCAAACAAAGAAATAATGCCAAGAACGCTTGTTCCTTTGAAAATATTAAACATATCTGGATCAACAGAGCGGATTTCAGTAACTGTTTCACTTGCCCCTCCCGTGTGAAAAAACGTAACGATCGGCACAAGAATGAGTGCGGCAAACATAATGATCCCTTGAACAAAATCTGTCCAGCTGACAGCCAAAAAGCCGCCAAACAAGGTATATACCACAACAACACCAGTTACAACCCATAAGCCTGTATGATAATCCATCCCCAAAATACTGTTGAATAAGACGCCGCCTGATACCATTCCAGACGAAACATAAAATGTGAAGAAGACTAAAATCACAATTCCTGAAAACAGTCTGAGAAGCTTTGTTTGATCTCCAAAGCGATTTTCCAGGAACCCGGGAATGGTGATTGAATTCCCAGCTTGTTCAGTATAGGTTCTCAGCCGAGGCGCAACGTAGAGCCAGTTCGCCCATGCTCCAAGGCAAAGTCCGAACACAATCCAAATACCGCTCAGACCTGTTGAAAACATGGCTCCCGGGAGCCCCATCAGCAGCCAGCCGCTCATATCGGCAGCACCGGCACTGAGAGCGGTTACCGCCGGACCCAAAGAGCGTCCTCCAAGCATGTAATCCGTCAGATTTGACGTGCGCTTGTAAGCAAAGTAGCCGATCAGCAGCATCCCCGCCATATAAATACAAATTGAAATAATCAGCTGTGTGTTTTCTATGGCACTTCCTCCTCTTTTTTATGGTATATGGATGAAATGGACATCCCCGCAGGGAGGATGCCCATTTAGTCCCGCTTTAGAACATTTCACTGATTGTTTTAGCCTGCATATGCAATGCCAAGTAATCCGGCCCGCCCGCTTTCGAATCCGTTCCGGACATTTTGAATCCTCCGAACGGATGGTAGCCGACGATAGCGCCTGTACAGTTGCGGTTGAAGTACAGGTTTCCAACATGGAATTCCTGTTTCGCACGCTCGATGTGCTTGCGGTTGTTTGTGATCACCGCGCCTGTCAGACCGTATTCAGTATTGTTTGCCACTTCTAAAGCTTCATCAAAGTTTGACACTTTAGAAAATGCTACGACAGGTCCGAAAATTTCTTCCTGCATGAGTCTAGCTTTCGGATCAAGGTCAGCGAAGATCGTCGGTTTGATGAAGTATCCTTTCGAATCGTCACCAGTACCCCCGCTTACTAAACGGCCTTCCTGTTTTCCGATCTCAATATAGCTCATAATTTTATCATAAGAACCTTGGTCAATGACAGGTCCCATATAAACATCCGCACTGTCAGGTTTTGCTGTTACTTTTGATTCCGTAATTTCAATGACACGCTCTAATACTTGATCATACACTTTTTCATGGACTACTGCACGTGAACCTGCAGAACATTTTTGTCCCGCGAAGCCGAATGCTGATGTAAAGATGGATTGAGCCGCCAATTCAATGTCCGCGTCCTCATCGACAACAACCGTATCTTTACCGCCCATTTCAGCGATGACACGCTTTAAGTGCTGCTGGCCTGGCTGAACTTTCGCCGCGCGTTCGAATATTCTCGTACCAACTTCTCTTGATCCCGTAAATGTGATCAGGCTAGTTTTTGGATGGTCAACAAGATAGTCGCCGACTTCCGCTCCGCTGCCGGGAACAAAGTTGACTACACCTTTCGGCAGACCGGACTCTTCAAGCACCTCAACAAATTTCGCCGCGATAACAGGTGTAGCGCTGGCAGGTTTTAGAACGACTGTGTTTCCAGTAACGATCGGCGCCACTGTTGTTCCCGCCATGATCGCGAACAAGAAGTTCCAAGGAGGAATGACGACTGTTACACCAGTCGGCGTGTACACATATTGGTTTTTCTCGCCTTCACGGCTGTTGACCGGTTTGCCTTTTGCCAGTTCGATCATTTGGCGCGCATAGTACTCCATGAAGTCGATTGCTTCAGCCGTATCAGCATCCGCCTCGTTCCAAGGCTTCCCTGCTTCTTTTACAAGCAAAGCGGAGAATTCATGTTTTCTTCTGCGGACTTTGGCAGCAGCGCGGAACAGGACAGCCGCTCTTTCTTCAGGAGACGTGTATCTCCACTCTTCGAATGCTTTCGCAGCCGCTTCAATCGCTTGTTCAGCGTGCTCTTGAGTAGCTTTTGACACTCTGCCGACGACTTCTTCTTTATCAGCCGGGTTGATCGAAACGATTTTCGCTTCTGTTTCCACTCTCTCGCCGTTAATGACAAGCGGATAGTCTTTTCCTAAATATTCGCTTACTGTCGCAAGCGCTTTTTTAAACGCTTCCACGTTGTTTTGATCTTGGAAATTTGTGAATGGCTCGTGTTTGTAAGGTGTTGTCATGATAATCTCTCCTTTTTTACTTCTTTGTCATTCCTTTGAAAGCAAATGCAATGTTTGACGGACGTTCTGCAAGGCGTCTCATAAAGTAGCCGTACCAATCTTCGCCGTATGGCAGGTAGACTCTCATGTTATAACCTTCTTTTACGAGGTTGAGCTGGGTTTGCGACCGCATGCCGTACAGCATTTGAAATTCAAACTTGTCTTTGGCAATGCCATTTTCCTTGGCAAGCTGCTTTGTATAGTCGAGCATTTTGTCGTCATGTGTGGCAATCGCTGTGTAGTGACCGTTTAAAAGCTGCTTTCGGATGATTTTTTTGTAATTCTCATCGACATCGCTTTTCTCCGGGAAAGCTACTTTTTCTGATTCTTTATAAGCTCCTTTTACAAGGCGGAGGAACGGATGTAAAGAATCCAAATCGTCAATGTCCTTTTCCGTCCGGTACAGATAGGCTTGCAGCACTGTGCTCACATGCTCGTATTTCTTTCTGAAATCTTTGAAAATATCAAGCGTTTTCTGGCATCTGACTTCATCTTCCATGTCAATGGTGACCATGATTTTATGCTTCTCGGCCGTCTGAAGGATTTTCGTCATATTTTCATACACCAGATCCATATCTATATCCAGACCTAGAGACGTCATTTTTAAAGAAACGTGTGAGTTCAGCTGCTGATCCGCAATGGTCGCAATGGTTTGAATGCACTCTTCCGTACGCTCCCGCGCGACCTCGGCGCTGTTCACAAACTCGCCTAAATGATCGACAGTAACGGACAAGCCTTGGCTGTTAAGCTGTCGAATGGTCGGGATTGAACTGTTAAAATCATTCCCGCCGATAATTTTACCCGCTGCTACCCGGCTTCCCCAGTTCTTCGCCATTTTATTGAGAAAGCCGCTTTTGGATAAAAATAAGAAAAAATCTCTTGTGATCACTTCCAACCTCAACACCCCGCAATCTAAGAAGTATTTGTATGAGTTTATTGTAAATGGACAAAACCTTCGTTCACAATATTCTCAAAATACAAAGATTCTGATAATTTTTGTGGGTTTGCCACAATCAGATAGTTAGAAAGTCGGGGGACATTCTGTCGAATAAAAGGGAAAAGGAAGCGACAAAAAACATCAGCTTCCTCCATCCTTCCACACTTCCTCAACCGTATTCAAAAGCAAACGATTCAATTCAGGCGTCATATCCTTTTGTTCTGCTTTCAGCGTTTTTGCCGCTTCCATGATTCTTTCGATTTCCGTTTCAATGAATTCGTGGATGACATGAATTCTTGCTTCAAGATCAAGCTCTTCGCCTCTTTTTTTCCGTTCAAGCAAGGTTTCCATTTCCGCCTTCAGCTCAGGGTCAGTAACAAGTTCATTCATCAAAACCGTAAAGTCCATAGGCGGAATCGTTCCGTGCTTTTCAATCCATTTGCAAGCCAAAATAGGCCGAAGCACGTAGAAATACTTTTTGATTTTGACCTCTTGCCCTTGAAGGTAATCCTTGACGTTCCTTCTCGCCATGTTGATGTAGTGATACACGCTTGCTTCAGGCTTAAATGCCTCCGTCCGCAGTTTCCTCAGCTGCTCTGCTGTCGTAAATGCTTCGTAATACACAATGTCAGAGGACAGCCATTCAAGAAGCGGCGGGTTTGACTTTTTGAAGAGGCGCAGCGTCTTTCTCAGCTCCCAGCCGCTGATATCCAGCAAATCGTGAATCGGTTCCTCAATGACATCCCGCTCCTGCTCAATTGAAAAATACCACTCCTTTTTCGGCACATAAATAAAGCGGACATCGTAATCACTATCCTGCGACGGGAATCCCCATGCGCGGCTTCCTGACTCAACGGCATATACGATTTTGACTCCGTATGACTGCTCGATTCGTTTTAATTCATCAATGATTCTTTGTTTCATATCTATTCGTCTCCAGTCTGTTCTCATTCCGGCAGTTTGCAGAAAAAAACCGCCTGATGAATCGCGGCGGCTTTTCACGTTTATCAGCCTTTAAGATGCTGCTTAAAGAAAGCAAGTTTTTCCGTTTGAAAGGCAGGGATATACTCATGCCCGAAGTAGCGGTACACCTTCAGCTCTTTCTCTGTCTCCAAGTGATTGTATGCGGCAAACACGGTGGACGGCGGCGTGACCTTGTCAATCAGGCCGATCGACATGAGAACAGGCACCTTCACTCGGTCGGCGAGATTCATAATATCGAAATATGAAAGTGTCTTCATCGCCTGTTCTTCCGTTTCCGGGCTGCCATTTCTTCTGAAGAAGGAATTGATTTCAAGGTACGGCTGTTCAAGCGCCACATCAATGGCCCGTTCAAAGTTGCTTAAGTAAGGATAATCGGCAACCGCGGCTTTCGGAATGTCTGACAGAGCCGCTGCGGCAATGGTTAAGCCTCCGCCTTGGCTTCCGCCTGTCACACCGATTCTTGTTTCGTCGACTTCGTCAAAGCTGCTGATCACTTCAAGCGCGCGGACGGCATCCAAATAAACACCTCGGTAATAGTATGTATCTTTATCAAGAATGCCTTTCGTCATCCAGCCCAAAGCGTGGCCGTGCGGAGAAATACTCGTATCCTCGCTGCTTTGCTGGCCGCGGACAAGCATTCCGAATGCGGCGTACCCGTGGAGCGCCCAGTTCACCATTTCATGAATCTCACCGTCATAGCTTGCGTTGTAACCGTGATATTTGACAATCGCCGGATGCGGGCCTTCCTTGTCAGGCACCGCGTACCATCCGGCAATGCGGGCGTCTCCGAAACTTTTATATGTGAGGCGGTACACCTTTACTCCGTCAGCAGGATAATCAACCGGCTGTAAATCTGGTGCTGCTTGGACTTTCGCAAGTTCGTCTAAAGACGACTTCCAGAACTCAGCAAAATCTTTCGGTGCTGTTTTTTCAGGCTTATACGTTTGCAATTGGTTGAGCGGCAGATCGAATAGTTGCATTTCCGATTATTCTCCTTTGTTTTATAAGATTTAGTTTGTATTCCTATACTACCACGTCCGGAACCTATTTTCTAAATATTTTCACATTTGCTTTCCAGACTGCCTTCATCAAACGTTTGTTTAAGACTTTCCCTGCTTAGCTCAATAAAGGCCTGAGCTGTCAGACTGATATAACGGTTCTTTAGAAAGACAAAGACGAGGGTTCGTGATGGCGCGGATTGAATAGATAAATAGATTACACCAGGATCTTTATCCCTTCTGACCATATTCGGCGCCATTGTCACACCTAATCCATTGGCCACAAGGGATTGGGCGGTTTCAATATGGCTTGTCTTAAAGGCAGCATTCGGCTTAAATCCGCTCTCGGCACAGAGATCAAGAACGGTTCGGCGAAACCCGTACCCTTCTTTTAACAGAATAAATGGCACATGCCTTACCATGTCAAGCGGCACACACGGCTGTCGGCCCTCCTCACCTTCCAGCGCTTTCTCAATCAGCGCGACCATTTCCGGCGGCATCCACCTTTGTTTTTCCTTCGGCACTGCGAGAACAATCGGTTCCGTGAGCAACGGTGTAATGGCGAGCCGTTCATCCTCGATCGGCAAGGATAAAACAGAAAGGTCAACCTCCCCCTTTGCCGTCATCTCCTCTAAAGAAACCGGATCTTTTTCAACAAGCTGAACCTCCACATGGGGATAGCGCGCCAAAAACTGTTTCAGCAGAGGCGGAAAGATATATCTCCCCGTCACTGCGGGAATCCCAATCGAAAGCTTGTGCCCGATCCCCTGTGATCGTTCCTGCATCTCCCTGAGCAAGTCATCTCTGGAACGAATGATGTCCTCGGCTTTTTCAATGAAACGCCTGCCGTGCGGTGTCAGCGTAACAGAGCCGTGGGATCTGTGAAAAAGGGGAAGCCCCAGTTCATTCTCAAGCTTTTTGATTTGCTGGCTGAGAGATGGCTGAGCGATATGAAGATGCTCTGCCGCCTTTGTAAAGCTTTGGCGCCGGGCGATTTCAGCCGCGTATTCCATCACTTTAATATCCATGTCATCCTCCATAGGTTGAACCTATCGTTTTTATCATTTTTATATCTTGGACGAATCATAACAGAAATTGCTAACATAATCCATATCATCATTTACTAAAGAAGGGGCTGGTTCACATGACAAATGAAACACCGTTTTCACAAAACGCCGAGATGTACCGGGATGAGAAGGTTTTTGCCGAGGGAGAGGATTTGGGGCTGATGATCAAAACGGCGGATTGCCGGGCGGAGCAGCGGGTGCTGGATATCGGAGCGGGCGCCGGCCATACGGCGCTGGCATTTTCTCCATATGTACAGGAGTGCGTCGGCGTTGATGCGACAAAAGAGATGGTAGAGGTTGCGTCCTCCTTTGCGCAGGAAAAAGGAGCGGGAAACGTACGCTTTCAGCAAGGAACGGCAGAATCACTCCCCTTCCCTGACGAATCATTTGATATCATTACCTGCCGATATGCTGCCCACCATTTTTCAGATGTCCGTAAAGCCGTCAGCGAAGTTGCACGCGTGCTGAAAAAGGACGGACGTTTCCTCTTGGTCGATCATTACGCGCCTGAAGACCGCGCTCTTGATGAGTTTGTCAATCACCTGAACCGGCTCCGAGACCCTTCCCACGTTCGGGAAAACTCATTATCAGAATGGCAGACGATGTTCTCGGCCAATCAGATAGACTATCAAGACATCCAAAAGTGGAATTTGCCGATTCAATACGAAAGCTGGATCAAACGGGGCGGAACCCCCGCCGATCGGGAAAAACAGATTATCAGCCATTTACATCAGGCATCAGAAGAAGCACGTGATACGTTCTGCTTCAAATGGAATCAAAACGGACAGCCCGACTCCTTTTGCTTAAAAGCGATTTTGATACAAGGAATAAAACGATAAAAAAAGCCGTGCACCGCACGGCTTTTCACATTGGCTGATAAAGATCCCAGCCGATTTTTAATGTCTCTACAATGTAATCGGCGACCTCTTCCGGAGAAAGGTTGTCTGTCGCCACTTTTGAATTGTGTTTGTCGTAAATGACTTTTCTTTCGTTAAACAGCTGTTCCATTTCATCCATTGAACGGTTATGCAGCACAGGGCGGTTCTCGATCAATAAATCCGCGCGCTGCTTCCAGTTCTCCCATGACAGGTCCAGATGGAGTACGAGACAGTTTTCCAGACAGCACTTTCTGATTTCCTCTTGTTTAAAAGACCCGCCGCCCAGAGATACGATTTTGAATCGTTTATGATGGCAGATATCTAAAATATATTCCTTCTCCGTTTTCCGGAAAAAGTCTTCTCCCTTTTCCTCAAACATCTCAGGGATCGACATGTTGAAGTCTTTTTCGATCTCTTGGTCAATATCGATAAAATCTCTATATAATTTCTTAGCGACCAATTGGCCGATTGTCGTTTTTCCTACACCCATGAATCCGATCAGGACGATATTTCTTTCTCTTACTGGGATGGCTCGTTTAGCGTTCATCTTCGGCGAAATCCTCCTAAGGAATGAAATTTTATATTCATTATATGCTTATTTTGCGAATATTTATATAGATACCGGCTTGCCCGGCCTTTTCCGTTCAGACGTTTTTGCCTGAATGACATTCATTGTACAACAATTTCGCTGATATTTTAATACTTCGACGCAAAAAAGCATTAAACCCTTTCAATCCCACATCTTCTATTGTTGTTCCTGCTGACTCTTCGATCGAAGGGTCTTTTTTTGTATCATAATTAAGAAGGGAGAAATGGAGATGATCATTTGGATAAACGGAGCTTTCGGTTCCGGAAAAACACAAACAGCCTTCGAACTGCACAGAAGGCTGAAAGCATCTTATGTGTATGATCCTGAGAAGATGGGTTTTGCGCTGCGCTCCATGATACCGCCGGAGATCGCGGAGAACGATTTTCAAAGCTATTCCTTATGGAGGGCGTTCAATTACAGCTTGCTTGCCTCCCTGACCGGTACATACCGCGGCATCATCATTGTGCCTATGACGATTGTACAGCCTGAATACTTTAATGAGATCATCGGCAGGCTTAGACATGACGGTCAGACGGTTCACCACTTTACACTAATGGCTTCAAAGGAAACCTTGTTAAAACGGCTGCGCACAAGAGCAGAAGGAAAAAACTCATGGGCCGCCAAACAAATCGACCGCTGCATGGAAGGATTGTCATCACCAGTCTTTGCGGATCACCTCCAAACAGACAACATGTCGATTCAGGCTGCGGCAGAAACCATTGCCGCGAAAGCCAAGCTTACATTAGAGCCTGATACGAGAGGCAGCCTTCGAAGGTTCACCGACAGATTGATGGTAAAGCTGAATCATATCCGCATCAAATAAAGATCCCGCACATGACAAAAGCCCGCTCTGCGAGCGGGCTTTCTTTATCCTATTTCCACCAGTCATCAAACATAGAAGCCGGAACCTGACGTTTATGCTCAGTTATGCTGTAGCGTTTTTCCAGTGCTTCCGACACTTTCGCTGATACTTCTTTTCCTTCGAGGTAATCATCAATCTCCTCGTAAGAGATGCCTAGCTCTGTTTCATCCGCCTGCTGCGGTTTTTCGTCGAGCAGATCGGCAGTTGGTTCTTTTAAGTATAAGCGTTCCGGTGCACCCAGCTCTTTCAGCAGGGTTCTTCCCTGGCGCTTCGTCAATCCAGTCAGCGGCAGGAGGTCGGCTCCGCCGTCACCGTATTTCGTAAAGAAACCAGTGACAGCCTCGGCTGCGTGGTCAGTGCCAATGACAAGAAGGCCTTCTTGGCCGCCGATCGCGTATTGGGCGATCATTCTTGTTCTCGCCTTTACGTTTCCTTTATTAAAGTCAGTCAGCTGCTCACCCGTTTCTTGCTGATACTGATCAGAAAACGCGCTGACTGTCGACTTAATGTCAAACTTCCATGATTTATCCGGCTTGATAAACTTTAAAGCAAGCTGGGCATCTTCTTCATCCTGCTGTGTGCCATGCGGAAGACGGACTGCGATAAATTGAGCGTCTCCGCCCTCCTCGCGAATGCTTTCCACCGCAAGCTGGGCAAGGCGCCCCGCAAGAGTTGAATCCTGTCCGCCGCTGATTCCCAATACAAAACCTTTAGCGCCGGTTTTCTTTACATATTGTTTTAAAAAATGGATTCGGTCCTCAATTTCTTGCTTTGGATCAATTGAGGGCTTCACATGTAATTCACGCATAATCTTTTCCTGCATGCTCATCCCAATCATTCCTCCTGTACAATTTCGCTGTTCCTTATTTGATCATTTCCCCAAATTAATGAAAATGAATCATGACAATTATGTATCCCTATTAAATATAGCACAGGTCTTCATTTACAGTGAACAAGAGAGATCAGCTGACTTCCACGCGTATAGACGTGACACTATCACCATTGCACTTTCCTTTTTCAATCGGGCAGGAAGAAAACGCGACAATTAAATCCATTTCCGCCCGCAGCCTTATATAATCCCCGGCATTCGACAGCGGCGTTTCCACAGACAGGTTCCCTTTATCATCAAGAACCGTATTCATAAAAATCGCAAACGGGTAATGCATGTGTGGCTTAGGCACGCCAAACTGTTCAAGCGCACGGTTCATATTGTCATAGCACGTATCCTGAAACTCATCCTTTTTCTTGCCGTATAACAGCCTGTTCATGTCAGGACGGCAGGCGGGAAGCAGCAGATCATGCTTGCCGACCGTATCCTCAATCAGCGTCAGCATCGGTTTGTATAAATTGGAGTAAATATGGTCATTCACCTTTACGTTTATGGAATGATTGGCATCAATCGTCGCTCCCTGATCAAGATGCTCATAAAAATCCTTGGCATGGTACGCGACAAAATCAGCCACCTGCTGTCCTTCTACATCAACCACCTTTAAAATCTGCCCCTTTTTCAGCTTCAGCCCAAGCCCTTTCTTCGGCTCTACGATATATTGCTGTGTCATTGATTCGCTCCTTTTTTCATTAGTATGGGCGTTCACCGCCTTCTCCATGTAAAAAGAGGCAAAAATCCGATGTATATAAGCTTCGGGCGGGTCGCAATCTAACCTTAGATAAAAGGGGTTGAAATGATTATGAGTCAAACTAAAAAAGACCAGCAAAAAGGGAATTTGGCTTGGTGGCAGCTGTCACTGATCGGAGTCGGCTGCACGATCGGAACAGGATTTTTTCTCGGGTCCAGCATCGCAATTGTAAAAAGCGGTTTTTCCGTTCTCCTCTCATTTCTTATCGCGGGGATCGGCACTTATTTTGTCTTCGAACAGCTCGCCAAGCTGTCGGCGAAACAGCCTGAAAAAGGCTCGTTTTGTGCGTATGCGCGAAAAGCGTTTGGCAAATGGGCAGGCTTCAGCAACGGCTGGGTGTACTGGTCATCAGAAATGCTGATTACCGGAAGCCAATTGACAGCCATTTCGCTATTTACGAAGCATTGGTTTCCTCAAGTGCCGTTATGGGTGTTTGCTTCAATCTACGCGGTACTCGGGCTTCTCATTATTTTCACCGGGCTGTCCGTTTTTGAAAAAACAGAAAACGTGCTGGCAGTCATCAAAACAGCCGCTATTTTTATGTTTATTGTGATTGCCATTCTGGCATTATGCGGCATCTTGTCCGGCGGAAAGCCTGATGTACAGGTTCCAAACAAGGTGAATGAGTTTTTCCCATACGGCGCCATGGGACTGTGGACAGGTTTAATCTACGCGTTTTACGCCTTTGGCGGAATTGAAGTCATGGGGCTGATGGCGGTTCACTTAAAAAAACCTGAAGAAGCGTCTAAATCAGGGAAACTGATGCTGTCGACACTGGCGATTGTTTATATCATTTCAATCGGGCTGGCTTTGCTTTTGGTTCCGTTACGCACGTTTACAGAAGAGGACAGCCCGTTCATTACGTCGTTAAAGGGACATAACCTTGAGATTATCCTCGATATTTTTAACGGGATTTTCATTATCGCCGGGTTCTCGACCCTTGTCGCTTCGCTTTTCGCGGTTACGACATTGCTTTGTACGATGGCAGATGACGGTGACGCGCCGAAATGCTTCACCTTAAAGGAAGGCAAAAAAATTTGCTGGCCGGCCCTGGGGCTGACGTTTGCCGGGCTTGTTTTATCCATCATTCTGTCTTTAGTGCTGCCGAAAAACATTTATGAGCACATGACGACAGCAGCCGGGCTTATGCTTTTATACACTTGGCTGTTTATCCTGTTCTCCAGCAAAAAGCTGACCGATCCCAAAGGCATAGGGAAAACGCAAATTTATTTAGCGGTGATTCTGATTGCGGCGGCAGTGTCCGGCACATTGTTTGAAAAATCAAGCCGGCCCGGTTTTTTTGTGAGCATAGGTTTCCTCGCGATCATTGCCGTCGTAACCATGATCTATCAAAAAAAGCAGGGTCACAAAGACCGCCCTGCCAGCTCTTGATTTATTTCATTTTGTTGAACATGTTCTTTAAATAAGAAAACGGGCACTTCGATACCTGTTTTTCGTCATCACGGAGGAAATACTGCTTCCATTCACGGTTATCCTTTCCTCCGTACCAGCCTAATTCAGGGTGAATCGGAGTGTGATCGTATGCCTTTAACCGGGAGCGGATCAGTCTGCTCATGTTGCGGCCAAAAGCGGTTGAGCCATTTAACTCTTCAAACACCCATCTCGGCTGAAACGTGATCATAAAAAAAGGAAAGCTCCGGCTTCTTCTCGCCTCGTGCCCCGGTGTTGCGCAAAGAATAAAGTACGGCTCGCCGGCAAAACAAAACTCCCATTTATAATGCTCAGGATCGGCCGGAATATCTTCCGGCCACTCTTTTTCGTCTTGTTCGCTCAGTCTATTTAAAAAACGCCAAAACAGCTCTTCATACGCTTCAATCGAATAGTGCTCAGCCAAATCTTCCGGCGTATCAAACAATACAACGAGGGATGCGTATTTTCCAGTGTCCCGCGATATCTTGCCGTACTCCGCTAGCAACGGAGCCAGTTCCTCCGCTGTGCGGTTTTCCCGCGGATCTCCGGCAAAAGCAATGCGCAGCTGGTCAGTCAGAAACGCCTGGCGTCCGGGAATGCACGGAAACGTATCCGCGTCATCAGCCAGCGTTTCTGCCAAAAGCTCAAAAGCGATTCTTTGCCATTCCGGGAGCTCAGCTTGATTACGTTCCAGAAAACTTTTGGTGTAAATCCCATTCACCATTGATCCACCTCCAGTATCATCTGGATACTATATTAAAACGGGAGGCGGCGGGTGACTGTCCTTCATGAATCAGCCCAATAACTGTTTGATGCCCTGATAGCCGAAGTAAAACCCAAACACAAGGAGAGATACACCGGCGATTCCGGTCAATCCTCTCAATAGCTTTTCATGAAGCAGGTTTCTGAACATACTGGCGGTAATCGCCATGCAAAAATCCCAGATTAAAATGCCGATCATGATGCCGGAGCTATAGATGAGAAGCTGATTCATATTGTAGGCCTCCGCTGTTTTCGCAAGAATGCTCCCGTAAATCCCCAGCCAAAAAAGGATGCTCAATGGATTTGACAGTGAAATGAGAAAACCTGAAGCGAACGTTTTCCGGAATGACGGCTTTCCCCGCGAGCTGCGCACATCCATTGGTTCCCTGACATTTTTCAGCGTCTCAATTCCGGTATAGGTCAGAACAAAAAAGCCGAAGAGCCACAAAAACGTTTTCACGAATGGAGCGGTCAAAAACTGCGACAGCCCGAAATAGATAAACAGCATGTACAGTCCGTCCGCTGTCATGGCGCCTAAACCAAAAATCCACGCATGCCAAAAACCGTTTTTAATTCCTTTGTCTATTTGCGCCGCATTCACAGGTCCCACAGGCGCAGACAAGGACAGTCCCAGCACAATATAGCTCAAAAAAATGTTCACCGGCCCGTACTCCCTTCTCTAACTTAACTTGTACAATTTATTCGGGAACGGGCCAAGCTATGCACAATTTCGCTTACTGTTTCAAACGTTCAAGCTCTTTCTCCATTATATCGGACGCTTTGTCTACGAAACTGAAAATGAGCTCCAGTTCCTCTTCCGTATACTCGCGGCACAAATCCATCGTTGACTCGGAAAGAGAATGGAATAAATCCTTTATATGTTTTTTTGAAGCGGTCAATGGGACGATCATGACTCTTCTGCGGTCGTTCGGGTCCTTTTCACGAGCCACATACCCCGCTTTTTCAAGCCGGTCAACAAGCGCTGTGACTGAACCTGTGCTGAGGCCTGTCTTTTTCCCAAGCTCTCCGGCCGTCATCGGTCCCGCTTCATTTAAAATGTCAGCTGATTTCAAATCGGTGGGAAACAGACCGAGAGCATGAGCGGCTGCCTGATGAAACAGAACCGTTCTGGTGCCCAATTTTCGAAAAATCTGAACAGCGGTCTTTTCCAACTCACTTCTGGAATTTCTTGTTGACAACTGACAGTCCTCCCTATAGAATCGAATTTATCTTGATAATCGAGATATTTAATGATCAAACTATTATCATGATATCAGAACTTACATAGAAAAGTAAGAGGAGGTAGAACAAATGGACACAACATCAACAAAACAGGCTTCCACCAAATTTGTGGTCCTCGGTCTCCTGCTGGGCATTTTGATGTCCGCAATGGACAATACGATTGTTGCCACCGCGATGGGCAGCATCGTAGCGGATCTTGGAAGCTTCGATAAATTTGCTTGGGTGACGGCATCTTATATGGTGGCGGTCATGGCTGGAATGCCGATTTACGGCAAGCTTTCCGATATGTACGGCCGAAAACGTTTTTTCCTGTTTGGACTTATTTTTTTCTTAATCGGATCGGCTTTATGCGGGATTGCACAGACAATGAATCAGCTGATCATTTACCGGGCCATTCAAGGGATCGGGGGCGGAGCTCTCCTGCCGATTGCCTTTACCATTATCTTTGATTTGTTTCCGCCGGAAAAACGCGGAAAAATGTCCGGCATGTTCGGTGCTGTATTTGGATTATCCAGTGTTCTTGGGCCGCTGTTAGGCGCGATCATTACAGATTCAATCAACTGGCATTGGGTGTTTTACATCAATGTGCCGATCGGCGCATTGTCATTGTTTTTCATTATTCGCTATTACAAAGAATCTCTGGAGCACAGAAAACAGAAAATTGACTGGGGCGGCGCGATTACCTTAGTCGTATCGATTGTATGCCTGATGTTCGCCCTTGAGCTAGGCGGCAAAACATACGATTGGAATTCCATTCAAATCATTGGCTTGTTTATTGTATTCGCGGTTTTCTTCATTGCCTTTTTTATTGTGGAGAGAAAAGCGGAAGAACCGATCATTTCGTTCTGGATGTTTAAAAACCGTTTGTTTGCCACAGCACAGATTCTCGCTTTCCTGTATGGCGGAACATTCATTATTTTAGCGGTATTTATTCCGATTTTCGTTCAGGCGGTATACGGCAGCTCAGCGACGAGCGCAGGCTTTATTTTGACGCCGATGATGATTGGATCAGTCATCGGGAGCATGATCGGCGGGATCTTCCAAACGAAAGCAAGCTTCCGCAATTTGATGCTGATATCTGTTACGGCTTTCTTTATCGGCATGCTGCTTTTATCCAATATGACACCGGAGACGGCACGGGTATGGCTGACAGTCTTTATGATGATTTCTGGCTTTGGCGTAGGCTTTAACTTCTCCCTCCTGCCGGCGGCATCGATGAATGATCTTGAACCTCGCTTTCGGGGAACGGCCAACTCTACAAATTCATTTTTGCGGTCATTCGGCATGACTCTGGGCGTCACCATTTTCGGAACGGTGCAAACAAACGTATTCACAAACAAGCTGAGCGACGCCTTCAGCGGCGTGAAAGGCTCAGCAGGCTCAGGCGCGGCGCAAAATATCGGCGACCCGCAGGAGATTTTCCAAGCAGGAACACGCTCCCAAATTCCTGAGGCGATCCTGAATCGCATTATTGACGCCATGTCATCAAGTATCACGTATGTCTTTTTGCTCGCTTTGGTTCCAATCGTCCTCGCGGCGGTTACCATTTTGTTTATGGGAAAAGCCAGAGTGAAAACAACAGCTGAAATGGCGAAGAAAGCCAATTAACACAAAAAAGCAGTACATGCTGGCATGTACTGCTTTTTTTCGATTACAATCCTAATCTCGCAAGAATAAACGTCCATATACAAATGATCAATAACAGAATCAGGCTGTACGCCACTGTCCGTTTAAACAGTTTAGATTCCTTGCCTGTCTGGCCGACCGCTGCGGCGGCGATGGCGATAGACTGTGGAGAAACAAGTTTCGCCATTACCCCGCCCGCCGTATTTGCAGCTAACAGCAAATCAGAACCCGCACCGATCTGCGCTCCGGTGACAACCTGCAAATGTCCGAACAACGCGTTATTGCTGACGACAGAACCGGTAATGAACACGCCGATCCAGCCGAGAACCGGACTGACAAACGGGAACAAGTCTCCTGTTTTCGCCAGCGCCAGCCCAATTGAAGAGCTGAGCCCTGCGAAGTTGGCCAGGTTGGCAAATCCCATCACAAAGCAGATCGTGATAATCGGCACCCACAGCTCTTTTCCCGTCTCCTTCAAGGAAGCAAAGGCATCCCGATAAGAGAAATTTTTGCTGAACAGCCCTGTCACGATGACTGCCGCTAAAATCGCTGTACCAGTCGCTGACAACAGATCGACTTTAAAGACTGCATCTAACGGCATGGCAGATGGCGCAATCGGCGGCATTTTCATAATTTGCTGATGCAGAAAAGGCATTTTCAATAATAGTGTTGTCTGATTTAACAGCCCGCCTTCTTGGAATAGCGCTTTGAAGGCAGGA
Source organism: Bacillus cabrialesii (assembly GCF_004124315.2). GTDB lineage: Bacteria > Bacillota > Bacilli > Bacillales > Bacillaceae > Bacillus > Bacillus cabrialesii. Next base: position 356,246 of record NZ_CP096889.1, on the reverse strand, counting down.
AGGCTCCAGATTGTGATCGCGGCAGTTAAAATGTAGAAAGGAGACCATGCTTTCGCAATGTCAGCGGCACTGTATGCCTTTTTCTCACCAGTCTCGCCGGCTCCTTCCTCCCGGTAAATCTCTTTCGGCTGCCATTTGCGGAGGAACAGCGCAAGTCCGCCCATGCTGAACAAAGCCGCCAAAATGTTGGCTAATTCCGGTCCGAGCACCGCCATTGTCAGTGTCTGAATCGCTGTATACACACCGCTCACAACCAACAGGGCAGGCCATGTCTGCCTGATTCCTTTCATCCGGTCTAATAGGAATACAAGCAGAAACGGAATCAAAAATGAGATCATCGGCAATGTCCACATCAATGTCTGAGACAGCTCAAGAGCAGACAAATCACCAATCTGCGCCCCAGTGATCACAGGAATACCGATCGCGCCAAAGGCTCCAGAGGCTGCGTTCGCAATCAAGCAGAGCGCCGCCGCTTTTAGCGGTTTAAAACCAAGTTCGACGAGCAGTGCCGCACTAATGGCAATCGGAACACCAAAACCGGCCGCGCCTTCTAAAAACGCGTTAAAACAAAAACCAATTAATAATAGCTGTAATCGCTGGTCAGGCGAAATGCCGGCAATGCTGGACCGAATAATGGTAAACTTTCCGGTTTTCACTGCGATTTTATACAGCCACACCGCCATCAGGACGATGTAGCCAATGGGCCACAGCCCGTTCCCGATTCCCAGCAAAACAGAAGAAATTGCTTTTTCAACCGGCATATGAAATGCCAAAACAGAGACGAAGAAACTGACGGCTAGCGTAAGAAACGCCGCAAGTATGCCTTTCATTTTAAAGACAGTTAAAGCCAAGAGAAAAAAGAGAATCGGAGTGAGCGCCGCGAGTGCGCTCACATACTCGTTTCCAAACGGATCATACAACTGCTCCCACATTGACAATCAGCCCTTTACTCTATAGTTGCGATTAGTTGACTTGTTGTTCTGCAAAATGAGGTTTTAAAATGTTTTTAAGGACGCCTGCGCTGTGAAGGAACTGTTCTTTTTCTTTCTCATTTAAATTCATCTCCGTGATGCCAGCAATTCCGCCGCGGTTCACGACAGCCGGAACGCCGATGTACACGTCATCTGCGCCGTATTGTCCATCCAAATATGTGCTGACAGTTAAAATGCTATTTTCATTATGAAGAATGGCTTTTGTAATGCGGGCAAGGCTCATCGCAACGCCATAATAAGTCGCACCTTTTTTCTCAATGATATGGTAAGCGGCGTTTTTCACGTCATCGACGATCTGGTCAAGTTCTTCTTGTTTATATGCATCGTTTTTCTCAACAAGTTCACTGACCGGCACACCGCCGACATTTGCGTGGCTCCAAACAGGAAGTTCTGTGTCGCCGTGCTCTCCGATAATATGCGCATGCACGTTTTGAGGCGCCGCGCCGAAGTATTCGCTCAGCATGTAACGGAATCTCGCAGAATCTAGTGTTGTGCCGCTTCCGATCACCCGCTCTTTTGGCAGGCCGCTGAATTTCCATGTTGCGTAAGTCAGAATATCAACTGGATTTGTCGCGATTAAGAAAATGCCGTCAAATCCGCTCGCCATGACTTCACTGACGATACCTTTGAAAATCTTTAAGTTCTTTTCTACTAATTCAAGACGTGTCTCACCAGGTTTTTGGTTTGCACCGGCGCAGATGCAGACAATATCAGCATCCTTGCAGTCTTCATATGTTCCGTAAGATGTTTTGACCGGCTGCGGCGCAAACGCCTTTCCGTGGTTTAAATCCATGACATCGCCCATTGCTTTTTCTTTATTTAAATCAATGACCACAAGCTCATCTGTGATCGCTTGGTTAATTAACGCAAATGCATAACTGCTTCCAACAAAACCCGCTCCGATTAAAGCTACTTTATTTACATGTTTGTTCATCATTAATCATCCTTCCAGGGTATGTTTCTCTTTGATGTTTGTTTGTGAAGTATTTCACATTTATATTGTGCAACATTTCACAAACTTTTGCAAGAGAAAAGTTTTGTCTGATTTATGAACAAAAAAGAAACCATCTATGATGGTTTCTTTTGGGATTTCCTCTCTAATCGCTTGCCCTCATTGAGGAAGAGAACCGCTTAATCCAGAGTCGTTATATAAACCATTTTGCACATAATCAAAGCCAGGCTGATTCTGGCCGGGCACTTGGGCACTGCCATTATTAAAAATCACTTTGGCGTTCGTTGTATCCGTATCAGCAGGCAGCGTCAGCGTGTAAATTCCATCCGCATTCTTAGTCATTGCTTTTCCAGGCCAAGATCCGGTCAATTCTATTGCCCGGCCTCCATCATGTTTATAGATATAAGCATTTACTTGGCCCCAATGATTTGGATTTTGATAACCGATGGTTTTGGCTGAAGACGGGTCTCTTTTTACAAAGCTGTATACCTGGGTCCTGTTTACACCATCATTGTTCGTTCCTGTTAATGTGATGTTGTATGTTTTCCCAACCGGATCTCCTTTTCCGATTGTTAATTGGTCTCCATCCTTAAACGCAGTCTCTTGCCCATTATTGATTTGATACACGGCTTTTGCCGTATTCGCGTTTGCACGCAGGGTAATCGTCAGCTGATCATTAAAAAAATGTGTCATACCTGTTTTGTAATTCTCAAGAGAGACTTGAGGCGCGTTTGCAATATCGTCACGATAAAGAACAGCCACAGATCTCGCATTGAGCGTGCCTGTCAGTTTACCGTCCCTTACTTGAAAGGAACCGGTCCCAGCTTTATTATCATAGCTGCCATTAGGTAATTTCGTTGAAGCATTGATGCTGACAGAAGAAGAACCCGCATTCGCCAACACAACACCTTGTGAGCCGCGCTGATTCATAAATATTTGATTGTTCCCATTCGGATTCGATAGCTCCTCAGGCTGCCCAGCCATTACATTGTGAAACGTATTGACCGCAGCGATAGCCTGATCTTCAAATAAAGCGCTCCCGCGATCGCCTATTTGGGTTTTCCCCGGGAATCTCACACCGTTTCCGCCGCCCTCAGGTCTGGAAAAGAAGAGAGGCGTACTGCCTGAACGAGAAGCAATCACTGCCCAGCCTAAGCGAATATCGTCATCGCTCATCCATGTGGACTCTTCATCATCATTTGCATACGTATCATGCGATTCCACCCATGTGACTAACTTGTCCGCAGCCACATCAGATGCATAATGGGAAATATTCGACACGCTCAGATTACGATTCTTTAGAGCGGACCTTATGGAATGTCCATAGTTAGATGCTGTCACATTCATATAATTCGCATATGCTGCATCTCTGGAGGCACTATCTTGCAGGATTTCTCCGTATTGGAACTCAGCAGATGTGTTTGTGATATTCGGCCAAAACTGACTGCCGTAATTCCCATCATCAGGAAGCTCTATATGTTTGGCGGCATCAAAGCGAAATCCATCTGCCCCGTCATTCAAAGCTCTTTCTAAGAAACGTTTCAGATAGGACTGTACTTGTGTATTTTGTGTATTCCAGTCATACAGCCCGAGCAATGAATTCTGCGTGACATCCCATCGATCCGACCAGTTTTTAATTTGTGTGTTTCCGTGTGTCCAGTTTGGAATACTCTTAATCTCATTGGAAATGGCGGCATAGTCACTGGTGGTATGATTGATGACCGCGTCAACAATGACCTTTACGCCATATTCTTCAGCGGCTGCACACATATCTTTAAATTCCTGTTCAGTACCTAAGTAACGGTTGCCAATTTGATACGATGTCGGCTGATACAGCCAGTACCAGTTCGACATGCTTTTATTTCCTTGGTTCCCTTCCTTTACTTGGTTAATCGGAGACGTCTGAATGGCTGTATATCCTGCATCATGAATATCCTTCATATTGTGTTTTAACGTATTGAACGACCAATTCCACGCATGGAGAATGGTTCCGCTTTTGATCGATGGCGCTGTCAGTTCATTTGATGTGTTCTGTGTTTCAGCATTTGCAGCCGCAGGTCCTGCCAGAACCATATGAAACAGCAATAAAAATCCAGCGAATAACGGCAGTAAAGAGGTTTTGAATCGGTTTTGAAACATTCTTGACACTCCTTATTTGATTTTTGCAGACTTACTGCGGAGTCAAAAATCCCTCTTACTTCATTCTTCCGCTCCTCCTTTCAAACTGATGTGAAGACTGGAGAATTTTGTTAGCGCTTACATTTTAAATTATCACATCCTCTCTGCCTAAACAACTTGATAGAGTGAATTCAAATCTATATTCCTATCAAATAAAAAAGAAATCACCTATTTTTTAAGATGATTTCTTCTCTGCTTCTTCTTTTACCGCTCTTCTGTAAACCAGCTTCACAATCACATATCGAAGCAAAAACAGAACGCCGCTACAGACGATAAAAAGAAGGATCATTTTCAGCCAAGCGAAGAATGTATGGGGAATCCCCCTGTCGTACATCGTAAGCACCACTACCGCAAAGGCGACCGCAATTGAATCTATTCGCTGCTGTTTCACCCGTTTTTGCAGTTCTTCTTCGGTGTCTATTCTCGGCATGAGCATTCCCGACGCTCCTGCCCTGATGCAGTAATATAAGATGATGAGGAACAAAAACACAAGGCTTGCAGCCCATTCTTTAAACGGAAATTCAAACATAATGCCGCGGATGATCACATCAAGGAGCGCAAACGATCCCGCGATCATCCCAATCTCCGACCAGATTTTTTGTTCTTTTTCTTTTGCTCTCTTATTTTTCCCATTCACGCCTGAAAGTCTATTACGCAGATTATTCATGACCTTCCTCCCGCACTTTTACGAATGGCTTATGGCTTACATGTTACAATAACAGCCTGCGCTTCTGCAATGAATAACTCAAAAGCCCGCCGTGCAAGCCGGCGGGCAGCAATTGTTAAAACGGTCCCCAATTGATCATGACGCCGATCACAATAAAGACAAGCCCGATCAAAAACCAAATCAGAGCAAGCGGCACCATAAACCGCAGCCACTTGACGTACGGAATGCCGCTGGCGGCAAGCACCGCCATGAGAACGCCGGATGTCGGGTTCACACAGTTGACGACTCCTTCTCCAAGCATAACCGCTTCCACCGCAACCTGTCTCGTAATCCCCATCAAATCAGCGAGCGGCGCCAGTATCGGAATAAATACAACGGCTTCTCCAGACCCTGAAGAGATGAGAAAATGAAGGAGCGCACTGGCGATATACATGCCGATCGCGCCGGCAATCGGGCTGAATCCGTCCAAAAGCGAAGCCAAAGCATTGACGACTGTATCGAGAAGCTTGCCATTTTCAAGAATAACGGAAATGCTTCGCGCCATCCCGACAATCAGCGCCCCGTATACAAGGCTTTGACATCCCGTAATGAAGGTTTTGGCAATATCGTTTGCGGCAAGCCCGCCTATTAAACCGGCAAGGACAGAAATAAAAATAAACGTCGCAGCCATTTGGGAATCAGACCAGCCCAGCTTTAAAGCGCCGTATAAAAATCCAATCAGCGACAGTCCCGCCACAGCCAAAATCAGCTTATGGCGAGCGGTAAACGGCACTGACTGATCTTCTTCTGTACCCGCTTCACCCATTCCTGCCGCCGGGAACCAATTTGTTCCTAACACACTGGCATCCTTTGATTTTTTTAATTTTCTCGTATACAGATAGATATAAATAATAGAAGACAGCAAAAAGCATATGTATATCACAACACGCAAGCCGATTCCCGAAAAGAGCGGCAGCTCCGCGATTGATTGCGATAAACCGAGCGGGGACGGCGATAAGATGGTGGAGTTAAATCCAGCGTAGCAGCCGATGTAAATAACAGCGGCGCCCGCGACTGCGTCCCATTTTAAGGATCGTGCGACAATGAGGCCGATGGGGATAAAACCGATAACTGAATTCACGACAATTCCGGTTGTTCCGAGAATGGAGAACAATGCGCCGACAATACAAATAAATAATAATTGCTTTGTGCGGAATTTGCTGATGACATTGTAAATCAAGCCGTTGATGGCGCCTGTTTTTTCTAAAATGGCAATGGTGCCGCCTGTGAATAAAATCAGAAAGATGATGGGTGCTGATCCGACCATTCCATCCTGTAAAGAAGTAAAAAAGCTGATCAGGCTGACCGGAGACTGTTCAATTGAATGATAGCTTCCCGGAACAGCAGTCGTGACATCCCCCTTTGTCACGCGGTCAAATTCACCCGCCGGCACAATATATGAAGCGATTGCGCAAATGAAAGCAATCATAAATAAGAGGACATAGGCGTCAGGCATTTTAAATGTCGTTCGTTTTTTCTTAGGCTGTGTTTCGGCTGCTGGCATACTCATGTTTCGATCCATCCCCTCTGTTTGAAAATATTAATTATTCTGAAAAGTAGCAATATGTGCTATATTATATACAGCCTATCTTCCTGTTTCAATAGAAATAAAGTAAAGAAGGTAAAATTCATTCTGATAGAAGGAGGTATTTCTTACCATGCGAAAGCTTTCAGAAGACATGAAACAAACCATTATGGATATCTTCGAACACCTGCACGCGAACCCCGAAGTCAGCTGGAAGGAATATGAGACAACTGCATTTCTTAAACAAAAGCTTGAGGATTTAGGGTGCCGGACACGCACGTTTGCAGACTGCACCGGGGTTGTCGGCGAAATCGGATCAGGCTCGCCCGTTGTAGCGGTGCGCGCTGATATTGACGCGCTATGGCAGGAAGTTAACGGGACATTCCGCGCCAACCATTCCTGCGGACACGATTCACATATGACAATGGCGCTGGGCACGTTAATGCTGTTGAAAAAGCAGCCCGAGCTTCCAAAAGGCACAATCCGTTTTATCTTTCAGCCGGCTGAGGAAAAAGGCGGCGGCGCCTTAAAAATGATAGAAGAAGGCGTGCTTGATGATGTCGACTATTTGTACGGCGTTCACGTCCGTCCGATTCAGGAAACACAGAACGGGCGCTGCGCCCCTTCAATCCTGCACGGATCAAGCCAGCATATTGAGGGAACGATAATCGGAGAAGAGGCCCATGGCGCCCGCCCGCACCTCGGGAAAAACAGCATCGAAATTGCGGCATTTCTTTTACATAAGCTCGGACTCATTCATATTGACCCGCAAATTCCGCATACCGTCAAAATGACCAAACTGCAAGCCGGCGGTGAAAGCTCTAACATCATTCCCGGAAAAGCGTCGTTCAGCCTTGATTTGCGCGCGCAGACGAATGAAGCCATGGAGACGTTAATCGCCGAAACCGAAAGAGCCTGTGAGGCCGCCGCCGCCGCATTCGGCGCAAAGATCGAGCTGCAAAAGGAACACAGCCTTCCAGCGGCAACACAAAACAAAGAAGCTGAAGCGATCATGGCAGAAGCCATTACGGACATCATCGGTGCTGAGCAGCTTGATGAACCGCTTGTCACCACCGGCGGCGAGGATTTCCATTTTTACGCCGTGAAAGTGCCGAATCTCAAAACAACCATGCTCGGACTCGGCTGCGGACTCCAGCCGGGACTCCACCATCCGCACATGACCTTTGACAGGAACGCGATGTTCACCGGAGTTCATATTTTAGCGAACGCCGTGCTCAAAACGTTTCAGAAGGCGGAATCACCCGCTGCCGCTAACGCTTCTTAAACGCAAAAAAAGCAGCCTGGATACAGGCTGCTTTCTTCATTACTTTTTCAAATCTTCAATTGAGTTCACGTTTTTCATATATTCCGGCACAACAAGACCCATCTTCACGCCAGTTACACTGGTGCCAACATCGTCATATTTGCCTTTGTATTTAGCGGCGTATGCTTTATGGGTATTCGGCAGCCATGCGGAAAGGGATGCATCCGCGCTTCCCGTCGCAATCGCGGTCCACATCGGACCGGCCTCTACCTGAGTTAATGTCACGTCATAGCCTAAGTCTTCAAAGACTTTGCCAACCACGTTTGTACTTGCAATCTCACTGTCCCACGCTACATAGGCAAGGTTGATTTTGTCACCCTTCACCTTTTGAACGCCTTTTGTCCACTCCGCAATCTGATCTTTATGCTTTTTCACATACTCAGCAGCGACTTTGGAAGGTTTCTCGCCTTCTTCCACTTTGATCATGACTTCGCCCATGTCGTCTTGCGTCCATTTAAACTGACTGAGAAGCTTTGCGGCATTCGGCTGCTCTTTGCTGAAGCCTTTGCGTGTGATCGTATGGATTTCCTCTGCGCTGCCGTAGGATTGCTTCGGATCATCGAGATATTTCAGCTTATATCTGGAGAACATCCAGTGCGGTGTCCATCCTGTAATGATAATCGGTTTCTTACGGTCATATGACTTTTTAAGTGTTGCGGTCATCGCGGCGCTTGACGCCGAAATCAATGTCCAGTCATTCAGGTCATAATCCTTCATCGCTTTGTCGGTCAGGGCCATAATCCCTGAACCGGGGTCAATCCCGATGATGGTCTTATTCACCTGTTCAGCCGCGGTTGCATTTTCATCGCTTTCTGAACCGCAAGCCGCAAGTGAGAGCGCAAGCATGGCGGAAACGCCGATACCGATGATTTTTTTAAGCATCAGGCATTCCCCCTGCTTTTCTTCTTCACTTTAATGTTTTGAGTGATACGGTCCAGCGTAATGGCAACGATAACGATGGCGATACCCGCCTCTACGCCGATACCCGTTTTCAGCTGTGTAACGGCGCTGTATACTTCAGAACCAAGTCCTGGCGCACCGACCATTGCGGCGATAACAACCATTGATAACGCAAGCATGATGCTTTGGTTGATTCCGGCCAGAATGGTTTTTGTCGCAAGCGGAAGCTGAACTTTAAACAAACGCTGAGCTGTCGTAGAACCGAACGCCTCAGTCGCTTCAATCAGATCGGCCGGCACTTGTTTAATACCGAGAACAGTCATGCGGATTGTCGGCGGCATCGCGAAGATAACCGATGCAACAACACCCGGCACAACACCGATGTTGAAGAAGAAAATCGCCGGCAATAGATATACGAAAGCAGGCATTGTCTGCATTAAATCAAGAATAGGCGTTACAATACGGCGAACCATTTCTTTCTGGGACGCCCAAATTCCGATCGGAACCCCGACCACAATCGAAATAATGACAGATGTCAGAACAAGCGCCAATGTTTGCAGCATTGGGTCCCAATAGCCTAAATAATCGATCACGAGGAAACCAATCAGCGTAAATAACGCAATTCCCCTTGTGCTGATCCACCACGCAAGTGCGGCGAAAATAATCGTTAATAAAATAGATGGGATAAATCCAAGTCCGCTGACAATTCCATTTACAAAAGCGGCAAGTCCGTTTGCGATTCCGTCGAAGAATCCGCCAAACGTCATCGTAATCCAGTCAACAAAACGGTCAATGATATCTGCTAAAGGTATTCTAGGCAGTCTATCCATCTTACTTCACCTCCTGTGCAGAAGGATCTTGTGTTTGTTCGTCAGTGCCTTCAGCATTGATATACTCGTTATTGCCGGCAAGCGCGCCAATCAGTGCGCCTTTTACGACAATCCCTTTCATTCTTTGCTTCTCATCTACAACCGCAATTGGAATATTCGCGTCAGAAACAACGTCAAAAATCTCTGTCAAATACGTATCCTCTGGTACAGTCGTAAACTCTGTATTCAAGATATCTTGAAGTGACAAATCAGATTCAGCCGCTTTTTTCGCATCAGACGCATAGATAACACCTAACAATTTCTTTTGTTTATCCACTGCGTAAATCGATGAAATTCCAAGGTTTTTCATCAGTGTCAATGCTACGCGAGGCCCTTTATCAATCCGCACTGTTTCTGCGCGCTTCATAATGTGGCCTGCTGTGAGGACTTTAGATAAATCAACATCCTCGACGAATTTCTCAACGTATTCGTTAGATGGATTCATCAGGATTTCTTCAGGCGTGCCGATTTGAACGATGTTGCCGTCCTTCATCAGAACAATTCTGTCGCCGATCCGCAATGCTTCGTCCAAGTCATGCGTAATAAAGATAATCGTTTTTCCGACATTATCGTGAAGATCAAGAAGTTCATCTTGCATGTCTTTACGAATCAGTGGATCGAGCGCACTGAACGCTTCATCCATCAGAAGAATGTCCGGATCATTTGTCAACGCGCGGGCAAGGCCGACACGCTGCTGCATCCCGCCGGAAAGCTGGTCAGGATATTGGTGTTCAAATCCTTCAAGTCCGACAAGCTTTAGGGACTCAAGCGCTTTTTGCTGACGCTCTTGTTTGTCTACACCTTGAAGCTCAAGTCCGTATTCTGTATTTTCAAGTATCGTTCTGTGCGGGAACAGAGCGAACTTTTGGAAGACCATGCTGATTTTTTTCCGGCGGACTTCCCGGAGCTGGTCTTTAGACATATTTGTTATCATGTCACCATCAATGTAAATATTTCCGGCAGTCGGTTCAATAAGCCGGTTTAACATCCGTACTAAAGTTGATTTACCGCTCCCTGATAGACCCATGATGACAAATATCTCACCATCATATACATCAAAATCTGCTTGATTTACCCCAACGGTTGATCCAGTCGCTTTCAGGATCTCTTTTTTTGTCTTGCCGTTGGCAAGCATTTGAACTGCTTTCTTTGTTTGTTTCCCAAAAATTTTAGACACTTTCTCAACTTTTATCTTAATTGGTTTCTCATCTACACTCATATTTTCCCTCCATATTAAGCAATCTTTATTACCGTAACATTTATGTAACATCCCACACAAACAGCATATTCTCTTTTATTCTGTACCATTTCTTTATAAACATCCATGTGACCACTTGACCTTATTTATGCTTCTAAATGCTCTGTAATCCTCCTTTATGATTGTATTTTACAGGTGATATTTAGCCCAGCTACGGTGAAAGCGTTTCAAATGGAATTTTATCCCTTCTTCCTATTCGACTTCATGCTCCTTTACTGGAAAAAACAAGTTGCTTTTTCATCTTCCATTATATATTATAGTTCCATGACTATGAAACAATCAGATGATCAAATCAGAGCCCAAATTTTTAAAGCACTGTCTGACGAATCGAGGCTTGCCATTATTCGTACGCTTTATTACAGCGGAAAAGAACTCAGCTGCGGTGAAGTAGGTGAAAAATGCAATATTGTCAAAACCACAGCATCTTATCATTTTAAAACGCTGCGTGAAGCGGGATTGACGGCAACTCGAAAAGATTCGCGGACAAAATATGTCAGTCTGCGTGAAGACACATTTCAAACATACCTGCCTGGCTTTTTGGAAACCCTCTGACAAAGGGTTTTCTCTATACATATCTGTTTCATAGTTTCAAAGTTATAAAACTATAGGAGTGATAAAATGTGAATCGTATTTGGCTTTTCTTCAGTGTGATGTTTGTCATTGGCACGGATACCTTTTTGCTTTCTCCGCTTCTCCCGCTTTTACAGGATCAGTTTCATGTCTCTACCGATATGTCAGGCTGGATGGTCAGTGCTTATGCACTCGGTTATGCCCTTTTCGCTTTGATCGCGGGTCCGATCTCAGACAGGCTTAACAGGAAAACAGTCATGCTGTGGGGATTTGCAGGCTTTATCGTGTCCACGTTTTTATGCGGCATCGCTCCCTCTTTTGCCGCCATGTGCCTGTTCCGTTTTGCCGCAGGCGTTAGCGCTGCGTTTGTGACGCCTCAAATTTGGGCATCCATCCCTGTCATCGTCCAGCCTTCTCAGATCATGAAAAGCATGGGAATTGCGACAGCAGGATTAGCCGCTTCACAAATGCTCGGACTGCCCATCGGAGGGTTTTTCGCTTCCTTTACATGGCATACGCCCTTTTTCGTTTTGTCAGCGTGCTCGCTTATTCTTGTGTTGATCCTGGCTGCCGTTATGCCTGATATTCACCCTGCTGAACAAATGGCGCGCCCGTCAATATTCAGTCCATATCGGGAGCTGTTTTCACTGCCGAAAACATCGGTCATTTTGCTTGCCTATTTCCTCTTTCAAACCGGAAATTTCGCGTCGTTCAGCTTTCTCGGCACTTGGCTTTCCGCGGATTATCATTTAACCGTTTCGCAAATCGGCGCCGCTATGCTTGTACTCGGACTGGGTAATATTCTCGGAAGCCTTATCGGCAGCAGGATTTCAGCAAAGCTGGGCATGTTTAAGACATTGATCAGCGGCATGCCGCTGATGGGCGCTCTCTATTTCGCTCTTCCTTTCTTTCCTAACTTATTTTTAGTAGAAACAAGCTTTTTTCTCACATTCTTTACAGCTGGCATCATCTTTCCGTTAATGATGGGTGTCTTTCAATCCATTTCACCGAATGCGCGGGGAACCATCGCTTCCCTTTCCAATGCCGCTATGTACGCGGGAACCACTGTCGGCACTTGTGTTGCGGGTTTTTTATATCAAAGCGCGCATCATTTCGGAGCCGTCACGGGATTTACTGCCATTCTGTTCATGCTGTCTATGGCGCTCTACCAGACAATCAGTAAAACCGGAAAACGCCAATCCGCAGCCCGGGCGCAAATGTAAAAAAAGCACCTCAACGCGAGGTGCTTTTCCTATTCAAGCTCAGTTTGCTTCGTTTCTTTCCCCATAATCAAAATACAAACAACCGCGAGTAAGATCGCAATGCAAAAGATTGAAAAGATGACCGAAAACGAAATATGACGGGCTGCGAGCGTTCCGACGAGCAAAGGCCCGAAGATGCCGCCGATTCTTCCAAACGCCGCTGTCGTTCCTGAACCTGTTGCGCGAATCGCTGTCGGGTATTGCTCCGGTGTATAGGCATACAGCACGCCCCACGCACCAAGATTGAAAAACGATAACAGCATTCCAGCCGTAAGCAGAAGGCCTAAGGAATCCGCCGTTCCGAAGAAAAAGGCGCTTCCTGCTGTACCGATCAGGTAAATGATGAGTATCCACTTCCGGCCCGCTTTTTCGATCAGCCACGCGGCGGAAAAATAGCCCGGAAGCTGAGCAAGCGTCATCAGCAGGACATATTCAAAGCTTTGAATCATGCTGAAGCCTTTCAGCAGCATGACACTCGGCAGCCATAGGAACATGCCGTAATAAGAAAACACCACACAGAACCAAACGATCGACAGCATCACAGTCGGCCTTATATACTGTCTTGCCCAGACGCTTTTTACATTCTCCCACACCGATTTCTTTTTGGCAGAAAGCGACTCATATTTCGGCGAATCAGGCAGACTCGTGCGCAAGTACAGCGCATAAAACGCAGTCAGCGCGGTTAACAGCAAAGCAGCCTGCCAGCCGAAGCTCGGGATCACAAAGTAAGAAATCAGTGCCGCCGCGAGCCAGCCCACGGCCCAAAAGCTTTCCAGAAGGACAATTACTCTGCCCCGCTTTTCAGGCACAACCGCTTCCGAAACAAGTGTTGAAGCGACTGGAAGCTCGCCGCCAAGCCCCATTCCGATCACGAAACGAAGAATAAGAAATGCCGATAAGCTCGTCACAAAAGCTGAAATGCCGCTTCCGATTGAAAAACACAAAAGGGTAATGATAAACACTTTTTTGCGGCCGATTCGATCAGCCAGTAAGCCAAACAAAAACGCACCTGCAGCCATGCCGATGGAATTGACGCTTCCGATCCATTTCATTTCTTCGGGCGACAGATTCCATTCCACATGGAGCGCGGCGATAATAAACGATAATATTCCGACATCCATTGCATCAAACAGCCACCCCAAGCCGGCGACGCCCAGCAGTTTACGCTGGGAAATAGGCTGTTGTTTTCCCATTGCCAACACCTCTGATATGCAAAATCATTACCGTTTAAGTTTACACCTGTCTTTACACATTGTCATTAACAAAATGATGTAAATGAAAAACCCCGCTTATGTTTTACAAGCGGGGTTCTTTTTATTGCTGCAATGCTGCTTTTTTTATATTGTCCTGCAGCTGGGCAATACGTCTTGCACCGTCTTCGCGGAGGCGTTTGTTTTCTTCCTCGATTTGTTTTGTTTCCTGCATGCCGCTGACAATCGTGTTCCAAGACGCTTCGATCGTTTCAATATCTATGCTCGGTCTGCCGGCCATTCTGGCAATTTCTACACTTTGGCTCGAGATGTTTTCAGCATTTCGTCTCAGCATCTCGTTTGTCCGGCGGTCAAGCTCGCTCATGGAGTCAGCCACAAGCTTTTGGCGTTTCACGGTAACAGCCTGAATAATGCCGTTTTTGAAAATCGGAATGGTGATGATGAACGCGGAGTTGATTTTCCCGATCAGCTTTGCATTTCCGCGCTGCAGGAGACGGATTTGAGGTGCGGTTTGAAGAGCCACCATCCGTGCCATATCCAGATCATACACCCGTTCCTCAAGCGCCTGGATGCCGTTGCGCATTGTATCGAGCTGCATTTGCGCCAGCTGATTTCCGCTTGCCGCTTTTTCTTCATATGAAGGAAGGACCGACTGCATTTCTTCCAGCTTCATTTGTCCGGCAACGACGTATTTTTCTAGCTCCATATAGTATTTGATATTGTTTTCATACATTTCATCGAGCGTGTAGTTCGTCTTCGTCATCTCATCTTTGTATTTCGAAATCTCAACGTTGATTTTTTCAATCTCTCCGCCAAGTGTCTGATACTTTTTAAAGATTTTTTCAATCATGCTGCCGCCGCGTTTGAAAATTTTCGCCATTAATCCCTTCGGCTCATCAAAATCATTTTTATCGAAGCGGTCCATGATTTTCCCAAGCTGAGTCAGCATTGTGCCGGAATCTGTCACGCTTGTTGTTTTCATCATTCCTAAGATGCGGTCAGAGAACTTGGAAATTTCAACGGCCGGCTCCTTGCCGTACTCAAGCAGCTCCATTTGGTTTTTAACGTCTATTTGCTGAACAAGCCGCTTTACCTCTGGTTCCTGACGGAGCTGGAGACGGATATCGTCAGCTTTTTGCTGGGAAATTTCTTCGTTTTTATCGAGAACAAGAGGATTTTGATTTTCAGTTGTCATGCTTTTCTTCTCTCCTTATTTTTGGGTAATCGTTCTGAACAGCCTTCTCACAATCGAAGGTTCTTTATAGTCCTGCTGGAACACCATGTCGTCCAGCCAGTGGATATCATACTGATCCTCTTCAATAAACTGCTCAATATCTTGGTGTCCGGGCGGGTTATAAATGATAATATCGATTCCGATTTCATTCAGAAACAGCAGGGCGGCAGCATCCGAACGCGTGAGTCCGCCGCTCATTTCCGTATGATATAAAAGAAGTTTCGGAACGGTTTGCGCATAGTCGAACATTTGAATCAATTTCAGCAGATTAGCAGGCAGGTTTGTTGTTTGTTTAAACAAATAGATTTGAACATCCTTGACCTGTTCCTGATGCAATGCCTTAAGCCGCGGGTGCCTGCACATTCTCGAAATCGTTTTGGCAATGGCAGTCTGAACGCCCGCCGGCAGCTGCTTATACTGCCACACATTGCTTGCCATCAGCTTGTCCGGATCAATGTTCCCTTCATGGTCAAGCGCGTGGCTGTAGTGAAATTGATAGTTCGACTTTATTTCTTCAGTAAACGGAAAGCTTCTGATCATTTCTGTTTCCTGATAATCCGCTAATGTATGAAGCCTGTTCCAATATTCTTTGTTGTCTTTTGACACACCCATAATTTTGGCGAATACATTCGGAATCTCAATGGAATGTTTATCGGCTTTGAAATTCGGCCGAATAAAGGCGCGCTCTTTTGTGATTAAAAACAGTTCATCATAGGTCGTTTTCAATGTAACAGACACAGGTGTGTGATCTCTGAACTGCCATGGCTTGTACAGCATGGATTCCTCGTGATTGAGCACATGTTCAATTTCCTTTGTTGAGCGGTAGGCCACCGTTGATTTCCGGTCCGGTTTTTCTTTCGGAAACGGCTGAAGCTCCGAAACATCCGGAAGCTTTTCCGTAAAACTGAGCTCCTGCTTCGGATCGACAAGCGCCAGCTGATCGTTTCCCGCCGGATGGAACAGCAGAACATCACAGCCGACTAACATGAGATAATATAAAAAATAGAGCTGGCTTTTCGTCGCGTCTCCATACCAAACAACTTTTGGCATCTCCCGCTCTATATCGGTTTTTTCCAGCCAAGGATTCAGGTGATTCAAAGAAAACTTCGAGACATCAAGCAGCACTCTGCGAAAATCAGGATGGTTCAGCCCCTTCTCATGACTGTCCGCAAAGGTATGTAAAAGCGTCATCAGCGCTTTTCTTAAATGGCGGTGCATCAAGGGGTTTGAGTGCTTCGCAATCAGCTTTTCCCCGTCGAGAAAAGCAACAAAACGGCTGACTGACAGCCCTTTTTCTTTCTGATTGATCGAATGAATATGCTGGAGCTTTTGAAATGTTTCCGGCTCGATTGTTTTATCAAGCGTTTCACTCAAAATGGTAACGCGATCGTTTATAGACAGCTCATAGAGCTCGTTATAGTAGTCTGTCTCATCAATAGGCGTGCCTAATATCTGTCCGGCAAGACGAGAAAATGAAAGGCCTTGTTCTGTTTCATAGTGATCCCGATCGGCGAATGGCTGAAACAGCAGGCTTTTCCAATCCCCATCCGCCGGAAGTGCTTTATGGATGGTTAGTTCTTCTTGTCTCATCATATCCTCCTTTCCGGTTTGTCATGGGACGATATTTCTGTAACAAAAAAGGAAGGACATGAACCTCCCTCCTTGTTTTGTTTTATTCTTCTTTTGAAGCGGCTGTTTGTTCGCGCACCTGCTTTTGTTTGTTGATGTAGTGAATGATCAATGTTACCGCAAATGCTGCGATAATGATAATGAAGAATACAGAGTGCGGCATTTCGTAATGGAAAGCGCTCGCCGCCATTTTCAGCGCGATAATTCCGATTAACACGAATGCTGTGTTTTCCAGCTCAGGAATTTTATCGATCAGGACAAGGAATACTTTTGCCACTGTACGCATCATTAAAATACCAAGCATACCGCCGATCAGAAGCACCCATACTTTTTCTGACACCGCAAAAGCGGCCAGGATGCTGTCCACAGAGAAGGCAAGGTCCATCAATTCAACTGAAATAACAGTCGCCCAGAAGATCCCGAACGTGCGGACCATCCAAGAATTTTTCTTGATGCCGTCCGCTTCCTCTTCTTTTTCGCCGATCCAGAAATGCTTAATGACGAGCCAAGCCAGATAAAGCGCGCCAAGCACCTTGATCCACCAGAATTTAATGAGGAGCATACCGAGCCCGATGAAAATAAACCTGAAAATATAAGCTCCAAACAAACCATACGTTAACGCTTTTTTCCGCTGTTTTTCCGGCAGGTGTTTGACCATGACCGCAAGAACAAGCGCGTTATCGGCCGATAAAAGGCCTTCCAGAACAACAAGGGAACCGATCAGACCCCAGGAAACAGGATCAGACAATACCTCTCCCCACATTTTCCAATCGAAAAATGAAGCATACGTAGACATGATATGATGTAAAAAGTCCAAGTTTTTTCCTCCTATTAATTTAAAACGGTGACTTCTCTATTTGTCACTCGCTTACACTTGCAAACCGTAGTTCCGGCACAATGCAGCCAGCCCGCCGGAAAAACCGCTGCCGATCGCATTGAACTTCCACTCGCCGCCGTGTCTGTAAAGCTCACAAACGACAACAGCTGTTTCAATGGAAAAGTCTTCCCCCAAATCGAAGCGAAGAAGCTCATTCTGCGTTTCTTCATCCACAACGCGCACAAACGCATTGGAAACTTGTCCAAAGTTTTGGCTGCGAGCTTCTGCGTCGTGAATGGTCACTGTGATGCCGATTTTCTCAATGTGAGCAGGGATCTTTGAAAAATCAACGATAATCTGCTCATCATCTCCGTCGCCCTCACCGGTGCGGTTGTCACCCGTATGGATGACACCGCCGCTCGGATGTTCAAGGTTATTATAGAAGACGAAATCGAGATCATTCACGCAGTTATCATGCGCATCAACTAAAAAGGCTGAGGCATCCAGGTCAAAATCGTCTCCGCCGGAGTACTTGTTAGTATCCCACCCTAAGCCGATCACCGCTTTTGTGAGTCCCGGATTTGTTTTCGTTAAATCGATTCGCTGTCCTTTTGATAATTGAATGGCCATACTGCCTCTCTCCTTTCTGCTCTTCGTATTTGTCTTAACCGACTTGCAAACCGTAGTCCGTTGCAATGCGGGCAAGGCCGCCTTGGTAGCCTGAGCCGATAGCGGAGAATTTCCACTCGCCGTTATGTCTGTAAAGCTCCCCTGCAATGATTGCTGTTTCAATAGAGAAATCTTCCGCAAGGTCGTAACGGATGAGCTCTTCATTTGTTTCTTCATTTACGATGCGAACGAACGCATTGGATACTTGTCCGAAGTTTTGGCTGCGCGCTTCCGCTTCGTGGATTGTGATAACAAATGAGATTTTATCAATGTTAGCCGGCACAGCGCTGAGATTTACTTTTACATTCTCATCGTCGCCTTCGCCTAAGCCTGTCAGGTTATCGCCTGAATGGACGACTGAACCATTGCCGCCTTCAAGCTGATTGTAGAAAATAAAATCGTTTGGAGACGCGCATTTCCCTGCTGCATCTAACAGAAATACACTTGAGTCGAGGTCAAAGTCGTGCCCGCCGTCATACTTATTCGTATCCCAGCCTAAACCGACAACAACCTTTGAAAGACCCGGATTTGTTTTTGTCAAATCTACTTTTTGTCCTTTTGCCAATGAAATTGCCATGTTTCATCCACTCCTTTTTTTCTTTTACGCGTATCGGCTGATAATATCCTCTAATCTCGTATCATTTGTGCCTTCACCGATCGCCGCAAACTTCCACTCACTGCCGCTGCGGTAGATTTCTGCCGTAATCAGGCTTGTTCTGCCGGAATAGTTTTCTCTCAAATTGTATTTGAGCATTTCTTCATGATTAGATTGATCAACCACACGGATAAACGCATTTTGGATCATGCCAAAATCTTGTTTTCTTCTGACACAATCATAAATATTTACAACAAATACAAGCTTATCAATGTTTGCAGGCACTTTTTCCAAATCTATCATAATTTGCTCGTCATCGCCTTCGCCGTCGCCTGTCAGGTTGTCGCCTGTGTGCTTTACACTGCCGCAGCGGCTTTTCAGGTTTCCGAAATAAATGACATTTTTCTTTTCGGTGAATTTTCCGTTTTCCAGCATCAGCACTGAAGCGTCACAGTCGATATTCGGACCGCCTCCGCCAAGCAGTTTGCTGAAGAACCCTCCGCCTGAAGACACCGGGTCCCAGCCGAGACCGACCATCAATTTTGACAGACCGGCTTTTCCTTTTGTTAAATCAATTCGCTGACCTTTTTCTAAAGAAATTGCCACACGATTCACTCCTACTCATCGAAATGTGAATATAGTCACATTTATTTTTACGCCCACAAGGAAAATAAGCCGTAAATTATTAATATATACGTTTGTTATTATATCAAAGTTTCGTAAAAGTTAAGAATAATTGACGAAAATCCTCGAAAAAAAACTTCCATATTTGATATATGTTTTGCAAATCCTATGAAATACGCATCTTAAACAAACCATTTGACGTGAGCGAGTCATTTTGCCTATTCTTGTGTCACATTCTAAAAACAGACAGAAAGGAAGCGGCCTTTTGATTCATTTAAGCATACTTGATCAGGCACCTGTTTCTAAAGGAGAAAGCCCTGTGGCAACTCTTCAGCATTCGCTCGAGCTTGCCCAATTAAGCGAACAGTGGGGCTATAAGCGTTATTGGTTTGCCGAACATCACAGCACGAGAGGACTGGCAAGCACAGCGCCTGAAATCTTGATCGCACGCATCGCAGCACACACAAGCACGATTCGTGTCGGATCAGGCGGAGTGCTGCTGCCCCAGTACAGCCCGTATAAAGTGGCCGAAACCTTCCGCCAGCTTGAGGCACTGTATCCGAATCGGATTGACCTTGGCGTCGGGCGTTCCCCGGGCGGCACGGCAAAAACCCGTCTTGCATTAACGGACGGGGTGAAAAAAAGCTTAACCGAATTTAACAGACAGCTGCAGGATGTCTCTTATTTTCTTACAGATTCCCTTCCTGCCGGGCATCCGTATGCCGGAATCAAAGCGGCGCCCCTTATTGACACTGCACCCGAGCTATGGGTGCTCGGTCTTGGTGAAAACAGCGCAAGACGCGCGGCGCACCAGGGGGTTGGATATGTGTTTGGGCATTTCATTAACCCCGAACGAGGAGAAAATGCGTTTCGCGTTTACCGCGAAAGCTTTCGGCCTTCGCTCCATTTTTCATCTCCGTCCGCCTTGTTTACGATTTTTGTTATTTGCGCAAAAACTGATGAAGAGGCAGAAGAACTCGCATTAAGCCAGGATTTATGGCTTCTTCGCGTCGGAAAGGGCTTGGACAGCCGCGTGCCAAGCATCGAGGAAGCAAAAGCGCATCCCTACACAGCGTCTGATAAAAAACTGATAGAAGAAAACAGAAAGCGGATGGTGATCGGTTCTCCAAACACTGTCAAACAGCAGCTTTCAGAACTCAAAAACCGCTATGAAACAAATGAAATGATGGTTCTGTGCAATGTGTTTGATTTTGAAGCGAAAAAAGAATCCTATGAGCGGCTTGCCGGGTTGTTTCTATAAAAAAAGCAGTTTTCCATGTGGAAAACTGCTTTTCAAGCTACTGTCGCGCTTTTTTACGCTGGGTTTCTTTTTTGATAAACGTCCAAACTCCCTGAACCATAAATCCGATCAAAAGCAGAACGATCAAAAGCAGGGTAATAGACGGCCCTGGGGGCGTTCCGAGCTGATAGGATGATGTCAGTCCCATAAATACGCTGAATAATGAAATGAGTATGGCTGTCATAAATACCATGTTAAAGCCTTTTGCAATTCTGATGGCGAATGCGGCCGGCAATACGAGCAGGGCTGATACAAGCAGAACCCCGATGATTGGAATAATAACTGAGATCGCAAGGCCTGTGACGATACTGAATGACATTGACAGGAAGTTTGTATTAATTCCCGATGTTTTTGCTGTTGCTTCATCAAACGTCAGCAGGTAGAGCGGTCTTTTCAGGACGATAAAGTAAAGCAGGATCAGCAGTGTAATGATACCGATAATATAGACCTGCTGCTGGTTTACCGTTACAAGCGATCCAAATAGGTATTGGTCGATGCTCATATTGGCGGTGCCTTTTGAAAAGCTGATTAAAAACATCGCGAAGGACAAACCGGCCGCCATTAAGATGGCGATGGACACTTCTGAATACGTCCGATATGCCCGCCGCATGTATTCAATCCCGATGGCGCCGACGGTCACGACGACTATGCTCGCCGCGGTAATATTGGTGCTGAGAAAAAAGCCGATGGCAACACCCGATAATGAAATATGTGAAAGTGTGTCAGCCATTAAGGCCTGTCTTCTGAGAACGAGATACACCCCTAAAATCGGGGCCATGATGGCGATCATGCCGCCTGCTAGAAAAGCTCGTCGCATGAATTCCAAGTCAAACATTTCCATCCGCCTTTTTCTCCTCTCTCCAGTCGAATCACTTTATCTAAAAATTGCTGTACTTCATTTTGTTCGTGAGTGACCATCACAACTGTGCGATTGTGATTTTTCACGAGGTGGTGCATAAATTCGTAGAATCCTTTTCTGCTGTCATAGTCAACGGCTGTTGTCGGTTCGTCCAGCATTAAGAGATCCGGATTGCTGGCAAGCATTCTGGCGATACAGATTTTCTGCTTCTGTCCGCCTGATAAGTCGCCGATTTTCCGGTGGCGGAGCTCCCACATTTCCACCATTTTCAGTGCTTTTTCTACTTCGATATGATCTTCTTCATTTAACCGTTTAAACCATTTCCCTTTTGTGTAGCGGCCTGACTGGACAAGCTCCAGCACCGTGCTCGGAAAGCCGGCATTAAATGAAGAAATTTGCTGCGGGACGTACCCTATCGTCAGGCGTTTTCCTTCTGTATTCCTTTTACTGATCGTTACCGTGCCTTCCCATGGTTTCAGCATGCCCAGCATTACCTTCATGAGCGTCGATTTAGCGGCGCCGTTCGGTCCCGTGATGCCGACAAACTCACCGCTTTCAATATCAAGTGATACTTTATCCAAAACAGGTGTGTGGGAATAGCCGAATACGATATCTTTCAATGAGACGAGATTCATGTCAATCTTCCTTTCTCACAAAGAAATAGTGTGCACCCTCCGGCGCACACTATCTTATGATTTAACCAATAGTGAATCTTTCAGGGCATCGAGGTTTTGTTTCATAATGTCGATATACCCTAAACCTTTATCCTGTTCTTCTTTGCTTAAGCCTTCCAGTGTATCGAGCACTTCTGTCTTCGCGCCGATTTCACTGGCAAGCGTTTCTGCGACCTTTGAGGATGCAATTTCTTCAAAGTAAATGACTTTTACGTTATGTTCTTTGGCATACGTTTTCAGCTTTGCCAAGTCGGCTGCGCTTGGTTCTTGGTCAGGTGAAAGTCCTGCAATCGGAACCTGCTTCAAACCGTATTCTTTTGCCAAATAGCCAAAAGCTGTATGCTGCGTGATGAATTCTTTCTTCGCCGCTTTTTTTACGGTTGTACGATATAGTTTATCAAGATCCTGCAGTTTTGCAATATATTCTGCACTATTTTTCTCATAGTATTCTTTGTTATCCGGGTCCTGCTTCACGATTTGCGCTGTTATATTTTTAACTTCCTTCTGCGCCAGAACAGGGCTGAGCCATACGTGAGGGTCCATTGCATGGCTGTGATCATGCTCCTCATGGTCCTCGTGGTCTTCGTGCTCTTCTTCAGAGCCTTCCATTAAATCAATGCCTTTGCTAGCATTGACGAAAACGGCATGGCCTTGCCCCATGCTTTTTTCAGTTGATGGAACCCATGTCTCCATGTATTCACTATTATAAACGAACAAATCAGCATCCTGAATGTTGGCAATGTCTTTCGGCGTCGGTTCCCAATCATGCGGTTCGACGGAAGAAGGGATTAACAAATCCACATCGCCTTTGTCTTTTACAATTTGTTTTGTAAATTCATACATCGGGTAGAACGTTGTGACAATGTGCAGTTTATCACTTTTAGAATCCGCCGACCCTTTTGTTGATGAGTTGTCGCATGCTGCAACTAGTAAAAAGCACGCTGCAATCACAAACAAACCGCTCCATTTTTTAAACATATCGTGTATCCCCTCTTTTTCATAATGGCTTAAATCAAAATGATAACGATTTTGTAATCCTATATCATAATAAACCGAAGTCATTACGTTTTGCAAGATTAAATTTCATTTTCATTTTATAATACCCGTCTGTAGCGTGAATATATGTACGTAAAAACCCGGCTAAAAAAGCCGGGCTGAGTCATTTGATTGTATTGTCGAGAAGATACACTCTGCTCTCGTAAGGCTGAAACACCATTTCATCGGCAAGATCGCCGTTGTTGTTATAATTGCTGAGAAGCAGAGATGCCTGTGCCTTGCAGCATTGCTCAGGCCATCGGAAAATGGCTTGTTCTTTTGAAAAGTTGTTGACCGACAAAAGCTGCTGTTTGCCGTTTTCTCTCATGTATACAAACAGCTGCGGATCATCCGGAAGCAAAAGGTCATAGCTCCCTTTGATGAGGTCAGCATACTGCTTTCTCAGGCTGATCAGCTTTTTGTAATAGGTTAAGATCGAATCAGGGTCTGTCTGAGCTTCCTCCACATTGATGGACGAGAAGTTCGGGTTGACCTTCAGCCAGGGCGTGCCGTCAGTAAATCCGGCATTCTTGCCGCTGCTCCACTGCATCGGCGTCCGGGCGTGATCCCGGCTTTTGGCTAAGATCGATCTCATCACATCTTGTGGATCATAGCCTTTTTCAAACACCCGTTTATGATACATATTGATCGTTTGGATATCTTTATAGTCCTCAATCCGGGTAAACGGCGCGTTTGTCATCCCGATTTCTTCTCCCTGGTACATATAGGGCGTGCCCTTCATGAGATAAAGAACGGTGGCCAGCATTTTTGCGGATGCTTTGCGGTATTCCCCATCGTCTCCGAACCTGGATACTATCCGGGGCTGATCGTGGTTGCACCAATATAATGTATTCCAGCCTTGATGTTCGAGCTTCTTTTGCCATGCTGTCAAAACCGATTTTAAATCAGAAAGCTCAAGGGGCTTTACATCCCAATGCTCTTTCCCGGGCTGCTGGTCAAGCTCCATATGCTGAAAATGAAAAATCATATTCAGCTCATGCTTATCAGTTCCCGTATATTTCAGGCCTTCCTCCGGTGTGACACTGCCGACCTCTCCGACGGACATCACATCGTACCGGGAAAATACCTCATCTGTCATTTCTTTTAAATAGTCATGGATTCGTTCGCCATTTGGCTGAAAAGGCTTCGGCTCCGCCTGCTGATTGATATAGTTCTCATATGAAGGAAGATATTCTTTCTTAGAAATGAGATGAAGCTGATCAATACGCAAGCCGTCCACCCCTTTATCGAGCCAAAACCTCATCATGTCGAACACCGCTTGGCGCACCTCGGGATGTTCCCAATTTAAATCAGCTTGTTTGACGGCATTCATGTGGAGATAATATTCCCCCGTGTGCTCCTCGTATTGCCAGACCGTGCCTCCATAGTTAGAGAGCCAGTCTGTCGGAGGGCCGGTCTTTGTGCCGGGGCGCCAAAAGTAATAGCTGCGGTATTTGCTGTTTTTGTCCCGCTCCGCTTCTTTAAACCACGGATGCTCGACCGAAGTGTGGTTTAACACATAGTCCATCACCAGCTTTAATCCGCGCTGATGCACCTGGTCAAGAAGTTCGTGAAAATCATCCATCGTTCCGTATGAATCCATAATCGTCCTATGATCCGTCACATCATAGCCGTAATCAACATTTGGAGAAGGATAAATCGGGCAGATCCAAATCACATCTGCCCCGAGCTCCTTTATGTAGTCAAGACGGGAAATGATTCCCCGCAAGTCGCCAATTCCATCTCCATTGCTGTCCTGAAAGCTTCTCGGATAAATTTGATACACCACCGCATCCTTCCACCAGTCTGTTTTCATCCCGCAGTCCCCCTGTTTTGAGTTCTATTCAAGCTGAGACGGATAAAGTGTCATTCCGCCGTCGACGAATAGTGTTGCGCCGGTCACGTAGCTCGCTTCTTCAGATACGAGCCAAGCCGCTGCCGCCGCCACTTCTTCCGGCTTTCCGAAAGCTTTCATCGGGATTTTTTTCAGTTGCTTTTGCCTGTTCTCTTCCTTTTTCGTATCAACATTTGATTCTGTCGCTATGGTGCCGGGCGCTATCGCGTTGACGCGGATTCCTTTTTCCGCATAATTAACCGCCAGCGTTTCTGTCATCATCTTGATGCCGCCTTTGGACGTGGAATACTGGACGTTGACGGGACGCGGGATCTGCTGGTGAACACTCGAGATATTCAGCACATTGCCTTTGATGTTGTTTTTCATCATGTGGCTAAGCGCTGCTTTCGCTCCCAGAAAGGTTCCGGTGACGTTGACATCAATGACTCTCTGCCAATCTTCAAGACTCATCTCATGCGGCATGGCCTCCGCACCGTTAAAGCCGGAGTTGTTCACCATCACATCGAGCGTGCCGAAATGCTCTAAAGCGGTGTCCAAGAGCGCCTGAATCCCTGCTTCTTTTGACACGTCCGCCTCAACCGCGACGGCCTTCCCTCCGTTATGCTTAATGATATCCACAGTTTCATCGGCTCCAGACGGGTCGCTGTGGTAGTTCACGACAACATTCATTTTTTCCTGTCCGAACCGTTCCGCAATGGCTCTCCCGATTCCCTTTGAAGAACCTGTCACGATTGCTGTTTTTCCGGTTAAATCTTTATACATACACGATATCCTCCTCTGATTTTCCATTATGCAGTGAAAAATACCCTATTTTCCCGGGATGAAAACAGCATAAAAAAAAGCAGAGAACCTGTATGTTCTCTGCCATCTCCTATTGAAGGCGCTGCTCTGCAAGCTTCTTTTTAATATTCATGAGCCTGCGGTAAAAGAAAGCGGCGGACTCGTACCGCTCTTGCTGATTGAAACATTCTGCTGTGTCATGCAGCAGATCTTCGGCATCGGCAAGAAGCTGGCGGGATTCCAGCAGGTCAAAGCATTCTGTAAGCACGTTCCGGTCGCCATTCCCAAAATACAGCTCATGAATGAGGCGGAATTTCGTCAAGTACATGTCATCTTCCCATTCAGCCGCACTCTTTACCCCGCGCTCGTACGTCTCTGCCGCTTTGTCGTATTCCCCTTCTTTACAGTAGATATGGGTCAGTGAAAAAACAGCTTGAACGGCCTGCTGAAAGTTGCGCTCCTCAAAAATGGCGGCGGCTGTTTTGAAATAGCCCTCCGCTTCACTGTAATCGCCCAGACTGTACTTACAGTGTCCAACATTATAATGGGCAGCGGCGATCATATATGCCTCCTCAAGCTGCCTGGCATGATCTAAGGCGCTGCACAAGTGTGTCAGCGCTTTTTCATGATGATATACATCGGTCAAATTCCCGGCGATGATAAATTCACACTGCACGCGGCGGCGGCCGTACAGTTCATATTTCGTATAAATATCAAGCGCCTGGCTCGCGTAATTCATTGAAAAATACGTTTGTTTGATGTGATAATACACTTCCGCAACCTTAAAAAGAAACTCGGCTTTTTCGATCTCATCCTCTACATATTCGAGCTTTTCCTCGGCATGCTTATAATGATCAATCGCCAATATGAAATTTTTCTGCTTAAATTCGTACATCCCTCTGAAATAATAAAAGTAGTATTCCAATAAGCCCGTGAGTTTTTGCTGATTGCTTTCAATTTCGTTCAGCATATCAGAGAACGGAGGCTTGGTGTCGCTATCTTTCACCGGCATCAGCTTATCCAGCATGATGCGATGCCGGAATTCCATCAAAGAAAAATATAAAAGCAAGTCCTGATTTTCTTCCATGTCTTCTAAATCGTATTCAATCTCCTGCTTTAACGCTTCTGCTTGATCTGCTTCAAATGCGCGAATGAGCTTGTACCATTCGTTTAGCTTTACTGCCACTTCTTCAGATGGAATCTTTGCTCTCATCGGTCTGCCTCCTTCCTCCTGCTACTATTTATGTTATATTTTATCATAGCTGTTCGTTTTTAGAGAGAGGCAATCTCTTAAAGCGTTAACATTCAGCACATCATGAGAAAGTGAGACCGATATGAAATTATCCGCAAAAACATCTGTTATCTTATGTATTCTGTTTCTTCTTGATCTGTGTTTCAGTTATATCCGGCACGAATGGCATTCTCAAAACGCCTTGCAGGATATGCCTGTCCCTTCCGATCTTCATCCGGTTGTGAATCAGAATGCCGATGCCCTCAAGGCCGCGGCAGCGAATAAAGGCATTACCGTCGTCATTACAGAAGGATTCAGGTCCTTTAAGGAGCAAGATGAATTATATAAACAGGGACGTACAAAAAAAGGGAATATTGTCACCTATGCAAGAGGAGGGGAATCGTATCATAACTATGGTTTAGCTATTGATTTCGCTCTTCAAAAAAAGGATGGCAGCATCATATGGGATATGGAATATGACGGCAATCAAAACGGAAAATCAGATTGGCTGGAGGTTGTCGAGATCGCTAAGACACTCGGTTTTGAGTGGGGCGGGGACTGGAAACGATTCAAGGACTATCCCCACTTGGAGATGATTCCCGGCTAGACACCCTCACAGCCTTTTCTTTTTCCTTATGTGCGCATCAATGTAAGAAGGATAAACCGGATGATAGACAAGCTTGTAATGCTGACCGCTGCCTGTTGTAAAATCAGCCTGCCACTTCAGCTTCACATCAAACGCGGCTAAAAACGTTTCTCTCACATCTTCAGCTGAAACATCCGGCCTGTGATTGATTGTTTCTAACTGTTCAGGATCAATATCCGGGGCCATAAAAGCGTCAACCATTCCGGTCTCCGGATTGACAATGATGCGGGCGGCGCCGAACCGCAGCGGCACTCCTTTATACCAGACAGAAAAATGATTGCGGACCCTCCCTCTCTCATCAATTCGGACGGGATTCACTCTGAAAAACTCATCCGCTCTCGGATAGAGGGCATACAAAAATTGAAGCGCCGTCCTTTGGCATTCTTCCGTTGAGCATTGGCGGCCGTTCCGCTGGTCAATAAAAGAAAGGGCTGCTTTTAATTTCCCTGTTCTTTTATCAATCTTCATTTTGATTGTATTTTTATTTCTCGTTTCAAAATAACTCCCTATGCTTAAATCTTTACGCTCCGGCTCAGCGCCTTTGCGCCACGTGCTTCCTATTTCTTCCCCAAAGTCCTTTTCACTGACTTTCTGCATATCAGAGGTAAGGCCCAGCATGGCATATATATCGATTTCTTCTTTGTTCTGAAGCGGCGGCAGGGGCGCCACGTTTTCTATTCTTTCATCTGCGATATGCTGGTCAGGCACAATTTCGTCTACATCCGCGGGATAGCTGTATCCCGGCAGAATCGGCTCATACACAAGCCTGGGTGCCTGTTCGCCATCGATGACATCGTACATCAGCTGCAATGACATTGTATTTAAGTAATGAGACACAACCTTCTCTTTTGCTACAAATTCCTTTGGAACTTCGGCTTTGTGCTCTTCTCCGTAATATAAAAAATGGACAATCTGCCCGCCACGTGTCATTTCAATTAAAAAGCCTGAATTGGGAAGCGGAAGCCCCAATTCCATTTTCGTATAGACAAAACGGATGTGCTGGCCCCGTTCTTCCTTGCCCTGAAAATGAAAATTCATAAACGTATTGGGGTGGTTGGCGGCAGCAAACTGAAGAGCCGTCAGCTTCAGCTCGGCATCCGGTAGCTTTTTGTCCGCCTCAGAGCGCACGGTTGTTGAAAAGGTGAGTAAAGCGCCATCATTTCCAAGTTCAACGATAATATGCTTTTCCGGATTTTCAGGGTCCTTCCAGCTAAAATATGCCTGCCCCTTCTTCTTTTGCTTTTGGTCGTAATCTTCTATCTCAAGCTCATAATGCGGCGGTACATTCCCGATCTCTTGCGCCTTCTTTTTCAGCTGTTTATTTACCAATGAAGTCATCCTTTCAAAGAGTCTACGACAAAGAGAATCCTGTTTATTATATAAAAAGACCTTTCTCCATTTAAAGTGAAGAAAGGTCCTTTTCTATTATTGTCACTGTTTTTCAATATTCTTTCTGTTACTTTTATCATATCCCGCCATACATATATGCAGCGTTTGTGTGACTTTTGGCTGTTTTACCATGAACTGCTAACGGGCTCTCCTGTATGGGCTTCAATCATTCGCGGATAGACCGGCTTGTAGACGAGCCGGTAGCTGTGTTCGTCATCATCGCGGTATTCTCTCTCCCAGCCCAGCTCAACTTTAAAATGCCGCCAAAAAATAGACTTGGCTTTTTCTGCTGAAATGGTCGGAACGGGATGAATGGCTTCCAGTTCTTTTGGGTCAATATCCGGTCCCATATAAACGGTAATGTGCCCTGTTTGGCGGCTGACGCAGATTCTGATCTGTCCGAACCGGAGCGGAACCCCGTGACAGTGCGCTTCAAATGTAAAACCAGCGACTGCGTTTTCTTCTTCATCCGATTCATCGTATCTGATCTTAAAATATTGATCGGCATTCGGAAATAACGCAAACAGAAAACGAAGCGCGATTTTTTCGCATTCTGCTTCAGTTACTGTCAGCGGCCCTTCTTTCTCCATAAATGACATGACGCTTTCGAGTTTTCCAGTTTCTTTATGATGAACAGTTTTCAGCACTTGATGACTCCGTCTTTTATACCAGCTGTACAAGCTTTTATCCTCCGGCTGATACACAGGATCATCCGGATTTCGCCAAACGGTCCCGATTCTCCCGTCTCCCAAATCCGCTTCCCGCTCTTTGACAAAGCCTTTGTCGAGGCCGATCAAGCTGCCAGGATCGGCCTTTTCGTGAATGCCTTCAAATAAAGGAAGAGGAAAGCTTTCCCGCTCTCTGTCATCGTCATTATCAAATTCTTGTTCTTCTTGAACCAAATCCGCAGGTACTGTAATGGTCCTGCATTTAGACTCATACACCAAATGCGGCTGATCGTCCCCGTTTTTGTAAACAGAACGATGGAGAACCTCAAACAAAAGGTCGAACTCCACGTCCTTCTTAACGAAGGCAAGTGCCTCATCATAATCGGCGACCCGCGTTGGCTTAATGATGCTCTTCGCTTTGCCGTAATAGTGGAAGTACATGATCTCACCTGATAAGGAGACATCCGCCATAAACCCGCTCATGGGGAGAGGAAGGCCTTCCTCCATTTGAACATATGAAAATCTCACTTTATCGTCGTATGTACGGTCATTTTCTTCACGGACAAAGGCAGCGAGCGCTCCGGGATAATGAGTCTCAACAAATTCGCGGATGATATTCTCTAATCGCTTCTCAGGCAGCCTCTCTCCGCTTTCAGCCTTCATATCACGGGAAAGGGATTCCAGTTGTCCGTCCGGCCCAAGTTCCACGATAATGCCAATGTGTTCATCCTGGGGATCTATCCAATAAAAACGCGCTCTTTTCTTATCATCGCCATAATCTTCAATTTCCAATTTTAAGTGCGCCGGCACGCTGCCGATTTCCAGTGCTTTCTGCTTCAGTTTCTCTTTCTTCACAAAGACAGCCCCTTTCATCATTCTTATGACCTCTCCAACTAATCAAAAAGTAATAGTCTAAATTACACAAATTTCTGAGTTTACCAGTTTTACCAGAACATTTTTCGCCAAAAATAGGATGATGAACCTATTCAATATAAAAGCTAATAATCTTAAAATTAATTCCGTTGCAACTTTTTATAGGTCCATTCATGACAAAGAAGGGCGGAGTTTCCAGAAAAACCGGTGAAAACCGTGAGAAAAGAACTGATTTTTTTGGTTATATGATGCTAATCCATTCAAAAAGATCCATTTTCTCAAAGACAAAAGACTCCCCTTCCCAAAACCATTTGAGGAGGAAAATGAATGTTTCAGAAAAAAACGTACGCTGTTTTCCTAATTCTTCTGCTGATGATGTTTACAGCTGCTTGTTCCGGAAGCAAAACAAGCGCGGAGAAGAAAGAATCAGAGACAGAAAAAAGCTCAGATATAGCTCAAGTCAAAATCAAAGATGTATCTTATACACTTCCGTCCAAGTATGATAAGTCCACTTCAGATGACCAGCTTGTGTTAAAAGTCAATGTCGCTGTGAAAAACAAAGGAAAAGACCCTCTGAATGTAGACAGTATGGATTTCACTTTGTATCAAGGTGATACCAAAATGTCTGACACAGATCCTGAAGACTATAGCGAAAAGCTTCAAGGCAGCACGATTAACGCTGACAAATCCGTTGAAGGAAATCTTTTCTTCGTTGTAGATAAAGGCAAGCAATATGAGCTGAACTATACGCCGGAATCTTATGGTGATAAAAAGCCAAAATCA
Source organism: Bacillus cabrialesii (assembly GCF_004124315.2). Classification (GTDB taxonomy): domain Bacteria; phylum Bacillota; class Bacilli; order Bacillales; family Bacillaceae; genus Bacillus; species Bacillus cabrialesii. Next base: position 324,838 of record NZ_CP096889.1, on the reverse strand, counting down.
GTTACTTTCAAAATTGATGGAAAAGACAAAAAAATCCTGGCGACAGCAGATAAACTCCAAGATTCTGCAAAAGCGTTATCAGCTTATGTTGATATCCTACTCTTCGGTAAGGACAACGCTGATTTCGAAAAAATCACCGGCGCCAATAAAAATGAAATTGTAAATGATTTCAACGAATCCGCCAAAGACGGTTATCTCTCAGCTTCAGGCCTTTCCAGCACATATGCGGACAGCAAAGCGCTTGATAATATCGTAAACGGCATTAAAGAGGGATTAAGCAAAAACTCTTCCATTCAGGCGAAAACAACTTCAATCTCTAAAGACGAAGCCATTGTTGAAGCCACTATTAAACCTGTAGATGCGTCTTCTCTTTCAGACCGCATCGAAGACAAAGTGAAAGACTACTATAGCAAAAATTCTAATGCCAGCTATGAAGAAGCTGTGAAATACGCGCTTCAAGTATATCCTGAGGAATTCAAAAAGCTCGGACCGACTTCATCTGAAAAAACGGTTGAAGTGAAAATGAAGAAAAACGACATCGACCAATGGCAGCTTGACATGGACGATTACAGAGCAGCGGAATTAGTCGAAGCATTCATTAAAGAATAAAACACCAAAAGGAAATAGCCTGCAGGGCTATTTCCTTTTTTATGTGAAAATCCCGCTGATGAAATTCACTTCATCTTCTGTCAGTTCTATGTTCAAGGTTTTCAGGTTATCCTTCAGCTGCTCCGGTCGTTTAGCGCCGGGAATGATGGCGTCTATCGCCGGTCTCGTTAACAGCCACGCCAAGGCGACATGTGCCGTTTCCACTTGTTTTTCCTCCGCTACCGCTTTCAGCTTATCTACTTTTTGGAGATTGTGAATAAACGTTTCTCCCTGAAATTGCGGCTTGTCCTTTCTGAAGTCTTCAAAGACCGTGTCTTTCGTGAATTTTCCTGTCAGCAGCCCGGACGCGAGCGGAAAATAAGGAATAAAGGAAATGCCGTGTTTTTCACAGTAAGGAAGCAGCTCCTTCTCGGCATCACGCTGAATGAGAGAGTATTCTGCCTGGAAGACCTCCAAATAACCGTCCGCATTACATTCCTTCAACTGCTGATAATCGAGGTTTGAAACGCCGATTGCTTTGATTTTCCCCTCATCCTTCAGCTCCTTCAGCGTGCCTGCCACTTCAGCGAGAGGCGTTTTGCCATCCGGGAAATGAACATAATACAAATCAATGTAATCTGTTTTCAGCCGCTTCAGGCTTTTTTCCACCTCGCCGCGAAGAAAATCCCGGCTGTTGTCTATTTCAATGCTGCCGTTCACTTCTTTATGGGCCCCTTTAGTGGCAATAATGAGCTCATTCCGCACGCCGCGTTCCTGCACAACTTCACCGATTAATTCTTCAGAACGGCCCAACCCGTATATAAAGGCGGTATCGAGAAAGTTCACGCCGCCATCCAATGCCGTGCGCACCAAATCTTTCCCTGTTTCATCATTCAGATTCGGAAATAGATTATGCCCGCCGACCGCATTCGCGCCGAATCCGATCCGCTTCACCTGCAGCTTCGTCTTGCCAAGTGTACGTGTTTGATCCATTGTTCCTTCTCCTTTGAAACCAATTTTGATGAAAAATAGTGCAGGGTCACTTTCTGTATTAGATATCCTTTTTCTATTTTCCTTCTTTTTTCAGGATATACAAAAAGGAGAAAGTGTATTTCTCCTTTTGAAAAGTTTATTTTGGCAGAACCCATTTATCTTTCAAGAAACAGGCTCTGGCCAGTAAATAGAAAATGGCGATAAGCACGGCAATGGTTCCTGACGTGAACAAAATGGCAGCCGGGTCAACCATCCCGAATAAAAGCTGTTTGAATAACGCATGCAGGTTTAGAAACGGGATGACAAAGTACGATAAATCAAATTGGTTCGGTGCCTTGCTGAAGATGAAAAACATCGGGAACATAGGCAGAAAGACGACGAGAGACATATAGCTTTGCGCTTCTTTTACCGAGCTGGAAATGATGCTGATGAAAAGCTCCATCGCAGAGATCAGCAATGCAGAAAGCACGATGATTAAAGCTGAAGCGCCGATTACAGCCCACATATGATCTCCAAGCTGGAAGGCCGTCTTTAAATTTTCGGTAAATAACACGGTGGACAAAATCAAAAACACCAAAGCCAATACACCTGAGGCAACTCCAAAAGTAGAAACCGCAAGCCACTTGCCGACCAGCATTTTGTTTCTGCTGACTGGCGTCAATAGCAGCGCCTCAATTGATTTCCGGTCCTTTTCCCCGGCCATGATATCAAGAGCGATCGGCATTGCGCCGGAAACAATGGAAGTCAGAATCAGCATGGGCAGAATGGCGGAAAGCATAATAGCGGAAACCCCTTTCTCCTCCTCCGCTTCCTTTTGCTGAATCGTAAATGGCTGGATAACTGATTGATCAATGCGCTTATTTGTTAAACGTTCCTGCACAATTTCATTTTTGTACTGATCTAAGGCGGACTGCACAAGCTGCATGGCATTTGACGACCCTTGATCGACTGAGTTGCCGTAAACATCAATCTTAAAAGGCGTCATGCTGTTGACATATGAATCGAACTCTTTCGGGACGTTCAGATAGGCATCTGCTTTTCCGTCATCAACCGCTTCTTTAGGCTTAGCAAATGTTTTTACGCTGATCTCGTCAATCGCATGAAGCTTGCTTTCCAGTGCGGGCGGCAGCGAATGGCCGACAGCCAGCGTGTACTTCTCCCCTTTGTCGGACAGCATGCTTTCATAAAAAAATACAAGTCCTAGCATCATAATCATCGGCACTAAGATTGTAAGTAATATCGTTTTTCTGTCACGCAAAGCGTCGATCATTTCTTTTTTATAAATATGGCTCAGCATTTAAGAAATCCCCCTGACAAGCTTAGACATAAAGATGTAATTCAAGTCCTCACTTCGCTCGCTCTCGTATAATGATTCAAGCGCTCCCCGGTAAATCACCTCTCCGCTATGAATCATGATGACACTGTCACAGAGCGCCTGCACTTCCTCCATAATGTGGCTGGAGAATAGAATCGTTTTTTGTTCTCTTTTCAGCTGCTGGATGAATTCGCGGAAGATATTGCTGGATGTAATATCAAGCCCTGTAGTCGGTTCATCAAATAAAATAATGTCCGGATCGTGAATCAGCGCTCTGGCAATGGCGACTTTTTGCCTCATGCCTTTCGAAAACCCGCCCACTCTGCGGTTCATATAATCACGCATGCCGAACCGTTTCGATAAATCTTCTATTCTCGCTTTGATCTCGTGGCGGTTCAGCCCGTACAGCCTGCCGAAATATTGCAGATTTTCTTTAGCTGTCATCCTGTCGTAAAGCCCGGTTTCTCCTCCGAATAAGACGCCGATTCTTTTTTTGACCTCGGCCGGCTGCTTGACCGTGTCAAAGCCCGCTACCGTGATTGCACCCTGTGACGGTTCAAGCAAGGCAGCAATCATTCTCAGCATCGTCGTTTTGCCGGCGCCGTTTTCTCCGAGAATGCCGACGACTTCTCCTTTATGAATTGTTAAGCTTACATCTCGCACCGCTTTAACTACTTTTTTCTTATCATGAAACCTGCGGCTGCAATCGGTCAGTGTAATCATGTCACAATCTCCCTTTTCGTTATTTCTAGTAATGACTATATACGAAATGCTGGATTTGTTGGATAAAGTTGTCGCGAAGAGTTCTTTTTATGTCGCGAAATGGGATAGAATAAAGATGATTCTATGTAACTAGGGGAATGATAATGGTAAAAGTCGGACTTGTCGATGATTATCGAGTAGATTTAGAGAAACTGGAAGCGATCGTGTCCAGAATGCAGAATGTCGAAATTGTCTTTTCCACCGATTCAGCGGAGGAAGCCTACAGCCGGGTGAAGAACGGAGACATTGATCTTCTGCTTGCAGATATCGAGATGCCTCATATGTCTGGCTACGAGCTTGCTGATTTGATCAGGTCCCATTCGCTTGATGTGGATGTGATTTTCGTCACCGGCAACGGCGGTTATGCCGTTCATGCCTTTGACCTCAACGTCCATGATTATATTATGAAACCGTACCATGCCGACCGGCTGAACGCTTCTTTCGACCGTTATTTGAAAAAGAAAACGGAAACGAGTTTGAATGGGCGGATATTGATCAAGCAAAAATCTGAAATGCACGTCCTGCAAAAGAAGGATATCATTTTCGCAGAACGGACGGGACGTTCGACGACGATTGTGACAACCGCTGAAGAGGTGCAGACGTATCAAACATTAAATGATATTAAAGGCGACTTGCCGGAGAAGGATTTTCTCCGTTCGCACCGTTCCTTTATTATCAACATTCATTACATCAAGCACTTTTCCGCTTATACAAAGCATTCGTTTACGGTTTCCTTTGAGGGAACGCCTAAAAAAGCGATGATCACCAAGCAGCAGCTTGATTATTTTCAAAACTACTATTTTTGAGGAGTTCAGAACGTGGTACCCTTTTTTCAATGGCTTTGCCTGTTTTTATTTAGTTTCATATTTTATCAGGGGGCTGATGCTCTTTCACACAGCACAGCCGTCTCTTTGCCCGCGGCTGCTCTAGGTGCGGCGGCAGCTGGATTTTACCTATGGAAAACGAAGCGGGTGTGGGGCCGCAGTTCCTTCCAGCTTTGTGCGTGGGTCGCGGTGATTCAAGTGATGTCAGCGGCGGTGGTGCTGATCGGCACAGACACAACGCCGGCATTGTTTGTCATCGTGATATTCGCAGCGTGTGAAGGGCTCCGTATCGGACAGGCTGCCTCGCTGGCTCGGTTTTCTGATCAAATTGATAAGCTGGCTCAAGCTGAACAGCATGCCAATCGCATGCTGATGGACGTCAGAAGCCGGAATCACGACACAATGAAGCATGTGACAGCGATCCGTTCAGCGCAGTCCAAAGCAGATACACAAGCATATATCCAAAACTGGGCGGATCAGTACAGTCAATATGACCGTTTTTTAAAGGGAGAGAATGCATACGTTGCTGGGGTGCTTTATGATTTTCTTGAAAAAGCCCGTGTTTCAGGCGTGAAGGTTTCGCTGCATATGCATACACCGCTTTCTTCACTTCCGTTTTCACCCGCCGATCAGGTCAGCTTGGCCGGCAACATATTGGAAAATGCGCTCGACAGCGCGGCAGAGGCCCGAGAAAAAGCGGAGATTAAGCTGGAAACCTCACTGCGAAGCGGGCTTTATGTGCTGATTTGTGAAAACAGTACGCCCGGCATGGACCCAAAAGTGCTCGATACACTGTATCAATCGTTTGGCCGTTCCACGAAAAGCGGTGCCCATGAAGGAATGGGCACGTATATCATTCAAAAACTGGTGAAGAGCGCTAGTGGCAGGCTGGATTTTACTTATCGCCACCCCGTCTTCCGATTAGAAATTAAAATTCCGTTCCAAAAATAAAAAAACCTTGAAAAGTCCGGCTTTTCAAGGTTTTTTTCATTAAGATGATAATGCTTGTGCAAAACGATCCGCTTCATCCTGCAGCGTGCTTTCAATTTCTTTGTAACGGCTGGAAATCGTCGATGCGCTGACGCCGTATTTTTTCGCCAGTTTGGCTTGAGAAACAGACGCGCCGTTAAGAGAAATCGCATTTACATAATATTCAACCGCCGCCGCAAAAGCTTCCGGTTTTCTGATGACAGGTGATTTTTTCTCGCAGAATGTTTTCCAAATGTCAATGACAGCCGGAATCAACTCAGTCGGATACTCATCTCCGCTCATGCCTTCTTCGATAGCCGCGGCTGTTTCTTTCTCCATGTCGTTTGCCCACTCAACACTGCTTTCCTCCGCTGTCTCTGCTTGCGGCTCTTCATCTTTCTCCGCTAACAGCGCGAACAGTACATTGTTGAATTCTTCTTTCATGAAGTCTTCCGGCGTTTTGCCGTTCTTCACAGCGGCATCCGCATATTTCTTCACCTTGCTGATCAGCGCTTCTGTTCTCTTCACAGGGAAGATCGTGAACTGCATGAAGAATTCCGCTTTTTCCGCTTCGTGGATTGGATATCCGAGAATCAGGCTTCCCACTGGCGGGAGGTCTTGATTGTTGGCGTCCATTTCCACTTCGAATTGTTTTTTCGTAATGACATCCTCAAAGTGAATGACACCTTCTTTCAGATCCTGCAACAGCAATAAAGCAGGCGTCATGCTCTTCCATGATTCTACGATCTCACGTGTTTTCGGACGAGTGATCGAATCACCTTTTTTCTGAAGGTACTCATCGAAGATTGTCTTTTCACCAGCAAGCGGGTGGAAGAAGATTCCCCAGATTCCTAAGTTAAATACGCTGATGTCTTTCGTCTGTCTGTCCATAGCAGAAAGAAAATCATGCTGGTTGATAAAGCCTGAAATGCTTTCTCTATGTACCGTGAAGGCATACTCCACTAAGTCTTCCTGAATTTGTTTTGCTTCTTTTGCCGCTAGTTCTGTCGGGAAGTCGACAACTTTACTTCCGCAGCATTTTTTATATTTCTTGCCGCTGCCGCATGGGCAAGGGGCATTTCTTTTTACTTTTCCCACAATAAACCCTCCGAATTCTGTTGTAACTTTTCTATTTTAACAAAAATAACTTCTGAGGGCTTGGTTTCGGGCTAAAAAAGAATTGGTAATATGATCAGCTGGCTGATTATGCCAATTTACCTATGACATTTTCATTAAATTTTGTGATTTAAGCCTTATCACCTATTCCCACTTTAGACCCTTCTTTTTTACAATCATTAGGTATTTATCATTTCGAGGAGTGTTTAAGTTGGAACTAGCTGGTTTTATGCTGCGCGCCTGCGCTCTTATACTTGATGTGATCATTGCCGCAGCAGTGATTTTGGCTGCCGGATTTACGTTTGGCGACGGGTCCGCCGGCGTCATCGTTGTCGCCATATTAATGCTGCTTGTTTATCCTTTGCTGATGCCGCTGACAAAGTGGAAAGGTACGCTGGGCAAAAAAATCATCGGGCTTCAAATCGTGAGAGATGAAACACACGAGAAAATTTCTCTCCCACAGGCCATTGTCCGCTACATGATAGCGTGGGTGCATGTGTTCTCCCGCCTGATCTATTTGACAGCCGCATTTACAAAGAAAAAACAAGCCGTTCATGATATGGCTGCGAAAACCATTGTACTGAAAGCAGAATAACCTTGAAGAATATGATTCTTCAAGGTTATTCATCTCGTTAGTTCGTATTTTGGCCTCCGCCGTTCAGCCCTTCTTTAATCAGGCTGTTGACTTGGCTGTTCATCAATAAACCGATGTGGCCAACACCATGAATTTGAACGTTTTTAGCACCATCTAATCTTGATAAATAATTCATGACAATCATATCGGCACTGCTGTAAATGGATGTGTATAAAATCTTTTGATTTGGATCTGTTCCCGGAAGCGCCTTGCCTGTCGTCAAACGGTTCGCGCCGCCAAGCGTCACGACGTTTTCAACTTTATTTCCGCCGTCCAGATTTTTTATGTAGTAAAGTGTGTTCGCGCCCCCCATGCTGTGAGCGACAATATCCACTTTTTTCGCACCCGTTTCATCTAAAACCTTTTTCACAAATCGTGATAATACCGGGCCATTGTTAAAATTCGCGCCTGTCTTGTCCCAAAAATCAACTGCATACAGCTTGTCCCGCGACCAGCCCTGAGATACGAGATAGCTCTTAATTCCCGCAAAATTGAATGAAGCTCCACCAATGCCGTGAACCATAACGACTGGATTGTGTTCAGCGGCTTTTGCTGACGGCTGCAGCGCAAACAGCGATGTAACAGACAGCATCAAAATTGTTACAAGTGCAATAAACTTACTTTTTACAAATTTCATAATATCCTCCTTTTTTTGTAACAAATTCTTCAAATATATTACATTGCCAAATTAACTAAGTAAAGGGTATTTTTTACTTATTTTAAAGAATTTTTAAGGTTTAGAGGGTTTTTCGACCCTAAAAAGCGGAAAAAAAGAAGGCTTTTTCGCCTTCTTTTCCTTAATACTCATTGAAGTAAGCTTGGATTTTTTGCGGATTGTCTGTTTTTGTAAGCGCCAGCATCAGTAATATTCGTGCTTTTTGCGGGTTTAAAGAGTTCGATGACAGCAGATCTTTTTTCCCATAGTCTTGGTTTGGCGTCACGACACCATTTCCCGTACGGGTTGAGCGCATAACAGTGACGCCTTTTTTGACTGCGCTTACCGCTCCTTTTTCGGCTGCGTCAGATAAAGACCCGTTCCCTGAACCAGCATAGACAATCCCTTTTACTCCGGCTTTCACAGCCGCGTCAAACAGGTAGCTTCCGTCATTTTGGTATCCATAGATAATGTCTACTTGGGGCAGCTGATCAAGATTGGAAACTGAGAAATCGGTATCCTTCGTATGCTTGCGGGTTATTTCATTATTAAAATAAATATCATCCGCAATCGTTCCGACATATCCCATTTCTTCTGATTTAAATGTATCCGTTGCGGTTGTGTTGGTTTTGGTCACATAGCGGGCTGACGCAATGCGGTCGTTCAGAACGACGAGCGCCCCTTTTCCTTTTGCCTCAGGTGCGCCCGCCACTTTCACTGCATTGTACAGATTAGACGGCCCGTCGGCGCTAATGGCTGTGGATGGTCTCATAGAACCGACGACAACAACCGGTTTATCGCTTTTCACAGTGAGATTCAAAAAATAAGCTGTTTCTTCCAATGTGTCAGTTCCATGAGTTACGACGATCCCGTCTACATCATCTGAAGCGAGCAATTTGTTTATGCGTTTCGCCAGCTTCAGCAAAATTTTATTATCAATGTTTGTGCTGCCGACGTTGACAATCTGTTCACCGCTGACGTTCGCAATGTCCTTCATTTCCGGAACTGCCTCGATCAGTGATTCAACGCCGACGACACCTGCTTTATATTCAGTCGTTGAGGTTTTCGATTTATCGGCTCCTGCAATCGTTCCTCCTGTCGCTAAAATTTGAATGTTTGGCAGGTCCTTTTTTTCAGAGGCTGAAGCCGAAGAGACTTGTTGTGTCTGCGGTTTTTCTTTCGGGGATTCTTTTGTTTCAGGAGATTGTGAGCATCCAGTAATAGCAAGCAATAGTGCGGTAAAAAGAGTGAGTATGAGCAATCGTTGTTTTTTCATCTGTTTCTCTCCTTACTTTCTTATGATAGTTAATCATTGAACATTTTGTTTATTCAGTCAAAATATGCGTCAGCTTTTCTCTCAGCCTTTTTCACTTGTAATATCCTTCTTTTTTTGTCTTTTCATACAATCACTTTCTCTTGACAATTGATGGGCCAATCAAGATAATAGACCAGTCACTATATTTTTGATTGCAATTCAGTAAGGTGGGAATGTTATGAGTTATGGAGATTCCCGTGAGAAAATCCTTGCGGCAGCAACCCGGCTATTTCAGCTGCAGGGATATTACGGCACGGGGCTGAACCAGATTATAAAGGAAAGCGGCGCGCCTAAAGGCTCTCTTTACTATCACTTTCCGGGCGGTAAAGAACAGCTGGCGATCGAAGCGGTGAATGAGATGAAGGAATATATCCGCCGGAAAATCGCCGACTGCATGGAAGCCTACGCAGATCCAGCGGAAGGCATTCAAGCCTTTTTGAAGGAGCTCTCCTGCCAATTTTCTTGTACGGAAGACATTGAAGGCTTGCCTGTCGGCTTGCTTGCGGCCGAGACGTCCTTGAAAAGCGAGCCGCTGCGGGAGGCCTGCCATGAAGCCTACAAAGATTGGGCCTCAGTGTATGAGGGAAAATTGCGGCAGGCAGGCTGCAGTGAAGTCCATGCCAAGGAAGCCAGCACTGTGATTAACGCGATGATTGAAGGCGGCATTCTTTTATCTTTGACGGCAAAAAACAGCACACCGCTCCTTCATATCTCCAGCTGCATTCCTGACCTGCTGAAGAGATAAAATAAGACACTTAAACTACATTCAGTTGATAGAGAGGGGAAATGATTTTTGGAAACAGCAGCTAAAGCATCTCAGCAATACAAAGTGATGCCGATTATGATTTCCTTGCTGTTGGCCGGTTTTATCGGCATGTTCAGTGAAACAGCGCTGAACATCGCGTTAACCGATCTTATGAAGGAATTGAACATAACAGCGGCAACGGTTCAATGGTTAACGACGGGCTACCTGCTTGTGCTCGGTATCCTCGTTCCTGTATCAGGACTGCTATTGCAGTGGTTTACAACAAGACAGCTTTTTACCGTGTCACTGATCTTTTCAATTTTAGGGACGTTGATCGCGGCGCTTGCGCCAAGCTTCCCGTTTTTATTAGCGGCGAGGATCGTTCAAGCACTCGGAACCGGTCTTTTACTCCCGCTGATGTTTAACACGATCTTGGTGATTTTCCCGCCTCATAAACGGGGCGCGGCGATGGGAACGATCGGGCTTGTCATTATGTTCGCGCCCGCTATCGGACCGACGTTCTCCGGATTGGTTCTGGAGCATCTCAACTGGCACTGGATTTTCTGGATTTCTCTTCCGTTCCTTGTGCTGGCGCTTGTTTTCGGCATGGCATACATGCAAAATGTATCTGACATTACAAAACCGAAAATTGATGTTTTATCTATTATCCTGTCGACGATTGGCTTCGGCGGCATTGTGTTCGGATTCAGCAACGCGGGTGAAGGCTCCGGCGGATGGTCCAGCCCGACTGTGATCGTCTCAATGGTCGTCGGCGTTGTCGGTCTTATTCTATTTTCAATCCGCCAGCTGACGATGAAGCAGCCGATGATGAACCTCCGCGCATTCAGATACCCGATGTTTATTTTGGGTGTGATTATGGTGTTCATTTGCATGATGGTCATCCTGTCATCTATGCTGCTTCTGCCGATGTATCTGCAAGGCGGTTTAGTTCTGACGGCATTTGCTTCTGGCCTTATTCTCTTGCCGGGCGGCATTTTAAACGGATTTATGTCCCCTGTTACAGGCCGTCTGTTTGACAAGTACGGACCGAAATGGCTTGTCATTCCGGGATTTGTGATTGTCACTGTTGTCCTTTGGCTCTTCTCAAACGTCACGACCGCTTCAACGGCTGTGCTGATTATTATCCTGCACACCTGCTTGATGATCGGGATCTCTATGATTATGATGCCTGCGCAGACAAACGGTTTAAATCAGCTGCCGCCCGAGTTTTATCCAGACGGCACCGCTATCATGAACACGCTGCAGCAAATGGCGGGCGCTATCGGAACAGCGGTTGCGGTCAGCATTATGGCTGCAGGCCAGCATGATTATATGAGCACAGTCAAAAACCCCGCCGACCCGTCAGTCATCCCGCAGGCTTTGACAGCGGGCGTTCAGCACGCGTTTGTGTTTGCGATGATTGTTGCGATTATCGGTTTAATTGGCGCTTTCTTTTTGAAGCGGGTTAAGGTCGATCATTAATATGAAAAGCCCCTGATCACAAGGTCAGGGGCTTTTGTGTGTTTACATGTTTGATCCGCCATCAGCGTGCGGCGAAAACCGCTGCGATTTCATCAATGGCATGACGCAGTTCATCCTTCGTGTTATAAAAGTGGGGAGCGAGACGGATGGCAGTGTCCCGCGGCGCGCAAATCACTTTTTTCTTTCTCAGCAGCACCGCCGTTTCCGATGCCCGCTCATCCCGAATCGCAACCATGCCCGGCTGACGCCCCGTTTGTGCCGCCAGCTGCAAGCCTTTTTCAGCAGCATATTGACATGCATCTGAACAGATCGTTTTCACATGATCCCGTATACGAGAGACCCCGATATGATTCAGCAGTGATAAAGCCGCTGACGCCGCGTATACACTGATAAATGCAGGGGTGCCGGTTTGAAACCGCCGCGCGCCTTTCGCATACGGCGCATCAAACCCGCTCTCCCTACCGAACCAAGCTGATGCTTTCGGTTTAAGCGCATCCGACAGTTCCTTTCTCACATAAAGAAACGCCATACCTGATATGCCAAGCAAATACTTCCGGGTGCCCGCCGCCAGCATATCAACTCCCCACTCCCTTACATCAATGGGAATGTGCCCCGCTGATTGATAGGCATCCACAAACAACAAAGAACCCTTTCTCTTAGAAATCTCAGCGATCGCTTTTACATCCTGAACAAAACCGTCACGATAATGAACGTGCGGAACACACGTCAGCACTGTTTCATCCGTTATATGCGTCTCATATTGTTCGAGCGGCAGTCCTCCGTCTATTGATGGAATGACAGATACATTATAGTCAGATAGTGCCTGCCAAACATGAGATACAGTCGGAAAGTCCATCTCCGTATACACAACATGCTTCTTTCTAAAAACAGATAAGGACGATGCCACAGAAACCAGCGCATCAGAAACTGACGGCACAATCGCAATTTCATCCGGTTCAGCACCTATCAGCTGAGCAAACTCGTTTCTCGCACTCTCTGTTTTTTCGATCGCTTCATTCCAGTTTGTCCCCATAAGCAGCAGGCTGTCATGATAGTCTTTGATCGCCCTCGATACAGGCTCTGCCAACGCGCTCTGTGAACAGCTGGCAAGCATCGTATGTGTCTGCACGGTTGGGAACAGCTGACGATACTGCTGCGGCAAATGCTCCATTGTGATCCACTCCTTTTCATTATTTTGATGAAAAAACCAAAAATAAACAATAGAATAAAAGAAAAAGGAGTTGAGAAGATGAGGAAAAAAGTGCTGATCACAGGCTTTGATCCTTTTGACAAAGAAACCGTCAATCCATCATGGGAAGCTGCGAAACAGCTTAATGGCTTCGAGACGGATGAAGCCATCATTACAGCAGAACAAATTCCGACTGTCTTTAAAACCGCTCTGGACACTCTGCGGCAAGCCATTCAAAAGCATCAGCCGGATATCGTGATCTGTGTCGGCCAAGCCGGAGGGCGGATGCAGATCACGCCGGAACGTGTGGCGATCAACCTTGCAGACGCACGCATCCCCGATAATGAAGGACATCAGCCGATTGATGAAGAGATTTCTCCAGGAGGGCCCGCTGCTTACTGGACGAGACTTCCCGTGAAACGAATAACTGAAAAAATGAAGGAAAACGGCATTCCAGCCGCGGTTTCCTATACAGCTGGCACATTTGTATGCAACTATTTGTTCTACGGATTAATGGATCACATTAGCCGGACATCTCCGCACATCCGCGGCGGATTTATCCATATTCCTTTCATACCTGAGCAGACCATCGACAAAACAGCGCCGAGCCTCAGCTTAGACACGATTGTCCGGGCATTGAGGCTCGTCGCTGTTACCGCCGCACAATATGAGGAGGATGTGAAATCACCGGGCGGTACGCTGCACTAAGCGGCCGCCGTTTCGTCTGTCAGCCTCTTTTTGTAGACAAACGCCGATAGGGTGACACTCACTTCAAACAGGACAAGAAGTGGAATCATCACGAGAAAGTCAGAAATGAAATCAGGCGGTGTAATCAATATGGACACGACGATCAGCAGAAAATACGACAGCTTTCTCGCTTTGGCCAGCCTGTAGGGATTTAAGATGCCCAGCCTTGTTAAAAACATCACCACCAAAGGCATTTCAAACAGAAAACCAAACGGCAGGCTCAAATTCACCATAAACCTGAAATAGCGGTCAGCTGTAAACATCGTTTCGAAATGGCCTGAAGACAAATGAGTCAAAAAGCTGAGCACAATCGGAAACAAGACAAAGTATCCGAAAGAAATGCCCGCCAAAAACAAAGCAAATAACCCGGGTATGTACATGAGCGTCACCTTGCGCTCCGTTTTCGTCAACGCCGGGGCAACGAAACGCCACAGCTGGTACGCGGCAACAGGAATGGAGGCCGCAATGGCACAAATGCCGGCAAGCATCATATACACCCAGAGGATTTCACTCGGGCCAAGCACAGCCAGCTTTCCGTCCAAATCCCTGATCAGCCAGTCATAAATGTCCTGCACAAACAAAAAAGCCGTGATGAGAAATAGAAGAAATGCCGCGAGGGTTATGATCATCCGGCGGCGAAGCTCTTCTAGATGCCCAATCAGATGGGTTTCTTTTTTATCCATTCAAAAAAGCCCTCCCTTTCATAAAAAAAGAGGCAGACCCGGTGTCTGCCTCATCAACACTCAGCCCGCGTTTTTGTCCTGCTTCACCGCTGTCAGCTCAGCTGATTTTTCTTCTTTTTCATCACCAGACACAAGTGATTTTGTGGCGCTTTTAAATTCCAGCAGTGTCCGTCCGGCGGCTCGTCCGATTTCCGGCAGCTTTGAAGGGCCAAAAATAATGAGGGCGATGACGAAGATCAGAATCAAGCCCGGTATTCCAATGTTTGAAAACATGTTTTTTCACTCCTTAATTCGTGATTTTTGCCCGTTTCTTAATCATTTGTTTTTCGTGTGCTTTGTTGTGCGCAAAGAAACGATCCTCTTCGACCTCGTTAGATTGCTTCACCCCGCCTTGGATCGTTGTGGATGACACCTTTCTCAACCCGGTTTGGTCTTTCTGGTAGACGAATGAAGCCCGTGTTGAAATGGCTGCGCCCGGCTCTGTCACAAACGGTATCACCCGATAATCGGCTTTCCACTGGTGAGGCGTCACTGTACAGCGGACATATCCGCGATAGTCGTTAAAGAACTTGATGTGCGGATTTTCTTTTAAAATTTGATCTGTATCCGCCCGCTTATCCGCGCCGTTTCCTCCGGATGAGATTGAGGTGCCGACAAATTCAGCCCCGAAGATTTTTGAGCTTGTCTTCTCAAAGTCGACGTGCAGATTCGATGCCCAGCTTGCATGTACATCTCCTGTCAGCACGACAACGTTATTCAGATTTTTGCTTTTAATGAAATTGACGACCCGCTCGCGCTGAGCCGGATAGCCATCCCACGAATCCATACTGTAGATCGGGCTTGCGCTTGTCCCAAAATTCCACTTCGCAAAGAAAATTTGCTGCGCCAGCACATTCCAGTGGGCGGTCGAGCTGCTCAAATTGTTGAAAAGCCACTGCTCCTGTTCTTTTCCTAACAGGGTCCGATTCGGATTGCGCGATTCATCAGAAGGCGGCTTATTGCCGTCGTTATTGGCTTGATCATCCCTGTACTGGCGGGTATCAAGGACATTGAAGGACGCCAGGTTGCCATACGTAAAGTGCCGGTACAGCTGCATATCCGGGCCATTCGGCAGAGAGGAGATGCGGAGCGGCATATGTTCATAGTACGCCTGATACGCAGCTGCGCGGCGGAGCACGAAGGCTTCAACGGACTGTCCTTTTTCCGGTATTTTATTGGCATAGTTATTTTCGACTTCATGGTCATCCCACGTCACAACCCAAGGGAACGCCGCATGTGCTGCTTTTAGGTTGGCGTCAGAACGGTATTGGGCATGGCGGTTCCGATAGTCTTGGAGCGTAATGATTTCCGCGCTGCTGTGCGTGCGCACATTTCCTGTTTTTGATACATACTCATTTGGGCCGTATTCATATATGTAATCACCGAGATGGAAAACAAGATCAAGCTTTTCCTTCGCCATATGCTTGTAGGCCGTATAATATCCATGCTCATATTGCTGGCAGGAAGCGAAGGCAAAGGTCATTTGCGGCACGTTGGCGCCAGGGGCTGGCAATGTTTTTGTTTTTCCGACAGGGCTTAGTTCATGTCCGGTTTTGAAGCGGTAATAGTACACTTTGTTCGGCTCAAGCCCATCCGCTTCGACGTGAACAGAGTGGGCGAGACTTGGCTTGGCCATTTCAGTGCCCTTTCTCACGATCTTGCGGAAATGCTCATCCTTTGCGACCTCCCATTTGACAGGCACCGCTTGTTTAGGCATTCCCCCGCCGTTCAGTGGATCTGGCGCCAGGCGCGTCCACAGCACAACACTGTCAGAAAGCGGATCACCCGATGCGACCCCCAATGTAAATGGATAGCTCGAGAACTTTGGCGCGGCATTTACTTCAAATGCCCCAACTGACTGAGCAATGGTCAATCCAAGAGAAAGTCCTGCAATCTTCCCCGCTCCTTGAATAAATTTGCGGCGGTCAAACGTATTGTTTTGAAAGCTTTCCTCTTTCAGTTTCTGTACCCATTCATCAAAACGATTGTCGTGTGCCATTCAAGATCCCCTCTCTTCTCATTGATCGACTTCATTATAGGGAATCTTTGTTAAATGGTTGTGAAGAAGTGTGAACCAAATGTAAGCGCTGAACATTGTAAACAGGTCTTCACTCACAAACCTGGCGCTGAAACATGCCGAAAGCTGGCTGAATGGCGCGTTTTCTGCATATCCTGTCGTTTGCAAGCCGCCCATTCGGACTATTTTTCTTCACATGATCTTAAAAAAACAAAAACACCGAGCCATTTCGCAGAATGACTCAGTGCCGTATCAATCATTTCGAAAACAAGCGGCTGAAAAAGCCCTTCTTTTTCGGCTTTTCAGCAGGAGGTTCTTGTTCTCTTACAATTCCTTTTTCCCGCGCTTTTTTCAGCCAAAATGGAAATTCAGTAAGCAGGGCGTCATAAAGCTCATCATTAGAAATGCGGTCAATCTCTTCGATATGAAGGAAGTTCGTATTATCAACGACACGCCCTTCTAACGTATCCAGTTGATTAAGAAAATCGAAGTTTCCGTTTCCGATGCCGACAAACTGCCAGAACACCGGTTTATCAGAGGAAGCTTTAATGATCGGTTTGATCGACTTCTTACAGCCCCCGTCATTGATAAATACGATGAATGCGGGATATAAACTTGGTTCCTCCGCAACATATTTGCGCAGCACGTCTTTCATGACCGGCGGCTCATCATTTCTGCCGAATTTATGCAAGCGGTCATTATTCAAAATTTCACGATCGACATAGCCTGAAAAATCCTTTTCAGAAACTGGCTTTAATCGGGAGAATTCGTTATCATACACCCATACATCCAGCAAGCCGTTATCATCAAATTGATCAGCCACTGCCAAAATCCGCTCCACCACGTTTTGAACCGTTCCGTTTTTGTAGAGCGTTCTCATTGAACCCGTAATATCAAGCACCAGTCCGACACGAGCCGTCACCTTCGTTAATTGCTTTTTCTCCAGTACGATCTTTACGCTTTTCTTTTGCAGGTCGATTGTTGCCATTTTTTCATCTCCGTCAGCTCTTTTTTTCAATTATCTCACAGGAATATTTTCCATTGTATCTGTTTTCAAAGAAAAACACCGTTCAATTTGAACGGCGTCCTGCTTCTAAAATGTGTTATAAACATTTTCACACGTTTCCGCCGTCGGCTGATAGAAGCAATGCGACTTGAATCTGGCCACCAAAGGCTGATTATACCACTGGGCCGGACAGTTTCCCTCCGGCCTGAAATACCATAAACTAAATTTTGCAGGCCAGCGCCTTTCACCATTAATCGACCGGCGTGCAAGGGCACGCTCGCTATCGCGAGCTCTTTGATAAAAATATCCATGAGTCACAGCCTCAAACGCGTGCGGCTGAAAAATCATCTGCCTGATGGTGCGGAGGCCTTTAAAATCTGAGCAATTCGCCCGCAGCCGATTCACTCCCACGTTGCCGACAAGCAGCATCCCCTGCTTTCCTTCACCTTCCGCTTCCGCTCTGAGCAGCCTTGCCATCAAATCGACATCCGCACTCGTAGCTCTCACGACCGCCATCACGTCACCTCCCCTTGATCTCCTTTCATCATATTTCATTACTGCAAAAGTGATGACGGAGGGACAGGAGAAGTTTTGAAATTTATTCATTCGGATTTGCGACAAAGCCTAAAAACAAAAGGCTTGTTGTTTGTTCATCTGTGATAACAAAGAAAAACGGGCGGTTGGCAGTTAAGGTAACCCCCGGCGCAAGTGCGGACTCAACAATTTCCGCTGACGAAGCGGCCGCAGCCTCGGTTCCTGATTCATCCACCTTGATAAATGTATGGTGATTCACATCATCGATTGAAACACCGCGGCCTTCAGTAAACATTCTGGAAAAGTCAGCTTCAGAAAAGACGGATTTCATCCCCATATCTTGAAGAACATGTTTTGCGTTATACTTTCCTTTCAGCGCAAAACGGGGCAGACTCAGCTTCACTGTTTTTGGCTGAAATGCGCTGTCCCATGCTTTTATATTTTGATTTGTAAAGAGAGACATGAATGAATCCGGCTTTTTCTTCGGCAGAAATAAAGTGAAAGAAAGATGTTGATCTTCATATGGAAGCTTTACTGCTTGAAACAGTTCATTTTCTAGGTATTCGAGGCGTGCAGTCTGCTTCATCATAAGCAGCTTTTTGGCCGATCCGCCAGGCAGAAAAAAATGCTCCTCAGCGGTCACATGCCTGTCAAACGGCAGCGCCCACTTTTCTTGAAAGTAGACGGCGTTTACCAAAAGAGAAACAGCTTCCGGAGAAAGATGATCCGCTATGTCGTCAATATGCCCTTTTGTTTGGTGAGCCGTCCACTGATTGATCGAGTTCTTTGCGGCCTGAATATTGTCATTCATTTGAAAGACACTGCCTAGGAAGAATTGTTTAATCGTTTGTTTAAAATCTGGTTTTGCCTCAAGCTTTGACCATATGGCATTAGCTGTCCGGAGATCCCCTTCAGACAAAGACTCAAACCTTTTCATGAGCGCGAACGATGACTCATTTATGGCATGGTCATGAATGTCCGACAAATATAGAGCAGCTTTTATTTCTTTTAATGTATCTCGATCCGCTCCATTTGCAGTCATCATCAGCACTTGCTGCAAGCTGTATGGGGAGATCAGCAGATTGTCCGTTAATCCGTCTTTATCGGACATGTTTTGAAACAACTCGGTTCCGAATATACGCTCCGCTTCAATAAAATCCTCATCCATGTCATAAACTTTGTTTTTGGCAGAATCAGGCGGATCAGGTGATTGAACAGAGGCTGCCGATTCTTCAACTGGTTTGCATCCGCCTCCGGCAAGCATACACATCAGCATCAATGTGGTGAACATTTTCCCTTTCATACAAACGGCTCACTTCCTTTACATGAACTGTAAAAACACAGTATAAGGTTTAACTTTCTGCATTTGAGGAATCATACATAACAAATCGAATCACAGAAGGAGGTACTTTGGAATGACCCATGTGAAAGCGCTCGCGATTAAAGGTATTATGACGATTATTGTGTTGTATCTAGTGCTTGGTCTGGGCTTTGGTTTCACGTTTGGTGATACGCTCTTAATGACGATTGTGTTAGGGGTTATTTCCTATTTGCTGGGCGATCTTTATGTATTGCCGAGATGGAATAATATGATTGCTACTTTAGCTGATTTCGGTCTAGCCTTTCTCGTCATTTGGCTGATGGGCATGCCGCTTTCTATGGGGATGACTGGCGGTGAAGTTGCTTTGGCGGCTTTATTCGGCGCGATCGCCATGGCAATCGGTGAATATTGCTTCCACTTTTATATGATGAGCAAAGAGATTGGCAAGAAGCATTATCTTGAAACAAGAACAGATTCATAGCAGAAAGGGCCGGTGCTGGCGGCACCGGCTCTTTCTGAATATTGGGCGCCTTTTTTTACGCATCCTGTTTGTCTGCGTTCCTGATCGCCATGTATGAAAAAAACAAACCGAAGGCTGCCAAAGATAATGGGATATAAACAACAGACGAAATGGAGAAACCCGGGCTTGTTGAACTGATAAGCATAACAATCACGACAGACGAAATGATGGTTGCCGGAACCGAATGTTTACGCATCCCAAAAAAGATGGGAACTAAACTGGTTCCAGCGGCGCCAAAAGCGAAAACCGCCATTTTTATGGCCTGCTGAGAAATGATTTCAGAAGTAAGCTCTCCCGGTATGAAATGGTAGATCGAGTTGAGCCAAAAGAAATCAGCGGCTATGAGTATATTTGATAGTAAGATTGTGATAAAGGTCAGTCCGCCTGCGATTATAAGCTTAGCAGTGAGCAGCTTTTTCCGGCTGATCGGGTACGTGAACATCACAAGAATGGTTTTGTTTTTATATTCGGAAATCACCAATTTTGAGATCAGCACCGCGCCAAAAACGATAAATACCGCTCTGACGAAAGTGCCGATGATGAGAAACGCTTCCTCCGTGCTTTGGAACGAAACCCCGCTTTCGGCTTTTTCGGAATAACAGACCAGCCACAAAAAGCCAATGAGAATCAGGTTGGCAATGAGGGCACCCCTGACGTACCAGCCCAACTTCATTTTTCTTAATTCGATTCTGATCAAATTCATCAACATGTCTCTTCTCCTTCACGCACTGATGCTATTGCCGTTGATCAAGCTGATAAAATAATCCTCCAGCGACGTATACTTTTTGTTCATTGATTCAATGTCTACATCATTTAAAATCAGCGCTTTAGATATGGCAGCCTGAGAGGCTTCAGCCTCGTAAATACGGATCGTTTTCTCGTTTAGGATTTTAAAGTTGGTTAATCGCAGCTCTTTCTCAAGCACAAAGCAGGCCCTTGTCTGATTCGGCGTGACAAGCTCGATGTATTCAGTGTTCTGGCCTCTGACAGCTTCCATTGACACCTCTTCAAGCAGCCTGCCGTCCCGAATGACGCCGATTGTGTCCGCGATTTGTTCGATTTCACCCAGCAAGTGGCTTGAGATTAGCAGCGTCATCCCGTACTCTTTGCTCAGCACTTGAAACAATTGCCTGATCTTTTTAATGCCAATCGGATCAAGCCCATTCACCGGCTCATCCAAAATAAGCAGATCCGGCTTCGTGAGAATGGCACGCGCAATTCCAAGGCGCTGCTTCATACCGAGCGAAAATGTTTTGACAGGCTTCTTGTCGATTTGTTTTAAATTCACCATATCCAGCACTTCTTGAATGGCTTTTTTATTGTGGTACCCCATATATTCACAATGCAGATCTAAATTTTCTTCAGCTGTCAGGTTTTCATAGAAAATCGGATATTCAATCATGCTGCCGATGCTCCCCAGCACCTCGTATGATGTGTGGGTGAGCTTATTCCCTAGGATGCTGATTTCACCGCTTGTCGGTTTGACAAGGCTCGTCAGCATTTTCATAATGGTTGTTTTCCCTGCTCCGTTCGGGCCGAGAAAGCCATAGATTTCGCCTTTCTTAATATGCATGCTGACATTGGAGACGACTTCTTTGCCCTCATACGTTTTGGTCAGTCCGTTTGTTTGTACGATATAAGTCAACTTTGTTTCTCCTTCCCTCTCTTTTCCTGTTTTCTATTGTAGAGGCGGGCCCTGTCATTTTTATTTCTCAAATCTTAAGAAATTCTTACATTTGTTAATAGGTCATGCGTTTCAATGTGATCGTAAATGCAGTCCGTTCGTACGGCTTGCTTTGAACGGATATGGCGCCTCCCATTTTTTCTGTAAGCCGTTTCGTGATGGTTAAACCGAGACCGCTTCCTTGAAATGCTTTATTTCTTGATTCTTCAAGTGTGTACAGCCTCTCAAACACCCGCTGCTGATCGGTTTCACTGATCCCTTTCCCGCGATCCCATACGGTGATGGCAATGGTCGTCTCATCATATGACAGCGTCATGCCGATCAACTTGCCGGCCGCGCCATATTGAATCGCATTGGATAATAGGTTTTGCAGGATTCTGTCCAGTGCCTCTTCATTCGCCTGCGCATACACCGGCGTATCCGGAATATCGATAGAAGCTTGAAAACCTTTGGACTGAACGGCGTCATAATAATGCAGGATATTTCGTTTGCATATGTCGTTCATATGTATTTTGGTAATCGGAATGTCTTTATCTTCGGATTCTAATTTTGCTAAATCAAAAAAGGAGTTGATCATCTGAATGAGCTCATTTGTTTTCTGGCGGAGCTTCCCCAGCAATCTTTCCCGCTCTTCATCCGGCATGTCCGGGTCACTTTGAATCGCCTCGATATAACCGAGAATGACCGTTAACGGCGTTTTCAAGTCGTGCGACATATTGGTCAGCATCCGCTTCATGGATTGTTCTGTTTTGGCGAACTGAGCGGTGACCTGCTGACGATTTTCGACCAATAGGTTGATGTTGATAAGCAAATTTTTAAGCGCCTGATCATCTGTTTGAAGCAAGATTCGCCCTGCCGAATCACTGTTGAGCAAGGCGTCAAGCTTTTCCGCCGTGTATGCCAGATTCCCGTCCCGCTTCTTTTTCATCATGAATTGAATCACATTCAGACACGACAGAACAATGACAAGGGCCATCCATAACACCGCCATGCTAAAACTCTCCTAATTTATAACCGATGCCCCATAACGTTTTTATGTATTGAGGTGCAGAGGGGTCATCTTCAATCTTTTCTCTAAGCCGCCGCATATGTACGTTAATAATATTTTGATCGCCAAAATACTCTTCATTCCAGACGGAACGGTAAATTTGTTCTTTCGTAAACACTTTTTTAGGATTTGCCGCAAATAGGCACAGCAGCTGCCATTCTGTTGACGTTAGCTGAAGCGGTTCCCCGTTTTTCATAACTGAGACATTGTCTATATCTATCGCTAGCTGATGAATCCGGATCACCTTATTCTCAGCCGGTTCCTCCGCCGAATATTGCGTCGCCCGCCGTATCGCGGCTTTTACTCTTGCTGTCAGCTCAATCATCGAAAACGGTTTGGCGATATAATCATCCGCCCCAAACCCCAGCCCCAATGCCTTGTCCACGTCTCCGTCTTTTGCTGAAATCATCAAAACCGGAACGTTGCTTTTCTCCCGGATGATTTTCAGAAAATCCATGCCGTTCAGCCTCGGGAGCATGATATCAAGGAGAATCAAATCGTATGAATCCTGCCGAAACAGCCGGATGCCTTCCTCCCCATCGAAGGCATGCACTATCTCAAAGCCTTCTTTTGTTAAATAATGGCCTACCATTTCACTGATGGAATGGTCGTCTTCCACAAGCAATATGCGCTGCATCTTCTCACCTAACCTTTCAAAATCAAAAAACACACACGTAATTACACTTATTGTAGTTGAAAAACGTGTGTGTTTTACAAAATTATTTATTTTTTCCTGTTACCAGTTTCCTATATTCCATGCCCGTAATGATCAAAAATACGGCTGCGCATCCGACGGCTTGAATAAGCCGGAGCCGTTCACCGAGAAATAAAGCCCCATAGAAAATCGTCAGGACAGGCCCTGCCATTGAAATGATGGCAGCTCGCTGTGCCCCTATTCGTTTTATGCCCTCAAGCATCAGCACAAATGGAATCACAGTGGTCACGACTGCGATGAACACAAACAAACCATAGACAGCAAGCGGATATGCTGCTATTGGTATATTCATACCGACCGTCGATTTGACGCCAATGTAAAGCATCATGGCCGCTCCGGCAGCTGTCATCCCGTACGCATTAAGACGGATGCTTCCAATTTGATGAACGAGCCGCCCGGAAAGGACAAGATAACCAGCATAGACGGCTGAGGATAACAAAATGAATGCAGATTCAATCATGTTTGCCTGAAAGAGCTCAGTATCCCAGCCGCCAAGCGCAAAGAAAAGGCCGAACATGACTGCCAGCACTGTGAAAAGATCCTGAATGGAGACCATTTTCCGGTCACGGCATGCGGTAAATACGATTACAAATATTGGACAGCTCATCAGCAACATACGCTCAACCATTGCGGATACATGGTTCAGCCCGATAAAATCAAGCAAGGGAGACAGAAAAAAACAAAACACGCCCGCGCCACAAGCCTTCACTAGGCCTCCTTTTTTATTGCCGTCTGGCATTGAAGGACGGTATAACAAGAAAATCAGCCAAAACAGCGGAACAGCAAACAGCTGTCTGTATAACAACACCGCGTCTGGCTCAGCCCCCATTTGATATGCCCATTTAATCCAAATTGACTTAGACGCAAAACAAACCGTTCCGATCAGCAAAAAAATTGTACCTGATGCGGCCTTGCGAATCTTCCTCTTCTCTTCTGCTCTCATCTCTGCTCAGCTTTTTTCCTTTACTTGTTCAAATGCTTTTGGATAAAATCCAGAAGCGTATATCCTTGTGCAGTCAGAATAACACCTTTCCCGCTGCAGGCCGGGCAAGGTTTTCCTTCAATTTCTCCAGCTCTTTCACATCTAGGACATGCGACCTCAAGATCATCAGTTGCAATGACCATTTGATATCCTCCTTTCCTGTTCATCTGTTATGCACCACCAGCCATCATCCATTGGCCGTCACCTCCTTTAAGAAACACAAAAACCCCCGTCCTATGCAAAGGACGAGGGTCTCGCGGTACCACCTTTATTAACAGCTTTACAGCCGTTCACTCTCAGTACAGAAAACATCCGTTTCGATACTTCTCTCTTGGTAACGGGGAGAGAATCCCGGCATTGCCTACTATCCGTTCAGCAAAGCAATTCAGAAGCCCATTCGGCATCAGGGGAGGGCCGGTTCACACCTGCCACCGACTCTCTGAACCTCCATTCCGATGCGTACTTACTCTTCCTCACGATTGTTGATCCGTTCTATTATTTGTAAAGTTTATAATACTTGCTTAATGAAATGAAGTCAATTCTTAACCCGGTTTGACGCCAAGTGCTTCCAGCGCCATATTGATGTGTTCCTCCTGCTGTGTTTGCAGAGCGAACTTGGCAATTTCCAGCGGATACGCCGCCTGCATTTCTGAAATGTGTTCGTGCATTTTTGCCCATATTCGGCCGCCTGCTTGATTATAGTATTCAAGTAAACGGGCAGTTTCTTTTTCTCCGAAAATGGTTTGATAAAGAACAAAATCCTTGGCTGGGTCGGCAACTTTCGCTTCTGTCCAATCCAGAAGACCTGCGACACGTTCATTTTGGTCGATAAGGATATGCGGCGGGTGGAGATCGCCGTGTATCAAAGTAGAGAAATCCGGCCAATATGCATCATCATTTATCCACGTTTGCCATCTTTCCCAAAGCTGTTTAGATACGCCAAGCTTATTCTTCACATCAACCATAGAGTCTGCTGCCATTCGCCTGAAATCTTCTGGACTTATCACTTCTATTCCGGATTGCCCAGCAGATATTTGATCCGTGCCATGTAATTCTGCCAGTATGCCGGCAAGTGTGTGGACAAAATTGTCTGACGGCGGCTGATGATTCATGTTCCATACATATTGCTTCTGTTCCAAATCAACCCCAGCCGTCGGCGTTCCTTTTAACATGGGGTAAGCGATCAATTCAGGTGTATGAATTCTCCAATCCGGCACATCAGCTGTAAGATTCGCGCTGAGAAAAGCAAGCGTTCTGCCTTCCGCATATGCTCTTTCAACTACATCACTTCGGCGAGGTTTTCGCAGCACCCATTGCATACCTGTATCGTCCTCGGCAAATACAACTTGAAAGTCCATTCCGGTTTCATTCAATTGCGCGTTCTTAGAGTGAACTGTCAAACCTTGCTTGCGTGCAACTCTGACAATCTCCGTGATAACCTGTTTTTCTGTAAGGTTTGTCATTCTATTTCCCCTTTCTCATGCTCCGGCCTGAAGTAGAGAGAAGGGATGTTTGAAGGCAGAAAAAAAGAAGGCAGGCATCGCCACCCTCTTTATGATGATAGTATAAGGGTTCATATATAGGCGGATTCATCCCGATTCTCTCGCATTCAGGCGAGAGTCGCTCACTATTGAATTCGTGTCACTCGGAATCTCATGAATGCCATGCTGTAACCCCTCCGTTTCCTATACGCTGATTTTCACTTTACAGCATATTCCATATTCTCGCTATAAAAACATGAATCAAGTCACAGGAGCAGGATTAAACAAGCACAAATCATTATGAAGGCCCCAATGGTCCGCCCACGTTTGTTTGCGGCCGCTTGCCACATCGAGAATCGTCCTGAAAATCTCCCATCCTACGTCTTCGATACCGGCCTCTCCTGTTGCGATTCGACCGGCATTGATATCGATTAAATCAGCCCAATGCTCTGATAAGGAATGCCGTGTCGATACTTTCAGCACCGGGGCAGCCGCCAGGCCGTACGGTGTTCCCCTTCCTGTCGTAAAAACCTGCAGATTCATGCCTGCCGCCAGCTGAAGGGTACCGCACACGAAATCGCTTGCCGGTGTCGCCGCGAACAGCAGGCCTTTTTGCTCCGCTCTTTCACCTGGGCCGAGCACGCCGGAGATGGGGCTTGTGCCTGATTTGGCTACCGAGCCTAACGCTTTTTCCACCACATTGGATAATCCGCCTTTTTTATTGCCTGGTGACGGGTTCGCGCTGCGGTCAGCTTCTCCCCGCCGGAGATAGCTGTCATACCACTTCATCTCGTTGATCAGCGATTGTCCAACCTCTTCACTGACAGCCCGCGGCGTTAATAAATGAATCGCATCCCGCACCTCTGTCACTTCAGAAAACAAAACCGTCGCACCTGCCCGAACCAATAAATCAGCCGCATACCCCACGGCAGGATTCGCCGTCACGCCGGAAAACGCATCACTGCCGCCGCATTGCAGGCCGATCACCAGATCAGAAACAGGGCAGGTCACACGGGTTCTGCTGTTCAGCCTGATTAACCGTTCCTCCGCCATTTCCAAAATGGATTGAATCATCGCCGCAAAACCTTGGTGATCTTGGAGTGATAGGATATCATCAGGATTCTCAGAGACAATTCTTGCCGGGAGGAGCTTTTCACATCCCAATCCGATCACCATCACTTCTCCGCCGAAGTTCGGGTGCTTCGCGAGATTTTGAATCGTGCGGATCGGAATGATGGCATCCGGCGCATTGATCGCCACGCCGCAGCCGTATTGATGATGCAGCGGCACAACGTCATCGACGTTTGGATATTTGGGCAGCAGCTCTTCTTTGATCCGTTTGACCGCATAATCCAAAACGCCAACGACACATTGAACACTTGTGGTGATGCCGAGAATATTTTTCGTGCCGGCACTGCCGTCCGCGTTCCGGTACCCTTCAAACGTATATCCTTCAAGAGGGGGAAGCGGCTTCGGCACTCTGTTTGCGAGAGGAAGATCGTCTAACGCCGGAGGAGCGGGCATTCTCACGAGGGCTTCCCGTATCCAGCTCCCTCGTTTGATCGTCTCGTCGGCAAATCCGATCACCTCTCCGTAACGCACGATCTCATCCCCTTGATTGAGATCGGTTAACGCCACCTTATGGCCTTGAGGGACATCCTCTTCAAGTACGAGCCCGCATGAAAAAACAGTGCCCTTTGGCAGTCCCCCGTCATTGACAATAATCGCCGTGTTATCTGTTTCATTCACTTTGATGTAAAGGGGCTCTTGGTTCTGCCTGAGGTTCATCGCCATATGAAAATCACTCCTTATATCATAGTAAACGCTTTCTTAATCGGTTCAAAAAAGCCGCAGCTCTTTCGTTTCAACTGCGGCTGTCTCTGCAATTATTTCTCATCCATGCCCTTCAGAATTTTGTCACGGACAAATTTCAGATGCTCATACATGTGGTAATGCGCTTTGTAAGGGTCTCTTTTAGCAAGAGCGTCGTAGATTTTTTTGTGATATTCAACCGTTACATCTCTCTCCCTGTACGGAATCTGGCTGTCAATTTTCGCATGGGTGATTAAGAGAGACTGAATCATCCCTTCAACAACGGGGTTATTGGCACTTAACGCAATAATTCGATGGAATTCTTTATCTGCTTCACCATAAAGATTGTCAGTGCTGTTGGCGATGTCGTCGATCGTCTTCCGCAAACGCTGAAGCTCATCCTCATTGATTTTTTCCGCGGCAATCGTCACGAGCCCGAGTTCTAACGCCATCCGCGCTTCAATGATAGCCGGAAGATTATCAGTGGCCAAAGCAAGCATGACGGAAAATGGCTGCATGCCGATTTTGTCGTTGAAATACGTGCCGCCGCGGGTTTTTCTCGTAATGACGCCCAGCGTTTCAAGTGAACTTAGCGCCTCCCGAAGCACCGGCCTGCTGACATGCAAAATGTCCATCAGTTCCATTTCTGTCGGCAATTTATCCCCGGCCTTTAATTGTCCGCTTGATAATAAATGGACAATCCGTTCAATGACCTGCTTGGCTAATGTTTTCCGATTGACTGTATCGACTTTCAGATCTTCTAAACCTTCGTACACGAACAACTCTCCCTTCAGTTGTTCAATTGTAAGACAAAATAGCCGTTATGACAATATTTACAATCAATCTTATCGCACAAGACACGGGCGTTTCCGGTCAAACTTCCAATTGCTCATCAGAAACTGCATAGGGATCGCGTCATTCCGTGCGCCTAAATTCATTTTTTGATAGAGTTCATGCGCTTTTTCCACTTGTTCCATATCAATGTCAACGCCAAGCCCGGGCTTATTCGGCACCTTCACACAGCCATCAGCAATCTCAAAAGGCTGTTTCGTCAAACGCTGCCCGTCCTGCCAGATCCAATGGGTATCAATCGCCGTGATGCGTCCCGGAGCCGCTGCTGCCACATGGGTAAACATCGCAAGAGAGATATCAAAATGGTTGTTGGAGTGAGAGCCCCATGTCAAACCCCAATCATGGCACATTTGCGCAACTCGCACTGAACCCTGCATCGTCCAGAAATGCGGATCAGCCAGCGGAATATCCACCGCGTGAAGCTGAATCGCGTGACCCATTTCCCGCCAGTCCGTCGCTATCATATTTGTTGCGGTCGGAAGCCCCGTAGCCCGGCGGAATTCAGCCATCACTTCACGGGCGGAGTAGCCGTTCTCATCCCCGCACGGATCTTCCGCATACGCGAGCACATCATGCTTTCCTTTGCATAATGCAATGGCTTCCTCTAATGACCATGCCCCGTTCGGATCAAGTGTGATCCTTGCCTCCGGAAAACGTTTTGATAACGCGGTGACAGCTTCGATTTCATCCTCTCCCCGCAGCACCCCGCCTTTCAGCTTGAAATCCTGAAAGCCGTAGCGCTCCTGCGCGGATTCGGCAAGGCGTACAATGGCCTCTGGCGTCAGTGCTTCCTCATGGCGAAGACGGAACCACGCACAATCTGACTTCTCATCGCTTTGATACGGCAAGGTCGTCCGCTTTCGGTCACCGATGTAAAAGAGGTAGCCGAGCATTTTCACTTCATCGCGCTGCTTCCCTTCCCCAAGCAAAGCTGCGACCGGTTCCTGAAGAAACTTTCCAAGCAAATCCAACAACGCGGCTTCCAGCGCGGTGACGGCGTGCACAGTGGTGCGCAAATCAAACGTCTGGATGCCCCGTCCTCCCCTGTCCTGATCGGCAAACTGCTTTCTGACCGTTTGCAATATCGACTGGTACGCGCCAATGGATTTTCCGACAACAAGCGGCTCCACCAGCTCCAGCGTATGGCGTATCTGTTCTCCGCCAGGCACCTCTCCGACTCCCTGATTTCCGCTGCTGTCGGTTAAGATCACGATATTCCGGGTGAAAAATGGGCTGTGTGCGCCGCTCAGATTCAGCAGCATGCTATCATGTCCCGCAACAGGGATCACCTTCATCTCGGTAATTGAAGGAATATTCGATCTTTTTTCGTTTTGAATCTGCTCTTGTATTGGTGAACCCATATTTTCTCCTCCTTGTATAAAGCGCTTTCATAATTATTAGACAGGCAATGATTGATCAGGATCTTGCTCTTGTTTCTTCAATACGACCCGTTTGATCGGCCCGACCAGCAGCAGGTAGCTGAGGATCGCCGCAATCGCGTTAGCGCCGACAAACACGAGCGCGCCATTAAAAGATCCTGTGGCATTGACGATGTAGCCGATAATAATCGGTGTTGTAATCGAGGCAATATTTCCGAAAGTGTTGAACAAACCGCCGCTCAATCCTGCACACTCTTTCGGAGAGGTGTCCGACACGACAGCCCATCCCAATGCGCCGAAGCCTTTTCCGAAAAACGCGAGTGACATAATGACAACGACGAGCCACGCTGAATCTGTGTAGTTGCAGACGATCATACTGCAAGACAGCAGCATGCCGATAATAATCGGCACTTTTCTTGCAAAGGTCAGCGAACGGCCTTTTTTGAGCAAGAAGTCTGACACGATGCCTCCAAGCACGCCGCCGGCAAATCCGCACAGCGCCGGAAGGGAAGCGACAAACCCCGCTTCAAGGATAGACATTCCGCGGGCTTGAACCAAATATACCGGAAACCATGTGAGAAAGAAATAAGTGAGAGTCGTAATGCAATATTGCGCGATGTATACGCCGATCAGCATGCGGTTCGTTAACAGCTGTTTAATATAGGGCCATTTCGATTCTGTTTCCTGCTTGCTTTTGCCGTCATCCATGGAAATCAGCCCGCCGCCCTGTTCAATGTACGCAAGCTCGGCTTCGTTGACTTTCGGATGTTTTTTCGGTTCATACACCGTTTTCAGCCAGATGACAGCTAATAGGATGCCCGCGGCGCCCATGACAACGAAAACGGAATGCCAGCCGAAGGAGTGGGTGAGCCAGCCCATTAAAGGAGAAAAAATGACGATTGCGAAGTATTGAGCTGAATTAAAAAAGGCTGAAGCTGTCCCGCGCTCGGAGCTTGGGAACCATGAGGCAACAACTCTTCCGTTTCCGGGAAATGAAGGCGCTTCGGACAAGCCTACCAGAAAACGAAGTGCAAACAGCAGGATAATCGCTGTACCGGCGGTGAAAAAACCAATCGCCCCTTGCAGCATTGTAAAAAACGACCAGAAAAAGATGCTTAACGCTATGACAGTCTTTGAACCAAATCGGTCCAGCAGCCAGCCGCCCGGAAGCTGGCCGATGACATAAGCCCAGCCAAAAGCTGAAAACACATATCCCATAGCGACCGAGTCCAATCCCAGATCATGCTGGACGGAATCTCCGGTGATGGAAAGCGTCGCCCGATCCGCGTAGTTAATAGAGGTCACAAGAAACAGCATAAAAACGATGAACCAGCGTACTGACGTTTTTTTGCCCGCCGGTGAAACATTCGCATAGTCTTTTTTCATAGTATCTTCTCCTTTTCAAAGTAGAGAATCATATGCTGGCTGTGAGCAAGCTGGGAAAGAGGCGTCCGCCTCTTTCCAGCACCATTACGGCTTTACAAATACGGTTTTGATCGCTGTGAAAAAGTCCTTCGCCGCCTCACCCTGTTCACGGGAGTGGGAGCTCGACTGCTTCATGCCGCCAAACGGCGCTTGAAGCTCAACACCCGCGCTTTCCGCGTTAATCCGGACAAGCCCGGCTTCAATTTCATCAATGAATGAAAGCATTCGGCTAATGTTTTGCGTGAAAATGGATGCGCTTAAGCCGAACTTCACATCATTGGCGATGTCCAGCGCCTCCTCCATCGTGTCCACCTTGATCAGGGCGATCACCGGACCGAAGATTTCTTCTTGGGCAATCGTCATCTCAGATGTCACATTGTCAAAGATGGCGGGCTGAACATAATAGCCGTTTTGATACTTCCCATCTTCCAGCTTTTCTCCTCCGATCAAAAGGGAAGCGCCCTCCTGTTTGCCTTTCTCAATATACGACAGGCAGTTATCAAGCTGATTCTTGCTGGCGATCGGTCCCATCCAGACATCCTCATGTAAGCTGTCACCGATTGTAATATCTTTTGTGCGCTGGAGAAGTTTTTCTTTAAAGCGATCGTAAATTCCGCTTTGCACGATGACACGGCTTGTCGCGGTGCACTTCTGGCCGGTTGAACGGAAAGCACCCGTAATGACGGCTTCTGCCGCAGCTTCAAGGTCAGCGTCATCGGCTACGATGACCGGGTTTTTGCCGCCCATTTCAAGCTGATATTTGGCTCCTCTCGCTAAAGCGGCCTGCCCGATGATTTTTCCGACTTGATTTGAACCGGTAAACGTGACGGCATTTACACCTTCATGCTCAGCAAGCCCCTGGCCGACAACAGAACCCGGGCCTGTCACCAAATTGATGACCCCTGCCGGCAGCCCCGCTTCTTCAAAACACGAAATGATCTTCGCGCATGTCACGGCTGTTTCTGTCGCCGGCTTGATGACAATGGTATTGCCATACACCAATGCGGGGGCCATTTTCCAAATCGGAATCGCGACCGGGAAGTTCCACGGAGAAATCACGCCGACCACACCGAGCGGGACACGGGTGGTGAACATGAGCGCGTCTTTGTCAGTAGACGGAATGACATCACCTGTTTTGCGCATGCCCTCTCCGGCGTAATAGCGCAAAATCGCAATCCCGCGGGCTGTTTCCCCTTTCGCTTCCGGCAGTGTTTTCCCCATTTCACGCGTTGCGCAGGCGGCGATTTCCTCCAAGCGCTGCTCCATGATATCCGCTGTTTTGTATAAGTATTGGCCCCGCTCGGCTCCCGTCAGCTTTCTCCAAGCCGTTTTGGCTTCATTAGCGGCGGCGACGGCCCGTTCCACATCATCAGCCGCTGAATTCTGTACATAGCCGACAATATCATTCACATCCGCAGGGTTTTCGACCTTGACCATATCGCCTGATTGAGACTTAACCCACTCTCCGTTAATAAAGTTGAGATACGTGTTTTGATCCGTCATCACAGACATGCTCATTGCCCCTTTCGTATTTTTCTGTTCATCAAACCGTCGCGGCTTTTTTCGGAAAACGGTCAGCCGCCTGCTTCAAAATCGCTTCCAATTGCTGATAGTGCTCTTTTTCAACCGGGCCGACAGGCGGTCTGGCTGTGTTTCTCACATTCAATCCCATGATCTCCATGCCCGCTTTAATCAAAGATACGGCATATCCTTTTCGTTGTTTGCGAATGTCGTTGATCGGGAGAATCACATGCTGATAGAGCTCCTTGACCAGCTCGTCATTTCCGTTTTTCAATGCGTCATAGAACATCCGGGAAATATGCGGAATATAATTTGAAATCGCTGAAGAATAAGAGTGAAACCCGATCGGCATGTAAGCCGGCATCGTCACTTCAGCCATCGGCATTCCGTTGAGCCATCCTAAACGGTCACCTAGCGTATAGACGAGATTAATATTCAAATCCATGTTCCCCACCCCGTCCTTCACACCGACAAGCCGTTCAAATTCCGTCAGCCGCTTGATCTGTTCAAGAGAAAGAACGGCGTTATCGCGCTGGTAAAGAATCGCATTCAGATCAGTGCTTTCAATAATCGTTTTCGCATACTGATACAGCCCCTCCTGTTCGCCATGCACCAAATACGGAGGAAGGATTAAGTAGCCGTCGGCGCCTTTTTTTTCTGACAGCTTCGCCCATTCAAGCGCTGTGCTGAGGTTGCCGCCCACCCCCGTATAAACCGGCACCTTTCCCCCGGCTGCCGAGATTGCGACTTCCACCATTTGCTCGTATTCCTTCTGGCTGAGAGATTGAAATTCACCAGACCCGCAAGCGATAAAAATTGCTTCCAAGCCTTCTTCCAGCAAAAACTCTATGTTTTGAAAAAGAGCTTCTTCCTCCAGTTTTCCTTGTGTGTTAAAAGGAGCAACCGGAAAACCTAAAATTCCAGCGGGTGCTTTTCTCATACGGCTCATCAACATAACCTCCTATTATTTGTGTATACAGCCCCTGACTGAAAGCGCTTTTATTAGTTTTTTGTTTCACATCCGCTCCCTCCCTGCATCCTTTTGTTTAATTGTAAGACAAATAAACAATAAGTCAATATCTTTATTTTCTGATATTTTATAAAAAAGCCGTAAATCGCTGTCCCGCCGGGGTATTGAGCAGCAAAAAAACAGCCGGGACCGCCGGCTGTTTTGGTTTATATCCTTCTTTCTTTCATCGTCTCGTACAAAAGTTTTGCTTCCAAAAAGAACACGTGAATGAATTTTTTCATATTCACTTTTGCGGGGGCGAGAGGTTTTGCATCCTTTGATTGGAGCTCTTTCATTTTCTGGCTGACAACCGGAAAGTCAAAGAATTTCGATGCATAGGTTTCGAATTTCGGATTCGAAAAATCAGTTGTGCCCAGTGAAGCAAAATGGTGCAGCGAATGGATAATCGCTCTGCGGATACGCTGCTCCGAGGCTTTCATTTCGCGATTGACTTCCGTTTCAGATGCCCCTGCCCCCAGTTTCCGTTCCGCTACTTGGGTGAAGATCTGTTTGAGCGAAGGGATGTGTTTTTCGTACGGCTCAGATTGCTCATGTTCTGATAAGTACTGCAGCACCGCCATGAGATCATGCGCACCGCCTTCCCCCATCATGCCCAGTTCGGACAACAGAAAGGTTCCCGCTTCTTTTAAGCCGCTGTCACTTTTCTGCCGGGGACGCGCTTTCCGTTCAGATCGATTGACAAGCCGGCTTAGCGAGTGCTGAATAGCCCGAATTGATTGCTCAAGCTCGATCCGCTCCTTCACCTTTTGGAGAACCGTGACAATTTCAACGCGGTTAATCGGCTTATGGATAAAATATTCGATGCCGAGCGAGTACGCTTCACCAACCATTTCCTTCGCTTCCACTTGAGAGATCATCACGATTTTGCCGGAGTATGTATCCTGAAGCTGGCGAATCGTCTCAATGCCGTCTCTTTCAGGCATTAACAGATCGATTAATAAAATATCAATTTGCTTAAATTGCAGCATATGCCCTTCCACTTGGCTCCCGTCGTCCGCTTCACCAGCAGCTTCCCCGAGATCCTCATCCTCAATGATCTGCCTTAAAATCGACCGTACCGCACGGTCATCATCAGCGATAAAAAAACGCATAGCTTTCGGTTCACCCTTTCTGAATCAAATGCCGGACAGGCAGCCTGATGGCAAACACCACTCCCCGCTGCTGATTATCAAACGTGATATCTCCTTCCAGCTCTGTCACGATTTCCTTCACATATGAAAGTCCGATTCCGGTAGAAGGCGTGCCAAATTCGTCATATTTTGAAGTAAAGCCCGGGTCAAACACAATGTCTCCGATTTTCTCAGAAATGCCGGGACCATTGTCTTCCACCTGGAATTCTATCATACTCTCATTTTGCTTACGGAGCCTCAAGCTGATCATTCCCTCGTCTCCCATGGCCTCTACCGCATTTGCTGTTAGATTATTAATGATCGAGAGCACGGTAAATACGTGATAATCGTCATGCTCCCCTTCTATCGAACAGTGAAAATCAATCTGCTTTCCCAAGGCTTCAGCATACTTTTCATTCATTCGAATCACAAGCTGCAGCAAATCAGAAGCCCTCATATAGTCTCTTAAGCTCTCATTCGAAATCATTTTTGAAAGCCCTGCGAATATCCGCTGGTTGTCCTTTTTCACCTCATGAATCTCCCCAGCCAGCCTCAGGATTCTGCTGCTGAGCTGTTCATCCATGCCCTTGGCTTCCCGATAGAGCTGATACGAATCGTTTGTCACTTTCTCTGTCGTTTTCAATGTCTTTTTTAAATGCACCGTCTCTTCATATAAATTGGAAACGATCATCAGCATGTGCTCATGCTGCCGCCTTGTCTGTTTTTCCCTCGATTGCGTTTCATACAGCTTCAGCACACTGTAAAAGCTCATGACGATAAATGTGTGAGAAATTGCGATCACCGCAATGTCTGTGATTTTCTCAGGCGTCACAACCGTATGAAAAATGAGAAACTGCACGGCCAGCTCGACACAATCTGACACAATTTCAATCATAAACCCGATGAAACCGAGCATAACCGGCCGTTCCCGAAAACGATTAGCCTTTAATACGGAAAACAGACAGGCGTAAGTCATATAAAAGAAAAAGCCAGACGCCTGGTCATACAGAATCGGAGCCAGCCCATCGTGTCCCCCGCCCCATAATTCCAGAAGGACGCGAAAGACGAAAACCGCCGCTCCCGTCAGAAGCCCCGGCAGCACAGCGGGCACTTGCCGCAGCAGCGATAAGAAGAAGAAAAAAACCGGTGCGCCAAAGCTGATGCGGAACTCTTCATTAAGGGGATAAAATTTCAGTTCACCGGCCAGCGGCACCGTAATCAGCATAAGAGCCAGTATATATCCATCTTTTTCAAAAAAGCGTTCCAGTTTTATGATGATCACATCCTCGCTTTTATTTTGGAGAAACGGCAGAAAACCTGCAAATTTCTTTTGACCCAGTACATGAGGTTTTTATAAATCTTACGGCTTATTTTCAACATATTTTTGTCGTATTTTGTATGATTCTGTAGTCGCCATTATACAGTAAATATACCTTCCGCTTTTATGAAAGCGTTTAATGCCCCCTCAGCCTTCGTTTTAATACATCTCAATCCTTAAAGAAGAAAAACAGTGAGGAGGAATTCGATGAAAGAACTCATCATAGAGCGCCAAGAAGAAAAAGACTCTGTGTCACAGCTGCAAGATTGGGTGGAGCACTATCGCCCCTTTGCCGCCAATGGACAAAGTGCAAACTATATCCCCGCTTTAGGAAAAGTCAATGACTCACAGCTCGGCATTTGTATATTGGAGCCTGACGGAACAATGATACACGCCGGTGACTGGAACGTCCCTTTTACCCTGCAAAGCATTTCAAAAGTGATCAGCTTTATCGCCGCCTGCATGAGCCGGGGCATTCCCTATGTGCTCGACCGCGTAGATGTCGAGCCGACAGGTGACGCCTTTAATTCAATCATTCGGCTCGAAATCAACAAGCCGGGAAAGCCATTTAACCCTATGATCAACGCGGGCGCCCTCACCATCGCCTCGCTTCTTCCGGGTGAGTCGGCACACGATAAGCTCGAGTTTCTTTACTCGGTGATGGAAACGTTAATAGGAAAACGGCCGAGAATTCATGAGGAAGTGTTCCAGTCTGAATGGGAAACCGCCCACCGCAACAGAGCGCTGGCCTACTATTTAAAAGAAACAAACTTTTTAGAAGCAGATGTAGAAGAAACGCTTGAGGTTTACTTGAAGCAATGCGCGATGGAGAGCACGACAGAAGACATTGCATTGATCGGCCTGATTCTTGCCCATGACGGCTATCATCCGATTCACCGTAAGCAGGTGATTCCAAAAGACGTTGCAAAATTAGCCAAGGCGTTAATGCTGACGTGCGGCATGTACAACGCTTCAGGGAAATATGCGGCGTTTGTCGGCGTGCCGGCCAAAAGCGGCGTTTCCGGCGGCATCATGGCGCTGGTTCCTCCAAGCGCCCGAAGAGACCAGCCTTTTCAATTCGGATGCGGCATCGGCATTTTCGGTCCTGCCATTGACGAATACGGCAACAGCCTCACCGGCGGTATGCTGCTGAAGCATATGGCGCAAGAGTGGGAGCTCAGCATTTTTTAAACATAAAAAAGAGGTGATCGTATGCAGCAAATCCTGGAACATATCGTCGGTATCGCAAATGATCTTTTATGGTCAAAGCTATTAATTGTATTGCTCCTCTCACTGGGAATCTATTTTACGGTCAGGCTTAAGTTTTTGCAGGTTCGCATGCTGAAAGAAATGGTGAAAGTGTTAAGAGAAGGTGCTGCTTCCCGGTCGAAAAACAGCATTTCTCCGTTTCAAGCGTTTTGCATCAGCATGGCGGCCCGTGTCGGCACAGGAAATATTACGGGCATTGCCATCGCTATTGCGCTCGGCGGACCAGGTGCGATCTTCTGGATGTGGATTATCGCCATTATCGGATCAGCATCCAGCTTTGTGGAAAGCACACTGGCTCAGATTTATAAAGTAAAAGATGTAAACGGCTTCCGCGGCGGGCCCGCTTATTATATGGAAAAAGGGCTGAACAAAAGGTGGATGGGCGCGCTGTTTGCCGTATTAATCACCTTATCGTTCGGTATTGTCTTTAACTCGGTTCAATCAAATACAGTCAGCCTCGCTTTTGAAAACGCGTTCGGCACAAACCGCCTGACATTGGGACTTATTTTAATTGCTGTGTTCGGCACGATTATTTTCGGCGGTGTAAAACGCATTGCGAAGCTGGCTGAATCCATTGTCGTCGTATTGGCGGTCCTGTATATCGGAGTTGCGTTTTTCGTGATTTTCACCAACATTACGCAGCTGCCAGACGTGCTGGCGCTGATCGTGAAAAACGCATTTGGCTTTGAACAGGCCGCCGGCGGCGCTTTGGGAGCGGCGCTAATGCAAGGCGTCAGACGAGGAATTTTTTCAAATGAAGCGGGAATGGGAAGTGCACCGAATGCCGCTGCCACAGCAACAACAAGCCATCCTGTCAAACAGGGGCTGATCCAAGCGTTTGGTGTACTCACAGATACGCTGGTCATATGTACAAGCACCGCCTTTATCATCCTGTTTTCGGATGCCTATCATACTCCGGGACTGAGCGGAATCGCGTTGACACAAGCCTCTCTCAGCTCCCATGTCGGATCGTGGGCATCAGGCTTTCTCGCCATTCTGATTTTGTTATTCGGATTCTGTGCTTTAATCGGAAACTATTATTATGGCGAAACCAATATCGGGTTTTTGAACAAAAGCAAAAAACTGATATTCGTCTACCGTATCGGCGTGCTGGCGATGATTGTGTTTGGCTGTGTCGCCAAAGTCCAGCTCGTCTGGGATCTTGCTGATTTGTTCATGGGCTTGATGGTCGTCGTGAATTTAATCGCCATTGCTTTATTATCAAAGGTCGTTTTTGCGGCGCTGCAAGACTATACACGCCAGAAAAAAGCGGGCAAAGATCCGGTCTTTTATAAAGATGTGCTAAAAAACCACAATGGCATTGAATGCTGGCCGCTTTCTGACACACAGGCTGACAGCCACAACAAACAAATATCGTAAAAAAAGGGTGTTCAGACATACAGGCTGAACACCTTTCCCTTTTGCGTTTATTGACAAACCTGTAAGCGTCCATTACGATTTTCATATCTTTTTTAAAAAATCTGAAAGAAGGCATCGGTACATTCTATGAATCCTATCCAACACATACTAGAGACATACCCGCTGATTGTGCTAGACGGCGCCATGGCGACCGAGCTTGAACGCAAGGGCTGTGATTTGAACGACAGTCTTTGGTCGGCAAAAATCCTGATGGAAGAGCCGAACCTGATTAAACAAGTCCATACTGATTATTTCGCGGCAGGCGCCGACTGTGCGATCACCGCCAGCTATCAATCTACATTTGAAGGCTTTGCCGCACGCGGGCTGAGCGAAGCGGAAGCACGCCGGCTCATCGAGATGTCCGTCACCATCGCAGCAGAAGCACGTGATGAATTTTGGGCGTTTGAAGAGAACCGACTGAATCGGCCAAAACCGATCGTTGCGGCTTCTGTAGGCCCTTATGGCGCTTATCTTGCGGACGGGTCTGAGTATCGCGGCAACTACGGAATCTCAGAGGATGAACTGATAGAATTTCATCGTCCCCGGATCAAAGCGCTTATCGAAGCCGGAGCTGATGTTTTGGCATGCGAAACAATTCCGTGTCTGACCGAAGCAAAAGCGATTGTGCGGCTGCT
This sequence comes from Bacillus cabrialesii, assembly GCF_004124315.2. Lineage (GTDB taxonomy): Bacteria > Bacillota > Bacilli > Bacillales > Bacillaceae > Bacillus > Bacillus cabrialesii. The sequence continues at coordinate 285,705 of NZ_CP096889.1, read as the reverse complement.
GAAGGAATTTCCTGAAACGTATGCGTGGATCAGCTTCAGTGCAAAAGACGGTCTGCATATCAGTGACGGAACACCTGCAGCTGACTGTGCGTCATGGATTGATGAGTATCGCCAAATTGCAGCGCTCGGCATCAACTGCACGCCGCTTCAGCATATCCCTTCCTTGATCGAGGAGTTAAAAAAGCACACATCAAAACCGATCATCGTCTATCCGAATTCAGGCGAGCAATATGATCCGGAGACAAAAACGTGGAACGGCGCGGCATGCGCGGAACCTTACGGAGAAACCGCCCGCATCTGGCTTGAAAAAGGAGCGAAGCTGATCGGCGGCTGCTGCCGGACAAAACCTGAAGATATTAAAGAAATTGCGGCTTGGGCGCGCTCTATAAAAACAACTTGACTTATCGGAATTGTTTGTATATTCTATCTAAAAGCCGGTTCGCCGGAGTCTCGTGTCACTCGCTGACATGAGATTTTTTATTAGGAAGGAAAAATCGCCGATAGAAAGTTGGAATAAAATGAACTCCGCTCACAACAAGAATGAGACAAACTTTCAGAGAAGTATGAAAAGCCGGCACCTCTTTATGCTTTCCTTAGGAGGTGTCATCGGAACCGGTCTGTTTTTAAGCTCTGGCTATACCATTCAGCAGGCAGGCCCGGCGGGAACGATACTCGCCTACTTGGTCGGCGCCGGAATCGTCTATTTGGTCATGCTGTGCCTCGGTGAACTATCTGTGGCCATGCCTGTGACAGGCGCCTTTCACACTTATGCAGCCAAATACATAGGGCCGGGCACCGGGTTTACGGTTGCATGGCTGTACTGGCTGACATGGACCGTGGCATTGGGATCAGAATTCACCGCAGCAGGCCTGTTAATGCAGCGCTGGTTCCCTCATACATCCGTTTGGATGTGGAGCGCCGTCTTTGCGCTGCTCATTTTCTTGCTTAACGCATTTTCGGTCAAGTTTTTCGCTGAATCAGAATTTTGGTTTTCCAGCATTAAAGTATTAGCCATTGTATTGTTTATTCTGTTAGGCGGCTCTGCCATGTTTGGCATTATCCCGATCAAAGGCGGAGAAGCCGCTCCGATGCTGTCCAACTTCACTGCGGAAGGCGGGCTCTTTCCAAATGGATTTGTCCCGATCTTGATGACGATGCTGTCCGTCAATTTTGCCTTTTCGGGAACGGAGCTGATCGGAATTGCCGCTGGAGAAAGTGTTGATCCCGACAAGACGATACCAAAAGCGATAAAAACAACGGTCTGGCGGCTCTCACTCTTCTTTGTCGGAACGATTTTTGTACTGTCAGGGATGATTCCAATTCAAGATGCAGGCGTCATCAAAAGCCCGTTTGTCGCTGTCTTTGACAGAGTCGGAGTACCGTACGCAGCCGATATCATGAACTTTGTCATTCTGACAGCGATCCTGTCAGCGGCAAATTCTGGACTCTATGCTTCTTCCCGGATGCTGTGGTCGTTATCAAAAGAAAAGACGCTTCACCCAACGTTTGCAAAGCTGACATCAAAAGGAACCCCGTTTAACGCACTGGTGTTCAGCATGATTGGCGGCATTTTGTCACTGCTGTCCAGCGTATTTGCACCAGACACTGTATACGTTGTGCTCGTATCGATTTCCGGTTTTGCGGTTGTTGTCGTGTGGATGGGAATCGCCGCTTCTCAATTCATGTTTAGAAAACGTTATATCGAAGCGGGAAACAAGATTGCCGATTTGAAATACCGGACCCCTTTGTACCCGTTCGTGCCGATTGCCGCGTTCCTGTTATGCCTGGCTTCTGTTATCGGCATAGCCTTTGATCCGAACCAAAGAATCGCATTGTATTGCGGCATTCCGTTTATGGCCGTCTGCTATGCGGTGTATTACGCGAAAAACCGAAAAAACCAGCCGGCTGCTGATATAACACATTCAAAATAAAAAGAACCTGCCTCCGGGCAGGTTCTTTTTCATCGTCAAACTTCCACCGTCCAGTTGAGCGGCCCTTTCACTTTGCCAAGCTGAATATCTGTTATCGATTCATACAGTTTTTTCGAAATGTCCCCGATTTGTCCGTCGCCTACAATCACCGTCTTCCCATGAATATTGAGTTCACCGACAGGCGTAACGACCGCTGCCGTGCCAGTGCCAAAGACCTCTGTCAATTCTCCGCGTGCAGCGGCCGCGTAAATCTCATCAATTGAAATTCTCTCTTCACGAACCGGAATGCCCCAGCTGCGAATCAGGTCAATCGCAGACGCGCGTGTAATCCCGCTTAAAATGCTTCCGCTTAAAGCCGGTGTGACAGCTTCCCCGTTGATGACGAAAAAGATGTTCATGCTTCCTACTTCTTCCACGTATTTCTTTTCAATGGCGTCAAGCCACAGCACCTGGTCATAGCCCAGCCCATTCGCTTTTCGCTGCGCCTGAAGGCTGGCGGCGTAATTCCCGGACGTTTTCGCATGTCCGACTCCGCCATTGACCGCCCGAACATACTCATCTTCGACATAGATTCTGACCGGCTTCAGCTGATCGTCCCCATAATAAGAGCCAACAGGCGAAAGCACGATCATGAATGTATAGCTCTTGGATGCCTTCACACCAAGACTTGGTTCTGTAGCAATGACAAACGGACGAATATACAGTGACGTTCCCTTTTCCTTTGGAACCCAATCTTTCTCAAGCTCAACTAATTGCGTCAATGCCTCAAGCACAAGCTCTTCGTCTAAAGGAGGCATACTCATGCGCTCACACGATCTATTCAGACGTTTGATATTTTGATCCGGCCGGAACAGCAGCACCCTGCCATCTTCTGCTCTGTACGCTTTTAATCCTTCAAAGACAGCCTGGCCATAGTGGAAAACGGATGCAGACGGATCAAGCGTAAGCGGCGCGTATGGAGCAATTCTCGGATGGTGCCAGCCCATTCCCTCTTCATAGTCCATCACAAACATATAATCTGTGAAATATTTCCCGAACTCCAAGGATGACGGGTCGGGTTTTTCCTTATGAAATGCAATTTTTTCTCGTTCAATAAGCTTATTCAATCTGATCAGCACACCTTTCAGTCATAGTTGTTTAAATATTCAGTCTTTTTAAAGCTGCAAAAAATATAAAGTCTCTCTTTTGATGATACGCCGCTCCACACCGATAAATTTCAGAATATTCTTTAGGATCATCAGCTATTATACACCACATTCATTGTCAGATGAAGCTGAAATTAAAGAAAAACAGCCAGTTTTATTCTGGCTGTTTGATTTAGACCGCTAAATAAAGGACGACAATGTGGCAAATCAGCAAAATATACACTGCGATCACAAATGGCCAATTGATCTTCCGCGCCCATGCAAACACCACCATCAAAACAGGCAGCATCACAGTCCCCGCCAGCTTGTTAACCGTCAGATCCGGGCTGTTCGCTACATCATAATGAATCGGCATCTGCGCCGGAAGAAAAGGGTAAAACACGATTGAAAGGAGGAATGCAGCAATCACAGCTCCCCACAGCACTTTTCCATTCGTCGATAGAAACATAGAACGACCATTCCTTTCTTATCACGTATTGCTTTATGAATGATATGACTGTTCTACGGTGAATTTCGTTCGGTCTCCCCGGGTAATAATTTGCGCATATTCTACTACTTCTTCATTTTTATCATAGGTAAGGGATTCTGATAAAAACGCCGGCGCTCCGACATTGGTTAACAAGTGGCCGCTGATCGTTTCATCGGTTAAAATCGGCTCGATCGATTCCGTCCCCCTGCTGATTTCAATGTTGTATTTTGTACTTAACAGCTCAAACAGCGAGCCGGTGCACTCTTCCTGCGCCAGCCCCGGTGCCGCTTTCCAAGGAATATATGAGGTGTGATACTGCAGAGGCTCACCCTCGGCGTATCTGACTCTGACAAGCTTGTTGACAGGTTCATTCTCTTTCATTTTCAAAAGCTCGGCAATGGAGTGATCGGCAGGGATCACCACGAGTTCAAGCACTTTTGATTCAGAACGCAGGCCTCTCATTTGTTCTGCAAAGCTCGTAATTTTATGCGGAATCGGTGTTTGTATTTTTGCCGCTGATACAAATGTTCCTTTGCCCTGAATCCTCTTAATATATCCCTCAAGTTCAAGCTGCTGCAGGGCCAGTCTCACCGTTGTTCTGCTGACATCATATTGCTCGCAAAACTCGCTCTCCGTCGGCAGCTGATCATTCGCCTGATATTTGCCCGACTTAATTAATTCAATGATTTTAAACTTGATAACAGAATATAAAGCTGTCATTTCATTCTCCCCATTCTGTATGGAAACGGTTCCTTTTGATTGAGACCATGATACCATTTGCCTTCCCAATATGAAAGATTTGTATCCTTTTTTTATAACGAATTTTCAGAAATTAATATTGACAGTTTGATAAAGGCGGTGCTAAATTCGTAATGACAACTATCATAAATTGATCATGACAAATATGGTGCTTGTCTATCTCTTTGAGGAGGTGTCACATGAAGATTATAATCGCCGAGCACTATGAAGAACTCTGCAAGTTAAGCGCTACCATTATTAAAGAACAAATACAAGCTAAGAAAGATGCCGTCCTCGGCTTGGCGACAGGAAGCACGCCGGTCGGCTTGTACAAGCAGCTGATTTCAGACTATCAGGCAGGCGAACTTGATTTTTCAAAGGTTACTACATTTAATTTGGATGAATACGCTGGTCTCTCTCCATCTCACCCGCAAAGTTATAACCATTTTATGCATGAGCAGCTGTTTCAGCATATCAACATGCAGCCCGGCCAAATCCATATCCCGCAAGGAGACAATCCGCAGCTTGAAGCTGAATGCAAGGTATACGAGGATCTCATCCGTCAGGCGGGCGGCATAGATGTACAAATTCTCGGCATCGGCGCCAATGGCCACATCGGTTTTAATGAACCGGGATCTGATTTTGAGGAGCGGACACGAGTGGTTAAGCTGTCAGAAAGCACGATACAGGCAAATGCCAGATTCTTCGGCGGCGACCCTGTAATGGTGCCGAGACTTGCGATTTCAATGGGCATTAAAACCATCATGGAATTCAGCAAACATATTGTGCTTTTAGCGAGCGGCGAGGAAAAAGCAGATGCCATTCAAAAGATGGCTGAAGGCCCTGTTACGACAGATGTGCCAGCCTCAATTCTCCAAAAACACAATGATGTAACCGTTATCGCCGATCAAAAAGCGGCTCAAAAATTACAAAATGCATCACACTCATAACACAATAAAAGGAGACTGTCATGTTTAAAAAGGCATTTCAAATTCTGCAGCAGCTTGGCCGCGCGTTAATGACTCCGGTTGCCGTCCTGCCGGCAGCCGGTCTTTTGCTCCGTTTTGGTGACAAGGATTTACTGAACATCCCTATTATAAAGGATGCGGGCGGCGTTGTATTCGATAACCTGCCGCTGATTTTCGCCGTGGGGGTCGCGATCGGTTTAGCCGGCGGCGAAGGTGTAGCCGGACTTGCCGCTGTCATCGGGTACTTCATTTTAACCGCCACCCTCGACAACATGGGAAAACTGCTCGGCCTTCAGCCTCCGTATGAAGGAGCCGAGCATCTGATTGATATGGGGGTATTCGGCGGAATCATCATCGGGCTTCTTGCCGCCTATTTATATAAGCGTTTTTCATCAATCGAACTGCATCCGGTCCTTGGGTTTTTCTCGGGAAAACGGTTTGTCCCGATTATTACGTCCGTCAGTTCACTGGCAATCGGCGTGATTTTCTCATTCGTTTGGCCGCTGATCCAAAACGGAATTAACGCGGCCAGCAGTTTAATTGCCGATTCAACGGTCGGCCTGTTCTTTTACGCAACGATCTACCGTTTGCTGATTCCTTTTGGCCTGCATCATATTTTTTATACACCTTTCTATTTTATGATGGGAGAATATACAGACCCGTCAACAGGCAATACCGTAACCGGCGACCTGACAAGGTTTTTCGCGGGAGACCCGACAGCCGGGCGCTTTATGATGGGAGATTTCCCTTACATGATTTTCTGTCTGCCGGCAGTTGCTCTTGCCATTATCCATACCGCGCGTCCGGAAAAGAAAAAAATGATCTCCGGCGTGATGATTTCTGCGGCGCTCACATCTTTGCTGACGGGCATTACAGAGCCGGTTGAGTTTTCTTTCTTGTTCGTTGCGCCCGTGCTTTACTTAATTAACTCGATTCTCGCCGGCGTCATCTTTGTCGTTTGTGATTTATTCCACGTGCGCCACGGCTATACGTTCTCAGGCGGCGGAATCGACTATGTCTTGAACTACGGGCTGTCGACAAACGGCTGGGTTGTCATTCCTGTCGGGATCGTGTTTGCCTTCATTTATTATTATTTGTTCCGATTTGCGATTTTGAAATGGAATTTGAAAACACCCGGCCGTGAAACAGATGAAGCCGATCAGACTGAGGCAAAAGCTCCTGTCGCAAAAGACCAGCTTGCCTTTCACGTGCTGCAGGCCTTAGGCGGACAGCAAAATATCGCCAACCTTGACGCGTGTATTACAAGGCTGCGCGTGACCGTTCATCAGCCGAGCCAAGTCAGCAAGGATGAATTAAAACGGCTGGGCGCAGTAGGCGTGCTCGAAGTCAACAACAACTTTCAGGCGATATTCGGAACAAAGTCCGATGCCTTAAAAGACGACATCAAAACGATCATGGCCGGAGGAGTCCCTGACACCGCCGCCGCTCTGGATACGGAAGCTGACCAACAGCAAAAGCCTGTTTCCGGCGAGGCCTTTATTTATCCGCTCAAAGGCAAAACAGTCTCTCTGGCGGACGTGCCTGATCAAGTCTTTTCAGAAAAAATGATGGGCGAGGGGGTTGCGATTGATCCATCAGAAGGAAAAGTCGTTGCTCCTGCGGATGGCGAAATCGTCTCCATTTTTCCAACGAAGCACGCCATCGGCTTTAAAAGCGCCGGCGGCACCGAAATCCTGATTCATGTCGGCATTGATACCGTCAAATTGAATGGGGAAGGTTTTGAAGCCCATGTCACGAGCGGACAAGCCGTCAAACAAGGCGAAACACTGCTTACATTTAATCTCGATTACATCAAGCAGCATGCCGCTTCGGCTGTGACACCGGTCATTTTTACAAATGTATCTGAAGAGGATATGAAGCATATTCAAATGAAGTAAAAAAGTCCCCCCTGGTGCGGGGGACTTTTTCGCCAACATAATGAAAGCGTTATCAAAATAAAATAACTTGAAAAAAGGGGTTTGCCTTTGATTCAACGAATGATATGAATATGCCTCATCCTATTATCTTTTTAAAGGGGGATTCATTTGAAAAAATTGATCGCGTTTCAAATTTTAATCGCTTTGGCAGTCGGCGCAGTGATCGGGCACTTTTTTCCTGATTTCGGAATGGCGCTGAGGCCTGTCGGAGACGGGTTTATCCGCTTGATTAAAATGATTGTCGTGCCGATTGTGTTTTCTACTATTGTCATCGGGGCCGCAGGAAGCGGAAGCATGAAAAAAATGGGCAGCCTCGGCATCAAGACGATCATTTGGTTTGAAGTGATTACCACGCTTGTATTGGCGCTTGGACTTTTATTAGCGAATGTCTTAAAACCGGGTGTCGGGCTTAATCTCTCCCATTTGGCGAAAAAAGATATCGATGAACTGTCCGGCTACACTGAAAAAGTTGTTGATTTCAAACAAATGATCCTCGACATTATCCCTACAAACATTATTGATGTGATGGCCAGAAATGATTTGCTTGCCGTGATTTTCTTTGCGATTTTATTCGGTGTCGCCGCTGCCGGCATTGGCAAAGCCTCTGAACCAGTGATGAATTTCTTTGAATCCGCCGCTCAAATCATGTTCAAACTCACGCAAATCGTCATGGTGACTGCCCCTATCGGCGTGTTAGCCTTGATGGCGGCCTCTGTTGGCCAATATGGCATCGAGCTCCTCCTCCCTATGTTTAAACTGGTTGGCACGGTTTTCCTTGGCCTGTTCCTGATCCTCTTTGTCCTCTTTCCGCTTGTCGGTCTCATCTTTCATATTAAATATTTCGAAGTCCTGAAAATGATATGGGATCTGTTTTTGATCGCTTTTTCCACCACCAGCACCGAAACCATTCTCCCCCAGCTGATGGACAGAATGGAGAAATACGGCTGCCCAAAACGAGTGGTATCATTTGTCGTTCCCTCCGGCTTGTCATTGAACTGTGACGGCTCCAGCTTATATTTATCGGTTTCCTGTATTTTTCTGGCTCAGGCCTTTCATGTAGACATGACATTGTCCCAGCAGCTGCTCATGATGCTTGTGCTTGTCATGACCAGTAAAGGCATTGCAGCTGTTCCGTCAGGATCGCTTGTTGTTCTTCTGGCGACCGCCAATGCTGTGGGGCTTCCGGCTGAAGGTGTTGCCATTATAGCGGGAGTTGACCGTGTCATGGACATGGCGAGAACAGGCGTGAACGTACCGGGGCATGCGATGGCCTGTATCGTGGTGTCAAAATGGGAAAAAGCCTTCCGCCAAAAAGAATGGGCCTCCGTAAACGGACAAACCGAAAGCTTATAAAAAAAGAACACCTCATTTCCGAGGTGTTCTTTCCATTATTCAGCAGCAGCGTGATCTGTATTTTCAATCGCTGCCAGTCTCGCGTTTACTTCTTCTTCTGTCATATTGTGCTCTTGCGCATAAAGGTTTCTTGGGTTCGTGCGGCATTCGTGGCTGCAGCTGCGCATATATTTATACTCATTTTCCGGTGTGCATATCATTTTTTTGTTGCAAGATGGATTCGCGCAGTTCACATAACGCTCACACGGTTCACCTGTAAAGTAGTCTTTTCCGACAATCACATGCTCAACACGGTTGACAGGCACGCTGATTCTTTCATCGAATACGTAGCACTGGCCGTCCCAAAGCTTGCCTTGCACCTCAGGATCTTTTCCGTATGTCACGATTCCGCCGTCAAGCTGTGATACATCTTCAAAGCCTTGCTTCATCAGCCAGCCTGAGAATTTTTCACAGCGCACGCCGCCCGTGCAGTACGTTAAAATCTGTTTGCCTTCAAGCATGTCTTTGTTTTCCTCAATCCACTCAGGCAATTCACGGAAGGCTTCAATGTCAGGACGGACAGCGCCTCTGAAATGGCCAAGATCATACTCGTAATCGTTACGTGCGTCGAGTACAATTGTGTTTGGATCCTGCATTTTCTCATAAAATTCCGCAGGCTTCAAATGCTGTCCCGTTGTTTCATTCGGATCCACGTCATCTTCAAGACGAAGCGTTACAAGCTCCTTCTTATGGCGGACGAAGATTTTTTTGAACGCATGTCCTTCTTCTTCATCAATTTTAAATACCATATCCGCAAAACGAGGATCAGCTTTCATTGTTTCCATATATTTTTCAGTCTGCTCAACCGTACCTGATACCGTACCGTTAATTCCTTCAGAAGAAACAAGGATACGGCCTAACAAACCAAGCTCCTTACAAAAAGCCAGATGCTGCTCTCTAAACGCCTCTGGATCTTCAATCGGAACATATTTATAGTAAAGTAATACTCTGTATTGTTTTTCCATGATTTAAACACCCTGTTCAATTATAGTTAGTTGTTATGCACACTCTTACTATATCATACAGGAAATTCCCGCAAAGATGAACATATCCGCCCAGACTGATAAAAATATCCAAGCTCTTACAAACTCAAGCGGCACAAGGGTTTATTACCTCAGAATAGTATTTTCCATTAACTTACTAATAAAAGTAGTTATCTGAAAACTAATTTTATAATTCTTCTTCAAAAGATAAATTTACCGGCTCATCCAAAAGTTCTCCCGGCATTTCAAGGTTTGTTGAAGGAACGCACTCATCTACCTCTTCAAAAACAACATGATCCATCCACACCTGACCCGGTCCAGATAATTGGACGCCAAAAGAAATCACGGCGCTATTTTCAGGGACATCTAAAACGATAGCATAATGATTCCAATTGGTTGTTCCGGCAATAGGCCTGTTGCTCATATTATCAAATTGGAGAACATCATCAGCTGCACTGTCAACCCGCATCCATAGAGAAGCAAAATGCTGCACACCTTTTGTTTTGATAAAACTTGATAGACGAAGCCTTTTTCCTAGATAGCGATCTGCTTTAAATTGCTGCATCATCGTCGCAAATTCACCGATATCCTGCACCATCGTTGATTTTAAATACCCTGAAGCTTTTCCTTGATGTACATTTTCCCGATCAATCCCCATTTCGAATTGGAACGGATGGCTCCCGCTCAAAACCCAACCCTTCATTTTATTCTCCACGCAAGATTCCTCCTTTTTTGAAACAAATTGCTTCATAAATGTTCGATATGCGCCAGGCGGCATGTGATACAGCTTTTTGAACGTCCTCGTAAATGCTTCTTGAGATTCAAACTGATAATACAAAGCAATATCAATAATGCGAAGATCTGTATAAAGCAAAGCTGCCGCTGCATTCGCAAGACGTCTTAACCGAATATAAGAAGCAACCGACATACCGACTTCTTTTTGAAAAATCCGATGAAAATGGAATTTTGAAAAGCCTGAAACGTTTACAATATCCTCATTTGATATTTGCTCATGTAAATGTGATTCAATCCAATCGATCGTTTTCTGGACAGCTTTTTCATAATACATTGCACGCTTCAATCTCCTTTCTGTTTTAGAATAATGGATCACAACTTATATGTTTTGATTATTTTTGCGATATGTAAAAACCCCCTGTTATACCACAGGGGGACACTGCTCACTTAATAATGGCAGATGGCGTGATATGCTCCAGCCAAATGACACCGTCATATTGTTCCTTCAGGATCATCTGCTCTTCTTTATCCCCCCAATAGAGTGCTGTCCGGGGGGTGTACATCCACGAAGTGCCTTTCTTGTTTTTTGTATGGAGAAAATCAACAAAGACAGCTGGATGGTCCGCAGCTTTCAGCAAGGCTTCAAGACTTCCTGGTGGCGGCGGGCTTGTGACCGGCATAACGGTCTTATTATCAGAGCTGTCGAGACTCGCACCTGAGTAAGCGTAGATCCCAATCGTATATGTTTGTTTTTTCAGCCGCTCCGGCAAATAATCACCCATGTTAGGGCCGTTTAGCTTTACCCAGTCCTTTATCATTTTGGTATTCTGTTTCCGAAGATGGTAATTGTGGCCCCAGACAATGATTTTCTTGTTTGGATAAAGAGTTTCCGCAACCCACTGAAATTGTTCAGCCATCATGCGGTCTCTCATATAGAATGAAAAGTCTTCAATATTCTCCGGATAATCCTTTAGTTTTTCTTTCATTTCTTCCAGCATATACATTTCCATGACGTCAATTCTCAGCTGAAGGGAATGCATAAACATCTCATAAGCTTTCGGCTCTTTCGGAAGGTGGGCTTTTAGCGCAGAAGCATTAGTTTCAGCGAACTTGATAAGCTCCTGATAGTTTTTCACAAGCTTTTCCTTCTTTTGCGCAAATTCATCAAACGTGCTGCTGTCTGTCACCAATTTTGAAAAATCGTTTTCTGATTGGGAAAGCAGCTCTGCTTTTTCAGGGTCCACCGCCTTTACCCATTGATTCGCGGCATCATTGAATGAATTCTTCATGCTTTGAATATCAAAACCGGTAAGGATCAGCGGATCGCCTTTCTCTTTTTGCTCTTTCATGTAAGCAAACAGTTCAACGACATCTTCTGTGTGCCACACAGCGTAAATGGAATTTTTCATCGTGTTCTTAGGAGTGGATTGGTCCATATTGAGATAGGATGCATTTGTATTGGCAAAGTCAGATTCAAAGGCCAAGACATCATATCCCAGTTCTTCGTGGAGGTATTTGATCATGCGGACCTTTGTTGCATTGATTTCGCCAGCGCCGTGTGTGGTTTCTCCTAACTGAACGATTCGTTTTCCTTTCAGCACCCTCTTCAGAAAGCGAAGGTCTTTGTTTGAAGCATCGGAAGAATCCAGTGGATGTGCATGTCGTTCAATCCAGCGCTCCCAATGTTTTTCTTCAGAAGCAGCACGGGCGGAGGCTGAAAAAGAAGAAAACACCAAACAGACAATCAGCAGCGGCAGAATCATTTTCACTACTATTCGTTTCAAATTCTATCTCTCCTTTTCTATTAGGTTCTCTATTAGTTACGAGATAGATATAGAAAAAGTTTCCTTTTCCTGCCAACAAAAAAAGCTTCTCTTTTCAAAGAAGCTTTATCTGAATTCTCTCATCACCTGATGAAAGTAAAACCGATACGTATTTTGTAAAAATGTCTCAACCGGAAGCTGCACATCCGTTTGGTATTTGCTGATGATGAACGGAAAGCGCTCGATTCCTTTTTCGCGCAAATCGCTCGCTTGCCCTTCATCCGTTGCCTTCTCCTGCAGAACCGCTTCAACGATCGGCCAGCACGCTTCCCGCAGCTGTCTCAGGACGGCTTCATCTCCGGTGTTCTGATAATCTGTGATCCAGCTGACGATTTGTTTCTCCATGAGCCTCACCTTTCTTCAAAAAAAGAGGCGCTGCGTCTATGCAAGCTCCTCTTTATGCTCTTCGTAACCTATCAGTTCTCCGACTTGGACTTCCTGGCCTTCTGTCAAATTGGCGGACGGCTGGAACGCGCCCTTTTCAAAAATCAAAATGACGGTTGAGCCGAATGAAAAGTATCCAAGCTCCTCGCCGATCTCCAGCTCGTCTCGTGTACTCGTCTGCACGATAGAATTAATATTCATCGCCCCGACAGGGATCATCAGGACATTTCGGCTGCCGCCATTCAGCTCGTACACAAACCGATAATTTTTTGACAAGACATCTTTTCCGTATTTCAACCCTAATTGATTGACCGGATATGAGCGATTTCCAAGCTCAGCCAGCTTTTGATACCTGCAGCTGATCGGCGAATGGAAACGGTGATAATGCCGCGGGCTTAAATAGAGAACGACAAAGTACCCGCCGTTGTATTGATGGTCTGCGCTTTTGCAGCCGGTCAGCTCAGCGAATGAGTAATCTTTTCCCTTTACCGTAAAGGTTTGATTCGGGTTAATTGTTCCTATCGTCTGAACCACACCGTCAACAGGGCTGACCACCGCATGTGCTTCTTTTGAAACAGGGCGCCGCTCCAGATTGATATTCCGAATGAACAATTCGGACAGCGAACCGTAATCAGCGGCCGTACAGTCAACATCATCCCAATTTAGCCGAAAATGCTTTGAGAAAAGCGGAATGACCGGCTTGCTGATTTTAGACTCGCAAAATCCTTTAATCAGATAGGAGGACAGACGATGATTCGTCAGCTCTATCAATGATCGATACAGAATCTTTACAGCCGTATTAAACATGAATAATCCCTATAACCCTTCCAATTGTAATAAAAATAAAGCACCATAAAAAGGCGCCGATTGCCGCAAACGCAATATACATTTTTAGGTCCATTTTGCCGATACCCGAAAAGTAGCACGTCACATGCCGGACACCGGGAATAAAATACCCTAATATAAGAGAATATGGACCGTATTTCTTCATCCATTTCTCCACTTTCATCATTCTCTTTTCTTTTAAACCGACCCACTTGCCATACTTATCGATGAACGGACGCCCGGCTTTTCTGCCGATCATGTAGCTGATCAGCATACCTAACAGCGCTCCGACAAAGCTGATCAAAATCGAAAGCTCATAATTCAGCACATGTGTTTGTGTGAAGTAGCCAACAACGGTCATCATCACTTCATCTGGGATCGGCAATCCAACAATCCCTAGAACCAGCATCAAAAAAATAGCGAGATAACCGTAATCCGCTATAAGCTGCTGAACTAATTCCATCTCTCGGACTCCAGGTTTTCTGCCGCATGTTTTTTAAAGTGAGGAAATTTTATTTTACTCACCATTAAATATGAAAGTCCGCAAGTGCCGATTGCCAGCAGGATCGGGTTATAGACGAAGCTTAGAATAACGAGACACATGCCCGCAAATGGAATCGGCATTCCGATAAATGTCGGAAGCTTGCTTTGTTCAATGTTAAATTTAGAGAGGCGAAGCATTCCGCAAATGCTGTACGTCAATGCGCATAAAATCCCGATAAATGGCAGGGCGTACAATGCGACACTGTAAGCAAGCATAGAAGGAGCCACGCCAAACGTCACCAGATCGGCAAACGAATCAAGTTCTTTTCCCATATCAGAAACGGCATTCAGCTTACGTGCAGCCATCCCGTCAAAGAAATCGAGAAACATGCCGGTAAAAATGAAAAGCACTGCTGAATGAATGTTGTGATATAACAAGGAATGAATTGCCAGCAGCCCGCAAGTAAAGTTTCCAATCGTAATCATACAGGGGATATAATTCACAGTGTAACCAAACCTCCAATTGTAAAACCATCTATATCATTCGACGATACGGATCAAATAGCGTTACAGGAAAAATTTTCTCTATTAAGCATGATAACATAGAATGCCCACAAAAAAGCAGCACTCAAATTCTATTATTATACAACATTTGTTACCTTTTGAACAATGAATGCCAATCTTTTCATGTTTCTTACAATTTTACTCCCCGCTCAAAAAGGACAAGACACGCTGATTGACGTACTCTGGCTGCTCCAGAGATAACAGGTGCCCCGCATTCTTCACGATTTCTGCCTGAATTCCCGGCACCAATACCGCAGCCCGTTCTAAAGCCATTTGCTGATGGTACATCACCTCGCGCTCACCGAACATCAGGAGGATCGGGACCGCAATCGATTTCAATTCCCGGTCTGTGAACACGTACGGAAAGCCGTTTTCTGCCGGTTTAAGGGTTCTTTGTTCATCCTGCCATTCCACACCCGTCACAATTTGTCTTTGCAGCAGAGGATGCAGATCATAACGGCTATCCGTAATCCACTTGATATATGCCTCAGCTCCGCTTACCCCTTTAAGCCCCGCAGCGTATTTATAGACATCCGGATGAAATGAAATAAACGCCTCAGCAGGGCTCATGACAACTGCCCGCGCTACTCTTTCAGGCACGTGGAGCAAGAAATTCACGATATGGGAGCCACCAAGTGAAAGGCCGGCCAGGTGCGCCTTCTGAAGTCCGAGCGAATCAAAGACGTCTTTCAGCCATTCCGCGCAATCAGCTCTCGTATCCAGAGCAGCTGTTGGTATGCTTTTATTTTTGTCTCCAATTATATCGACAGCATATGTACGAAATTGACTGCTCCACGCCGCGATATTCGGATACCACATTGCGGAGCTGAAAAGGCCTCCGTGAAGCAAAATGAGCGCAGGTGCGTCCTTCGGTCCACTTGCCATGATGTGTGTTTTTCCAAAACGAGTAGAAACATAGAATGCTTCCGGCTCAATCTGCCACAAAGAAAGGCTTAGATCATATGCCTGGTAAAAGCGAAGACCGCTTTCAGCCGCGGCAAACTGCATCGAATCTTGTGTCATCTTCTTCTTTTTCCTCCGGGTTTGATTGATATAAAATAGAGGTTAACTCCCCTTTTGTCTCATAAGAAAAAATACCTATTTCTTATTATCTCATATTATAATTTTCCAGTATATAGATTGGCTTCCTGTGATACATAAAAAAAGCAGTTTCCCTCGAAAGAGAGAAACCGCCTATTCTTTGAAAACTAATGGAATGACCTTATCTTTTTTATCCTCTGTTAATGAGATATGATGGGTTACCGATTTTTCACCTTTCGTCAATGCGACTGAGTAGTCACCTTTTTTGCCGGTATCCCATTTGATGTCTCCGTTTTTGTCTGTTTTACCGAGAATCTCGCCAATCTCTGCACTCGGCTCCTGATCTGAGGCCGGCGCTTTGACAATCGTCACTTGAACCCCTTCAACCGGCAGTCCCTCGCCATCCTCCACATGAAGGGTTACAGGAATGGCTGTTTCCTTTTGTGCAGAATGCGTTTGAGAACTGCACCCGCATATAAACAAAATAGACATAAAAATCGCTAGCTTGCTGTATTTATTGATTTGCCCAATATTGAATATTGTTGAATACATCGTTCGTCACCCTTGTTCCCAAGTTATATGACGATCCTCCGTTCGTGTGAATCGCAATAGCTGTCTGCCCTGTATCACTGTAGTTTCGATAAACGGGCGAGCCGCTTTGGCAGCCGTACGTATCGGTTGTATAGGTCAGCTTATACGTTTCAGCGGAGCGAATCGGCTTTGTGTCAGACCACATCGTGCCAAATGTCTTGTCACACGGATATCCTGTCACTGACGAGGAAAGGCCCGCGGGACTGCTGCTGTTTGTTGTCCGATAGCCGTACCAGCCAACCGTGTTTCCAGGAGAACCGTTTAATTTAACAGCTCCGTAATCATAATTGGTGTTTTTGCTTTCCGTCCATCCTTTGACGGAATAGAACATCGTGCCAGAATAAGTTCCATATGGATATGACGAGTCATTCCGTCCCGGCGCTGCGGTTATCGTCGAAGCCCATCCGTGATCCTGGCTGTACACACAGTGTCCAGCCGTTACAACAGTATTTGGATTGACTAAAAATCCGGTACATCCATAAGTGCTTGAGGTGTTGGGATACTTGATTGAAAGTTGAACAGTTGCTCTGTAAGGAAAAGACGTAGTGCCGGAGATTCTGGTGCGTTCATCAGTTCCGATGATGCTTGAAGGCTGTAAGGATTGAATGTTCTTTTCCAGTTTCGTTTGGCCGCCGTATAACGATTTACTTGTTTTCCCGGTTCCTTCATAAGGGGCTGAAACCTGTTCTGCTTTTGACGTTTGGTTTTTCGGGGCATCAGCTTCTTTACCGGTATTCGATACAGAAGTTTGCGGGTTCTCTGCCGCTTGCGCCGGTGAGCCGAAAGATACCGCCGCTCCCAAAGACAAGCACAAAATCGTTAAGTAAGCGAACCATTTTTTTCTGAATGTTGAAACTAATTTCATTTTGTCATCTCCCTCCTTTTGTGTCAACCGCCGTTATCGATGGAAGACTTTTACATTATAATCAGGTTTCTGATTCTTATGATAAAACTTTTATGGTGGATGAAAAAAAAGCCTTGTATAAGACAAGGCCCCAGATTGTTGACAAAATCCTAAAACGATACAGTTTTAGGATTTTCAGCGTGAATGAAAACCCTTGAAGTCCAGGAAAGCCGAGCATTGGAGCGGAGCGAATACTCTAATTCGTGAGCACCAACGCACAGGCTTGACAACGAATGCGAGGGTTTGTCGACACGCTGAGGCCTTGTCCAAGACAAGGCCCGCTCAAATTCTATTTTATAGACAGCTGATCCAATGCTTTCTTTGCGTTCTCTCTCGCTGTTTCGACTGTATCAGCCGCAGAAAGCGCAACCGCCATACGGCGTCCGGCTTTCGTTATCGGCTTGCCAAAGACACGAACTTGGGTCTTCGGTACTGCCAGTGCGTTTTCCAGTCCCTCAACAATGTAATCCGCTGATTCTTCCGGTGCTTTGAGGGGCCGGCTGGCGCCAGGAGAAAGCTGTGTGATTTCTGTAATCGGAAAACCGAGAATCGCCCGGACATGCAGTGCGAATTCTGACAAATTTTGCGTCACCAGCGTGACAAGGCCCGTATCATGAGGTCGAGGAGATACTTCACTGAAATACACTTTATTTTTTGCAAGGAATAGCTCAACACCAAACAGGCCGTACCCGCCAAGCTCATCCGTAATGGCTTTCGCAATATGTTTCGCTTCTTCCATTTGCTGCTCTGTCATATGATGCGGCTGCCATGATTCGATATAATCTCCGTCCTTTTGCACATGACCGATCGGCTCGCAAAATGTCGTGCCGTTTACCGCTCGTACAGTTAAGAGCGTAATTTCTGATTCAAATGGAATAAACTCCTCAACGATCACGCGCCCGTTTTTCACCCGTCCGCCTTTCATCGCCGTCTCCCAGCAGCTCTCTAAATCCGCTTCAGTGCGGCACACGCTTTGGCCTTTTCCAGAAGAACTCATTAAAGGTTTAACGACACAAGGGAAACCAATCTGAGCTGCCGCTTGTGCAAATTCGTCATATGTATTCGCAAATTCATAGCCTGCCGTCGCAAGTCCTAGCGTTTCCGCCGCAAGCCTCCTGATGCCTTCCCGATCCATCGTGAGCTTCGCCGCACGCGCATTCGGGATGACGTGAAATCCTTCCTCTTCAAGCTTCAGCAATTCATCCGTGGCGATGGCCTCAACCTCAGGCACAATCAAATCCGGCTTTTCTTTTTCAATGATGATTCTGATCTGCTCGCGGTCCAGCATGTCAACGACATAGCTGTTATGCGCGACCTGCATTGCCGGAGCATGCTCGTAACTGTCAACCGCCACCGTCTGTACCCCAAGACGCTGGGCTTCAATCACTACTTCTTTTCCTAACTCGCCTGAACCTAACAATAAAACCTTCTTCGACTGATACATCTTTGCCCCTCCTATCCTGTTTCCCAATCATTATAACTGAAATATTCAAAAAATAAATTTTTATTAAAAAAGACAAAATAAGAAAACTTTATTTTGTCTTAAATTCCAAAACACCAATACCACAGCCGGCTCCGCTTCAAAAAGGCCTTAGTAAACATAACCAGTTCTTCATAATGTATCTCCACCCTTCACTGCAAACCATCCGCCAATCGCGTAAGCATTGAAAAATCGCGTCACGCCTGTAAACCCCGATTCACGAAGAAGTTCCTCCACTATAATTTCTGGAATCGGATGCGTACTAACGCCGATCGACTCCGCAAATGTCTCCCACTCCTCCTCAGAAATACCATTAGCGAGAAAATGCTGCCTCCACGCCTGCATCTGCCATTGAAACGAAGATGAATGGACATCCCCATTTATCGAAGCCAGCAAAAAAGGCGCTCCGCTTTGCAGCTGATCTGCTATGTGTTTCAAAAGCTCACGCTTGGCATTCAGGTCACGCAAAAAATGCAGCACAAGCATACACGTCGCCCCTGAAAATACCCTATCAAATGTTAAATGATTGATATCTCCTTCTATCAAATCCGCTTGAATCTCCATCCCCTCCATTCTTCTTCTCGCTGCATCCAGCATTCGCCCTGACGTATCCACTCCTGTAAAACGCCAGCCCGGATGCCCTGTTCCAAGCGTTACCAGCTCCTTTCCGCCTCCTGCGCCAACCACGAGAATGTCCTCCCGCTCAGAAAGCTTTTCTGTCAGAAGCCGATCCATCATGTCATACAGTAAATCATAGCCTGGGATTTTTCGTTTAATGGTTTCTTCATACCGATCTGCATCAGGGTGATTCCAATTTAATTTTCTATTCATATTGTCCTCCTCTATTCAACACGCTGTCTTTTTTATACAATTTATTAAGAACCATTCTCAGTGATAAACAAAAAAAGAACCATCCCATAAAGCTGGGATTTTGAAAAGGAGGCAGAGCAATGGACATCCGACATCGCATTATCAAGCTGGAGCAGGTTTTTGTATCCTTTCCAACCTATATACAGGCCGTCATTGCGGAAATCCAAACATCTATCCCATTCGCCGCATCCTGCTGCACTGCTGTTGACCCGGACACATTGCTTTCGATCGGCGCCATCACAGACGGCCAGATAGAAAACATTCATCCCCAACTGTTTGAATCTGAATATGGACAGCTGGACTATAATCAGTACACAACGTTACTGCACACGAAACAAACTGCGGCCATTTTAAGTGAAGCGACAGGCGGTGATTTAAGGAAAAGCAAGCGCTCCACAGATATCTTACAGCCTGCCGGGTTTGGAGATGAGCTTCGGGCTGTTTTATTGGATCAAGAGGAATGCTGGGGACATTTGTCCCTGTTCCGAGGGATCAAGGAACCTCACTTTCAAAAAGAAGAGCGCCGTCTTCTGGCAGAGCTGGCCCCGCTAATCGGACAAGCGCTGCGCCGTTTCAGGCTCACACTTTCTCTAACCACTTCTGGACAAACATCTGACCCCGGCATTTTGATTCTTTCACACGCACTTGATATCATCTCCTTTAACCAGCCTGCCCGTCATTGGCTAACCGTCCTGCGTGAATGGGAGAATATAAACGAAGATATACTGCCCAAACCAATTCGCGCCGTCAGTACGAAAGCACGAACAAATGAAACGGCCAAGGTTCTCATTACAAATCCCGGCCTCTCCTTGAAAGCAAGCCGCCTAACTGGAAGCACGGAACAAATCGCGGTCTCATTCGAACCCGCATCCCCAGCCGAAACCTTGATGATTTTAACTGATGCATTCAATCTGACAAAACGCGAAAAAGACATCACCAGCTGTGTTATCAGAGGGCTTTCCACCAAAGAAATGGCAGGCGAACTGCACATTTCCGCATATACAGTGCAGGATCACCTGAAATCTATTTTTACAAAAACCGGAGCAGGAAGCCGGCGTGAATTAGCGCGGATGCTGATTCCAGCAGCTTTTCCTGGCTGTGAGTAAATGATCAAAAAGGATCAGTAAAAAAGTACCTTTTTTCCTTGTTTTTTCAGTTTATACCCCTTTACTGAATTCACCATGGTACCATATTTATAGGGAATTCCAGCGAAATGACACAGAACATACCAGCTAGAGGCCATTGAAGCCAATATAACTCGGCGATTTACTGTTACTTTTTTGAGTGATCATAAGAAGAATCAGTCGAAGCCTTAGTATCACTAAGCCTTAGTTGCTGAACTCCAACGCACACTCTTTAAGGTTCATAGATTCTTGACATATATTCCCTATATGGTATGTTGTTGATTGAAGGAGAGGGTAAAGTAATGAAGAAATTTAAAAAGATATTTTATTTTAATGTTGCCTTGCTGCTACTTGTCTTATTGCTCTCTGCATGTTCAGGTAGTAAGAAAGAAGAATCAAAAAATGATAGTGATTCTTCTTTACATTCTGTAGAAAATAATGATGAGACTGAAGATAGTAGTCAAATAGGTAAGGAAGAATCGGAGTCAACAAGTTCAAAAGAGTCTGTAACAAAAGATTCTGATGAAAATTCTTCAAAAGAATCTGTAACAAAAGATTCTGATGAAAATTCTTCAAAAGAGTCTGTAACAAAAGATTCTGATGAAAATTCTTCAAAAGAGTCTGTAACAAAAGATTCTGATGAAAATTCTTCAAAAGAATCCTCAACGGATGAATCAAAAGAAACATCTTCAGAAGCAGGAAGAAATGAAGGGAAAGGCGAAAATGACAATGTACTGGGGGAATATTCTTCCGATAAAATCGAATATGCCCGAGTTTGGCTGCAGCTTGGTTCAAATCAAGAAATAGATGAATTGAATGTTCGCCATATTTCAGCCGGCGAACCGATCAATCCTAATGATGACACCAGCGCCACCTATCCAGAAGATGTGATCCAGTTGGCAGGTTCTCGGTTAGTGGATGGATCTGTAACTTACAGCGGCAATGGGGATGGCACGATTAATGTATACAATGTTCCTTTACGCTGGGATTCCGCTGATAATTTAGATAAAGGTGTAATGAAGAAAGAGACTGAGAATATTAGAAAAAACACAAAAAAAGTGTACGTTGATACAGGCGACGATAAAAAAATTAAGCGATTCATTGATAAAATGGTTATTCATTAAGCAGTAATCGTAATATCGAAACAAGAAATTCTATACATTTCCAAAAGGGGCAGTTCGTTCATACATTGAACTGCCCCTCTGTTAAGTACTATTTTATGCTATTAATTAGAATACTCTAATACATCTATTGTAATACATTCTACGATCTTCTAACCCATTGTAACCACCATTAACCCTTCGTGTTACTGCTTCAACTGATGGATTAGTGTCACATAATGCATTCATATTGTTTGAATGCCACCAAAAACCAGCACTAGTCCATGGATAATTATCAGCTACATAATCAACACCTAGACTTATAATTTTGGGATCACCAATTGCGTTGGAAAACCGTGTGTAGTTATAACGCCCTGTTAATTGAATATAACCTGCTCCTTTAAACTTTGGACCATCACCTGGTTGAGTGTTGCCTAAATCTGTGCGGCCCTCGTATGCTTTGCCAGATGCCAATTCTTTTCTCCATCGACCTGCTCCGGATTCATGACTACATTGGCTAATAAAATGGCAAAGTCTAGATCTAGTTGTGATGTTGTATCTCTCTAAGCAATTATTCAAATCTTCCAACATAGCTTTTGAAATATACGAGCTTGACCATCCGATTTGATTCAACTGGCTCTCGGTTACATAAGTTACAGATGCACCACCATCTCCTTTATCTGGAGTCGAGTCATTATCTTTTGTATCGTCGTCACTACCATTATCATAAACTTTCAATGTTTGACCGACTTGAATCTTATCTGGATTGCTAATGTTATTCAGTGATTGAATCTCTGACAATGTCATCCCAAATCGTTGAGCGATACTTCCTAAATTATCACCAGATTTAACAATATAAGTGGTTGTTTTACGTGTGGAACCACCATTATCTGAATCATTGCCACTAGCGTAAACTTTCAATATTTGACCGACTTGAATCTTATCTGGATTGCTAATGTTATTCAGTGTTTGAATCTCTGACAATGTCATTCCAAATCGTTGAGCAATACTTCCTAAATTATCACCAGATTTAACAGTATAAGTGGTTGTTTTACGTGTGGAACCACCATTATCTGAATCATTGCCACTAGCGTAAACTTTCAATGTTTGACCGACTTGAATCTTATCTGGATTGCTAATGTTATTCAGTGTTTGAATCTCTGACAATGTCATTCCAAATCGTTGAGCAATACTTCCTAAATTATCACCAGATTTAACAGTATAAGTGGTTGTTTTACGTGTGGAACCACCATTATCTGAATCATTGCCACTAGCGTAAACTTTCAATGTTTGACCGACTTGAATCTTATCTGGATTGCTAATGTTATTCAGTGTTTGAATCTCTGACAATGTCATCCCAAATCGTTGAGCGATACTTCCTAAATTATCACCAGATTTAACAGTATAAGTGGTTGTTTTACGTGTGGAACCACCATTATCTGAATCATTGCCACTAGCGTAAACTTTCAATGTTTGACCGACTTGAATCTTATCTGGATTGCTAATGTTATTCAGTGATTGAATCTCTGACAATGTCATTCCAAATCGTTGAGCGATACTTCCTAAATTATCACCAGATTTAACAGTATAAGTGGTTGTTTTACGTGTGGAACCACCATTATCTGAATCATTGCCACTAGCGTAAACTTTCAATGTTTGACCGACTTGAATCTTATCTGGATTGCTAATGTTATTCAGTGATTGAATCTCTGACAATGTCATCCCAAATCGTTGAGCGATACTTCCTAAATTATCACCAGATTTAACAGTATAAGTGGTTGTTTTACGTGTGGAACCACCATTATCTGAATCATTGCCACTAGCGTAAACTTTCAATATTTGACCGACTTGAATCTTATCTGGATTGCTAATGTTATTCAGTGATTGAATCTCTGACAATGTCATTCCAAATCGTTGAGCGATACTTCCTAAATTATCACCAGATTTAACAGTATAAGTGGTTGTAGAATATGTTGTTGCCATAATAGACCTCCATTTTTTTTAGTCCTCATGAGGAAGAGTACATAATTATCATAAATCTAGAATGAAGTTTAGGAGTATTCATTATGTAAGCTAAAAATCCTAAAAAAATAAGAAAAAGAACCTAAAAAAACATTTTAACTTAGGTCCCCAGACACACACACAGGTTGAATGAATAATTTCCTGCCTTTAAATAGCTAATGGATACTCTTTAGTAGCTCTGTCAAATATGATACGTATTCTCTACCAATGAGCAAAGCCATAATAATTGGGAGAAATATTCACTTTAAAGATATAAAGAAAAAGCTCCCCTATTTAGGAGAGCTACAGGTCTTATGTTTATTTTTTTTGACTTTAGTTAAATTTTTCTCCGCCAATAATTGTTTTTGTGAGTGCCCCTTTTTTGTAACATAATTATTTTTATACCATGCTATCACTGCCGCTATAGCGGTAAATACCATAGATACAAATTGCTCTAATTGTTCATTATCTAAAGGGAGAGGTGACTTGTTATATATTGCAAGTGATTGATTTATAATTGCTATAATCAAGACAATCGTTCTAACAAATGTTCCTTTATCCATCATCAAATCTCCTTTACTGTGATATTGCTTAATTATCGGGGTTTCTTTCTAAAAATATAATAATAGATTACTTTAAAGAAAAAGGTAGAAGTATTTTTGTATATTTAGTTATACTTCTATCTTCAACTTTAAAGACTTTATGTACAAATTTGGTTGTGCTCAACTCCTCAAGTTTTACATATAAACTACGCTTCCTAAGCTGATCAATAATTTATCCATTACTTGATTACGTATTACAAAAAGTGCTTTATCACTATAACCAATCTCTAGCGCACTTTTTTCGATAGTCCAATTCTTGAAATAACGGTATTGAACAAATTTATACTCTAGTTCTGTTAATTCTGATAATGAGATATCGATTGAATCTTTAACAAGTTTGATATGCTGCAACTCGCTGGCGAGCTTATCTACAGATTCTTGAAACTCACAGTCTTCATCGACGCTTTCCTTAAAGATTTCAATGTTATCATTTGTAGCTATGAATTCAAGTTGTTTACTTAGATTAAGGATGGCAACTTTGTAATTATTGTAGTTCTTTAAGTGCTTCTCAATATTCTTCACCAGTTTTTTTCTTTTAGGTTTACTAATTTCTTGAAGTGTATACATATGCAATCACCTTTCTTTTCCTAGAAAAAATCGAACTCACGTTCCACATTTTGATTAATTGTACTCAAAAGCGTTTGGTATGAAAAAAACAAGGAATTTTTGTTAAAAGAAACCTACTTTCATCCTTTCATTCGTTTTTAGATTTATCCCTATATACCTATTTTAATTGTAAAAAATTCTTTCATCTCTAATATTTGTAACCTCATTCTGGCTGAAAACTCTAAAAATAATCCAAATGTTTATTTTTCGTAAACAAAAGACCTAAAGAATTGAAAAAAACCTATAAAGGCTCTTTCGTGAGACAAATCTATTCCATCAGGACTTTTTATAGATAGTGCATCTCAACAGCCTGCATTCACTCTCTATGAAAAATGAAACTCAGTTATTATTCGGCTTTCGACAAACCTTTGAAGAAGAAAAACTGTAATCAAACATACGGAACTTTTACAGTTCACCTCTTTCTATGGGCTAGAAATCATGAATGAATATATGTACTTTCAAGGAGTCAATTTGGCTGAATTGATTAAAATTGTTAACAGGACTCTGATGACGGAAGTGTGAGAAACTCACATAAAGAGAAAAAGATGGGGGTTTTTAGTCTGTCCGCTACCAGGAAAGACTAATCTTCATTCAAAATAGATTATTGACCAGATAAAGCATTATGCCGAAAACGTCACGCTCAAAGATTTGAGTGAATTAACAGGCTGGAGCAAGTATCATTTACTGCGTTCATTTACAAAACAAAAAGGAATTACGCCTAATAGTTATCTGGAGACAATTCGGATTAATCAAGCGAAAAAACTCCTGGAACAAGGGGTAAGACCGATCGACGCGGCATTTCAGACGGGATTCAGCGATCAAAGCCATATGACGAAGTTTTTCAAACGGCAGGTGGGGCTGACGCCGAAGCAATACATGAAGATTTTTGAAAAGGAGCTTCAGAGATGAGCATACAAAGGGAAACATCCGGGCATACCGCAGCCATTGTGACCATTCTGATTTGGGGGACGACCTTTATTTCGACAAAGGTACTGCTGGCCGACTTTACGCCAATGGACATATTATTTTACCGATTTTTGATAGGCTTTATTGCACTTATTCTCGTACGCCCCAAAATGATTCCATTCAAAAACTGGCGGCAGGAACTGTTATTTGCCGGGGCCGGTTTATTCGGCGTAACCTTATACTTCCTATTAGAAAATATGGCTCTCACCTATACATACGCATCTAACGTCGGCATGATTGTGTCCATTATCCCGATGATTACTGCTATACTGGCTCACTTTCTGCTTGAAGGCGAAAAACTGCGGCTGACTTTTTTCATTGGATTTGGGCCGGCACTGATCGGGCTTTTAATGATTACGTTCAACGGCAATGTCGTTCTGCGGCTGAATCCATTCGGAGACATCTTGGCAGCCGGGGCCGCTCTCTTGTTTGGAGGCTACTCGATTTTCATGAAAAAATTAAGCGCTTACGATTATCACATCATCGAGCTGACACAGAGAGTGTTTTTGTACGGTTTGTTGTTTATGGTTCCCGCTTTATTTTTGTTCGACTTCCATTTGGACCTAAGCCGATTTTCGTCCGCTTCAAACGTACTCAATATGCTTTTCCTCGGCATCGGTGCTTCCGCTCTATGCTTTGCCACATGGAATTACTCAGTCGCTGTGCTCGGCGCCGTCAAATCCAGCGCCTATATTTACATGGTCCCGGTCATCACAATCGCTGCTTCCATTCTGATCCTGCATGAAAAGATGACATGGATTGCTCTTCTAGGCGGTGCACTTACGCTTTTAGGACTATACATTTCAGAGCTGAAACCGAAAGCGAAGCTGATGGAGAACGGGTTTAACATGGATGCTTAACGGCATCTATTTTTTATTTTGTCCTACGTTTGCCACCTATAAATGAACGCGATCTAATAAAGGAGGAAACGAAATGGTTGATGAAATGGTCTTAATCACACAGCAATGGCTGAACGAAACGTACAGCGGCAAACACGGTTATAACCCAGTAGAAGAAAGCGGGAAAACGGGGTGGGATACGATCTACGGTCTGACTCGTGCGCTTCAAATTGAACTGGGTATCTCGGAACCAGCCGATAATTTCGGGCCGACAACTCAGCGCCTATTTAAGCCTCTTAAACGCCAATCTCCAGATTCAGAACCAAGCAACATGAATTATATTTTACAGGGTGCTTTATGGTGCAAAGGCTTTAATCCCGGAGGTTTTACAGGCGTCTTTTATGAAAAAACAGAAAATGCGGTGAAGGAATTCCAGAAAGCGGCCGGACTGACAACACAGGATGGGATTGTCACTACGTTGATTATGAAAGCCCTATTGGACATGAGCGCTTTTAAGCTAGTGTCTGGAGGCGACTCAAGAATCCGGCAGATTCAACAAAACTTAAACCGGGACTACAATGACTACATCGGCTTAATGCCTTGTGACGGACTGTATGCCCGCGATACAAACAAAGCCCTTATTTATGCCCTGCAAAAAGAAGAAGGCATGAGCACAAGTGTTGCCAATGGATTTTTCGGAAACGGCACCACAAGTTTATGCCCTACTTTAACTCCGGGCGATTCAAGAACCGGCTTTGTTTTAATTGTTCAGTACGCTCTTTATTGCAACGGGAAATCATTCGACCCTGGTGCATTTGACGGCAAATATGGCGTTGGTGTTGTTTCAGCCGTTAAAGCATTTCAAGAGTTCATGTGCCTGCCGCAAACAGGTTATGCAGATATGCCGACCATTAAAGCTTTATTATCAAGCTCAGGAGACACAACACGCGCCGCTACTGCTTGTGACACTGCTACAATTATAACGGCAGAAAAAGCTCAAACCCTGCGGAATAACGGTTATAAAACGGTTGGCAGATATTTGACCGGGAATGTGCGGACAAGCAACGGCCTTACTTCAAAAGCTATGACGTCTGAAGAACTATCAGTTATTTTTGATGCGGGATTAAAGGTCTTTCCGATTTATCAAGACGGCGGCTATGAATCTTCATATTTTGTCAAAGACCAAGGTACAAGAGATGCATATAGCGCTGCTTCTGCGGCTCGAAGATTAGGTTTCCCATCAGGCACGACCATTTATTTTGCCGTCGATTTTGATGCCTACGATTACGAAGTGACCGATAAAATCATCCCTTATTTCCAAGAGATTAAGTCAGCATTTACTAAAATGCAGACATTTTCAACCGCACCTAAGTATGAAATAGGGGTTTACGGACCGAGAAACATTTGTATCCGCACATCAGAAGCAGGACTGACAAAATATAGTTTTGTTGCAAATATGTCAACTGGATTTAGCGGCAATCTCGGCTATCCGATGCCAAACAACTGGGCCTTTGATCAATTTTATGAGGGAACAATCGGAAGCGGTTCTGGAAGCATTGGGATTGATAAAGACGGCTTTTCAGGAAGAGACTCAGGCACAGGCCATGTAAATCCGCCGTCTGATCCGGTATATGATGCAAGACTGCGTACACTGACAGACATTTTATCTACCATTCCGGCTTTAGAAAATCTATCAAGTCTTGCGAACGCTATGTTTGAATTTGATACGACAGAAACCATTTTTACATCACCTGAGTTGGATATCATTCTATCCACTTCACTACTGGCAACCATACCAAGTGAAGGATCACCAAATACGATTACCATTACAAATGGTAAACCAGGTGCCTATATCACAGGTTTATTGGGCGACACACAAACGTCTCTCACTGCATCACAAATCGACTCTTACCAAAACCTACTAAACAGTCTTAGCTTATCAGTACGCAATGGTTATTTGGAGGTTTATGTAAATCCAACTTTTGAATCTTTAAACATTCAAATTAAAATTTATACCCCTGATATTCCAGTAGGTGACAGTGCAACAACTGGACTTACGACTACGATTACGTTTAAAATAAAACAGAAGCACTTTAGATTACCAGATACTGAGGAAGTATATTCACCAGATTGGAATACTATTGTCAACAACATGGTTGTGGCAGGTACAGGTATCTTGATTGTTGCTGGTATCGGTGCTTTAGTATTAACGGTAGGCCCTGAAATGGGAGCTGCTGCAGTACTCTTCCGTACATTTCTAGCACTTTTTAAATAATACTGTATCTCCATGAGTCCTTTAGGATTCATGGAGTTCTTCTTAAAAAAAGGGGGATACTGTATGAAAAGTAATATACAAAAGTATCAGGAAATCACAAAGAAAATAGAAACCGAGTTGCATCCAATCGGCCAAAATGATAATGATTTACTTTCTTACTTTATGAAACAAGACTCTTTCACACTCAACCAAATGAAAGTGTGCTTAACCGAACCGCAACTCACATTCAAACACACCGTCAAAATCGTTTGTTTCGTGACATTTGTAACTTTATATATTTATTTTTTCAGCACTCGTTTTAATGAAATAATACAATTATCTGTACAAATGTTTTTTGCCTTGATCGGCCTTTGTTGGGTTTTTACTGTTTTCCCGTTTTCTAGAAAAGTTCAAATCTCCCAGAACTTCAAACAAAAATCCGAAAACGCACGCATTGTCGGAATGATCGACTTCGTATTAGAACAAAAATACAAAAAAAGCATCTCTGAATAATCACGAATTCAGAGATGCCTTCCCTCCGCTTCATCCCTTCTCCACCACAGCCGCATTATCAAGCATAACCGCCGCAGGCTCCCTCAGCATCACATTCATCACACTCGCCAGCACAAGCATCCCAATCGACAAATAAAAAGCCAGTGTATACTCACCTGTTATCGTATAGATGACACCAGGCACATACGCGCCGAGTGCTGAGCCGATTTGATGGGCGAGCGACAGCCAGCCGATCATGAGGCCGATCGAGTAGTTTTGGAAGTATTGGGTGGCGAGCATTTGTGTCGGCGCTACCGTTGCGAAGTCCACCAACCCAAACAGAATCGCAAAAGCTAAAAGCAAATAGGGCTCGTGGCTGTAAATGAGAATCACGATCGACAGCGCGCGCACCGCATATAAAAAGCACAGGATTTTCCGGCTGCTCCACCGGTCCGCTACAATTCCGGACAGTAAGATGCCAGCGATATTAAATCCGGCAAGCAGACTGACAGCTGCACTTGTGACTGTCGTTGAAAAGCCGTGATCGTGAGAAAACGGAATCAAATGAGTATCCATCAGCCCCACGGTCGTAAATCCACAGATCAAAAACGGCAACATCAAAAACCAGAATGGCTTCATGCGAAACATCCCCATCACTGAAAGAGCTGTTGCTTTAGGTGCTGTTTCTTTTTCTGAATCAGCCTGCCCGCCTATCGGCTCTGCATTCTTTTCTGAAGGATTGTTCCGCAGCATCAGCAGTGCAGCCGGAAAGACAATCACTATCAACAGCAGCCCCAACACCACAACCGTCAGCTTCCAGCTAAACCAATGGATCAGCATGAGTGAGCCGGGAACGAGAAGCATTTGCCCCGCTCCAAAGCCTGCTTCCATGATCCCAAAGGCTAGTCCCCGCTTTTTGCTGAACCAATTGACGACCAATACACTTGCGGCCACATTCGATGCGCCGCCCACTCCAAGCGAGACACCCAGCCCGTAAAGCAAAAACAGATGCCAAGGCGAAGTGACAAAATACGTTAGAAAAATACTGACTCCTGTCAGCAGCGCGCTCCATGACAAGACTGCCCGGGCACCCCATTTGTCCACAAGCCGCCCAACGATAGGCTGTGATATGCCATAAACAATAAAACTCATCGTAGAAATCAGCGAGATGGTGCCTCGATCCATTGAAAATTGCTGCTCCCACGGCTCCACAAATGCACCAAACGACAGACGCACTCCCTGAACGGCCAATAAAATCAAAAAGGTGACGGAAACAATGATCCAAGCATAGTGCAGTCTTTTCATGACAGCTCCAAATCCCATCGTTCTTCCGTCAGACGCTGTCCCCATAATGGCGCTTCTTTTTTCACTTCACTTATCGTGAATCCAAATTTTTCGTAGAGCGGACGAGCCTCAGCCATGGTGCTCACCGTCCAAAGAAAAACGCGTTCAAACTTCATGTCACGGCAGTATGCGAGTAGATGCTCAAGCAATTGAGTGCCGAGCCCCCTGCCTCTAAAAGCGGCATCAACCAGAAACCATCTGAGCTGCACTGTCTTTTCATCATGTTTGACCAACCCTACAGAGCCGGCAAATTTCCCGCCGCTTTCCGCAATCCATATGTTTTCGATTTCCGCATCAAATGTCTCCTGAAGATAAGCTAAAAACGTGTCGTCCCAGTCATGAGCCTCCGCATAAAACTGTCTCTGTTTTTCGATGAGAAGCTGAAGATCATCCGAAAGAAAGTAATCCCTAATCGATATGTCTGATGTTCTGGAAGAAAGCGACTGTGAAAGGATCGCTTCAATTTCTGCCATCGCTTCCGCAAGCTTGTGCTGGTCTTTTTGGTCAATTTCCTTCAGCATCAGTTCCACTTGTTCGTTGGCTTTCTCCTCCAGCTTTTTATAAATTGTTTTTCCTGTTTCCGTGACATAAATATAATGATGGCGGGCGTCATCTTTGCTCTTCTGTTTATAGATTAAATTTTCTTTTTCAAACTGTTTCAAAATCCTGCTGACATATCCCCGGTCAAGC
Source organism: Bacillus cabrialesii (assembly GCF_004124315.2). Taxonomy (GTDB): domain Bacteria; phylum Bacillota; class Bacilli; order Bacillales; family Bacillaceae; genus Bacillus; species Bacillus cabrialesii. The sequence goes on along the minus strand of NZ_CP096889.1, from coordinate 254,424 downwards.
CCAAGCTTATCCTGAAGGGCCTTTGCAGTACAATTCGGCGTATTATAGATTTCAAATAAAAGCCGTGTTTCTGTTAAGGAAAACGGACTGTCGTAAATGTGCTCATTCAGGAAGCCAAGAACATTTGTGTAGAATCGATTGAACTTTCTGAATTTTAACCCTGCAGTTGATTCGCTGGTTTTCAAACTCATCCCCACTTTCTTATATCGTTGATTAAGTCAATTATAATCACATATAGTTGCCTTAGTCAACGATATGTTAGAAAGTGGGGCATTTTCACCTTCCAGAAGCTCTCCTTTTCCTGATCACAATCAATGTGATATAAGATAAAGCCAGTGAAACCAAGCTATAGACTACAGCCCATCCTAAAAATGACTTATTAAAAATGGTAAAGGTGAGCACTAGCGAAACGAGCAAGCTGAGTATCGGCATCAGATACACATTTTTACAAACACAAGTCCCAACAATTGACAATACCATAATCCCTAACGGTAAAATACCGAATGCGATATCTAATTCATCCACCTGCAACAGCCTCCCTCCAAATTTTTATGCTACTAACAAAAAAACATAACCGCAATAGTAAAAGGATAATATTCACAATTGGTTACCCTTTTAAAAATTACCCGTTTACATACAATCCAGACTATGATAATTTAAGAAAGCGCTATCATTATAAGTTAATAGCTTGGATGGAGATGAGGAGAGCCAGGAATCCACCCCCCTTTTCACAAGGGGGATTTTCTGGCTCTTTTTGTTTTTCAGAAAGGAGGCACGCCACACATCCAGCATAAACAGCAAAGGGGGATGATTTGATGTTTCACATCTTTAAACCGGCTCCTCACATTGAGAGACTGGATGATTCAAAGACGGATGCGGCTTATAAACGGCTCAGGCTCCAAGTATTCATTGGCATATTCATCGGCTACGCAGGCTACTACCTGTTGCGGAAAAACTTCGCCTTTGCCATTCCTTATCTGCAGGAACAGGGGTTTTCAAAAACGGAACTAGGCTTGGTGCTGGCCGCTGTATCCATTGCGTACGGCTTCAGCAAATTCATCATGGGGATGGTGTCAGACCGCTGCAATCCGAGGTATTTTCTCGCGACAGGCCTATTTTTATCAGCTATCGTTAATATTCTCTTCGTCTCAATGCCTTGGGTGACTTCAAGCGTCACCATCATGTTTATTTTTATGTTTATCAACGGATGGTTTCAAGGAATGGGCTGGCCACCATGCGGCAGGACGATGGCCCACTGGTTTTCCATTAGTGAACGCGGCACAAAAATGTCGATTTGGAATGTCGCCCACAACATAGGCGGCGGTATTCTCGCTCCGCTTGTCACTCTTGGGATCGCGATGTTCGTGACCTGGAAAAGCGTGTTTTTCTTCCCAGCCATCATCGCCATCATCATTTCATTTTTGATTGTTTTATTGGTTCGCGATACCCCTCAATCCTGCGGACTCCCGCCAATTGAGGAGTATCGGAATGACTATCCAAAACACGCTTTTAAAAATCAGGAAAAAGAATTAACAACAAAAGAAATTCTTTTTCAATATGTGCTGAACAACAAATTTCTTTGGTACATCGCTTTTGCCAATGTATTTGTTTATTTCGTGCGATACGGCGTGGTTGACTGGGCGCCTACTTACTTAACAGAAGCCAAAGGCTTTTCTCCTGAAGATTCGCGCTGGTCGTATTTTCTTTACGAATACGCCGGCATACCTGGAACGATCTTGTGCGGATGGATCAGTGACCGATTCTTCAAAAGCCGCCGGGCACCGGCAGGCGTTTTGTTTATGGCGGGTGTTTTCATTGCCGTATTGGTGTACTGGCTGAATCCGGCCGGCAATCCGCTGGTAGACAACATCGCCCTGATCAGCATCGGCTTCTTAATCTACGGGCCTGTTATGCTCATCGGCCTGCAAGCGATTGATCTCGCGCCGAAAAAAGCAGCCGGAACTGCAGCCGGTTTGACTGGATTTTTCGGATACATCGGCGGATCTGCTTTCGCCAACGCCATTATGGGCTTTGTTGTTGACCGCTTTGATTGGAACGGCGGCTTTATCATGCTGGTCTCTTCCTGCATTCTTGCTATCGTCTTCTTAACGTTGACGTGGAACACAGGTAAACGGGCTGAGCACGTTTAAGAAAGAAACATAAAAGATTAATCATTTTCCAACACGCCGTTTACATCTGTTTTTTAACATGAAAGTCAGTTATTGATAAGGAGGAGAAATCATGCGGAAAAATAGAATACTAACCTTGGTTCTTCTGTCGCTGGGCTTACTCTCATTTATGGTGACGCCAGTGTCGGCAGCATCAAAAGGAAACCTGCTGTCACCTGACCGTATCCTGACGGTCGCGCACAGGGGGGCTTCCGGCTATGTGCCTGAGCACACGATCCTGTCTTACGAAACCGCTCAGAAAATGAAAGCAGATTATATTGAGTTGGATCTGCAAATGACAAAAGACGGAAAATTGATTGTCATGCACGATGAAAAACTGGACCGCACCACAAATGGAACGGGCTGGGTGAAAGACCATACGCTCACGGACATTAAGAAGCTTGACGCCGGCTCTTGGTTTAATGAAGCCTATCCGGAAAAAGCAAAGCCGCAGTACGCCGGCCTTAAAGTTCCTACATTAGATGAAGTATTAGACCGTTTCGGGAAACGCGCAAACTACTACATTGAAACAAAATCGCCGGACACCTACCCGGGCATGGAAGAAAAACTGATCGCTTCTTTGCAGAAACATAAATTACTAGGCAAACATGCTAAGCACGGTCAAGTGATCATTCAATCATTCAGCAAAGAAAGCCTGGTAAAAGTCCATCAATTACAGCCAAATCTGCCGACCGTTCAATTGCTGGAAGCCAAACAAATGGCATCAATGACAGATGCTGCTTTGGAGGAAATCAAAACTTATGCTGTCGGCGCAGGCCCTGATTACAAAGCGCTGAATGCAGAAAACGTCAGCATGATCCGCAGCCACGGTCTGCTGCTCCATCCTTACACAGTCAATACAGAAGCAGATATGCGCCGCCTGCTTGACTGGGGAGTGACAGGCGTGTTCACAAACTATCCTGATGTCTTCCAGCACGTAAAAAAAGAGTACAAAAAAGCTTAGAATCCTAGGATTCTAAGCTTTTTCTTATTGATTTTCACCAATAACAGCTTCAGCGATATTCACCGCATGATCGCCGATACGCTCCAGGTTGCTGATCATATCGACAAAGACGATGCCTGCTTGTCCAGTGCACAGCCCTTCATTCAGACGGATAATATGCTTTTTGCGGAGCTTTCGTTCCATTTTGTCAATTTCATCTTCTTTTTCAATAACTTGTTCAGCTATCTTTACATCATTGTGGTGCAGAGCATCCATGGACGCCTTCACTGTAGAAATCGTCAAATCCATCATTTCCGTTAAATCAGCCATGGCAGATTCAGTGATAACCACACGATGCGCCTGTTGGTATTCAATCAGTTCAATCACATTTTCGAAGTGGTCTCCGATTCTTTCAATGTCTCTGACGGTATCCATCAGCATATGATGCTCCTCAGACTCGTGCTCTGAGAGAGAACTTGAAGAAAGCTCGATCAAATAATCGGTAATTTTCCGGTCCAGATTGTTAACCGCATCTTCTATCTGATAAGCATTCGCCGCGTGTTTTGTCTGTTTTGTCACTAGAAACTCTTTTGTAACTTCCAGCCCCTGCACCGCAAAGTTCCCCATTTGCAGCACTTCTTCTTTTGCTTGTCCGAGAGCAATAGATGGAGATTGCTCGATAAAAATCGGATCAAGGTGCGACTTGTATTCCACCATTGAATCCTTGCCCGGAATCAGCTTTGTTACGATCAAAGCCAATAGCCCAACAAAAGGAAGCTGTATAATCGTATTGGTTGTATTAAAGATTCCGTGTGCGAATGCAATCGTCATCTTCGGATCGAGCCCCATCGAAGTCTGGAGCAATAAGATTAGTGCGGTAAACGGTTTAAGCAATATCAGGAAAATCGCTGTTCCGATAAGGTTGAACAGCACATGCGTAGCCGCGGCACGTCTCGCTGCAACAGATGCGCCAAGAGACGCAAGCACCGCTGTGATCGTCGTCCCGATATTATCCCCGAATAACACCGGCAGCGCGCCGTTAATATCAATCAGCCCATCTGAAAATAAACCTTGCAGGATACCAATCGTGGCACTGGAGCTTTGCACGAGAACCGTAAACAAAGTCCCAATGACAACACCCAGAACCGGATTGGTGCTCATACTAACCGTTAAATCATGAAAGGCCTCAAGTGAACGGAGCGGTTTCATGCCGCCGCTCATTAGCTCCAGCCCATAAAACAATGCCCCGAACCCAAACACAATCTGGCCCGCATTTTGCACATGTTTATGTTTAAAGAAAAACAGTAAAAATCCGCCGACAGCAATAATCGGCAATGCATAGGCCCCTATGTCAATTCCAATAATAAACGCGGTAACCGTTGTTCCAATATTGGCTCCCATAATGACGCCAATGGCCTGGCGCAGCGTCATAAAGCCCGCACTGACAAGCCCTACAGTGATAACCGTTGTTCCGGAACTGCTCTGAATCAAAACCGTCACAATGATCCCCGCCAATACGCCCATCAGCGGATTGCTTGTAAAGCGGTCCAAAATATTTCTTAATCTATCTCCAGCCGATTTCTGAAGCCCGTCTCCCATGAACTTAATCCCAATCAGGAAAATACCAAGACCCCCGAGAAATTCGAACAGTAATGTTTGAATGTCAATCGCCAACATGTTCACCTCTGTTTAGACATTATTCAGCAAACTCTCTACGATTATGTTTCAAGTTCATATGATTGTAAATGAATCTCCAGACAAATTTACACTAACTTAACAATAGGCCTTTTAAGTCCAAATCACATTTACATTGGTGTAACATTTCGCGTGGGCAATGACCAAATCAGCACAAAAAACCTTGCGCACACAACGCAAGGTTTTTCATTTATTCTTTTCCGGCAGCAGCTTCTGACTGTCCGTTAAACAGCTGTGAATTAATCTCTTTCGCATCCTTTAAATATTCTGTCTGGTAGCCGCTCTTCAGCGCCCACACATAGAATACAAGTGATACAATCGCAATCAGAACCATATCCCAGCCGTAATGAATCACATTCAGGCCGCCGAATTTATCACTGCCCAAATAAGAAATAACCATCATAGCCAGCAGATAAAACACCATCCAGACGCCGGCTTTAAAGTTCCGGCCAAATCCTTTCCATTTCGCCTTCGCTTGATAATAGAAGTAAATCGGAAGGCCAATCAGGATGATAAAAAGAACTTGTCCTGTTAACGGCCAGCGGGCCCAATACAGCACGAGCGACGCAAAGATAAATCCAAGCGGCGCAATCACGTTTAAGCCTTTTAAACGAAGAGGCCTGTACAGGTCTTTCCCCGTCCGTCTCAATGTCATCACTGTAACCGGGCCGGTGATATAAGAAATTAACGTGGCGACAGATATGATTTCCGCTAACACGCCCCACCCTCTGAACAGGAATAAAAAGATGAACGAAACAATCAAGTTAAAAAACATCGCTTGGCGCGGAACGCCGTAAATCGGATGAAGCTTCCCGAATATACTCGGCATGTATTTATTTTTCTCCATTCCATAAATCATGCGGGACGTTGTCGCCGTATACGTAATCCCTGTTCCAGACGGTGACACAAATGCATCCGCATATAATACGATGACAAGCCAGTTAATATTCAGCGCAATCGCCAAATCAGCAAAAGGAGAATTGAAATTCAGATGGCTCCAGCCATGAGCGATATCAGAAGGATTCACAGCTCCGATAAAAGCTACTTGCAACAGCACATAAATCAATGTCGCGACGAACAGGGAGCCGACAACCGCGATTGGAATCGATTTCCCCGGATTTTTCGCTTCTCCCGCCATATTGATCGGGCTTTGGAAACCGTTAAACGCAAAGACGATACCGGAAGTTGCAACCGCCGTCAGCACACTCGCCCAGCCATTCGGCGCAATGCTTTGTCCGCTCGTAAAGTTTTCTCCGTGAAATCCGACAAACAGCAAAGCACCAATTGTCAGACCAGGAATAATGATTTTAAAAATCGTAATGAATGAATTCGCTTTGGAAAAAAGATTGACTGTCCAGTAGTTCAGCAGGAAATAAATGAGAAGCAATACAGAGGCAAACGCTAATCCTTCCCCAGTCAGCGTTCCGTTCTTCACCAAACCGCTTGTCCATTTCGCCCATTCCCAAGGCCACGAGCTCATATATTGAACAGAGGCCACCGCTTCAACCGGAATAACGGAAACAATCGCGATCCAGTTGGCCCAGCCTGCGATAAAACCGATAAACGAACCGTGTGAATATTGCGTATATTTCACCATCCCCCCGGCTTCAGGGAACATAGAACCCAATTCACTGTAAGAAAGAGCAATAAATAAAATAACGACCATTCCAATAATCCATGAAATGATAGCCGCTGGTCCCGCTATTTGGGCCGCACGCCAAGCCCCGAACAGCCAGCCTGAACCGATCATCGAACCGAGCCCGACCATCATGAGGGAAAACGTTCCCATTCTTCGATGCAATTGATTCATATCGTAAACACCTTTCATGTATGATGACATTTTCTTGCTAATTATATTATTATTCTGATTACTTTATTTTGTCAATATTTATCGAATTTTGGCTAAAAACAACAATAAAACAATGTATATTACCTTCCAATGCAGGGATAAAGTCACTAGTTTCTTCATTAATAAAATTAATTGTTAAAATCAACGATGAAAACACAAGAGGTTTAGCCATAACCAAAACGGGAATGATACAGGAAACACTACTCTTAAAATAGAAAGGAGTATCACCATGAAACAAAAGCTGTTACTTTCAGGTCTCGCTGTTTCAACCGTCGGCATCACTTCTTATCTATTAAAAGACCCGTCAAATCGCCAAAAAGCAAGAGAATTCATTCACAGCATGAAAATGAAAATGACCAAACAGCCAAGTATGGAATCGTTCCCGGTCGATAAAGCAGGACACCCGCATCCAGAAGATATCGAAGACAACAAAATGGTATCAGAAGGCTCAATGTACCCCGTCCAATACTATGATGAAAAAAAGAAGTAAACAAAAAGCTCTCTTCATAAAGAAGGGAGCTTTTTTGATTTACCTCTTCCGGCTGATGCCGCTCATCACAAAACCGCTTTCAGGCAATGACGGCATTCTGGCGAGACTGTAATGCAGCGATTGTTCCGGCACGTCGTATTCAATCTGATTGACGAGAAAATCCAAACTTGCTTTCATGACTTCAATCGTAATGCCTTCCCCTGGACAGCGATGCCCTTTTTCCGCGTGACCTCCGCCTTGAGGAATCAAATCAAACGGATTTTCCTCCCGCCCTTCAAATCGTTCCGGCCGAAATTCATCAGGGTTGTCCCATACGCGAGCGTCGTGATTGGTCCCATATACATCAAGCAGTACCGACGTGCCCTTCTTAAACTCACAGTTATTCCATTCAAAATCCTTTTTGACAAGCGCCCCCAAAAACGGTCCGAAGGGATAATATCTGCGGACCTCCTGCACAAACATTTCTCTTTCCCGGCTGCTTCCTGAACGCAGCCATTCCTTATACTTCGGATGCTCATGAAGCGCCAACGCTGAAAACGCAAGAAAGTAAGAAATGGCAACGATCGGCCGCAGTACATTAATCAGCTCGATGGCGGCCATCCGGGAATCAAGCTCGCTTCCATCTTCTTGTGTATGAAACGCCATTTCATGCAGCGCTGTTCCGGCAGGTGTTTTCAGCAGGCCGGCACGTACATCTTCAATCATTCGTTCAATCCACTCTTCCGCACGAGGCCTCGCTCTTCTACCCTTCCAATGCCGGGGCCCGACAGCACCGAACGCGTCGACCATATCAATAAAATCATCCGCTCTCTCTTTGACTTCCGTTTCCTTCAGCGGAACACCTGCCCAATAGCAAGCTACCCGGCATAAGATTTCTTTTGCTTCCTCAAATAACACAACCTGATCTGCCTTCTCCCATCTCGTGACCGCCGCTCCCCACTCCTCTGTCATCAGCTCAGCCAAACGCTTTTGATGCGGCGGCGTCATTAATGACAGAAAAAGCATCTTCCGATGGATATGCGCATCGCCATCCATCGTCTGAATCGCATTCACGCCAAACAGCGTTTTCTGCAACCGCTTCGGCAAAGCATGCTGCCGCTGAAACCGCTCCGTATCATAAAACAGCTTCGCCGCCTCGGCGCCGGTCATGCAAATAAATGTTTTTCCCAATAAACGTGCCTGAAACAGATCTGAGTGATAGCGCTCTGTCCTGTTTTTAACAAACAAATATCCTTCCTGCATCAGCGTCAGGCTGTTGTCGAGTCTTTTGTCATGTGGAATCTGCTCATTCATCCGCTTACCCTGCCTTCCTTTTTATCCTCTTTTTTCACGTTATCTTACGTATATAAACCCAATAACAGTATTTGTACACGGAACCAAATTTAAGCGCTTTTCGAGTGCTTTTTACAGGAAGAACAGAAAAATTAGTTGATCAAAACAAAGGGAGAACAAAAAGAAGAAATGAATATATGTTGTGCTTGCGCTGAGTATTGCAGGGATCGGCGGCTTTTCCGTCCACGCGTCATCATCTTCTCATGAAAAACACCTGAATATCAGCCGAATGAATGTCGATGACAAATTCAAGGATACGGACGGAACCTTCATCCTGCACGATATGCAAAAGGATAAAACATTTGTCTATCACAGAGATGAGCGAACAAAAGACAAACTCCTCAGTCCGCCTTTAAGGTCGTGAACGCCTTAATCGAGCTTCAGGTAAAAGCCGTTTGGGATGAATACGATGTCAAACGGCGGGACGGGGTCAAGCGTGAATTCGAATCATGGAACCGCGACCATACGCTTGGTTCTGCCATGCGCGACTCCGCCATCTGATATTACCAGGAATTAGCGAAAGATATCGGCGAGGAAAGAATGAAAACATGGCTTCACACTCTGTCATACGGCAACGGGGATATCAGCGGGGGAATCAACCAGTTTTGGCTGCAAAGCTCTCTGACAATATCTCCTCTGGATCAAGAAGCTTTTTTGGGAGAAGCTGCTTAAAAAGGAGCTTCCATTGGATAAATCAGTGATGAAAACCGTCAAGCGCATGATGATTCAAGAGGAAGGAGATCATTACACGCTCTATGGGAAAACCGGAACCCGGCTGACGGATATGCGATTAGGCGGGTTTGTCGGGTTCATCAAAACAGAACGTGGCTCGTATATTTTTGTCACCAATGTCGATGATTCAGGCACAAAAGCCAAAAACATTACAGTGAATATCTTGAAAAAATACGGCCTGATCACATCCTAAACAAAAGAAGCCCTGCGAAATGGGCAGGGCTCTAAATCTCATGTTCAAAACAATAATGATTCACAAGCTCTTCAATCAAATCGTGATCTGGATATTCCCCGTTAAATTCAAATTGGATGTCTTCCACAAATTCTCCGTGACGGTACACATGGATGGCTCCATTTTGACGGACGACGCTAAACTCCGGCTGAAATGTATATCCGCTTCGTTCAATTGCTCCCATTTCTTACCCGCCTTTCAAAGCAGTAATTCATACACCTCGTTTAATTCCTTTGCCCGCTTTTGGTCCTGTTCATTCTGGGCATACTTAATTTCTTTTTCTAATACATGGTTCAAAAAAGACATTTCATTGTCATCTAAGTCTTTTACAAATTCCTCTTCATTCACATACCGCTTCGCCAGCATCTTCTTGCAAATCCGCTGGCAGACTTCATTTTCAAGATGGTTCGAAAGTGATTCGCGCAAATAACCGAGTGTAACATCCATTTTATGAACACCTTTCCTTCTGCTATCTTTACCCTATAGCTTGCTGAAATAGGAAAAATCCATACGCCAAAAAATAAAAAAAGAGACATCCGTGAATGTCTCTTTTTGCTATGGTTATTCAGCCGCTTGGCCGCTTTTTGTCAAATTGGCCTGCGAACGTTTGCCAATCCCAAACACATAATAACTAATGACCACAAGCGCTAAGAAAATCACGCCTACAATCAAAGATACACGAGTATCATCATTGAACCACATACCAACAAGAACCATCAGTAAGAAAGCAATCGTCACATAGTTTGTGAAAGGGGCAAACGGCATTTTGAATGGATGGTTATCTAACGCAGCGCCCTTGGCTTTTCTGAATCCAATATGGCTGATCAAAATGATAAACCAAGGAATCATGCCAGGCAGCACGCTCGCGCTGTAAACATACACAAAGATCTTCGGCGGCGCGATATAGTTGAGCACAACACCGACAGCCAAACCGATCAGCACCGCAATTGTGCCATACAGCGGCACTCCATTGCGTGAAACCTTCGTAAAGAACTTCGGCGCTTGTCCATTGACGCCTAATGTATAAAGCATACGGCCCGCACTGAAAATTCCACTGTTGCAGCCGGACATTGCCGCTGTAATCACGACAAAGTTAATGATGCCGGCAGCTGCCGTAACTCCGATTTTCGCGAACGTAGACACGAACGGACTTCCAAGTGAATTGAGCTCATCCCAAGGATAAACCGTTACGATTACAAAAATAGCGCCAATATAGAAAATCAAAATACGCCAGATAATACTTTGAATCGCACTTCTTAGCGTGTTTTGCGGGTCTTTCGCTTCACCTGCTGTAATCCCGATCAGCTCAACCCCTTGATAGGCCGCAATGACAAGTGACAGCGCAAAGAAGAATCCAGAGAAACCGCCTGCAAAGAAGCCCCCGTGAGACCACAGGTTCGACAATCCGATCGCATCTCCGCCGTTGCCAAACCCGAAGAAAATAATCCCGATTCCCGCAATAATCATCAAGATAATCGTTACGATTTTAATCATCGCAAACCAAAACTCAAACTCGCCGAACGACTTAACAGAAATTAAGTTCGCCGCACCAAGAATCACCATTGCCACGATACCAGGTATCCAAGCAGGCAAATCCGGGAACCAATACTTCATATAAGATCCGACAGCGATAATTTCTGACATGCCGACGATAATCCACTGGAACCAGTTGCTCCAAGCTGTTATATAACCTGCCAGCGGGTGAATATATTGATGGCCGAATGTCGCAAAAGAACCCGTGCTTGGCTCGACATACAGCATTTCACCCATCGCACGCATAATAAAAAAGATAAAAATTCCGCATATTGCATAAGCCAGAAGGACAGACGGGCCAGTCCATGAAATCGTGCTGGCTGAGCCCATAAACAAGCCGACACCGATCGTACCGCCCAAAGCGATCATCTGAATATGACGCGCGCCCAGGCCCCTCTTTAATTCTTTATTTGCCACTCCTCTTCCTCCTCTTAACCAAATACTCGAAAATGAGAAAACAGCAGGCCAGCTTGCCTTCTCATCAATCAGTTATAACAATCAGAAAATTCTAACTTAAAATTGTTATATAATCTCCAAAATTACTTATTTCATCATAATAAATTTCTCTGGAAAATACAATTGTTTTTTTCAGGTAAACACATATGTTCAGAGTTTTTTATTAAAACTTCGATTAAATTCTTTTATATAGATATAATTAAATTATTTAAATATTAAAATATATTTCCCTTTAGATTCTCATAAAAAAATAAGCTGTTCACAATGAACAGCTTACTAATAATTCACGCCGGTTTGACGCTTTAATGTGTCAAGCCACTCGGTATCTCCGGCGCCATAGCTCTTGCTCTGCCCCACATCTCTCAGAGATCCATTGCTGTAATCAATTGATAAAATGAAATCCGGAATGGCATCATATCCCGCTTCCGCAATTTTACTGAGCTCTGAACGATAGTGAGAAACTGCATACAAGGCCGTCGCTTTTTGCACAGGATCTTTTTCAAGCTCTTCTTTATAGACGTCTAATAAGTCACGTCCATCAGGCGTTACATACCGCCCGTCAATCACTTCTAAATCCTTCAAATGGTAGCCTGTGACTTCGTACATCTCACGAGCCGCCTGATACTTTTTATAAGCCTCTTCGGAAAATTGTGTTGAATCACTGCTTTGGCTTTTCATAATATGTAAAAATAGTTCTTTGCTGTTGTCTCCAGATTGCAGCACTTGCTCAATTTGCTTGATCAGGTCCTCATCGTCTGTCCCGCTCACCCGCACTTTATAGTCAATCGGCGTAATCGTAAACGTCAGCGCTGTCCCCTCCGGAATATGAATATGATTTCGGTTCAACAGCACTTGCAGCTGCTGGTTCACCTGGCTCCGCTGATACACCTTAGCATTCTCTGCCTCCACTTCTCCATTAAACGTAACATTGCGAAATGCGGCATCCTGCAAGTTATAGTTTTGCGCCTTCCCTTTGAATAGCCACTCTGTTTCATTATCGTAAGCAGCCTGTCTTTCTGCGGCTGACAGATCACTTCTAAAATAAGGCGACTTTGAATTTTGGTACTTATCCTTAATATAGCCTAATGGATCAGGCTTTGTTTTGTTAATCGCATTGATCCTGCTGTATTTTTCATCTAGTATTTTGATTCTGATATCACTCTCAGATTCATAGGGATTAGTGGATTCGATCACTGTTTCTGCCCCTGTGTCTGTCACTGTTCGAACATTCGCTGCTTGATACACTTTGCTGAAAGTCCCGCTGTTTCCCGCCACGCTGGTTTTAGAATAATTGAACTGATTGATTCCCTCATTTGCAGATCGCGACTCAAGCCTGCCGTATGCCTTGTCTAGCGCCGCCGCTGTATTCCCAGGCGTTTTCTCGCGTTTAACAGCCGCATCCTTTTTCAATATGTTCTCTGCCAACATCTGCGTGCGGATAAATTGCCGATTCAGACGCATTGGATTCCCTCCTGAACAATTCTCTCTTACTCTTTTTTATCGGCAGTAACAATGTATATATTAACCTGAAAAAACATTTATTTACACACAAAACGTTATTATGTAAGATGGAAATAAAAGGAGGTTGTTTGCATGATGAAAAAATGGCTTATTCCATTTGCTATTATGCTGTCTGTCTTATTCACCTTTACGTATTCGGCATCAGCTGCCGGAGTCACTGCTATCACAGGAAACAATTCATTTGATACCGCAATGCCGATCGGTTATTGGAAATATAAGAATATCGATACAACGATACTGGAAGCAGGAAAGGATGAAGCCTATTTCACTTTTACAGCTAATAAGGGAGAAAAAGTATACGTGAAAAGCACATACCAGAGCGCGTATACGGGGATGAAAATCGAAATTTACGATAAGAACAGAGCGCCTGTTTCACAAGGCACAGAAGTCATCAGCCCCACCACTTTTTCTTCTTTTATTTATGCCAATGCTGACGCCCAAAACACGACGGATACCTTCTATGTGAAAGTTTCACGCGGCTCCTATACCGGGAACATGTATTTTACAATTTCAATTGAAAATCGGATCAAATCCGGCAGCGGAACGTTCCAATTCAACGGCGTTGCTGAAAATAAAGGAAATACCGCCCTTAGCCCCTCAGGTTCTGACTCCAGCGTAATCAAGGCGGATTTAACAAACCAATCCGGAATACCGCACGACGCCATAGTAACCAGAGTCCAAACAACCGCCACTCAAACACCAAGCCAAGGAAATACGCGCCACTTCATCATGACAAGCGAAAACAATGAATGGCGGCGTGCACTTGTAAATAGCTCGACTTCAGGGTCTTATGATATATCATTGTCAGATCAACTCAGTGTCGCAAAGGTATGGAGTTTTAAATATAATACATTAGCGACTGCCAGATCGACGATGAGTAATGTAAAAGCAAAAATAGATTATGAATACGATGTCACAAAGCAGTTTTAACTTATACCGAGCCGGTTATCCGGCTCTTTTTTATTCTTAGCCTAGAAGGTAAACTATAGTCAGTACAACCAAGGGAAGTGCAAACATGGCATTAAAACAGCTAAAAAAACTACTTTTTGACCGCCCTCTAAGGGACGGCGTTATCCTAAATAATCAATACAAAATCGAAGAATGCCTCGGCATGGGCGGCTATGGCTTGGTCTATTCTTGCACGGATGTCCATACTCAAACAGCTTATGTCTTAAAACAGCTGCGGCCGACAAAAGCGAAAAAGGAAAAAGAAAGAGTCCGGTTCCAGCAGGAAATGAAACTGCTCAAAAGCATTCACCACCCGCAAATCCCGGCCTTCATAGAAAATTTCATCATAGACGGACAGGCTTATTATGTCATGCAGCTCATTGAGGGAGAGAATATAGAAGAATTATTGTTTTTTCGAAAACAGCCGTTTACAGAGCTTATGGCGTTACAGCTGCTTTCACAGCTGCTCGGAATTGTAGAATACCTGCATGATCGCTTCATATTTCACAGCGACATCAGAACGCCTAATATCATCATCAATGACGGCAGGCTCTGCCTCATCGATTTCGGCCTTGCAAAGCAATTGACTCCTGAAGAAACGGAGGAAATAAAGGTGAGAAAACAGGATGATTTCTTCGATCTGGGAGAAACGCTGTTGTTCCTGCTGTACTCCCAATATAAAGGGAAAAAGAAGAAAAACGGCACCTGGCTGGAGGAATTAACGCTGACAAACGAAGTAACCCTGCTGCTGAAAAAATTATTGGGCATTGATGAAGAGTATCAGCACACCGCTTCCATTCGCGAAGATGTAAATCGGGCCATTCAATCGGTCACATAAAAAAACCCTTGTCCCAAAAGCGGAACAAGAACTTTTTTGGATTAACTGCTGCTGTAGCTCCGGCGTTTGTAACGATGACTCCCGCCATAACGGTCGTAGTGTCTTCTTTTGCCTGAGCTGCTGCTGTAGCTGCGGTAATGTCTGCGCCGGCTGCTGCTGTAATGTCGGTGTCTGCGATATCGGTCACTAGAGCTGCCTGAGAGGTACTTGATCGTTTTGATGATTTTTTTAAACATATGCTGATCACCCCATTTCTTTCTTCCTATTATATATAGTTTATGGGAGAAAGAAAAACATCACTTCCGACAACAGCTTATTCAATTGAAGCCCTAAATAAATGAAGATTATTGGTTCATCATTTGATCCTCTGTTAGATGAAGATAATATGTTTGTTTGACTAATGCTAATAAGTTTTGTACCTCATTCTCATTTTCTAAACAAAAGTAAAGTCTGGCCAGATCAAAACTTGAACTTTGCTTTTCATCAACAACATCACCTTCTTGGTATAACAATTCAACCTCCAATATGCCAGCAAGCTTTTCCCAGTCTTCAGTGGGCGTAAAATCTTTTATTGTTCCGTTTCGGCAAGGCAAGCTAAAGTATCCGACAGTTCCCTCTATTGGATTCACCATGAGGTTTAGATCTCTATTTATAGAAACGTTAAGAGAACTTTCCCACAAAGATATATTGAATTTTTTTTGTATCATGCGGCTGATCCCACCGCCCCCGATACGCATTGCAATCTCACCGACGATCAATTCACCTGAACGTGTTCTGTAAATTTCAAGATGCCCAGGGCCGTCCGTAAAACGAAATGCTCGAGCAACAGACCTCTGAAGTTCTAATATTTCAAGATAAACCGGGTCATTTTGACTCAATATAAATGATCCTTGGATTTTAGCCATTCCTTTTAGCAAAGGCACTGTATATTTTGATATTGATACAAAAAGAATCTCTCCGTCAGCGTATAAAGTATCACAATGAAACTCTTCCATTTCTATACATTTTTCAGCGATCATCAGTGAGTTATTCTTCTTTAATTCGCCTAAACCACCCGAAGCTGAATACAGGTCTTCAAAATGATCTAATGAATGGATCATGAAAGTATTTAAGGCACCTGAACCAAGAGCCGGCTTTACAATAATAGGCCAGCCTAGTTTCTCACCTGCTGCCGGGATATCTTTTACTTGACTTAAACACAAAAAGTCTGCAACAGGAATCCCTTCCATTTTAAGTTTAGTCTTCATCGCCAATTTATTTGTCATATAAAGAGCTGTTTCAAATCCAGGTCCGGCAATCCCAAAATAAGAACGAAGAAACCCACCTGTTAATATACTTTTTTCGGTTGTTGTAACAATATGATCAATTGGACCCACTTTTAATATCTCCAGCATCAAACTCTTCATAACCGTTAAATCTGTTACATCATCAACGATATATACATGATCTGCCCAATGTGAATAAAGAGAGGCATAACACGATCTCGTAATGACAGATATATTGACAGTATCATTTGTTTCCTTATCTTTTCGAAAAAAATGAATAGGCTCTGGTTTATCGGAATTAATGAGTAAAATACGAAGCATCAGAATAAACTCCTTTTCAATACAATATATTGTAAGTAATCTGATTTTCCAATGTATCCAAAAGCATCCAACTAGGATGATCATATTTCATATCACCTATATTGATTAAATAACGAGATTCAGAGTCTAATGTGATCGGCTTACCGTTTATAATGCTTTTTCGTTCATAATAAGGGTTATTCTCTTTACTCTTAACTTCAAACAGTACATTTTGGTGGTTATGACCATAAAAGATCCACGGGCTGTTCCAATGAACATTGCCAGGCCTCCAATAATCCTCTTCTTCTTCCGTCCAGTCAAAATTATGGCCATGTGTTAACCTGACCATTGGAGTTAAATGAATCTCTAAAGGCATGTGAATCAAAAAGTTGTAAAAGTCTATCGGAAGTTCTTTTTCAGGGATCAGACTTAATATCCTCTCCTCTTGATTGCCTTTTATCACTCGAATATCTTTTAGCAAATTCATTAATTTCCAATCCAAATCTAAAACTTGTTCCATACACTGAAACTGAAAATCTTTTAAATCCTTTTTAGGAACCTTAACTTCAAAAACATCTCCTAAACAAATGATCTCATGTATAGAAGAAAAGGTTTGGATATGCTCCAAAACCTTTTCAAGATTATCACGTTTCCCATGTATATCTGTTATGAAGGCATAGCGCAAGAAGAAGAATCCCCCTTAACGATTTTGGCCAAACTTTTTTTCTATATAATCTAAGACATGCTGGTTGTATTCCAGTCTACCTGAAATAATAACGTTATCTTCTTCATCAATTAAAGCAGGGATATAAGGAACGCCTGTTTTTTCTATTAATTCTGTTCGTAAAGCGCGATCCTTCGGAAGATTCACATTGATATACGTTATATTCAGCTCAGTTAATTTCTCTCTTACCGGTTTGCAATAAGGACAGGTTTCCCTTTGATATAATTTAAGCATGGTATATGACTCCCCCTCCTAATGCATCACTCAAAGCAGTCGTGCTGGCCCCAGAATGAACCTGATAACCCATTTCCGCTAACACCTGTTCCAATATTCCAAATATACCGAATAAATCAATTTCATCAACAGCTCCAATATGCCCAATCCTGATCATCTTCCCTTTAAACTCACCTTGCCCCCCAGTTATCGTAAGCCCATATTCTTTATTTAGTATTTTTAATAATAAAGCTGCATCAATCCCTGATGGGGCTAACGCTGCTGTCACTGTATGACTTCTAACATGAGGAGATTGTACAAAAAGGTGAAAACCTAAAGCCTCCAATCCTCTTTGTGTCGCCATAGCGATACGGGCATGTCGTCTGGTAGCATTCGAAAGGCCTTCTTCCTTCAATAAATCTAAGGATTTTTTCAAAGCTAAAAGCAAAGATACTCCCGGACTTGAAGGCGCCATAGGATAAAACTTTTTAAATCTTTTAAATGAAAAATAGTAAGTTGAAGGTTGAATTTTATTAATCACTTCCCAAGCTTTCGGTGAAATAGCAACAAACGCTAAGCCCGGCGGCATCATAAACCCTTTATGAGAGGCTGCTAACACTATGTCTAATCCCCAATCATCCATTGACAGCTCATGAGAAATAAGGCCGCTTATAGCATCAACGATCACCAGTACCTCTGTATCTCTGAACAATGCCCCAATGGCCTCTACATCATTTACAGCACCCGTTGAAGTTTCACTATAAACAACGAGCACTCCCTTTATATCCGGATGCTGCTTATACGCTCTTTCAACTTCTTCAATATTAACAGATGTTCCCCAAGGAGAGCTTACGGTTATCACCTCTAAACCGAAGATTGTACAGATATCAGTAAAACGCTCTCCAAAGTAACCGTTAGTTACGACTAAAACTTTATCTCCCCTACTAAAGGAGTTTGATACAGCTGCCTCCATGGCACCCGTACCTGAAGATAACAAAATATAAATATCTTGTTTTGTCAAAAATAGATCTGGGAGTTCATGATTAATTTCGTTAATAATATCCTCCATTTGCCGGGATCGGTGATGAATCATTTCCTGTGCTCCCGCCAATAAAATTTCCTGCGGAACTTGCGTAGGTCCCGGAGTAGCCATCCGTAACTTCCTCATCTCAAACAACTCCTCATTAATGATCTACATAGATTTTTCGTTCTGCTTCCCTTAGATCAAAATCAAATAATACGACCCTATGGCTGTCCGAACAGGCCAGCTTATGATTTTTGTATGGAACCATCACACTTGTCCCAATTATTGTAGACCACACATGTGAAAAACCATTTGAATCACCGGTAGTGTTAAAGTGTTCGTACTGTTTATTCTTTGAAGCAATGGACTCTAAGCATTGGAGCAAGTCTTGTACGGTGCCTGGTTCATAACGCATGACAGTGAGACCAACCGTACTTCCGGTTACACAGACCTTTACCAAACCTGAAGATGGCTCTAATTGAGATAATGCGTCTGTTACTTGTTCTGTAATATCATAACTATGATTAAAGCCTTTTGATTGAATCGTGATTTCAACCACTTTATTTTTCTCCTTTATTTACCGTTTTTTAAAGGTATTACAGAGCGTATCTCTCGCTAAACACTGAACCTTCCAAAATGCCTGATCCACTCACTTCAAAAGCAGAAAACTTTCCGGCAAGCTCAATACACTGATTTATTTTTCTCTCCAGTTCATTCTGATGTACAGGACAAATAAAATGGTTCCACATCGTGTTCTCTTTTGTAAAAATCCTTTCTATATGCGGAACAATCAATTCACCATGATTACTTACCTGATTGATTCTGCATTCTGTAGAAGGGAATAGATCAGGGTAAATCATACATTCGACCATAAATGATTGACCTGGTTCTGCAAAAGGAATGACCTTCTTAAAAAAAACCGGGTCAATGGCCATTTTATGTTCAGTTGACCAAAGATTTTCTTTAATAGATTCAATTTTATTAGAGAGCCCGAAATGTTCGACGAATTCTGGATATTTAGAAAGTGTGCCGAGTCCTAAATGAGGATAATCCGGCCACCCTGAGGCCCGTAATTTCCCATCTTCTATCCAAAGAAAAGTCTTATCACCGCTTATGAGTTTGTACCCCTGTTTACTCACTAATTCCAGCAATAGAGTTGACTTGCCTTTCCCTTTTGAGCCAATAATGAGAGTGGCCTTGGCATCTTTTAACGCACTGGTAGCGTGCAGCACCGCTACACCATGGTTCTCTTCATTTTTCAATACTAAATCTCTAACGAACTCAATTAAAACCAGTTTATCCTGCTCTGCATTATGAAGCTGTGTAGAAATGATTATCTTCTTGTTTTCTCTATCAAATGAGAAGATCGTATCTGTTTTTGTACATTTAACATATTCAATTCCATTAACAGTTACTCGTTTACAAGGAATGGTGAAATATTCAGAAGCACTTTTTCTGATGTAAATATCATCACCGCTATTAAAGTCTACCGTTTGGAATTCTTCTTTATTACGAGTGATATACACATCAGCCAAGCGATCTTCTTCATGCCTTCCCCTGTTAATAAAAAAGTGCGTACTGAAAAAATCAAAAACATGGTCCAATGATAACGACGGTTCAATAAAAAAATTAATTTTCGAATGTAAATATGCTAGTGAAACAATATCATATTGATTAGAAATCATTCTAATTTACTCCTATCTTATTTATTTGATAGTACTGATGACAGAAGCGGCGGAGTTATACATATCTTCTTGTTTTCTCATTTCATACATACCTTGAAGCTCGAAAACAGTATTCATAGACACAATGTTATCTTCTATACCTACAGTATTTCCATCAAGGAGAATTTGGGAGAATGTCTCTTGCATTGCCTTAATAGAGCTTCTAAGACCATGATTGGCGTAAATGACCATATTGATGCCCATTAACTCCATTTCTTTCACGGTTATATGTGGGTATGTCGTAGGTACAATCACAATAGGTATCGCTCCAGTGAACTGTTTTACGAAATTCTTAATCTCGTCTGGCTGACTTTCTTTTGAATGGATCAAAATGGCATCAGCTCCTGCTGCCTCATAAGCATAGGCTCTGTTTAATGCTTCTTCCATTCCTTGACCCGCAATTAAAGCTTCAATTCTAGCAATAACAACAAAATCAGGATTTTTTTGAACGTCTTTTGCCGCTCTGATTTTATTTGAGAATTCATCAATAGACGCCAATTTTTGCGATCCTTTCACAAAACTGTTTAATTTAGGAAATTGCTTATCTTCTATACAAATACCAGCAATTCCGTTTCTCTCATATTCTTTTACTAGACGTATCACATTGTTCACACTTCCATAACCAGAATCGCAATCACAAATGATTGGGATGGATGTAGATTCATTCATCACAATTGCGGCTTGCAGATTTTCTGTCATAGTCAAAATATTAGCATCAGGAACAGCATAAGAAGCCGAAATTTCCAATCCACTGGCCCATATTGCATGGAAACCGGCTTGTTCAGCAAGTTTAGCGCTTAAACCATTATGAGCCCCCATTACTCGCACGACCTGATTTGAATATAGCAACTCACGTAATTTTTTAGCTTTCATTTTACACTCTCCTGTCTAAATTTTTGATCAATAACTGATTCAATGTAAGACATATCAACTCTTTTAGGTAAACTTTGTCCAAGTAATTTTGATACTTGTAAGGGATCAAGATTTACTTCTTGGCATTTTGAAATGACTAAATCATAGAAATAGTAATGGATGTTGCTGAGTCCGCTTATAATCTCTGGAGTAGAAATTTTCATTGGTGAAGATAGAATGGTAGATAGTACATATTCAGCTGCGGTTAAAATTGGATGTAGGTTGTATGGGATGTTATCGAACTTGTCCCAATGATGTAATGCACTTACAAATTGTTCTGTTGGAAGGTTTCCTGCCCCTCGAGCCATTCCACATAATGAAGTATCTATGAAGGTTGCTCCCGCGTCCATTGCTTCAAGGGCATTTGTAAAGGCTAATCCAAGGTTGTTATGTCCGTGAAAACCAACTGGGCAATTCGACTGATCACATGCAGCTGCTACCCTTTTTCTAACACCATCAGGCGTTAAATTCCCGAAAGAATCAGCCATATAAAACACATCCGCACCTAAAATATACGATTTTCTCGCTAGCTCAGCCATGTCTTTCTCTTCAATATAACTGGCTGCCATTACATTAAAACTAACGTGAAAGCCCCGATTTTTTAGGTATTCAATATACGGTAAAGCATCTTCGGCATTATGAGGATACGAAGCAACACGAATCCATGGAATCAGCTGCGGCTTCAAATTGTCCAATAGATGAAGCTCACAAACTGATGGGACAACCATCGCCGCTAAACGTGAATGGATCGTCTTCGGCAGCTGGTCTAAAAGTTCAGGTGTACAGTTTGCTAAACTCCCGACAGATTTTTCTTTATTGCTGCCTGATCCTCCTATATAACCGATTTCTATTATATTCACATTGGCTTTATCTAGATGCAGGATGATTTGATTGATGTCTTCATCAGAAAAAAACCAGTTATTGAAATTACCGCCGTCCCGGAGTGTACAATCTATTAATTGCATTTTCATACTGAAACCTCATTTTCTGACTTTAATTCATTTGTAAAACGCTGGACTATTTCTTGCGGTGTCCAATGCACCCTATTGCCAATTTTTTCACTTCTTGGTTCAACTTTAATGTGGATAAGTCCCGGACCCTTTTTAGGCAAATCAAACGTTTCCTGTACTGAATTGATTTCAATGGCATACTCATACCCCGCTTGTAAAGCTATATCTGTTACATTCACTAGAGGAACTGTTTTCTGTCCGCCCGTACTTTCATGCATACCGTTATCCAAAACAACATGTATAAGATTTTTAGGTTTTTGATGACCGATCATCGTGATAATTCCCATATTCATTAAAAACGATCCATCTCCATCTAGCACAACCAGAGGAACATCAGGATATACGGCAGACAAACCTAATCCGACAGGAGCAGCCATTCCCATGGACCCAACCATATAAAAATTTCTGGCTCTGTCATGTATGTTGTACAAATCACGGCTTATATGACCGCATGTACTAACCAAATATGCTGATGGAAACTGGCCTAAAACAAGCTGAATTGCATCATGTTTATTCAAACAAATACACCTCCTATATTTCATCTTTAATTAATATCGCAACAGGGCGGTTTGTCTTCTCGATTAAAAAAAGCGCATCTAATATGGTCCCTTCAGAATTTTCATAATCGAGCTCTTTGTAAGGGATATCCACTGAATGAAGTAAATCAGTGAGTTTTTCACCGATTATGTCATGTTCAACTGCATCATTACCGTATGCCCCTCTCCAGCTGATTAGTAATAAAATAGGAATATCATAAATAAAATTAAAGGATGTAAGAACATTTAAGCAGTACCCTAAGCCTGAATTTTGCATCAGCATCACGCATTTTTTCCCGCCTAGATACATACCGGATGCAACACCTAAAGCAGAATCTTCTCTAATGGAGGGGACAAATGTAATATTTTGTTTTTCTGTAGCCTCTTTTGATTCCAGTAACCTAAAAAAACCTTTTAACAATGAACATGGCACTCCGGTAAAATGTGTATACTTGTTTTCTGTAAGTGTATTCAGCATTCTTTCTGCAGTTGAGTTCAATTCAAGTTCTCCCCTTATAAGAAATAACCTAATAATTATTTATTCATAACCTCAGTTTCATAAGGTTGAACAAATCTATGCTTTCTATTGCCGACACGATATGCTGCTAAAGCAAAACAGATAGACAAAGCCGCAACTAAGAAAATGGTTCTGCCCCCAAAAAGGCTAAGGACAATCCCTCCAAGCCATGGGCCTATAAACTCCCCTACATTATAAAAATTCTGTGCTCCATAATAAGTTCCCCTCATATTATCAGGGGCCAACTCATCCATTAATACATTCATTGATGGGAAACATAAGATTTCACCCACAGTTAAAATAAACATAGAAATACAGAACGTGAGCCAACCGTTTGATAAAGCAAAACCAATATTCCCGATGATACAACACACGCTTCCCGTACAAATCGTTATCATTGTATTATATCTCTCAAAAAGGCCTGTTAATGGCAACTGCAATATAATTACAGTTACAGCATTTATGGTTATTAAAGTTGAGAATATCTTCACGCCATTCACGAAATCAAGGTTCAGGTACTGAAGCAATGTACTCTCCATCTGTGAATAGCTAAATAATAAGAATATACCGCCTGCTATATAAAAACGAAGAGCAACATCCTTTTTCAGTGTCTTAAAAATAAATGGCAAATGAAATTCTTTTTTTGAATTGCTTTTATTTTGCAGAACCATTTTATTCATCATAAAAAATAATAATAGAGCATAACAAAGATATACAGAGCCAGTAATAATAAAAGGGGTTCCGCTGCTC
This sequence comes from Bacillus cabrialesii, assembly GCF_004124315.2. Taxonomy (GTDB): domain Bacteria; phylum Bacillota; class Bacilli; order Bacillales; family Bacillaceae; genus Bacillus; species Bacillus cabrialesii. The sequence goes on along the minus strand of NZ_CP096889.1, from coordinate 230,712 downwards.
ACCAGTCCCAGATATGTTCCTAAAAGAGGACCTAGAGCACCGCCAACATTAATGGCCAGATACCGCAAAGAAAAAATACTGAGCCTCTTCTTGCTGCCTGCTAATTCAACCATTAAAGCCTTTGAAACTGGTTCGAAAAAGGAATGACACAGACCACTTAAAATATTTAACAAACTGAACCATAATATTGTATGAACGATGCCAAAAAGAAAGAAAACTACACTCCAAATGAAAATGGAACATAGCATAACACTTTTTCTGCCGATTCTGTCGGAAAGGGTTCCTCCAATGATTCCTCCAATCGTAGTTGCAAAATACCCCAAGCCAATAACCAAACCAATTACACCAAAACCCTCTCCTGTTTCTTGATGAAGATAAATAGCCAAAAACGGTGTTGTCATTGATTTTGCTGCTTTTGTGACAAGTGTTCCCAAAAGCAAAAACTTAATGACCGGGTGTAATCCGAAAAACTCCTTTATTTGAGAGACCACGTTGATTGATCTTCCCAAACCATATTCTCGGTACACCATGTCGCAACTTGATGAATTCTATTAATCAGTACATCTTCGGTATCCCCTTTAATTAAGTAACTCGATACAACATCTACACTAGAAGAAGCACCTTGAAAAACCTCCCCTTCTTTAGCAGATACTTTTTGCTTCGTTACCCAATTCTCAAAAGGAATTGAAGGAATTTTGACCAACCGCCCGTATTTAGGAGGGATCAATATCCACCCGCTTAAGGGTTTTGGCCCCATTTTAAGCTGTGGATAACCTGGAATCTCATGGGGTAGGCCGCACTGTTTTTTTACACAAATTTCATTCAAGTCAAAACCAAAGCTTTGCTGAATAGCCTCACGTATCAACCCCCCTCCAGTTCGGCTAGCTATTTCACAAAACACTAGCTTATCATCCGGAGTATGAAACACTTCCGCGTGAAAAGTAGTTGTTTCTGGGGATGACAGCACCTTTAGTGCTTTTTCAACAATATCAATTAATCTCGAGGTCAAAGGGTTGTCGGCGCCAAGCTGATAACTGGCTAAAAATTGTTCCTCCTGGAAAGCCAAACATCCGTTTATATACCGAGAGGGCCAATTTAATATGATATGCCCGTCTATCTTAAGCCCATCAATGTGGTACATATCACCATCTACAAACGTTTCCACTTCAACATTTCTATCAAGACCCTTAGATAGGTATTCCATCATATCTGATTCATTTTTCAGCACCTTTGTATCGACAGATCCCGACCCATCTATTGGCTTAACGACTACCGGAAAACCAAACTGCTGTACAAAAAGGTACAGGTCAACAGGAGATTCAATTTTCCGGTAATGAGGAACAGGTATCCCAGCTTCTTCTAAACATTGTTTCATTAAAACTTTGTCCCGAAACAATAATGCACTCTCGTAAGACTGCCCGCGCAATCCTAAATGAGTACGAAGTTTGCCTGCTCTTAAAAGGTCATACTCAGACATTGCAATTATTGTGTTAAATCTATATGTTTCATGTAATTTCAACGCTCTTATTTCAATACATCCATTAACCGGATACTCATCAAATGACTCGATCTGATCATAGTTTTGGCATTCGTTCATTCGTTCAGTTGAAGTTAGCATTACAACAGGTTCTTCTAAATCCTTTAGCCATAAATCATACGGAGATTTAGAATATGACGTTTTATTCAATATTAAAGTACTGATTGCTTTTCCTCCTCTCTTGTACTGTTTTTTAATTAATGACTCTTTAATAAACCATTCAAATCACTAATCGTCTCCATCGCTGATTTTATCTCAGCCAAAGATAGCTCGGTAGATTTAATATTGTTTTTAAACTTGCCGTTTAAGTCTTTTCCAAAGTGATAATCGTGAAGAGCTCCAGTATCTTTTAATATATTGCCTGTTAAAATACATAAAACAGATTCATCTTTGTCTATTACCTGCTGTGACCTCAATTGACGGAGTCCTGCTACAGTAGAGGCAGAGGCAGGCTCACAGCCCACTCCTGTTCTGTCGATTATTGCTTTTGCATCAAGAATGTCTTCATCAGTAACAGATACAGTGATTCCATTTGTATCTTCTAAAACCTTTCTTGCTTTTTTCCAGCTAGGAGGATTTCCTATATTCAATGCAGAAGCTCTAGTGTACGGAAATGGTTCCGGTTCAAGGGTTCCTTTATTTTCACTAACCATCTGATGAAATGGGCTAGCGCCTTCCGCTTGTATGATAGCGACCCGAGGCATCTTGTCAATGAAGTTTAAAGCATATAAATCGCGGAGTCCTTTCCCTAAAGCTGTTGCATTACTAAGAGCACCGCCAGGAACAATAATCCAATCAGGCAATTCCCAGTCTAGATATTGAGCTATCTCAAAAATAATGCTCTTTTGCCCTTCAATTCTGAATGGATTAATAGAATTGCATATATAAAAACCAAAGTCACCATTATACTTTTCCAAAAACCTGATACCGTCATCATAAGTACCCGGAATACTAAATACATTTCCACCGTAAGCTGCTGTTTGCAATACCTTATTAATTGAAATTTCTTTATCCGGTACAAAAACGTAGGACGCAGCATTTGCAATAGAGGCATACATTCCCAATGATGAAGAAGTATTTCCGGTAGAAGTACAAGCGTATTTTTCATAACCTAAATGTTTGCCATGTGAAACAGCAACAGTCATGCCGTTATCCTTAAAAGAACCGCTGGGGTTTTCACTTTGCGCCTTTAGATATACCTTTCTCAACCCGGTATAATTTGATAGCATCTCAGAGCTGTATAACCCTGTGTTCCCTTCATATTTTGTAACGACACTTTCAACTGGCAAATCTGGATATATAAGTTCTTTATATCTCCATACTCCGCTTGCAAAAACAGACATACGTTCAGATAGGCGTTCATGAAATACATGCTTTAAAAAGTCGGTATCGTAATGAGAAAAATCATGAACAATATCTACAAGTCCACTACAAGAACATTGATAATTAAAATCATCAGAAGACATTTCCCGGCCACAGTCGATACATACAAATTTCATATTTCGCTAGACATCAAGCTGTCCTCTCACCACCTAAAATAGTAATTTATTGAAGTTGTTATATTATGAATTTATAATAATATGTATTTATGGAAAATTCTAATATATATATTTTTTGTAATCATAATTATTTTTTATGAATGGAGAGATGAACGATGAATCTTCATGCATTGAGACTGTTCTACACCGTAGCTGAGGAAGGAAATGTCACATGTGCCGCCAAAAAACTAAATATAAGTCAGCCTGCCGTGACATCTCAGATTAAAAAACTTGAGAAAGAAATTGGACTGACTTTGCTTAGCCCTAATGGAAGAGGAATTCTTTTAACACAAACAGGACTCCAGCTTGCTAAACAAGCAAAGAGATTATTCTCGCTTCAAAATGAGATTGAATCCTTCTTGGAACATCTAAAAGAAGGCTCTGTAGGAAAGCTGCACATCGTGGCAACTAGTTTACCAGCTAATTTTTTGCTCCCAAAGTGGATCAGCCGTTTTAAAGGAGATTACCCTGATGTTGATGTGGAAATGACCACAGTCAATTCAACAGAAGCCATAAATCAATTAGTAAATTATAAGGCTGACCTCGGTATTATTGGGGGAAACAGGACGTTTAATAAACACATTAGCAGTACATTATTATTGGAGGATGAAATGTTATTTATCTCCAATAATAAACATAAATATGCAGAACAAACTATAAAATTAGAGGACATTGTAAACGAACCGTTTGTTTTTCGTGAGGAAGGGAGTTTTTCTAGAGAGTTATTGTTCTCTTTATGCAATCTTTTCAATGTAAATAAGCCATGTACAGGATTACAAATGAACGGGTTAAATGAAACCATTAACACTGTCATAGAAGGGTATGGTGTAACATTTGTTTCTTCGCTTGAAGTCAATAGCTATATATCAAGAGGAGACGTTAAAAGAATTAATGTGGAACATGTGGATGTTACTAATCCTATTTCGTTATGCTGGAGAAATGATGATGTCATCTCGACATCGGCATTTAATTTTATTGAACTGATAAGAAAAGAAAAAATGTAATAATCTTAACACTTTATTATATAAGCGCATATTATTCTTCATGAACTGAACTCTTGCAAAAGTTTCCAAAAGTGATTTAAACACCTTTTTTAACTCTTCATCCTTAACATACCACTTGCATTCTATTAATTTTTTATATATTGAACAGTTTAAAAAACCCCTTGCATATACTTACTAAGGGGTTTACAATTTATCTTTTTTTAAAATTGAAACAAGTTCCTGTTTTATCTGCTTTTAAATGATAATTAATATGAAGCAGCCTGCATATATCCTCAATAATCTTTAACCCAAGCCCCTCACTATTCTCATTCTGATCAAATCCAATACCATCATCACGAATAGAAACAGTGCCATCTTCGATCGTGACTTCCATCTTTTCAGCTTTTGAATGCTTTAACGTATTTTGAAAAATATTATCAAACAGCCTTTGCATCCATAACACGTTGCTCATCCATATCACATCTTGATCTGCCGGCTTAAAGTGCAATTCAATCCCATTCATACTATATAAATAATCCCACTTTTTCACCGCTGTTTCTAACAGCTCGTTAAGACGCACTTCTTCATTTACGATATAAGAACTTTCTAGCGTCTCGGCGGAATATAGATTGAATTCATTGGTTAATTTCGAGATATATTCAATTTGCTGATACAACGATTCGAATACGGCCTGATCATGACATTGGCCTTCCAAATAAAACAACTGCAGCCTGAGAGCTGTTAAAGGTGTGTTAATGTCATGACGCAGTTTTTGCAAAAGCTCCTTTTTGATTTCCTCCTGCTGTTTCAATTCCAGTTCACGATATGTCGTCCGTTCAATCAACAAATTGACCGACTTGATCAGCTCTCCGATTTCATCAGCGCGTTTCACTTCTATTTTATCCGGCACCTTTTGATCACTCGCCAGATGCCGAATGGTATGATGTAATAGATTGATTTTATGCAGCAGAGAATGAATCGACTTCGAAAATAAAAAAGCCAACAATAAGAGTGATAACAAAAATACAACGAGCATTGCCGGATACGCAAAAGACCTATGAAAAGGCATGCCGTGATTCATTGATTTAAACATGCTGTCATAAATGACAGACATCAAAATACTAACTGCCAGCAATAGCACCGGCACACTAATGACAGCCGTAAATAATAACAACATATATTTTGTCTTTAACTTCATTTCTTCACAACGGTATTCAGCCGATACCCTTCTCCATATATATTTTCAATAATCTCACCCGCTTGATCATTGATTTTGGCTCTGATTTTTTTAATGTGTACATTGACAATATTCGGGTTTCTGTCTTCGAGCTGCCACAGATATTCAAAGAAATGATCCTTTGTCAGGGTGCTGTCCCTATTTTCATATAAATAAAAGAAAATTTTCCGCTCAATGGCAGTAAACAACACCTCATCATGCAGGCTTTCATTGAACACTTTTTTGGTTTCCGCATCAATATACAAGTGCTTGATTTGCGTAAAGGTTCCATAATGATGCTCAAGCATATTCTGCATTCTTAACAGCAGTTCTCTCGGATCAAAGGGCTTCACCATATAATCCTCGCCGATCTGCAAACCTTGGAGCTTGCTGTCCATGTCATTGCGAGCCGATAGAAAAATGACCGGAATGCGCAGCCCCAGCTTTTTGATTTTTGCAGATATTTGATAGCCGTCTTCACCCGGCAGCATCACATCCATAATGACCAAATCCACCTTCTGTATGACCGAAAGCACATCCGCTCCATCGGTCTTCCATATCACATGATAGCCCTCACGCTGCAAAATCTTTTGCAGCAGATCGCCAATCATTACATCGTCTTCCACGATTAAAATCTGATAACCCTTCATCCTAGCGAACCTTTCTCATAAACTCCATGGAAAGTTTATATATTTGATCAGGCTGATATAAATAAATACTGTGTGTACCCCTCAGTTCCTTTATATCGGCTGTATTGAATTGAGCCGCAAACGCTTCATAATCTTTTCTGTTTTGTATGGCATATTTTGAGTTTCTATTTTGGTCAGAGACCGCATCTAAAATCAAGACGGGAGTTTCTTTTGGCGCCGGCAGATTTACAGATTTCCTGCCGTTTTGGTAAGACTGTAAAAGCTCATGCTCCATATCAGCATTAAAAAATTGCTTAAAGTTAATGGCTTTATAGACTTCTTTTTCTTTATCGGTTAAAAACGACTGGCGAATCACCTCGGGATTATATACAGCGGAAGACATAAACCGATGAAAGCCAATCGACGTTAACAGATGGAATCCTCTCACTTTCAGTCTGTCAATCCCGCTCAACTTATACGTGACATACTGCTGAGGCAAGCCAATATCCATCGCAATAATGGCCTTGATTTCCTTAGGATATTTCTGCGCCCAATAAATCGCCTCGATGCCTGATATGGAATGAGGCATTAAAATATAAGGAGGCTTATTCCCGCTTTTCATAAGCGCTTTCCTTGTCTGTTCCAGTACCGTATCAATATCTCTGTCATCGTTAGACACATCACTGTATCCATAACCTGCCCGATCTACAACAGCAATCTTATTTTCTTTTGAAAATTTGCTGTACAAACCTTTCATCTCATAAGCAGGCGCAGCAATCCCCGAGCCGGACATAAACACAAACGTGTCCTTCCCGCTTCCCTCTTCGTACACATTCATCTTTTTCCCATCAACATCGACTACTGTGCCTTTGCCTTTTAACAGTGCCGCCTCCTTATTTAGCTGGTAATGGTGATAAATAAAAACGGAGACGGAAACTAGCAAAACCAAAGCAGCCAGGCCGCCAAAAACGATCTTTAGGACTTTCCATAATGTTTTCATATGTTGCTCCTTTCACGTGATAAGGAAAGGATACGATATGAAAATAAATTTCTGATTAATTTTGGAAAGATTTTATTTTGACATTTGACTTTGCCCTTACGGAAAGGTGTACATTTGGAGCATGGAGGTGATCGCTTGCTATCGATCGGTGAATTTTCAAAGATATGCAAAGTATCAACAAAAACACTGCGATACTATGATGAAATTGGATTAATCCACCCTGAGGACATTAACCCTGAAAATGGATATCGATATTATTCTATCAGGCAGCTGAAAGAAATGCTCTTGATTAACCGTTTAAAGTCGTATCGCTTTTCACTGGAAGAAATCAAAACCATTCTCGATACAGATGAGGATCAGGCAGAAGAAAAGCTAATTTTCGGCCTTGAGCGAAAAAGACAAGAAGTACAGGCAAAGATCCATGCTTATGAATATACTCTTACACAAATGAACCAAGATATGCAACGTGCAGAGAAGGGCAAATCAATGATGTCATGGTTTGACGATATAGAAGTAATGCTTGCCGAAACCCAGCCAATGAACATTCTTTATATACGCCAAATGCTGAGCAGTGATGACTACGCCTTAGGATATGAGAAGTATTTTAGCAGACTATATGAAAGAATTGCCGTTGATAAACTTACCTTGCTCGGTACGCCCATGACAATTTATCACAGCCCTGAATACAACCCTGCCGGCAATGATACAGAGTTTGCGATTCCAATAGAGGAGACTGTTACTGGAACAAGAGATTTGCGCGCAGGCCTTTGCGCAAAGTCTGTATTAAAGGGCCCCTATGCAGAATTGACAGCGGTATACGCTAAGCTAAGGGAATGGGTCGAAGATAAGGGCTATGAATTGGCGCAATCACCCTATGAAGTGTATGTAACCGATCACCAGCAAGCTGATGTCCCAGAGAATATTGTGACTGAAGTGTATTTTCCAATAAAGAAAAAAGAGAGGTAACGGTCATGCAAAGAAACGACTGGCCAACTGCAGGCCCGGCAGCCCTAGGCATGAACGCCGAAAAACTGTCTGAGCTTGACCTTAAAATCAAGTCCGAATACAGCAATATAAACGGTATGGTGGTTGTAAAAAATGGATACGTCGCTTTTGAGCGCTATTATCATAGCTATGGACCGAATGATACGCATCATGTAGCATCAGTAACCAAAAGTATCATATCAGCTCTTATTGGGATTGCGATACATGCAGGATACATAAAAAGTGTCGACCAAAACGCACTCGACTTTTTCCCAGAATACGTCCCGGGTCCTTATAATAAACAAAAACAAGACATCACCCTACGCCACCTTCTCACGATGACAGCTCCATATCCATTTAAAGACTGGCAAGAACCGCTCGACAAGATGTGCATGCAGCCTGATTGGATCACCTATACGCTCGATATGCTGGGTCAAGGAGGAACAATCGGCACATTTAAATACTCCACCGCGGGCGCACACCTGCTGTCAGCCATCATCACCCGCACCACAGGCAAAAGCGCCCGCGAATTTGCCAACGAGTACTTATTTAAACCGATCGGCATGAAAGAAATTCCGCATTATGAAATGAAATCATTCGGCTTTGACGATCTCTTCGGAAAAGACGTGAAGGGATGGGTGAATGATCCAGACGGAAACTCAACCGGAGGATGGGGGCTTACGCTGACTTCGCGGGATATGGCTAGGTTTGGTTATCTTTATTTGAATCACGGTATTTGGAACAACCAAAAGATCATTCCTGAGTCATGGATTGACGAATCAACAAAGATGAACGCCAATAACTATGGTTATCTATGGTGGCTTCGTGATGAGGCCGGTGTTTTCTCTTACTCAGCACTGGGTGATGGCGGGAATGTGATCTGCTGTATTCCGGAGAAAAACCTGATTGTAGCAATCACATCGGAGTTCATCATGAATGCTCGTGACAGGTGGCAGTTGATTAAGGAGTATTTAGTTTCTCAATGAAATTATGAAAATTGACAAACGAGAATTTCTTATTGGTAGCCTGCTCTAAGGAGCACGATATTGAGAAGGCTGCCATTCTTTCTTAGGTCAATTAAACTTTCACAAAACAGAATTCCGCGATATTTTATCCATGTAGTAACATAAAGTCACCACAAGACCTTTTTTTCTTCCTCCTGCTCAAGAAATAGATAATTTTCAGGGCTGCCTAAAACAGAAAAAAGCGCCAAAAACAACTTCCATCCCCGGATTGGACTTCCGCATCTAAACTTCAACACTTCTCCTTCCGCTAAAGTAAACCTCAAAGTTTGGCTTGTACACCAAGCAATCTTCACTTGAATAACATGTTCACCAGGCGGCAAATCAATTTGCAGCCTCCCTCCATCTTTGATATTTCCCATCTCAGCCCCATCAATGAGCACTGAATACCCTCTCACTTTGTTGATGTATTGCGATGTCCTGCTAATTTCAATGTACGTCTTTTGATTCACGATGACACATCCTCAAAAATAATCATCTTACAAGCGAAAAGCGTTAGAATCCTCTCGCCAACCGTTATTTCTCAATCCTAGTATATTATAACTTGCCGTGCTTCGGCTCTCCGTCGGCAAAAATCCTTACAGCTTCAGTGTGCCTTCAACATGACGGATTTGAACAGCATATAAAAAACACCCGCTTGTATAACGAGCGGATGTTAGATCTCTCGAAATGAAACCATTGAATGTTAAGGATGAAAACAAAGCACTGTATTATTGGTTGATATCTTTTAGCATCTGTTTCGGTTGTGAATGAAAAATCATCAATGATGCAATAATGGCAATCATAACCCCTAACGCACCAACCCAGGTAATCGAAGCCAATGATACGTTTTCTACAAAAACGCCCCCTATCCCCGCGCCAACTGCCATGGCGAGTTGCATCATGGACTGATTAATACTGAGCAAAACACCTGACATTTCCGGTTCTATTGTAGCCAAGTGAAATTGCTGTGTCGGACCGGTGGACCATGCGGCAAACGACCATAATATGAGAATCACCAACACGCCGATATAGGAATGAGTGACAAATGACAGCAGAATCAGTGTAACGATATGCAATGTCATCCCGCCAACAAGTGTAAAGGGCACTCCCCATTTGTCAGTGCTATATCCCCCAAACTTTGATCCAACTAAACTTGCAATTCCAAATATAAGCAAAACACCGCTAAGCAGCTTGCCGTTTATACCTGAGATGTTCAAGAGATACGGTGACAAATAAGTATAAGCAACAGAATATCCCCCGAGCCAGAAGAAAGTGATTGATAACCCCATCGCCACTTTCCGTTTTTTGAGAAGAGCAAGCTGTTGAAGCAAAGGTACAGGCTTATCTCCTTCAGTATGAGGAAGAGTAAAGAAAATAACGGCCATTGCGATCAATCCCAACAAAGCAATTGCTCCAAATACAGACTTCCAGCCTAGCGCTACTGCTATCATTCTTCCAAGCGGAACACCAATGATTAAAGAAGCGGTAAATCCCATTACGACAGTAGCGATGGCACTGCCTTGCTTCCCTTCCGATGCAATCTTAGCGGCAATCGTTAATGCGGTGACAACAACCATACCTGCCCCCATCGCCATAATGATCCGAGCAGCAATAAACCACCCATAACCAGGAAGCACAAAAGCCAGGACATTGCCAAACACAAACAAACCGAGGGCATACATCATCAATTTGCGTCTATCCATACTTGCTGTCAACGCCATAAGCAAGGGCGTGGAAAGAGCATAGACAAGTGAAAAAATCGTAATAAGCTGGCCCGCGGCAGCCAAGGTTATTCCGAGTGTATGAGCAATGTGATCCAAAATACCGGAAATGATGTACTCTGAGGTTCCAACTAAAAAGCTGACAATGGCTAAAATGTAAATTTTCCAAGTGTTAGACATAAAACATTCACTCCTTAATTACTAATAGACATATTACGAAATATCGATTTGTTATTATAAAAATAAACACATCGTAATATGTCGATATGTATGGTGTAAAAATAAACATCTTTTGATGTTTATTTTTATATCTCTGTTTTAAGAAAGTCAGCAAGTTTCCCAATGGCTTCTTCATCTCTTTTGTAATACGTGTACTTTCCGATTCGATTCGCTTTAATCAAGCCGGCTCTTAAAAGGATGGTAAGATATTGAGAAGCCGTCGATTGCGTCATTTTCAATTTGTCTGTTATTTGACTGACACATACCCCGATTGTGTTCATATCAATCCCTTCATGGGGTGCAAAATGACGATCAGGCTCCTTCAGCCATTGCAAAATTTGCAGCCTTGATTCATTTGATAAAGCTTTGAATACTTCAATTGGTTCCATATGGATTATTATATCGTTATATTCCGATATGTCAATTCGTTTTTAATGCTTAGCTTTTTTTTAGGCTTATTTCTGACGAATTCCGTGAAATGAAACTGAAGACAGCATATCAAAAATGGCCTCTATTCATGTGTCATTGTACGCTTTTTGTAACCCGGAATTGGCTTTGTTAATCTAGGCGTCCGCTTAGGTTGCGTATGACAAATCATCAATGATGGCAAAAACCCTAAAAAAAGAGGCGGAAGATGATTAGGTTCAATCAGCTTCCAGCCTCTTTGAAAATGTAACCTCTGCTTGGCTTGAATAGTATTGTTTAATTCTTCATATTAAAGATTTTTCTCTAGATCATTAACTAATTTAAATACCATTACTCGTTCACCTGTCCGAGAGCTTAAATCAGTATGAAAACTTGTCACTTCTTCTCCGGTTATCGTCAGGATAATATTCTTAAGTTCTTCAATACCTGATTCAACTAACTCCGAACGAGTTTGTTTGATAGATAGCATACCCTCTTTTGATTCACAAACTGCATATTCAGCCGGTGTTAAAATTCCTTTTAAATTAACAATGATCATATCCCGCAGTATATCAGTCTTAACAGAAACAGACCCTCGCCCAAGATAATCCTTTTCCCATTGTGTAATGGACTTGCTGATCTCTGATTCAATAGAACCTTTCGATTTCTTCATATATAATACATCTCCTGAGCAAAATAATTGGCATATTCTATTTGTGATGTCGTCTCATTAATATTCTCTTACAACATGTCCTGCATATACATCTTCAATATCCAAATCAGTTTTCCCGTTTCTTGAGACCACTATCATTTTGGATAACATATTTTCTTCCATAATAGAGTGTATATGCAAAAATCGAACGCTTCCTAAATGGGTTTCCTCAACTTCTTCATAAGATTTCAAATGATAAAAATCAATTGCTTTTCTTGTTACTTTTTTCAAACATTCCATATTTTCGCGATCAAACGCACTCATTTCCTCTATTGTTTTCGTTACAAAATCAATTAAATTAGATTCCATACGCTCTCCTTAATGACAAGCAATAATCAGGTAAGGCTTGACGCGGTTTTAATAGCAGGGGCCTCCACAATGGGGGATTTTCCATCCTTAGGATTAACGATTAAACCTCTAACTTTCACATATGACGGCACTAGTGGATGCTGGCGAATGATATCAACGCTTTTTTCAATACAGTCACTGCTATTTTCACTTAGCCATTCATCGACCGTACCACCTAAAAATTCAGGTCTGCAATTTTGAAAAAGATAATCCAATGTTTTTATTTTATCTTTCATTGTTTCAAGTTGAGTCAGTCCATTGCCTGTGGAAGTTCTCTTATCTTTTGTTCCTACAACAAAAACCTCTTCAACGTTTTCCTGATATATTGCAATGATAACAGACCTCATGATTTCTCCATAAGGATGTGAGATACTGGCGCCATAGCTTTGTATTGTCAGCATATTTTCCGCTGGAGTGTTAGTCGCTTCTTGTAAAATAGGCTCCAAGCCGTTTTCAATGTCCGTCAAAAATAATACTTTTTTATTTACATTCATACAGCACACCTCTTATTTATGTTTATCATTTTTTATATTGAGTAACAGATCCATTTGATACTTGTTTATATGAAGGGTTACCAGCTTTCCCAACATCCGTCTGGACCAATACTAGCCAGCCGGACCCATCCATTTTGAACTTTTTGCAGAAATACTGGGTCATTATTTAATAACCGTTCTACATATTCTCTAGGGGCTTGAATGACAATCAACAAACGAAGAGGAGAATGATAAGCCTCATGATCTGATTGCATGACGGATTGCCAAGGCAGTCCGGCTAACAAGTCACTTGCATTCCCCTGCATAACGCCGAGACCTGCAGTAACAGTTTGAGTTGCTTTATTTCCGCTGCCATAATAATGAGGTGCTACCGTTGATGCGTAATATTGTAAATTAATCCATTGGGCCACAGTTCCAGGTCCCGCAATAATATTGGCCAGGAGATCACCGCTTTCGTCCTGCTTCCAATCATAATTATGAAGAAAAGCTCTTCCTTCTAAATCACAATCCTGAGTTAGTTCACGTTGGCCGATAATAAAAGATGCATTACGAGCCAGTCCCCATTCCGGACGTATTTCACTCCAATCCTCCGCAAATCGGTGTGCCTCTGCCTTCGGATTTTTAAGTTTCGATTGAAAATTCGGCAATTGGGCCAGACGTTCTGCATTTACATGATGTCTCACTTTTGGCATAACAGCTTCGATACGTTCAAATGCTTCTTGTGCTGCTTCGGAAAGCTCTGGTACATAAAGCCAATGTAATTCATCGACCGTTGTATTATGTTCAGCGGCAGCAAACACCGTATCCTCAGGGATTGTAATTCCTTCGGTTAAAAGAACTTCTCGTACCTCTGAAAGATTACATAAAGCAGCTAAAACTCTTGCATTGAATCCGCCGGCAGCTCCACCGCAGGCACCACAATCAAGAGCCGCGGCATAAGGGTTATTCGTACTTTGGCTGCCATGTCCGCAAATCACGACTAATGGCGCGAAATTCTCTGTTAACCCCATCATTTTTAGTGCTTGGCGAGCATAGCTCACTTTTTCTTCTTCAGTAAAACCTACAGGTATTTCTGCCTGTGCGTCATCATCATGATGAAGCGAAAGTTTTGTATCAGGTTTACGTAACCACGTCTCACGGAGATTACGAATGAAACGATCCGCTTTTCTTGGCACAAAGCTGCGCGCTGCCATTTGCAGACTAAGCCAAGGTCCACTTAGCTCAGGCAAAAGTAAGCTAGCAAGCACATTCTGTTTCATCGTTTTAAAGGTATAGCTTACGGAATGGACTGCTTGCTTGCGTTGATTGTATTTTTCGAGTGCATCTTCATCTGCGAACTCTTTTATTTTATTTTGCGGTTTTTGTATAATCGGCAAGGAGGCATGACTGTGTTTACTGCCAAGTTCACACGTTGCAATCGGCACCCCGAAGAAACCGGCAACGCCAATCGTTTCAAACGGACCTTCTTTTTCCAGATGGCGGCGAAAAGGTTCTGATCGTACATCAATGCAGAATGCTAATTGAGCTAATGCCGATTTTTTGCTGATATTTTCCCGTTGTTTCGAGATGATCTTTTGACTTAATCGATCTGTGTGTGTTTGCTCCCAAGCTTCTAGCCAAAGTTTTCTGCGAAGTTTCTCATTAAAACGATAAGCAAATGATAAATATTCGTTTTGTTCATTGGCCGGCATCTGTGACCATTCCTCTAATGTCAGGCCACCCCAATGAATCCAAGCTGCTAAAAGAGGAGTCATCGAAATCTTTTTCTCAGATCGTTTATTATTCAAAGGTAAATACGGCTTTATAAGGGCCCACTCCATCGATATTCGAACCGCTAAGTATTCTGTTAGAAGTGCATGTTCATGGCTCGATTGTTGAGAGCGCCAAAGCATCATCCCTGCCCATCCAGGCAAGGAAAGTAAATGGCCTTCAAGATAAGTCTGGATTTCTGATTCTGGGATTTCCAGTGCGAATAAGGCTTCTTGTAAAGCCATATGTGCCTCTCGCGGCCAACCTTTTAACCTTTTACGCTGCTGTTTACTGAGTGCTGGATCATATTGAATGAGATGCTGCCAGGCACGATAGAAGCCCTCCTCACGATTGGGCATTGTCCAGCCCGCTTGAGAGTCATCAAGATATAATTTACTCCACTTAATGACATGCTGATCAAGTATATCGACTAACCTTTCACCATCTTGATTCTCTATATATGAACTTATTGGTTGCGTATAAAAACTCTCGATATGATCCAATCCACTACATTCATTCACCAATTTCTCCAGCTTATGTGATGATAAAAGGGCGGAAGGCAGTGGATCTAATTTTAATCCAGCATGACAAAATCGCTCCGCTACGTCCCGCGGGATGTGAAAAGAATGTGAATCAAGCCAGCGCTGCAGCCCCATTTCCACAAAATCTTCATCAATCTCACCTTTATTTTTTGCTGAACGGATCATAGATGCACTAGGGTAGATATCAACATCACGAGTGTTTTTCAACCAATCTGCAACCTGATCAAAAGATTGGTTTTCAAGTCCCATCCACGGATTACGTGCAGCAAATGTGGAAATAGGCCAAAGTGGCGCAATCACTCGGCTGGCAGATTGAATGAAAACGTTAAGATCACGCTCTTGAACATCAATATCTGTATCTTTCTTTTTTACATTTTCTTTCGTTAATACGGATGTAATGCCCATCTCAGATTAGCTCCTTATGATAAATATTGTTTAAGGTAGTCTGGGTGACTCTCTACTGTCTTTGGTTTTGCTTCACCTAATCGCACTAACCAAAGATAGAGTACCGCGGAGAAAACTGAAGAACGTTGACGAGCAACCCACGTACCTAAAGCACCGCCAAATAGCAATAGACATAAGACAATGACGACAGCTGACATTGGAGGTTGAACACTTTGTAAAACGGTTGTATGCAGCCACTTATAGAAGAGGTTATGAATGATAAAATATACAATGGCTGCTCCTCCCAAAAATGTTAAGCCAACAATTCGGCCAATTTTCCCCTCTCCAAAAGCTACGAGCTGAGTCCAAGAAACGGACAATGACCACCCTAAGATCAGCGCACTAATGACTTGATATCCCTCTCCAGGAGCAGCGAGCCAAAAAGCAACGCCTATCAATAAGGCTAACGTACGGCCAGCCATGATCCATAAATAGGATGATCCCTCATGAGCCCGCGTCGATCCTTCATGACCCTGTACTGCCGAACCAGCCTGTAAAAATAACGTAGCTTTGAATAAACCATGTAAAATAAGATGAATAATGGCTGCTATATAGGCTCCCAATGCACACTGAATGAGCATAAAACCCATTTGTGCAATCGTGGAGCCCACTAGCTGGCGTTTATAGTCAACCTGGACCAAACTAATACCAGTTCCAATCAATACAGAGATGCCAGCAAGCAGAAGTAAAATCATCGATGCTATACCACCATGAAATAGAGGTGAAAAGCGAGTTAGTATAATCCCGCCTGCGTTTACTAAACCGGCGTGCATAATCGCAGAAACAGGAGTTGGAGCAACAATAGACTCAGTTAACCATCTTTGGAATGGCCATTGAGCCGCAGGAATGATCACTGCTAACACAATCAATAAATGAATCCCTGTTCTCTCCCAAATCCCCAGCTGAGCTAAACTTTCATTTGTTAAAACCAACGATAACCGCCATTGACCTGTGACTTGAAAAAGCCATATCATCGCGAAAAACAAAGAAAACCAACTTAACAAAAATAACCTGCCTGAAATCTTGGCTGCTTCACTAGCCACATGCCAAGCACGGTTTAACCTTATAAGTAAGGTTAAACCGACAAGAGTTGCTCCCCAACATATAACCATCAAGCGGAGATCGCCACTTAACCATGTAATTGAAGCAGCACCTGTAGTGAAAGTAAAAAGCGTAAAATATTTTCGATATGATCGATCTCCCATTAAGTAACGTACAGAAAAACGCTGAATGACGAAGCCAATTGCAAGAACAAAGAAAGTCATTAAACAAGCTAATGAATCTAAGTGCCAAGGGCCAATCTCTCCATTCACACTGCTATTGGCAAGAAGCAGGAAGGATGCCAAAAGCGGTAAAGCCAAGATCCCCATATGAATGCGAACATAACTCAAGGGTACTCGCGGAAGTAAAAACAATAATCCACTTATCCCGGAAATAATAAGCATAATAAAAAATAATGTTAATAATGATGACAAACTCAGCGAAAACAACATTTCAAATTCTCCCTTAGGTAAAATTCTCTCTGTAATTGAATATACATTTCTTTATCTCTTTGAATAATTACGTATTTTTTCCAATAAAAAAGCCGACAACTTCAAAACTCAATGA
Source organism: Bacillus cabrialesii (assembly GCF_004124315.2). Lineage (GTDB taxonomy): Bacteria > Bacillota > Bacilli > Bacillales > Bacillaceae > Bacillus > Bacillus cabrialesii. Next base: position 213,579 of record NZ_CP096889.1, on the reverse strand, counting down.
TTATCTTAGTCATTGAATCTTGAAAATTGTCGGCTTCACTTCAACTAACTTCGCAAAGTTTTTTGAAGAGCTACCTTATGATTGGTCATTTTACTATATACAATATTTTAAGTTCCTTCTAAAGGAATATCGTTAATTTAGTACCTTGATTTATATAATAAATCGACTTATGTTACTCTTCGTTTTTTATTAGGATACTTTTTCACCCTATCAAGATTTAAAATGAAATATTAAAAGAATGCTAAAGGCCTAATTTTATTAACAAACAAAAATAAACATCTGCGCCGATTATTAAGTTAAGTATAAGATATGCTAAATTTTAAACATTGTCAACTAAAACTCCTATTCTAATTCAGTGGGAATCAGATTTTGGTGTTGGAATACGGAGATAGTAAAAAAAATATCCGTTTCACTTATAAACTGCGGAGGTACAAAAAAACCCCCTTGGCTAAACAACCAAAGGGGTTAAACAATTTATTCCACAGTAACACTCTTCGCAAGGTTACGAGGTTTATCAACATCACAGCCGCGATGCAGCGCAGCATAGTAAGCGATCAGCTGCAGTGGAACAACAGATACCAACGGAGCAAGCGCTGGGTTTACTTCCGGCAGTACGAATCTGTCATCCGCATCGTCTAAGCCTTTCAGTGAGATAATGCATGTGTTTGCTCCGCGAGCGGCAACTTCTTTGACGTTTCCGCGGATGCTTAGGTTTACGTGCTCTTGTGTGGCCAGTGCGAATACTGGTGTACCTTGTTCGATCAAGGCAATTGTGCCGTGCTTCAGTTCTCCTCCGGCAAAGCCTTCTGCCTGGATGTAAGAAATCTCTTTCAGCTTCAGTGCGCCTTCGACACATACGAAGTAGTCAAGGCCGCGTCCGATGAAGAAAGCGTTTCTGGATACAGTCAAGTATTCACGGGCGATCATTTCCATTTCGTCTTTCTGGTCGCAAAGGGCTTCCATTGCGTTCGCAGCGATACCGAGTTCTTTGACGAGGTCAAATCCGATATCAATGCCGTTTTTGTCAGCAGCTACAGATGCGAGAACCGCAAGAACAGCAATTTGCGCAGTGTATGCTTTCGTTGACGCAACAGCGATTTCAGGACCCGCATGAAGCAGCAACGTGTAATCAGCTTCACGAGAAAGCGTTGATCCCGGTACGTTTGTGATTGTCAGGGCTTTATGTCCGAGCGCTTTCACTTGAACAAGAACCGCGCGGCTGTCTGCTGTTTCTCCGCTTTGAGAAAGGAAAATGAAGAGCGGTTTCTTAGACAGAAGCGGCATGTTGTAAGAGAATTCACTCGCTACATGTACTTCAACCGGCACGTTTGCCCACATTTCAATATATTGTTTACCGACAAGTCCTGCATGGTAGCTTGTTCCGCAGCCAATGATATAGATGCGGTCCGCTTCCGCTACAGCGGCAGCGATATCGCCAGGTACAGACAGTTTGCCGTTTTCATCTTGATATGTTTGGATGATTTTGCGCATAACAACAGGCTGCTCATCCGTTTCTTTCAACATGTAGTGAGGGTACGTGCCTTTTTCGATATCACTGGCATCCAGCTCAGCGATATAAGACGCACGTGAAATGACGTCACCATCAAGGTTTTTGATGACAACTTGATCATCAGTGACGATGACCATTTCTTTATCCATCAGCTCTACGTATTCGTTGGTTACTTGAAGCATCGCCATCGCATCAGATGCTACAACGTTGAATGTATCTCCAAGACCGACTAATAGAGGGCTTTTGTTTTTCGCTACAAAAATCGTTTCTCTGTTATCGTTGTCGAATAAAGCAATTGCATAAGAGCCTTTTAACAGTGTAAGTGTTTTGCGGAACGCTTCTTCTGTATCAAGACCTCCGTTGACAAATTGCTCGATTACTTGAACAACTACTTCTGTATCGGTGTCACTTTTGAGCTCTACATCTTGTAAATACTCTTGTTTCAGCTGAACATAGTTCTCGATCACGCCGTTATGAACAAGTGTAAAGCGGCCAAGTGCGCTTTGATGCGGGTGAGCGTTTAGATAGCTTGGTTCGCCATGTGTTGCCCAGCGAGTATGGCCAATTCCGGCTTTCGCTTCTACATTGGCATCCACAACTTCACGAAGATCCGCAATGCGTCCTTTTTCTTTGAACACATGAATCCCCTGCTCGTTGGCAACAGCGATACCAGCAGAGTCATATCCGCGGTACTCAAGCTTTTCTAACCCTTTCAGCAAAATTTCCTTCGCATCAAGATGACCGATATAACCTACGATTCCACACATATTTTCTTCCTCCTAAGATTGTAAAAGGAGACGAAGAAAGTCAAATTTCAAGGGGACTTTCAATCGTCCCCTCCTACATGTTTTTGGAAGATCATGTGATTTCTCTTTGTTCAAGGAGTCACCCCCTTGGTTTGAAGAAATCCTTACGGCTGTGATCTGCACACTCAGCCGGGAGGCATCCGCCGAAAATTCGATAACCTCCATCCTCGTCAACTAAGCCTTTTTCCGGGCGCTTAGTTCGGGCGCTATAATTATAGGTGACGCAATAATCCCGTCTTTTCTTCCCAGAGAAAATAAGAACAAGACAAGCTTGATTTTACAGCATGTGCCATGAACGGTCAATTGTTTTTTAAACAACTTTGCCGTATGTCTCACAATTATCATATGTAAGTCTCGCTTGTCTTGTTCGCTCTCTGATGATAGACTTCGTTACTCCAATCCCATTTCTGACCGGACGACTTCAACAATGCGATTGACATACTCATCGCAGAGTTCTTTCGTCTTCGCTTCAGCCATAACACGGACTAGCGGTTCAGTGCCTGAAGGACGCACCAAAATGCGGCCGTCGCCGTTCATTTCTTTTTCAACTTCAGAAATAACAGCTTTTACTTTTTCATTTTCTTCGACTTTATATTTATCAGTTACTCTCACATTGACTAACAGCTGCGGGAACTTCTGCATTTCAGCCGCGAGTTCTGACAGCGGCTTGCCTGTCGCTTTCAATGTGTTCATCAGCATAATAGCGGATAATAATCCATCCCCTGTCGTGTTGTAGTCAAGGAAAATCAGATGTCCTGACTGCTCTCCGCCGACATTGTAGCCATCTTTTTTCATCGCTTCTACTACGTAGCGATCGCCGACAGCCGTCTGTACGCTTTTGATGCCTTCTTTTTCGAGCGCCTTATAGAAACCGAGGTTGCTCATCACGGTTGAAACCACTGTATCATCCTTCAAACGGCCCTCTGTTTTCAAGTGTTTTGAGCATATGTACATGATTTGGTCGCCATCAACAATATTTCCTTTTTCATCAACAGCAATCAGGCGGTCGCCGTCACCGTCGAACGCAAGCCCGAGATCAGCGTTTTTCTCTTTGACAAACGCGCTGAGCGCTTCCGGATGAGTCGATCCGACGCCGTCATTAATGTTTAATCCGTTCGGGGAAGTTCCCATTGTTGAAACATCTGCATCTAAATCAGCAAACAGGTGTGTCGCCAAGGACGATGTCGCGCCATGCGCGCAGTCCAACGCCACATGAATGCCCGTGAAATCTTCATCAGCAGTCTGCTTTAAGAACTGCAAATATTTTTGTCCGCCTTCAAAATAGTCGTTTACAAGCCCGAGATCGGCTCCGACCGGTCTTGGCAGCTTATCCTCCGGTTCGTCCATCAGGCGCTCAATTTCAGCTTCCTGTTCATCAGATAGCTTAAATCCGTCTCCCCCGAAAAACTTGATGCCGTTATCCTGCACTGGGTTATGAGAAGCAGAAATCATGACGCCTGCCTCTGCATCCATTGCCTTTGTTAAATAAGAGACACCAGGTGTAGAAATGACACCCAGACGCATGACTTCTGCGCCAATGGATAAAAGTCCGGCGACAAGGGCTCCCTCCAGCATATGGCCGGAGATCCGTGTATCGCGGCCTATCAGCACTTTTGGACGTTGTTTGTCTTTTGTCAGCACATACCCGCCGAAACGTCCGACTTTAAAGGCCAGCTCAGGTGTAAGCTCACTATTGGCGACACCTCTTACACCGTCTGTTCCAAAATACTTGCCCATTTTATAATCGCTCCTTTTTTATTCTGATGAGGATTGTGAATCCGCAGTGGATTCGTCCTCATCCTGATCTTGGTTTTGATCTTTATTTTCGTCTTGTTTTTGATCATTGCTGTTTTTATCAGTGTCCGTTGTATCTTCTTGCTGCTTGTTATCTTGATCATTCGTTTGTTTATCTGTGTCATCCTGTTTCCCTGATGTATTGCTGCTCTTATCATTCGTTGATGTATTGCTTTTTTGGGACGTCAGCTTGATCTTGGCGTTTTTCTGCCCCAAGGACCAGGTTACATTCTGCGGCCCGTTCACTTCAAGCTTTACGCTATGCTCCCCGTCCTCTAAATCTGAAACATTCACATACAATTCTATATCTGATTTCTTCAGTTTTTTTATATTGGCGGGTGAGCCTTTAGCCGTCACATCTATAGCCTGTGACTCAGGATCAAGAAATTCAATGTTTTGTGAGCTGCTCAGCCCTACAGTCTTTATAGAGACATTCTCAAACTTCTGATCCGCTTCACTATCAACTTCTATATGCAATGTCACCTTTGACGGCGAGATTTTTTTGACGCCGTCAGGCAGCGGAATATCTGCCTCGATATCGGAATCCTTGTTGATTTTGCTTAAATCTAAGCTGACGCCGTCAATAAATTCAAGAGAATCCAACACATCCTGCGAGCCGTAAACCGTTACCTCACTGGGGCTGGATTCAATATTCGCTATGCTGACACCGTCAGGGAGGCTTCCTGTCCGTTCAATCTTAAAGGGTACTTTTTTACTCGGACTCGTCACCGGAACGGTAATCTTGATGACCGAGGGCTCTACATCAACAGGAAGCGCGTTTCCATCCTTATCATAGACAGTCACTTTCGCTTCCTTTTCAATCGTTTCATCTGCGTTTTCCAAATTCACTGAAGCTTTCACAAGAGAAATATTATCGATCACATTTTTAGATCCGGTAATCTGCACTTGTTTCGGACTGACAATCGGCTGCTCCGGAGAATAGCCTTTTTTCATCTTGCTTTTATTATAATACTCCACTTCTACGGGAAAGCTTTTGGTCGTCCGTTCTTGAATGGTCACTGTCGTAACAGACGGATTGATTGAGATTGTCAGCCCATCCGACACGTTTTTGGCCTTAAGCTCGACCTTATGTGTGCCGGTTTTCAAATTCTCCATGTCGGCATATATTTCAAAGTTCTTGGTCTGCCTTGCCTTTTTTACGGCGCTTGTCGAACCCTTTATCGTGACATTAACCGTTTGCGGCACACCTGTTACGACGTAATTTTCATCATCATAATACGCTTTGACCGGAATATCGGTCAGTGTTGCTTCATCAGTCGTTGATGTCGGAAAGAAAGATTCACCCGGTTTTTTCGGAGTCGGTGCTTGATTGCTGTTAACCGCCACATAAAGCAAGAGCGCGAAAAGCAGAGCGATAATTTTCACAGCCCAGCGGTTGTTTAAGAATTTATCCATTTTTCTTGCCCCTCCAATACCAGCGGTTAGAAGAAGTGTCTCTGGTGTTTTTCTTAAACTCGGCTTCAAGCATTTCTTTCAGTGCTTCTTCTGTCAGCTCTCTGTGAAGGTCGCCGTTCTTCGCCACACTGACGCCGCCGGTCTCTTCAGACACAATAATCGTCAAACTGTCTGTTACTTCACTGATGCCGACAGCCGCCCTGTGCCGCGTACCCAGTTCTTTTGAAATAAACGGGCTTTCAGAAAGCGGCAAATAACATGCGGCAGCGGCAATTTCATTATTCTTCATAATCACCGCGCCGTCATGAAGCGGGGTGTTCGGAATAAAAATATTGATCAGCAGCTCAGAGCTGACTTTGGCGTTCAATGGTATGCCGGTCTCAATATAATCCCCCATTCCGGTATCCCGCTCAATGGTCAGCAGGGCGCCTATACGTCGTTTCGCCATATAATTGATCGCTTTTGTGATGGCCTCAATCGTTTTCTGCTGCGCTTCCTCTACAGGCGTGCCGCTCCTTGAAAAAAAGCGGCCGCGGCCAAGCTGTTCAAGCGCTCTTCTCAGCTCAGGCTGGAAAATAATAATAATTGCTAAAAATCCCCATGTTATCGCTTGGTCCATCAGCCATTGAAGCGTGCTGAGGCCCAAGTATTGGCTGGCCATACGGACAAGCACGATCACGACAATTCCTTTTAACAGCTGAACCGCTTTCGTGCCGCGTATCACCATAATCAATTTATATATCACATACCAAACAAGGAGAATATCAACGGCATTGCCGAGGTACTGCAAAAAAGGGATATCCTCAAAAGCCATTTCCTCGTCCTCCAAGAATTCAGTCATTTCGTATTTTGTGTTTTACGTGTTACGCATATGTACTTTACATAGCGAGCCCATTATACCACATTTCGATTTGGCAAGTGAAATGTGCCAGCCCTTTCAGCCCGTAAAAAAAGAGCAAAGCGACTTGCGCGCTTTACTCTTTTTCGTTTGGATCCAATGCATTCAGTACACTTTTCCCCGCTGACTTCATTTTGTACCATGTCCAGTCGAACAACTGATTGATTTCTTCAATCTGACCGGTGACTTGTCCAGCAGAGGCCATATACTTTTCGCCATTTACGACGGTCACATCTCCGTCTATTTTTCCTTTAATAATCAGCTTGCCGTTTTTGACAGTGACATCACCTTTGACCGTCTCACCTTCAGGCACGATCACAGTGTTGTTATGCACCACAAGATTCGGCTGCTTGGACACGCTGAAATTGTGGTCATTATGCCAGCTGTTAAAAAAACCTCCGCCCATCAAAATGATGAATACCGCAGCAGCTGCGATAACGGGATGGGATCTGAACCATCTTTTCACAGAAGCTCTTTTCTTCTCCTTAGGCAATTTTGCCATGACGTTAGCGGTAAAATTCGCGGGGGCTTCAACATGCGATGTGCTCCGGACGAGCGCTATGGATTTTTCCATCTCATAAAAATGCTTTCTGCATTTCTCGCATGTCTCAAGATGTTCCTTTAATACGTGTTCATCTTTTGGAAGGATATCTCCATCAAGATGCATATGCATAAGCTGCACAATTTGTTCAGGACAGCTCATTTCATCACCCCACTTAAAGATCCCTTAATTGTTTTCTGAGAGCCTCTCTGCCTCTGTGAATCCGCGTTTTTACAGTCCCCACAGGAATGTTCAGAATCTCGCCGATTTCAATTAATGAGAGTTCGTCAATATACTTTAATACGATGACTGTTCTGTATTTGTCAGGAAGCTTTAAAATTTTCTGCTGAATCGTGTTAGAGAGCTCCAGCGACACAACTGCATCTTCAGGCAAAACCCCATCTGCGGCGATTTGTGAATACATGGTCAAGCCTTCCGTACCAGCCACCTCTGCATCGAGGTAATAATCCGGCTTCTTTTTGCGAATGCGGTCAATGGTCAAATTGGTGGCAATTCGGTAAAGCCAAGTTGAAAATTTCCGGTTAATATCAAAACTGTCGATATTAACGTACGCTCTGATGAAAGCCTCCTGTGCAATATCCTCCGCCTCATGCACATTGCCAAGCATACGGTAGCAAAGCTGATAAATTTTATCCTTGTATATATCTACGATGTCCGCAAATGCATTTTGGTCGCCTTTTTTGACTTGCTTAATTCTCTTTTTAATCATCATTTCCATATTTATCTAACCTCTGCCTTCACCGGTCTGTATGTATACGAGCTTCGTTTCAAAAGGTTTCAACTTTTTTATAAAATAAGTTTAACAAATTTTTGGCAGGGTGTAGATGGTAATTCGTGAATAAACTACCTTAACATATTTTTAAAATTATTATACAGACTGAATAGTTAGAAGTTGGAATGATTTTTAAAAAAAGAAAAAAGACACCTTTTGGTCAAAGGTGTCTGTGACTGGGCTAGCTGGATTCGAACCAACGCATGACGGAGTCAAAGTCCGTTGCCTTACCGCTTGGCTATAGCCCAACAATGGTGGAGGGGGGCAGATTCGAACTGCCGAACCCTGAGGGAGCGGATTTACAGTCCGCCGCGTTTAGCCACTTCGCTACCCCTCCATATTCATATTAAGAAAAACAGTGCCGGCAAGAGGACTTGAACCCCCAACCTACTGATTACAAGTCAGTTGCTCTACCAATTGAGCTACACCGGCAAGATGGTGGAGGATGACGGGCTCGAACCGCCGACCCTCTGCTTGTAAGGCAGATGCTCTCCCAGCTGAGCTAATCCTCCAAATGGTGACCCGTACGGGATTCGAACCCGTGTTACCGCCGTGAAAGGGCGGTGTCTTAACCGCTTGACCAACGGGCCGTTTTTGTTCTCGTCGAGCTGACAAAAGTAATTATATACAGGTTGCCCCCTGTTTGTAAAGAGAAAAATTAAATTTTTTATTTTCAAACTTTTTAACTCCTTTTTTAACTGAAAAAGCCTCCCAACATTAGTCATTTATTTTATGATAGAGACAAGCGAAGCAAGAGAGGAGAAACAAATATGATTCTTGTCAGTTCTTGCCTTGGAGGCATCGAATGCAGATACAACGGCTCTCACGCAGCGTCAGAGAATATCAGAAAACTCGTCGATGAAAATAAAGCCGTCATGGTTTGCCCTGAGCTTCTCGGCGGCTTCTCAACTCCCCGTGAACCTGCAGAAATCATCGGAGGCACCGGCGAGGATGTTCTCAATGGCACCGCAAAAATCGTGACAGCTTCAGGAGAAGATGTAACAGATTTATATATGAAAGGCGCCTTGAAAACATTAGCTTACGCAAAAGAAATCAATGCCTCAGCCGTCATCTTAAAAGAAAACAGTCCATCGTGCGGAAGCGGTTTTATTTATAACGGCACATTCTCCGGCAGAAAAATCACCGGCAACGGGGTAACCGCCGCATTGTTAAAACAAGCAGGCTACCGCGTCATTTCAGAAAATCAGCTAGACGACATATTGTAAGGAGGCCGCCACATGACTCTAGACATTTCTTTATCCTTCTATAAGCCTGAACACTTGCCTGAGCTTCAATCATTCACGCTAAACAATGATGACAAACGCTTTACCTCTCTCCCCAATGAGGTGCTGTCTCAGGCTCTGGGCATGCAGGACCGATATCCGGTTGTCATCTTAAAAGACGATCTGCCAGTCGGTTTTTTCATTTTACATACATCAAAAGAAACGCTTGCGCCCTATTCTAACAATCCATTTGCTTTACTGCTCAGTTCCCTGTCTTTAAACGCTGTGCATCAAGGAAAAGGCTATGCAAAAAAGGCTATGCTTAAGCTTCCCGCTTTTGTGAGCGGTTATTTTCCATGGTGCGATGAAATGATCTTGGCTGTCAATCATCTGAACACACGCGCAAAACACCTTTATATGAAAAGCGGGTTCCTTGATAAAGGACGGCGAAGAATCGGCCCGCTTGGAGAACAGCTAATTCTTCATTATTTCTTATCGTCTTGAGTGAAATAAAATTTCAAAAATATAAAACACAGTTGAAATATCATGACAGAAACGAATATACTGAATATTAAGATATATTAATTTAAAACAGGGGGCATCCTCATGTCAGAACCATTAAACCTGCACCGTCTTACAACGGAATCACGCAATAGCCAAACAGCGGGAATCTACAAAGCAACCACTCTCGGCATCCTCCAAATGATTAACAACGAAGATATGAAAGTCGCTGCCGCCGTTCAGCAGGTTCTCCCCGATATCAAAACAGCTGTAGACTGTGCGTATGACTCGTTTCAAAATGGAGGCCGGCTCATATACACAGGCGCCGGTACAAGCGGCAGGCTCGGTGTCATGGACGCTGTTGAATGTCCTCCCACCTACAGCGTAAGCCCAGATCAGGTCATTGGAATCATGGCTGGCGGCCCCAAAGCATTTTTGCAGGCTGCAGAGGGCATTGAAGACAGTGAAGAAGCAGGCGCAGAGGATTTAAAAAACATACAACTCACTTCAAATGACACCGTCATCGCCATCGCAGCAAGCGGCCGCACACCTTATGCCACAGGCGCCCTAACATACGCCCGTAAAGTCGGAGCACACACCATCGCCCTTACCAGTAATGAAAATTCCGCCATCAGCAAGGATGCCGATTACAGCATTGAGGTTGTCGTCGGACCCGAGGCCATTACAGGATCAACACGTATGAAAGCGGCAACCGCTCATAAAATGATTCTAAACATGATATCCACCGCTGTAATGGTCAAAATCGGAAAAGTTTACGAAAACTTGATGGTAGACGTCAACGTCAGCAACATAAAACTAAAAGAACGCGCCATCAGTATCATTCAAAGCCTCACAAATGCTTCATACAAAACAGCCAGAAACACACTGGAACAAGCCAATCATCACGTCAAAACGGCAATCGTCATGCTCAAAACAAGCGCAGATCAGGAACAAGCTAAGACATTGCTTAATGAAGCAAACGGTTTTATAGACAAAGCAATCGAAAATTACCAGTCATGATAAGGAGAGACTACGAATGGCAGCAGGCGGTTTAGCCATCATCCAATCAATGAAGCACAAGCTCCCTCCATCCGAGCGTAAACTTGCAGATTACATCCTAACTCATCCTCACAAAGCGATAGAAAGCACAGTCAGCGAAATCAGCGCCTTAGCCAATTCAAGTGACGCTGCCGTCATCAGGCTCTGCAAATCACTCGGGTTAAAGGGATTTCAAGATTTAAAAATGAGAGTGGCAGGCGATCTGGCAAAGCCTGCTTTTCAAGGCTACCGGGACATCGCTCCCCGCGAACCGCTGCCCTCTATTTCTGAAAAAGCGGCCGGCAATGCCATTCAAGCCATTCAGGATACTTCAGATCTGATGGACTATAAAGAGCTTGAACGAGCGGTTTTTCTGCTTCTTAAAGCTCATACCGTGCATTTTATCGGCGTCGGGGCTTCAGGAATTGTCGCCAAGGACGCCCAGCAAAAATGGCTTCGCATTCATAAACAAGCAACCGCGTTCACAGACACTCATCTTGTCGCCTCTTTAATCGCAAATGCAGATAAGGATGATATCGTATTCGCCATTTCATTTTCGGGAGAAACGCAGGAAATCATTGAAATGCTCACGATGGCTAAGGAAAAAGGCATCACAATTATCAGCCTTACACAATTCAGTCAGACATCCGTCTCTGCGCTGGCTGATGTCCCCTTGTACACAGCACATTCCAACGAAGCCTTGATCCGCAGCGCAGCCACTTCCTCCCGTCTCGCCCAGCTTTTTATGATTGATGTTTTGTTTTTAGGCATGGCGGCTGAGCAGTATGAAGAAACAACCGGCTATATCGATAAGACGAGAGCAGCCATACAATCTATGAGAAAAAAATAAGGCATCAGAGGAGGGGTTTTGATGAGCAAAGAAAATAACTACCATCATCTCGCAAAGAAAATCCTTGAACTATGCGGTGGAAAATCCAATATTTCCTCGTATACGCATTGCATGACACGCCTGCGTATTACGCCTTACGATGAAAGCAAAGCAGATGCTCAGGCTTTAAGAGAGCTTGACGGCGTATTGGGGGTCGTTGAAGCTGAAACCTTACAAATCATCCTCGGCACCGGAGTCGTCAATCATGTGACAGCCGCTTTCTCAAAACTCGTGTCAGAAGAAGAAGGTGAGGATGTCAAAGAAGCTGCGGCAAAAAAGAAAGCCGATATAAATCGGAAAAACGCCACTCCTTTTAAACTATTCTTACGTAAAATTGCCAGCATCTTTATCCCTCTTATTCCCGCACTCGTTGCTTCTGGTTTAATCACCGGGATTACAAAAGCAATCATTCAAGCCGGATGGCTCTCCGCAGAATCGCAAATCGCTATTATCCTGACAGTGATCGGATCAGGACTTTTCACATATCTCGGTATTCTCGTCGGCATTAACGCATCGAAAGAATTTGGCGGGACACCCGCTCTCGGAGCTCTGGCGGGGATCTTGATTATAAATCCGGAGATCGCAAAGATCAGTTTATTCGGAGAACAGCTTCTTCCGGGCAGGGGAGGCCTGATCGGAGTTCTTTTCGCAGCCATATTCATTGCTTACACCGAACAATTTATCCGCCGCTTTATTCCTCAATCACTCGATATCATTGTCACCCCAACCGTTTCACTGTTAATCACCGGAATCGTAACATATGTCGTGTTTATGCCTTTAGGCGGCTTCATTTCTGATGCCATTACATCGGGCCTTCTCTCCATCCTGGACATCGGCGGCATCGCTGCGGGCTTTATTCTGGGTGCAACCTTCCTTCCTCTCGTCGTAACCGGACTGCACCAAGGCTTGACGCCTGTGCACATGGAACTGATCAATTCAATCGGAAATGATCCTCTGCTCCCAATTCTGGCTATGGGAGGCGCAGGACAGGTTGGCGCGGCCTTTGCCATCTTTGTGAAAACGAAAAAAACAACCTTGAGAAAAGCAATCGCCGGAGGACTGCCTTCGGGACTGCTCGGCATTGGTGAACCGCTTATCTTCGGGGTCACGCTGCCGCTCGGCCGTCCGTTTTTAACAGCATGCTTAGGAGCTGGGATCGGCGGCGCTTTTCAAGCTTATTTTCAGATAGCCACCATCGCGATTGGTGTCTCCGGGCTGCCGCTTTCCTTTCTCGTCCTGCCTTCGCAAATCATCCTATATATCGTTGGGCTCTTTATTTCATACGCGACCGGCTTTTTATTGACCTATGCATTCGGATATAAAGATGAAATGGCTTCTCAGTTCGATTAAATTGTTTCTGTTTTAGGGATAGTAAACGGGATAGAAGCACGGAAAGGAGCTAGCCTGTGAAAACAAAAACACTATTCTTATTCAGTGCCATTTTAACCCTGTCTATATTGACGCCAAACGAAACCTTCGCGCACACAGCAGATAACCAGATCAAGCCGAAAACCATAAATGCAGAAACTGCGCAATTCTCGCCGAAGAAACTAAGGAAGGTTGATCAGATAATAGAACGGGATATTGCAGCAGGATTTCCAGGCGCCGTTCTTGTCGTCGTGAAGGATGGCCGCGTCATAAAAAAAGAAGCGTACGGCTACAGTAAAAAGTACGAAGAATCAGAACTGCTGCGCCGGCCGGCCAAAATGAAAGCCCGCACGATGTTTGACTTAGCCTCAAATACAAAAATGTACGCAACAAATTTTGCATTGCAGCGCTTAGTCAGCCACGGAAAGCTCGACGTCTATGAAAAGGTTTCTGCATATTTGCCTGATTTCAAGGATCAGCCGGGAGACCTTATGAAAGGAAAAGACAAGATTCGTGTCATCGATGTCCTCCAGCACCAATCAGGGCTCCCTTCAAGCTTTTACTTTTACACACCGGAAAAAGCCGGCATGTACTATTCTCAGGAGCGGGACAAAACGATCGATTATTTGACGAAAATTCCGCTCGATTATCAGACAGGGACAAAACACGTATACAGTGACATTGGATATATGCTTCTCGGCAGTATTGTCGAAAAACTCACCGGTAAACCGCTAGATGTCTACGCGGAGCAAGAGCTCTACAAGCCGCTGGGACTGAAACATACCTTGTACAATCCGCTGCAAAAAGGCTTTAAACCAAAGCAGTTCGCAGCTACTGAACGTATGGGCAATACACGGGACGGCTTTATTCATTTTCCTAACATCCGTACAGACACGCTGCAAGGAGAAGTGCATGACGAAAAAGCATTTTACTCAATGGATGGCGTGTCCGGCCATGCCGGATTGTTCTCAAACGCGGATGATATGGCCATTCTGCTGCAAGTCATGTTAAACAAAGGATCATACCGAAGCGTTTCTTTATTTGACAAAAAGACAGCCGATCTGTTTACAGCACCTTCAGCAACAGATCCGACATTCGCTCTTGGCTGGCGGCGAAACGGAAGTAAAAACATGGAATGGATGTTTGGCCCTTATGCCAGTAAAAATGCTTACGGACATACCGGCTGGACAGGGACAGTTACCGTCATTGATCCAACTTACAATTTAGGCATCGCCTTGTTAACAAACAAAAAGCATTCACCTGTTGCTGATCCAGAAGAAAATCCAAACGTGTTTGAGGGTGACCAATTTCCAACAGGCAGCTACGGGAGTGTTATTACCGCGATTTATGAAGCGATGGAATGAATGATTCGACGATAGGAGGAAGTTCTATGAAACCTGTCTTTCCGCTTATCCTTTCAGCCGTTCTCTTTCTTTCATGTTTTCTCGGCGTCAGCCAAACAAAAGCTGCTTTATCCAGCAACTCAATTGATACCAAGCAGCTTGTCAATCGCATGACGTTAGATGAAAAACTCGGCCAGATGCTAATGCCGGATTTCAGAAATTGGCAAAAGAAGAGCGAGTCTTCTCCGCAAGCCTTTACTGAAATGAATGAGGAAGTCGCCGGCCTAATTAAGAAGTATCAATTCGGCGGCGTCATTCTTTTTGCAGAAAATGTAAAAACAACAAAACAAACTGTACAGCTGACAGACGCTTACCAAAAAGCGAGCCCTAAAATCCCGCTTATCCTGAGTATTGATCAGGAAGGCGGCATCGTAACGAGATTAGGGGAGGGCACTAATTTCCCAGGGAATATGGCGCTGGGCGCAGCCAGAAGCAGAATCAATGCCTATCAGACGGGCACCATTATTGGAAAAGAGCTTTCTGCCTTAGGCATTAATACAGATTTCAGTCCTGTCTTGGACATTAATAATAATCCTGATAATCCAGTAATCGGCGTACGGTCATTCAGCTCCAATCGAGAACTGACAGCACGACTCGGTTTATATACAATGAAAGGGCTGCAGCGGCAGGATATCGCCTCTGCCCTCAAACATTTCCCGGGACATGGAGACACGGACGTTGACAGCCACTACGGACTGCCGCTCGTTTCCCATAGCCAAGAACGTCTTCGTGAGGTCGAGCTCTATCCTTTTCAAAGAGCAATTGACGCCGGTGCTGATATGGTGATGACAGCGCACGTTCAATTTCCTGCCTTTGACGACACCACATACAAAAGCAAACTCGATGGATCGGACATTCTGGTTCCTGCCACACTCTCGAAAAAAGTGATGACAGGTCTTCTTCGTCAGGAAATGGGCTTTAATGGCGTCATCGTTACTGATGCTCTCAATATGAAAGCAATTGCGGATCATTTCGGCCAAGAAGAGGCTGTGGTCATGGCTGTAAAAGCCGGCGTTGATATTGCGTTAATGCCTGCCTCCGTTACTTCTTTGAAAGAAGAACAGAAATTCGCACGTGTTATCCAAGCTTTGAAAGAAGCAGTGAAAAACGGAGACATTCCTGAACATCAAATCAACAAATCAGTTGAAAGAATCATTTCCCTGAAAATAAAACGCGGCATATATCCAGCTCGAAACGACGACAGCATAAAAGAAAAAATAGTCAAAGCCCAGAAAATCGCAGGAAGCAAGCGTCACCTGAAAGCTGAGAAAAAAATAGCTGAAAAAGCAGTGACCGTATTAAAAAATGAACAGCACACCTTGCCGTTTAAGCCTAAAAAAGACAGCCGAATCTTAATTGTCGCGCCTTACGAAGAACAAACTGCTTCGATTGAACAAACCATTCACGATCTCATCAAGCGAAAGAAAATCAAATCCGTGTCCCTCAGCAAAGTCAATTTTGCCAACCAAGTATTTAATGCCGAGCATGAAAAACGAGTAAAAGAGGCTGACTATATCATTACCGGCTCCTATGTCGTGAAAAACGATCCTGTCGTCAACGACGGTGTCATTGACGACACCATATCAGACTCAAGCAAATGGGCCACCGTATTTCCTAGGGCTGTGATGAAAGCCGCTCTGCAGCACAACAAGCCATTTGTCTTAATGAGCCTGCGAAACCCATATGATGCAGCTAATTTTGAAGAAGCTAAGGCGCTCATTGCTGTCTATGGCTTTAAAGGATATGCAAATGGCCGTTATCTTCAACCCAATATTCCGGCAGGCGTTAGGGCGATATTCGGTCAGGCAAAACCTAAAGGCACACTTCCAGTCGACATTCCGTCAGTCACGAAGCCGGGAGATATCCTTTATCCATATGGCTACGGATTAAATATCAAAACGGGCAAACCGCTTTAATAAGGAGGGGCACATGAGAAAAACAATATACGCTTTTCTCACAGGGCTGATAATGTTAGGAATGATGACCGCTGCCTCAGCATCACCCGATTTCAGGAATCAAACGGCTAAAAAAACAAAAGTTCAAACTGGCATAGACACGCTTTTACCAGATTTTAAAAAGCGGCTAAAAGGAAAACGAATCGGCTTGATCACCAATCCAACAGGCGTAAACGCATCTCTGAAAAGCAGTGTCGATATTCTTCACGAGAACCCCGATATCAAGCTGACAGCTTTATTCGGCCCTGAGCACGGCGTCCGCGGCGACGCTCAGGCGGGAGACGAAGTCGGCTCTTACATTGACGAAAAAACTGGGATTCCCGTATACAGCCTCTACGGAAAAACAAAGAAACCGACACCAGAGATGCTGAAAAATGTCGATGTTCTAATGTTTGATATTCAGGATGTCGGGACCCGTTACTACACGTACATTTATACAATGGCATACGCAATGGAAGCCGCTAAAGAAAACGGCATTCCTTTTATGGTGCTGGACCGCCCGAATCCTCAAGGCGGGAAACATATTGAAGGACCTGTCTTAGAACCTGAATACGCCTCATTTGTCGGACTGTATCCCATTCCCTTAAAGCACGGAATGACCATAGGCGAATTGGCTTTACTGTTCAACAAGGAATTTGACATTGATGCCGATCTGACAGTGGTGAAAATGAAACACTGGAAACGCAAAATGGATTTTGACGACACCAGACTGCCTTTTGTCCTCCCTTCACCTAACATGCCGACGCTGGAAAGCACTTTTGTTTATCCCGCAACCGGACTGATTGAAGGAACAAATATATCCGAAGGGCGAGGGACGACAAAGCCTTTCGAATTGATTGGGGCTCCCTTTATCAAAAGCACAGAACTTGAAGAAGCATTAAACGGCCTCAATCTGCCTGGCGTCACATTCAGGGCGGCTTCCTTTACGCCGACGTTTTCTAAACATCAAGGAACCCTTTGCCACGGTGTGCAGCTCTACGTGACAGACAGAGAAAAGTTTGAAGCGGTTAAAACAGGTCTATCACTCATTAAAACCATACACGATCTCTATCCTGAGGATTTTGAGTTCCTCTCAACAGGTTCATTTGATAAACTGGCAGGCAACGGCTGGATCAAGACAAAAATTCAAAACAGCGTTTCTATCGAAGACATCATAGACAACTACGAAAAACCACTCCAGCAATTCAACAAAACGAGAAAAAAATATCTCATCTATTAAGACGTAAGCATCGTATGTTACACGTGTAACATTTTCTTACCGAACAAAAGCCCCTTACTTTTATATCTGAGTAAGGGTTTTTTTCATAACAAAAACCCACCAGCTTTATATAGGAAAACTTTCATTTATTTGGTACAATTTTATTGAAAATGATTATCAATTGAATGTTTCTGAAAAGGTGGTCTACTCTTGCAACACACAGTGATTTATCATCCCATACAAATTGAATATCTAAAAAAAACCAGTGATCTCTTCTCAGAACAGCAATTAGCCGATTCATTCGTGCTGATCTTTCATTTAAAAGGAAACGGCCATATTTCGATCGGAACAAGAGTCAGTCCTTTGCAAAAAAAGACACTCTATGTTTGTCCGCCTCACGAGACCTTCGGCTTTACGCCAGCAGCTGAAGGACATATAGATACCTGTCTGATCAGGCTTCAAAGCTATATCAAGGAAACCGGGCAAGATATCCTAACTCCATGTACAGAAGCGGAATTAGCCAAATTGAAACTTGTAAATGTTTCACATATCGAAAACCTTGCCGTCCGGCTTCAAGAGCTTGCTGCGCTATGGAATGAATCGTCTCAGCTTTCTCAGCTGAAATGTGTGATTGAAGTACAAAGCCTGATTTATGACCTCTTTACTGCCAGTTTATCTGAACAGACGGATACACATTCAGCAATCGAAAAAACAAAACAATACATCGAAACCCATGCCGATACAAAAATGACACTAACCCAGTTGTCGCAAATGGCGGGAATCAGCGCCAAACACTATAGCGAAAGCTTTAAAAAATGGACAGGTCAGAGCGTAACAGAATTCATCACAAAAACGCGAATTACCAAAGCAAAACGGCTCATGGCAAGATCAAACTGCAAATTAAAAGAGATCGCTCATCAAACCGGCTATCAGGATGAATTTTATTTCAGCAGAATCTTTAAAAAACATACAGGCTGTTCACCTACAAGCTATATGAAAAAACGCCGAAAAAAAATAGCCGCTTACGGAAGGGGCACAATGGGCCATCTCATTCCTCTTCATCACATACCGTTTGCGGCCGCGCTGCATCCAAAATGGACGTCTTACTACTATCAAAATTATTCGACAGATATCCCCGTCCAGCTCAGCGCATACCGGTTTAATGAAAAATGGGAAGAAAACCTGCACACGTTATCTCAGGCTGAACCAGATGTAATTTTCAGCCTGGATTCTATTTCTCCAGAAGAACAAAATCAACTGAATCGCATCGCAGAAGTCATGTATCTTCCTTCAAAAGAAAGCTGGAGAACTCATTTTCTGCAAACCGCTTCATTCTTAAAAGAAGAGGCCGAAGCAGAAAAGTGGCTCGCAGCTTATGACCAGCAGACGGAAGCCGCCAAAAAAACACTTCAGCACGCCCAAGGGCTGCGTTTTCTCTTTTTGAGGCTGCATAAGCAAAACTTCTATCTGGCACATAATCGAAGCGTCCGTGAAGTCTTCTTTGGAGATTTAGGATTCTGCTCGGCAAATACGGCTGACATGCCTTCAGAACACGCTATTTCGTTAGAAAATATCGCAAATTACCACGCTGACTGCATCATGCTTTTTCTATTTAAAGAGCCTGAAACCATTGCTTATTACCAGCAGTTGCAACAGACAGAGGAATGGCAAAGCCTAAGCGCGGTGCGGAATCACCGTGTTTATCTTCTATCCTTTGACCCTTGGAATGAATACTCTGCTTGCGGGCACGAACGGATCGTTCAGCAAACCATTTCTTTACTATCCGGTGATTGTCCATGATAAATTTGGAATTTGTCCATGGTGTTATATCAGTTCATTCTCTATAATTCCAATTGATAATAGTTATCAATTGAACAGGAGGCTCTATAGATGAAAAAGATATCTTTAACCTTATTAATCTTACTTCTCGCGCTGACAGCGGCAGCCTGCGGCAGCAAAAACGAATCGACTGCCAGCAAGGCAAGCGGCACAGCATCTGAGAAAAAGAAAATTGAATACCTGGATAAAACATATGAAGTAACTGTACCGACAGACAAAATTGCCATTACGGGAAGCGTTGAATCAATGGAAGACGCCAAACTGCTTGACGTTCATCCTCAAGGCGCAATTTCATTCTCCGGCAAATTCCCTGATATGTTCAAAGATATCACTGATAAAGCCCAATCAACCGGAGAAAAAATGGAGCCAAACATCGAAAAGATTCTAGAAATGAAGCCAGACGTCATCCTTGCTTCCACAAAATTCCCGGAAAAAACATTGCAAAAAATAAGCACAGCCGGCACAACGATCCCAGTTTCCCATATCTCTTCTAACTGGAAAGAAAACATGATGCTGCTTGCCCAGCTGACTGGAAAAGAGAAAAAGGCGAAAAAAATCATTGCAGATTATGATCAGGATCTAAAAGAAACAAAAACAAAAATCAATGAAAAAGCAAAAGATTCAAAAGCGCTTGTCATCAGAATCAGACAAGGCAACATTTACATTTACCCTGAACAAGTGTACTTCAACTCCACACTTTATGGTGATTTAGGTCTTAAAGCACCGGACGAAGTAAAAGCTGCAAAAGCGCAGGAGCTGATTTCATTAGAAAAATTAAGTGAAATGAATCCTGACCATATTTTCGTCCAATTTTCTGATGATGAAAATGCAGACAAACCCGATGCCTTAAAAGATTTAGAGAAAAACCCAATCTGGAAAAGCCTGAAAGCAGTCAAAGAAGATCATGTGTACGTCAACTCAGTGGATCCTCTTGCACAAGGCGGCACAGCTTGGAGCAAAGTCCGCTTCCTGAAAGCGGCTGCTGAAAAATTGACACAAAACTAATTTAGAGTAGGTTTTTGTATGTATTCAAAACAGTGGACACGTATCATATTGATTACTTCTCCATTTGCTATTGCACTGTCGCTGCTGCTTTCAATCCTATATGGAGCAAAGCATCTAAGCGCAGATGTTGTTTTTACATCTCTTATTCATTTCGATCCGGGAAACACAGACCATCAAATTATATGGCATTCACGGATTCCAAGGGCTGCCGGCGCTCTGCTCATAGGGGCAGCCCTTGCTGTTTCTGGAGCGCTTATGCAAGGCATTACGCGCAATTATTTAGCTTCGCCCTCCATTATGGGCGTTTCAGATGGTTCCGCGTTTATCATCACGCTTTGTATGGTTCTGCTTCCGCAATCGTCTCCGATTGAAATGATCATTTACTCATTTATCGGCTCAGCGTTAGGAGCTGTGTTAGTGTTCACGCTTGCCGCCATGATGCCTAACGGGTTTACCCCCGTGCAGCTTGCCATCATCGGCACAGTCACAAGCATGCTGCTCAGCAGTTTATCAGCGGCCATGTCGATATATTTTCAAATTTCACAGGATCTCAGCTTCTGGTACAGCGCCAGACTTCATCAAATGAGTCCGGATTTCCTGAAGCTGGCCGCTCCGTTTTTTCTGATTGGCATCGTAATGGCCATTTCTCTCAGCAAAAAAGTGACCGCGGTATCATTAGGAGACGACATTTCTAAGAGTCTGGGACAAAAGAAAAAAACCATCAAAATCATGGCGATGCTTTCAGTCATCATTTTAACCGGCAGTGCGGTAGCGCTGGCCGGAAAAATTGCGTTTGTCGGATTAGTTGTTCCGCACATCACAAGATTTCTTGTCGGCTCTGATTACAGCAGGCTGATTCCTTGTTCCTGCATCTTGGGCGGAATCTTTTTAACCCTGTGTGATCTCGCAAGCAGATTTATCAATTATCCGTTTGAAACACCGATTGAAGTCGTGACATCTATTATTGGTGTACCTTTCTTCCTTTATTTGATTAAACGAAAAGGAGGGGAGCAAAATGGCTAAAAAATACGCCGTGTTCATCGCTTTGATTCTCGTTGTCAGCTATTTCAGCTTAACGAGCGGATCCTTTTCTGTTCGTCCGGCTGAGCTGCTCTCCACTCTTTTTCAGATCGATCCAAATCCGCAGTATGAAATTTTGCTGTTCGATTTAAGACTGCCGCGGGTTGTCATGGCAGCTATAATAGGGCTCGGTCTTGGCATTGCAGGCGCCGTCATCCAAGCCATTACAAGAAACGGGCTTGCAGACCCGGGAATTCTGGGTATCAACGCAGGGGCGGGAGCCGGAATTGTGGCGTTTATGCTCTTGTTCCAAGGCCAGAAAGAAGTGACATCCATAGTTGCGGCGATGGGAATGCCGTTTTTCGGATTAATAGGCGGACTCATTGCGGCAATCCTGATTTACATATTTGCATGGCACAGAGGCAATTTAGATTCTGGAAGAATTATTCTGGTAGGAATCGCGATCAACTCAGGATTCAGCGCCTTGTCTTTGTTTTTATCTTTAAAAATGGACCCGCAAGACTATCAAATGGCCATGGTGTGGAAGAACGGAAGCATCTGGTCTGCCAACTGGACGTATATCACAGCCGTTCTTCCATGGATGCTGCTGTTTATACCTATTCTTATCGCCAAATCCCGATTGCTCGATACCATTCGTTTTGATGAAGACACAGTCAGAAGCCTCGGTATTTCATCAAATAAAGAAAAAACGATTCTGCTCGTTGCCTGCGTAGCAATCATCAGCGCCTGTGTCTCCGTAGCAGGAAGCATGGCGTTTGTCGGCTTAATTGCTCCCCATATTGCACGGAGACTAGCCGGTGTCGAACACCGCTTCATCCTTCCGCTGAGCGGTTTAATCGGCATGTTGCTTGTGATCAGCGCAGACTTTGCCGGAAAACTGTTTTTTCAGCCAGCGGAAGTGCCCGCAGGCATCATTTTGGCGATCCTCGGTGTTCCTTATTTCTTATATCTGCTTTTCAAGCAAAAAAAGGGGGAAAATGCGTGAACGGATCTCTTTCTGAGCATAAGGCCGGCAAAAGGAGGTTCACGCTTTACCTCCCTCCTTCCTACAGCCAGAACACCGGGAGATTTCCTGCTGTTTATGTACAGGATGGCAGTTCTTTATTTCAAGATCAAATCAAATTATTAGAAAGCAAATTTCAACAGCTCATGCTGCCTGAGCTCGTGCTGATCGGTATCGAACCTGACAACCGCCTTGACGAATACACCCCTTGGCCAGCTGCATCACTCAGTGATCGGTTTCCGGACTTCGGCGGATTGGGATATCACTATCTGTCTGATATCACAAACCGCTTTATTCCGTTTATTGAAGAAAACTGGAACGTCACCAGGGAACCGCAATCAAGAGGAATAATCGGTGCCTCATTAGGCGGCCTTATCTCAATGTTCGCTTTATTAAAATATCCGTCAGTGTTTGGGAAAATAGGCTCTATCTCAGGTTCATACTGGTACGAGAACGCAGTAGAAACCATTCATTTATCTTCTTTAAAGCCCGATACTGCGCGTATTTTTATGTCTGTCGGCAGTGAAGAAGGCCGTGAAAAACAATCCATTCAGCGACATATGCTGGAGAATACAAAACAAGTGCATCAAAGTCTAAAAGAAAAAGGGTTCACTGAAGACAATCTGTGTCTTTCAATTGAAGAAGGGGCGGTGCACCACCACAAGTACTTCTGCAAACAGTTCATCACCGCGCTCGAATGGCTATACGGAAAAAACCGCTCAATCCAATGAGCGGTTTTTTCATGCTTTCTGCAAAACAGGTTTTAATTCAAAACGATTTAGCATATAGCCAAACAAAGCAGCTAATATCTGCTGAAACAGCATGCCGATAACAACGGGAACGGCAACCTGGGACGGGAAGAACGTAACGGCCAGAACTGCGCCGGCACTGATGTTTCTCATGCCTCCCGTAAAAATAAGAGATACAATTTCCTCCTGCCGCCTTTTCATCATTTTTCCGATCAGCCAAGCAGCGGCATAGCCTGTTAACGCGATAAAGAAAACCGTCACAGCTATACCTATGAATCTCAAATCAACCGCTTTGAAATAAGGAGCAATTGCCGAACTGTTAATCGCAATCACAGCCATCAGGCAAAGCTTTGAAAAAGGAGACAGCGCACTGCTCACAGCTGCAGTTCTTTCAGGAGATGACATCTGATTAAACAGCATGCCTAGGAAAGAGGGAATTACGACCATCACAATAAGCCCCTTCATCATTCCCCACACATCCATATGAACCTGAGCGCCGGCCAGCAATGAAAGGCTCAGCGGTACGATCAACGGCGACAGCACCGTATCAACCAAAATAATCGAAAGCGTCAACCCGACATTCCCTTTGTACATCGCTGCCCAAATCAAGCTCGTAATCCCGGTAGGAATCACAACAGCCAATGTTAAGCCGGTGATCGTCAAAGGATCGCCTTTGAATATCAGATGGCCGCTTCCCCAAGCAAAAAGCGGCATAAAAATATGAAGAACAAAAAGTGCAAGAATCATAGGAAGAGGGTGAGACAATGCATGTCTCAAAGATTGAAAGTTAGCGCTCAAACTGCCTGCAAACGTAATAAAAGCAAAGATCCAAGGCACGGCGCTTTCATACCCATTTAAAAACTGAGACAGCAGCACGCCCAGCACCACACTAGTCGGCGTTAAAAGCGGCATCACCCTCCCCAATACACGGTTCAGCTTCTGAAGCATCATATGCAAGTCCCCTATTAAAAATTTGTTTCTTCCTCTATTATATCAATGCTGTTCAACACTATGTCACATAAAAAAGCCCAGATCTATTCAATCTGGACTTTCATACATTATGCCATCTGTTTCATAAGGTTTTTACTCGCATTGTTCAAACCTTTTAACTCAGCCTCAATGCCTTGCTCTTTAAATTTCGCAACAATCTTATCAAGGGCAGCCGCTCCTGAATCATCCCACACGTGAGCCTCAGTCAAGTCAATCACGACTCGCTCAATATTCTCTTGATAAATAAACGCATTGGTAAGATCAGTCACTGACGCAAAAAAGATTTGCCCTTTTACTTGATATGTTCTCAGCTTTTGATCCTCTGCGTGAGAAACAATTTTCAGTTTCGAGATTTTTGCCACAAAGAACACGGCACTTAAGAGAACGCCGACGAATACTCCTTTAGATAGGTCGTCCGTCACAACAACCGTAATCACAGTCACGACCATGACAATCGAGTCTGTGAGCGGCGCTTTTTTGAGGCCCTTTAAAGAAGACCAATCAAATGTACCGACAGAAACCATCACCATGACAGCCACTAACGCAGCCATCGGAATTTTCACCACAACATGACTTAACACCGCAATTAAAAACATTAGAAAAGCACCGGCAACAAATGCAGACAAACGTCCGCGTCCGCCCGCCTTTGTATTAATGACAGATTGTCCGATCATCGCGCAGCCCGCCATTCCGCCAAAGAATCCAGTCACGATATTCGCAATTCCCTGTCCGCGGCTCTCTTTATTCTTGTCACTGTCCGTATCCGTCATTTCATCAATAATCTGTGCTGTCAGCAAAGATTCAAGCAATCCGACAAACGCTAAAGCAATCGAATAAGGAAAAATGATTTGCAGCGTTTCAAAGGTAAACGGAACATCAGGGATTAAGAAATGTGGCAACGAACTAGAAATATTGCCCATATCTCCGACCGTCCGTACATCGACATGAAAAGTGACCGCAATAATCGTCATCACAATAATCGCGACAAGCGGAGATGGAACCGCATTCGTAAACCTCGGCAGTACATATATGATAACCAGCGATCCGGCAAGCATCGCATACATGCCCCAAGAAGCCCCTTCAAACTGAGGAAGCTGCGCAGAGAAGATCAGGATCGCCAGCGCATTCACAAAACCGATCATTACAGATCGCGGGATGAATTTCATTAATCTCGCAATTTTACTGATGCCTAAGATCACCTGAATAATCCCTGTTAAAATCGTAGCCGCAAATAAATACTGAAGGCCATAATCAGCAACCAGCGACACCATAACAACAGCCATTGAGCCAGTCGCAGCCGAAATCATTCCCGGTCTGCCGCCAAAAATAGAAATTAAAATGGCGATACAAAATGACGCGTAAAGGCCGACCATCGGATCAACACCGGCAATAATAGAAAAACCGATTGCTTCAGGTATTAATGCTAACGCAACTAAAATGCCAGCAAGAATGTCTTTTCGGATGTTCCCGAACCATTGCTGTTTTAATGTAAAACTATTATTCAAATATAACGACTCCTTTTTAAAAAATAAATCCGCACCCTATCTGTTGTATTGGAAGCTATCTTTATTTTACGGAAGAAAATAAAAAGAAAAACGAACGGGGAAAAAGGGGAAACGTTGAGTATTTTGTATTTGAGGCAAGGAGTTATTATACAAAGAGTATCATATTAAATTTTACTCAAATACGCAAGATGAAATGCTGAAGAAAAAAATAGCTGGCAAACTAAGTTTGCCAGCCATTTCGCTGATTACATCATCTCCGGATGAGAAACAAGAATTGTTTTAACTGCAGTAATATCGTTTCTATCACCTGACAACGGATCTATACCCATCAATTCCTGAATCGCAGCCTCATAGTTCTCAAGCGAGGTTTTCTCCGTAATCAGTTCTGAAAGCTGAGGCATGTCCGCCGCACATGATACCGCATCCTCCATAATCTGGCGTGCCTCACTGCTCCCAACAATCGTTACGCCATTAGAAAGCAGCTGGAACGGCCTGATTTTCACCTCATACGTATCATCAAATCCAATGGACACCAGCCTTCCTCCCTTATCGATTAACGGATATGCCCAATCAAGCTGGTTGCCGATTGATCAAAGTTCACATCAAATGTTCTTTCTTGGTTAAACCGCCTGACCTCATCTGCCGTTAGATCCTGCGGTGATAAACATAATGAGATATCCGGCGCGCCGCTCCTGACCGATACTCTCCAACCTCGATCGCAACGGTCAGCCTTGATAGTTTTTTCACCATCATTTGAACAAGCAGACCAATCGGACCTAGCGCAGACATCATATACGTTTGGCTAAGTTGGCTTCGGAATAAAGAAATGACATCTGTTTTTCCTGAATAGTTCTGATAGCCATTTTGATAGCTCCTTCATTCGCGGCAGGGCCGCTGCTAACCTTAGGGTGAACTTTAGTGAGATTGTCGGGGGAGATTTCTACAAGTTTTTCAGCTAGTTTATTACCGGCGTTGGTTTGGTAGGAAGAAGTGACGTGTATCAGCTGGTCAGCCTGTTCTTTGACTGTATCAATAACTTACTTTATTGGTATAACCCAGATTCAAGTTGAAAGTAGAAGAGGCACAATCAATATACTCATTGCCCTCTGAATCGTACAAATAGATGCCTTCACCTCTTTCCATTACAACTTCGTCCACTTTGTAATACAAACTGTCTGGATTCGTAATTTCTTTAGTCCCCACTAACAACACCCCTATTCAATAAAATATGTAAAACTCGTTAATCATCGATAAATTCTAGAAGATAAATAGTAAAAATCGTTAACTATTTGTTAGCGTTTGCACTGGGGGTTTCTATTCAAAGTTCATATGTTATGATAGAAATAAGTGGATTTATTGTAAAAAACTAAATATAGGCAAAATAAACAGCTTATTTTTACTACCAGTCCTATCATGTAAATCCTAGGGGAGTACTATTTTTATCAAGGGAGATTGATGAATGAAAACTCGTTTCCTGTGGATTGGATGTTTATCTTACGGATCGATCGCCTTTACTCTCGTTATACTTGGAGCTGTATTGCCCGAATTGCTTTCCTATTATGCCCAAAGCTACAGTAACGGCGGAGTATTAGTATTTTCCCAATTTATGGGGTTTTTAATCGGTGTACTGGGGATGCCTTATGCTGTGAAGAGATTGGGACGAAGAAAAGTAGTTGTAATTGGCCTAGCCATGATCAGTTGCGAATTGTTTATTTATTTCCTTCCTCCGTGGTCATTGCTCTTTCTTCTTGTCAGTATGGCTGGACTTGGTGCCGGACTTGTAGAATCTTGTGTAGGAACAATTATCCTAACAGCAATTAAGGAAAGACAAGCAATCGCGATGAGTAAGATGGAAGTAGCATACGGTTTAGGAGCTCTTTTTATGCCGTTGCTGTCTGGTTTTTTAATCAGCTATAATGTATGGGCATTAGCCTTTCTTGTTTTGGGGATAAGTTCATTTCTTTTGATGTTTGTTTGGAGCCGAATGAGTTTTGGCAGTTTAGATGATTTGCTCATTCGTTAAACTGACACTTTAGGGCATGGAAAACAACAAGCACCGATCAGTTTTCGAAAACATGGCTTACTGTTTATTTCGTTAGCTGCTGCGTACTTCTTTTTTTATGGAGGCAGTGAAGTATCGATTGTCCACTTCATCCCTTCCATCTTCGCTGAGAAGTGGGAGATCTCTAATTCCTTAGCAACCATAACAGTAACAATATATTGGATCGGTATGATCATTGGCCGTTTACTGACTGGCCCGGTTTCCGAAAAACTAACCTATCATCGGTATCTCAGACTGATTAATATTGGCGGCCTTATTTCACTTTGTATTTTAGCAATCAGCAAAACGGCCATTGCAGGGTTTGTGCTTTGTTTCTTTTTAGGATTATTTATGGCTGGGATGTTTGCCATTGTTTTAATTATCACCAATCAATTCTACCCTGGAAAAACAGAACAAACGACAAGCATGCTGCTCGCTGCCAATGGATTAGGCGGTTCTATCCTGCCAATCGCAGTCGGATGGAGTCTGGATGAGTTCTCCGTTCAAACTGCATTTTGGTTATTTACGACTCTCATGTTGATCATGCTGGGGATTGTATTGATTTTAAAAGCATTAGAGAACTTGAAAAGCAGAAAGCTCGATAACATGGATACCGAAGAAAGCAAATCAGTACAGATATAAAACAAAAAACCCAGCTCAATGAGCTGGGTTTAACCTTGCTTGGCGGCGTCCTACTCTCACAGGGGGAAACCCCCGACTACCATCGGCGCTGAAGAGCTTAACTTCCGTGTTCGGTATGGGAACGGGTGTGACCTCTTCGCTATCGCCACCAAACAAACTGAGAGTGTTCTCTCAAAACTAGATAACAGGTGTGACATCAATCAAAATGTGGTTAAGTCCTCGATCGATTAGTATCTGTCAGCTCCATGTGTCGCCACACTTCCACCTCAGACCTATCAACCTGATCATCTTTCAGGGATCTTACTTCCTTGCGGAATGGGAAATCTCATCTTGAGGGGGGCTTCATGCTTAGATGCTTTCAGCACTTATCCCGTCCGCACATAGCTACCCAGCGATGCCCTTGGCAGAACAACTGGTACACCAGCGGTGCGTCCATCCCGGTCCTCTCGTACTAAGGACAGCTCCTCTCAAATTTCCTGCGCCCGCGACGGATAGGGACCGAACTGTCTCACGACGTTCTGAACCCAGCTCGCGTACCGCTTTAATGGGCGAACAGCCCAACCCTTGGGACCGACTACAGCCCCAGGATGCGATGAGCCGACATCGAGGTGCCAAACCTCCCCGTCGATGTGGACTCTTGGGGGAGATAAGCCTGTTATCCCCGGGGTAGCTTTTATCCGTTGAGCGATGGCCCTTCCATGCGGAACCACCGGATCACTAAGCCCGACTTTCGTCCCTGCTCGACTTGTAGGTCTCGCAGTCAAGCTCCCTTGTGCCTTTACACTCTGCGAATGATTTCCAACCATTCTGAGGGAACCTTTGGGCGCCTCCGTTACCTTTTAGGAGGCGACCGCCCCAGTCAAACTGCCCACCTGACACTGTCTCCCCGCCCGATAAGGGCGGCGGGTTAGAAGGTCAATACAGCCAGGGTAGTATCCCACCGATGCCTCCACCGAAGCTGGCGCTCCGGTTTCCAAGGCTCCTACCTATCCTGTACAAGCTGTACCAACATTCAATATCAGGCTGCAGTAAAGCTCCACGGGGTCTTTCCGTCCTGTCGCGGGTAACCTGCATCTTCACAGGTACTATAATTTCACCGAGTCTCTCGTTGAGACAGTGCCCAGATCGTTGCGCCTTTCGTGCGGGTCGGAACTTACCCGACAAGGAATTTCGCTACCTTAGGACCGTTATAGTTACGGCCGCCGTTTACTGGGGCTTCAATTCGCACCTTCGCTTACGCTAAGCGCTCCTCTTAACCTTCCAGCACCGGGCAGGCGTCAGCCCCTATACTTCGCCTTACGGCTTCGCAGAGACCTGTGTTTTTGCTAAACAGTCGCCTGGGCCTATTCACTGCGGCTCTCTCGGGCTTGCACCCTAACAGAGCACCCCTTCTCCCGAAGTTACGGGGTCATTTTGCCGAGTTCCTTAACGAGAGTTCTCTCGATCACCTTAGGATTCTCTCCTCGCCTACCTGTGTCGGTTTGCGGTACGGGCACCTCTCACCTCGCTAGAGGCTTTTCTTGGCAGTGTGGAATCAGGAACTTCGCTACTATATTTCGCTCGCCATCACAGCTCAGCCTTATGGGAAACGGATTTGCCTATTTCCCAGCCTAACTGCTTGGACGCGGATATCCAATACCGCGCTTACCCTATCCTCCTGCGTCCCCCCATTGCTCAAATGGTGAGGAGGTGGTACAGGAATATCAACCTGTTGTCCATCGCCTACGCCTTTCGGCCTCGGCTTAGGTCCCGACTAACCCTGAGCGGACGAGCCTTCCTCAGGAAACCTTAGGCATTCGGTGGAGGGGATTCTCACCCCTCTTTCGCTACTCATACCGGCATTCTCACTTCTAAGCGCTCCACCAGTCCTTCCGGTCTGGCTTCACAGCCCTTAGAACGCTCTCCTACCACTGTTCGAAGAACAGTCCGCAGCTTCGGTGATACGTTTAGCCCCGGTACATTTTCGGCGCAGAGTCACTCGACCAGTGAGCTATTACGCACTCTTTAAATGGTGGCTGCTTCTAAGCCAACATCCTGGTTGTCTAAGCAACTCCACATCCTTTTCCACTTAACGTATACTTTGGGACCTTAGCTGGCGGTCTGGGCTGTTTCCCTTTCGACTACGGATCTTATCACTCGCAGTCTGACTCCCAAGGATAAGTCATTGGCATTCGGAGTTTGACTGAATTCGGTAACCCGGTAGGGGCCCCTAGTCCAATCAGTGCTCTACCTCCAAGACTCTTACCTTGAGGCTAGCCCTAAAGCTATTTCGGAGAGAACCAGCTATCTCCAGGTTCGATTGGCATTTCACCCCTACCCACACCTCATCCCCGCACTTTTCAACGTGCGTGGGTTCGGGCCTCCATTCAGTGTTACCTGAACTTCACCCTGGACATGGGTAGATCACCTGGTTTCGGGTCTACGACCACGTACTCATGCGCCCTATTCAGACTCGCTTTCGCTGCGGCTCCGCATCTTCTGCTTAACCTTGCACGGGATCGTAACTCGCCGGTTCATTCTACAAAAGGCACGCCATCACCCGTTAACGGGCTCTGACTACTTGTAGGCACACGGTTTCAGGATCTCTTTCACTCCCCTTCCGGGGTGCTTTTCACCTTTCCCTCACGGTACTGGTTCACTATCGGTCACTAGGGAGTATTTAGCCTTGGGAGATGGTCCTCCCGGATTCCGACGGAATTTCACGTGTTCCGCCGTACTCAGGATCCACTCAGGAGAGAACGAAGTTTTGACTACAGGGCTGTTACCTCCTATGGCGGGCCTTTCCAGACCTCTTCATCTACCTCGTTCTTTTGTAACTCCGTGCAGAGTGTCCTACAACCCCAAGAGGCAAGCCTCTTGGTTTGGGCTAATCCCGTTTCGCTCGCCGCTACTCAGGGAATCGCATTTGCTTTCTCTTCCTCCGGGTACTTAGATGTTTCAGTTCCCCGGGTCTGCCTTCTCATATCCTATGAATTCAGATATGGATACCACTCCATTACGAGTGGTGGGTTTCCCCATTCGGAAATCTCCGGATCAAAGCTTGCTTACAGCTCCCCGAAGCATATCGGTGTTCGTCCCGTCCTTCATCGGCTCCTAGTGCCAAGGCATCCACCGTGCGCCCTTTCTAACTTAACCGTTAAAAAGAATCACTACGTGATATCTTGTGTTACTAATTGAATGTGATGTCTACTGTTATCTAGTTTTCAAAGAACACGTTTCGAAGGAATGATCCTTCAAAACTAAACAAGACAGGGAACGTTCTGTTTATAAGACCCAAGGTCTTATATTCCGTAAATATCCTTAGAAAGGAGGTGATCCAGCCGCACCTTCCGATACGGCTACCTTGTTACGACTTCACCCCAATCATCTGTCCCACCTTCGGCGGCTGGCTCCTAAAAGGTTACCTCACCGACTTCGGGTGTTACAAACTCTCGTGGTGTGACGGGCGGTGTGTACAAGGCCCGGGAACGTATTCACCGCGGCATGCTGATCCGCGATTACTAGCGATTCCAGCTTCACGCAGTCGAGTTGCAGACTGCGATCCGAACTGAGAACAGATTTGTGGGATTGGCTTAACCTCGCGGTTTCGCTGCCCTTTGTTCTGTCCATTGTAGCACGTGTGTAGCCCAGGTCATAAGGGGCATGATGATTTGACGTCATCCCCACCTTCCTCCGGTTTGTCACCGGCAGTCACCTTAGAGTGCCCAACTGAATGCTGGCAACTAAGATCAAGGGTTGCGCTCGTTGCGGGACTTAACCCAACATCTCACGACACGAGCTGACGACAACCATGCACCACCTGTCACTCTGCCCCCGAAGGGGACGTCCTATCTCTAGGATTGTCAGAGGATGTCAAGACCTGGTAAGGTTCTTCGCGTTGCTTCGAATTAAACCACATGCTCCACCGCTTGTGCGGGCCCCCGTCAATTCCTTTGAGTTTCAGTCTTGCGACCGTACTCCCCAGGCGGAGTGCTTAATGCGTTAGCTGCAGCACTAAGGGGCGGAAACCCCCTAACACTTAGCACTCATCGTTTACGGCGTGGACTACCAGGGTATCTAATCCTGTTCGCTCCCCACGCTTTCGCTCCTCAGCGTCAGTTACAGACCAGAGAGTCGCCTTCGCCACTGGTGTTCCTCCACATCTCTACGCATTTCACCGCTACACGTGGAATTCCACTCTCCTCTTCTGCACTCAAGTTCCCCAGTTTCCAATGACCCTCCCCGGTTGAGCCGGGGGCTTTCACATCAGACTTAAGAAACCGCCTGCGAGCCCTTTACGCCCAATAATTCCGGACAACGCTTGCCACCTACGTATTACCGCGGCTGCTGGCACGTAGTTAGCCGTGGCTTTCTGGTTAGGTACCGTCAAGGTACCGCCCTATTCGAACGGTACTTGTTCTTCCCTAACAACAGAGCTTTACGATCCGAAAACCTTCATCACTCACGCGGCGTTGCTCCGTCAGACTTTCGTCCATTGCGGAAGATTCCCTACTGCTGCCTCCCGTAGGAGTCTGGGCCGTGTCTCAGTCCCAGTGTGGCCGATCACCCTCTCAGGTCGGCTACGCATCGTTGCCTTGGTGAGCCGTTACCTCACCAACTAGCTAATGCGCCGCGGGTCCATCTGTAAGTGGTAGCCGAAGCCACCTTTTATGTTTGAACCATGCGGTTCAAACAAGCATCCGGTATTAGCCCCGGTTTCCCGGAGTTATCCCAGTCTTACAGGCAGGTTACCCACGTGTTACTCACCCGTCCGCCGCTAACATCAGGGAGCAAGCTCCCATCTGTCCGCTCGACTTGCATGTATTAGGCACGCCGCCAGCGTTCGTCCTGAGCCAGGATCAAACTCTCCGATAAAGTAGTTTGACTGACTACGACGCACATCACTGTGCGATTTTATAAAAATGAATTAACAGGTACGTTTTGTCTTGTTTAGTTTTCAAAGATCATTTCGTTTGTTCGCTTTGTTAAAGCAACTTTATTAGTATACAACGTCACTTTCTCAAAGTCAACAACTTTTTTCTTTTTTAATTGCACTAACGTGCAATTGCTTGGCGGCGTCCTACTCTCACAGGGGGAAACCCCCGACTACCATCGGCGCTGAAGAGCTTAACTTCCGTGTTCGGTATGGGAACGGGTGTGACCTCTTCGCTATCGCCACCAAACAAACTGAGAGTGTTCTCTCAAAACTAGATAACAGGTGTGACATCAATCAAAATGTGGTTAAGTCCTCGATCGATTAGTATCTGTCAGCTCCATGTGTCGCCACACTTCCACCTCAGACCTATCAACCTGATCATCTTTCAGGGATCTTACTTCCTTGCGGAATGGGAAATCTCATCTTGAGGGGGGCTTCATGCTTAGATGCTTTCAGCACTTATCCCGTCCGCACATAGCTACCCAGCGATGCCCTTGGCAGAACAACTGGTACACCAGCGGTGCGTCCATCCCGGTCCTCTCGTACTAAGGACAGCTCCTCTCAAATTTCCTGCGCCCGCGACGGATAGGGACCGAACTGTCTCACGACGTTCTGAACCCAGCTCGCGTACCGCTTTAATGGGCGAACAGCCCAACCCTTGGGACCGACTACAGCCCCAGGATGCGATGAGCCGACATCGAGGTGCCAAACCTCCCCGTCGATGTGGACTCTTGGGGGAGATAAGCCTGTTATCCCCGGGGTAGCTTTTATCCGTTGAGCGATGGCCCTTCCATGCGGAACCACCGGATCACTAAGCCCGACTTTCGTCCCTGCTCGACTTGTAGGTCTCGCAGTCAAGCTCCCTTGTGCCTTTACACTCTGCGAATGATTTCCAACCATTCTGAGGGAACCTTTGGGCGCCTCCGTTACCTTTTAGGAGGCGACCGCCCCAGTCAAACTGCCCACCTGACACTGTCTCCCCGCCCGATAAGGGCGGCGGGTTAGAAGGTCAATACAGCCAGGGTAGTATCCCACCGATGCCTCCACCGAAGCTGGCGCTCCGGTTTCCAAGGCTCCTACCTATCCTGTACAAGCTGTACCAACATTCAATATCAGGCTGCAGTAAAGCTCCACGGGGTCTTTCCGTCCTGTCGCGGGTAACCTGCATCTTCACAGGTACTATAATTTCACCGAGTCTCTCGTTGAGACAGTGCCCAGATCGTTGCGCCTTTCGTGCGGGTCGGAACTTACCCGACAAGGAATTTCGCTACCTTAGGACCGTTATAGTTACGGCCGCCGTTTACTGGGGCTTCAATTCGCACCTTCGCTTACGCTAAGCGCTCCTCTTAACCTTCCAGCACCGGGCAGGCGTCAGCCCCTATACTTCGCCTTACGGCTTCGCAGAGACCTGTGTTTTTGCTAAACAGTCGCCTGGGCCTATTCACTGCGGCTCTCTCGGGCTTGCACCCTAACAGAGCACCCCTTCTCCCGAAGTTACGGGGTCATTTTGCCGAGTTCCTTAACGAGAGTTCTCTCGATCACCTTAGGATTCTCTCCTCGCCTACCTGTGTCGGTTTGCGGTACGGGCACCTCTCACCTCGCTAGAGGCTTTTCTTGGCAGTGTGGAATCAGGAACTTCGCTACTATATTTCGCTCGCCATCACAGCTCAGCCTTATGGGAAACGGATTTGCCTATTTCCCAGCCTAACTGCTTGGACGCGGATATCCAATACCGCGCTTACCCTATCCTCCTGCGTCCCCCCATTGCTCAAATGGTGAGGAGGTGGTACAGGAATATCAACCTGTTGTCCATCGCCTACGCCTTTCGGCCTCGGCTTAGGTCCCGACTAACCCTGAGCGGACGAGCCTTCCTCAGGAAACCTTAGGCATTCGGTGGAGGGGATTCTCACCCCTCTTTCGCTACTCATACCGGCATTCTCACTTCTAAGCGCTCCACCAGTCCTTCCGGTCTGGCTTCACAGCCCTTAGAACGCTCTCCTACCACTGTTCGAAGAACAGTCCGCAGCTTCGGTGATACGTTTAGCCCCGGTACATTTTCGGCGCAGAGTCACTCGACCAGTGAGCTATTACGCACTCTTTAAATGGTGGCTGCTTCTAAGCCAACATCCTGGTTGTCTAAGCAACTCCACATCCTTTTCCACTTAACGTATACTTTGGGACCTTAGCTGGCGGTCTGGGCTGTTTCCCTTTCGACTACGGATCTTATCACTCGCAGTCTGACTCCCAAGGATAAGTCATTGGCATTCGGAGTTTGACTGAATTCGGTAACCCGGTAGGGGCCCCTAGTCCAATCAGTGCTCTACCTCCAAGACTCTTACCTTGAGGCTAGCCCTAAAGCTATTTCGGAGAGAACCAGCTATCTCCAGGTTCGATTGGCATTTCACCCCTACCCACACCTCATCCCCGCACTTTTCAACGTGCGTGGGTTCGGGCCTCCATTCAGTGTTACCTGAACTTCACCCTGGACATGGGTAGATCACCTGGTTTCGGGTCTACGACCACGTACTCATGCGCCCTATTCAGACTCGCTTTCGCTGCGGCTCCGCATCTTCTGCTTAACCTTGCACGGGATCGTAACTCGCCGGTTCATTCTACAAAAGGCACGCCATCACCCGTTAACGGGCTCTGACTACTTGTAGGCACACGGTTTCAGGATCTCTTTCACTCCCCTTCCGGGGTGCTTTTCACCTTTCCCTCACGGTACTGGTTCACTATCGGTCACTAGGGAGTATTTAGCCTTGGGAGATGGTCCTCCCGGATTCCGACGGAATTTCACGTGTTCCGCCGTACTCAGGATCCACTCAGGAGAGAACGAAGTTTTGACTACAGGGCTGTTACCTCCTATGGCGGGCCTTTCCAGACCTCTTCATCTACCTCGTTCTTTTGTAACTCCGTGCAGAGTGTCCTACAACCCCAAGAGGCAAGCCTCTTGGTTTGGGCTAATCCCGTTTCGCTCGCCGCTACTCAGGGAATCGCATTTGCTTTCTCTTCCTCCGGGTACTTAGATGTTTCAGTTCCCCGGGTCTGCCTTCTCATATCCTATGAATTCAGATATGGATACCACTCCATTACGAGTGGTGGGTTTCCCCATTCGGAAATCTCCGGATCAAAGCTTGCTTACAGCTCCCCGAAGCATATCGGTGTTCGTCCCGTCCTTCATCGGCTCCTAGTGCCAAGGCATCCACCGTGCGCCCTTTCTAACTTAACCGTTAAAAAGAATCACTACGTGATATCTTGTGTTACTAATTGAATGTGATGTCTACTGTTATCTAGTTTTCAAAGAACACGTTTCGAAGGAATGATCCTTCAAAACTAAACAAGACAGGGAACGTTCTGTTTATAAGACCCAAGGTCTTATATTCCGTAAATATCCTTAGAAAGGAGGTGATCCAGCCGCACCTTCCGATACGGCTACCTTGTTACGACTTCACCCCAATCATCT
The DNA here is from genome assembly GCF_004124315.2 of Bacillus cabrialesii. Lineage (GTDB taxonomy): Bacteria > Bacillota > Bacilli > Bacillales > Bacillaceae > Bacillus > Bacillus cabrialesii. The sequence continues at coordinate 177,053 of NZ_CP096889.1, read as the reverse complement.
GTCCCACCTTCGGCGGCTGGCTCCTAAAAGGTTACCTCACCGACTTCGGGTGTTACAAACTCTCGTGGTGTGACGGGCGGTGTGTACAAGGCCCGGGAACGTATTCACCGCGGCATGCTGATCCGCGATTACTAGCGATTCCAGCTTCACGCAGTCGAGTTGCAGACTGCGATCCGAACTGAGAACAGATTTGTGGGATTGGCTTAACCTCGCGGTTTCGCTGCCCTTTGTTCTGTCCATTGTAGCACGTGTGTAGCCCAGGTCATAAGGGGCATGATGATTTGACGTCATCCCCACCTTCCTCCGGTTTGTCACCGGCAGTCACCTTAGAGTGCCCAACTGAATGCTGGCAACTAAGATCAAGGGTTGCGCTCGTTGCGGGACTTAACCCAACATCTCACGACACGAGCTGACGACAACCATGCACCACCTGTCACTCTGCCCCCGAAGGGGACGTCCTATCTCTAGGATTGTCAGAGGATGTCAAGACCTGGTAAGGTTCTTCGCGTTGCTTCGAATTAAACCACATGCTCCACCGCTTGTGCGGGCCCCCGTCAATTCCTTTGAGTTTCAGTCTTGCGACCGTACTCCCCAGGCGGAGTGCTTAATGCGTTAGCTGCAGCACTAAGGGGCGGAAACCCCCTAACACTTAGCACTCATCGTTTACGGCGTGGACTACCAGGGTATCTAATCCTGTTCGCTCCCCACGCTTTCGCTCCTCAGCGTCAGTTACAGACCAGAGAGTCGCCTTCGCCACTGGTGTTCCTCCACATCTCTACGCATTTCACCGCTACACGTGGAATTCCACTCTCCTCTTCTGCACTCAAGTTCCCCAGTTTCCAATGACCCTCCCCGGTTGAGCCGGGGGCTTTCACATCAGACTTAAGAAACCGCCTGCGAGCCCTTTACGCCCAATAATTCCGGACAACGCTTGCCACCTACGTATTACCGCGGCTGCTGGCACGTAGTTAGCCGTGGCTTTCTGGTTAGGTACCGTCAAGGTACCGCCCTATTCGAACGGTACTTGTTCTTCCCTAACAACAGAGCTTTACGATCCGAAAACCTTCATCACTCACGCGGCGTTGCTCCGTCAGACTTTCGTCCATTGCGGAAGATTCCCTACTGCTGCCTCCCGTAGGAGTCTGGGCCGTGTCTCAGTCCCAGTGTGGCCGATCACCCTCTCAGGTCGGCTACGCATCGTTGCCTTGGTGAGCCGTTACCTCACCAACTAGCTAATGCGCCGCGGGTCCATCTGTAAGTGGTAGCCGAAGCCACCTTTTATGTTTGAACCATGCGGTTCAAACAAGCATCCGGTATTAGCCCCGGTTTCCCGGAGTTATCCCAGTCTTACAGGCAGGTTACCCACGTGTTACTCACCCGTCCGCCGCTAACATCAGGGAGCAAGCTCCCATCTGTCCGCTCGACTTGCATGTATTAGGCACGCCGCCAGCGTTCGTCCTGAGCCAGGATCAAACTCTCCGATAAAGTAGTTTGACTGACTACGCACATCACTGTGCGATTTTATAAAAATGAATTAACAGGTACGTTTTGTCTTGTTTAGTTTTCAAAGATCATTTCGTTTGTTCGCTTTGTTAAAGCAACTTTATTAGTATACAACGTCACTTTCTCAAAGTCAACAACTTTTTGAAAAAACTTTGGTGGAGCCTAGCGGGATCGAACCGCTGACCTCCTGCGTGCAAAGCAGGCGCTCTCCCAGCTGAGCTAAGGCCCCATAAAAAATGGTCGGGAAGACAGGATTCGAACCTGCGACCCCATGGTCCCAAACCATGTGCTCTACCAAGCTGAGCTACTTCCCGATTTCCTGTTTATTCTAATAGAATAATGGCGCGCCCGAGAGGAGTCGAACCCCTAACCTTTTGATCCGTAGTCAAACGCTCTATCCAATTGAGCTACGGGCGCAATCAATTTTACAATATCCCGTTGGGTAAAATGGAGCGGAAGACGGGATTCGAACCCGCGACCCCCACCTTGGCAAGGTGATGTTCTACCACTGAACTACTTCCGCATATCACAATAAAAAAAGCTTTCTCCTTTTTGAGAAACCTTGGTAATAATACACTTAATAAAGCTTCCAAGCAGGCTCGAACCGCTGACCTCTTCCTTACCTTACCATGGAAGAGCATCTTGAAAGTTTACATCCGGTTTCTTAGAACAAAAGTAATTATAGCAGGGATTTGATAAATGTCAATACGGTTTAAACAAATTTAGAAAGGTGGCGAATAATCATGTTTACCACCTTTCCGCCACCCTGGGTGGCGGACACCTGAAATTAAACCTGACAATAATTCATTAAAATTAAAAATGAGTGCAAAATAAAAAACCATCTATTATAAGATGGCATTTCACTTAACAACTTTCAATGTTCTTGGTTGATCCCACTTCCCAAGTTACATATTCCTTTCTTTTCAGAGCATCTAACAGTTCTTTCACTGTACTCGGCGAGGTTAACCCTAACCTAACATATTCATTAGCTCTCTTTAAGTAGGAGCAAACCCCTTTTCATTAATGTATTTTTCGATCACTCAGAGCGTTTCATATTGTCTTTCTGTAGTTTTACGCATAATTCCCGATCCCTCTTTTAGTGCTCCAGGAGAAACAGCAAGGATATTTTCGATTGTAAGCGTCTTTGTTTGACGGCTCCTAAAACAAAATGCTCGGATATAGTCTTGATTTATTTGATGAACAATGATTGATCTTTTTAAAAAAGAGGCATCATTTTTCATGTAAATCATATCTAAGGCTGTTTTGTCTGCTGCATAATTCCCTTTTGGACAAAGTAGTCAAGATGCCTTTACAATTAGGAAAATAGTGAATTAGAATAGCACGAATACATTCTATTAGGAATGAAGAAAAACTACTTAAAATTACTCTCCAGATGGGCGAGAATGTATGACAAGCACTTCAAGCAAAAGTTGGATATATACTGGTATAGGTCGGCTTAAGGTTTTCTCCTGACGCGATATCTGTCGAACCTTTTGACCCCTCACTCGTGATGTACGACATCAACACGATTGCCCACAACTTGCACGCGAATGCAATACGCATTGAAGGTGAAGAAATTGGTCGTCTCGTGGTCGCTGCACACACCGCCCATGCGGCCGGGCTCACCGTCTTCTTCAACCCTTGGAAAATGGGCGCGACGATCGAGGAGACGCGTTCCTACCTTGCTGAGGCCGCAGAAGAGGCCAACGACTGAGACTTGCTGGTGTTAATATCGTATTCGTTATCGGTTTCGAGTTGACGATTTTTAGTGACGGTATCTTCCCGGGAAAATCATGGGCGGACCGCGGCATGTGGCTTAGCAAGCAGTTGGAGAGTCTTAAATCTGTAGTTCTGATGTTTTGGCAGAGAAGGCAGTCCTCCTCAATCAAGCACTTCGATCCTTCGTCGAAACGGTTCGCCCAGTCTTCGGAGGACAGCTGACGTACTCAGCCGGCGTGTGGGAAGAAGTTGACTGGAGCATCTTCGACATTGTCGGAGTCGACTACTACCGACACGCAGAAACAGACGAAGAGTATATTGCAGGTCTAGAACGCTATCGTCGGGAAGACCTTCCGATCGCTATAATGGAAGTCGGATCTTGTACATATGAATGAGCAGGTAAGCTGGGTGACGGCGGCTTCACCGTTTTACAGGGAGTAAATCCAGACGGAACGGGAATTTTTAAGGACGGCGTGGTCCCGAAACGCAGCGAGCGAGAGCAAGCGGACTACATTGGAACACAGTTGGAACTTCTCAATGGGGCAGATGTGGATGCTGTCTTTGTATTCGAGTTCTCCAAACCAGCCATGCGATTCGGTGAAGGGGCAAAGGATCACGACCTGGCTTCCTTCTCTCTGGTCAAGACTTTTGGCCATGACGACCCTCGATCACAGTCATTACCCCCGTGGGAACCGAAGGAAGCCTTCTATCGCGTCGCCCAGATTTTTCGAGAGTTCTCAAAGCGCCGTTAACGGTGTTTTCCTCAGAGAGGATAAAGAGATTTCCCTCTTTAAATCCCCTAAAACGGGGGATTTTTTCATTTGAATAATGTTTTCAGTTTCGTTTTCGTCTTTGGCGCGTAAATTCTATCGTCAGGCAGCCCCGAATATCATTATCTGGAACCGCTTCGTTCGACCGCAAAAAAATGAAAAAGTGTCAGTTCTTAACCTATCTCAAATTAAAAAATATGGAAATGGTCAGATGAAGCAATGGAGAACAATGCGGCTCTAACCATTAGTTTTTATAGAAATAGCTTTATTGAGGACATAATCGGACATGTTCATTACATAAATGAAATTAAACGACTGTTACATGTGAAGGACTTAAAGGGGGATACAAACTTTATAGCGTTTGACTCTCTAACAGCTGTTAAAACAGAATAACCCTCTCATATAATAAGAGCGTATAGCTCTTTATCATCGAGCACAAACCGTTTTTGGCGATCATCTTTGAAGAAATGCTTATATGTCCAGTTATCTTCTCCGACCGGGTTTGTTGAAAGAATCATATGAAGCGGCAACGTTGGGTGACGCAGACGTCCAAGCAGCTCCTTGAAACCCTCATACTTCACCTCAGAACATTCCTCAATCCATATGAGAGAAACGTTATTGATTGATTTCAGCTTGGCCGGCTTATCCAGCCCTTTAAATATGATCCGGCCGCCGTTTGGAAAGCGGATCTGCATTGGTGAAGATACACACCTGACAATATGATCGATCTCAAGGTCATTAATAATTTCATCAAAGAGGGCAGAAAGTAGAGTCCCTGTGTGTGTCGTATACTTCCCTAACGACAATCACGGTCCGCTTCTCTTCCAGTAATTTAAGAACTATCTTGAGCGCCACATGATAACTCTTCGAGGACCCATAACCGCCGAACTAGAAACTGAAGCTTTTGATTCCAATCAAAAAGAAAATCTTCAAAGTGTGGATTTACTGGCTTTACCTTTTCAATCATTTGTCCTCATCCTTACGCTTGCGCTTTATCGTAATGTGAACTGAATTATCAACCGGACGGGCTGTGAGCCTTTCAAGCTCTGCTTGTTTGGTCTCATTTGTAAGATAATACCGCGCAGCTTCAATTCTTGTTCATCCATTGATCGAGTCATATCATGTTTCTGTCGGATGGCTTTTAGCCACTTATCAGTAACTCGGGTCATCGCTTCCTCTAAGCGGAGAATTTTATCTACACTCGGCTCAGATACCTCTTCAATTTCTGTAACGACAAGGCGCTCATTCATAAGTGCCCGGTGCTTAACTAAACCGGTTTTCTGGTCCTTGGTCGGCACGATGTCTTTGACCTTTCGCAATTGCTGAAGGACGCGGCGTTGCGTTTCATTCAAGCCGTTTTCTATTTTGCTTATTCTCTGCATCATCTGCCGCTCCCGAAGGCTCAGCTCCCTTATTGTTAGATCAATTTGATAGAGCGGGTCTGTTTCGACCTGGCCAAACAGCTCTTTTTCTGTATCATCCATAAAATCAAATAAGATTGATTCATACTCACCGGTATGCACAGAGTTTTTCTTTCCTTTAGGAGCCGCGCCGCCTCTATTCCCTTTGGCGTTCTTACTTCCTTTAGGAACACCAGGGCGTTTAGTAACGTTACCATTCAATTTTTCTTCCCAATGATCTTGGTTTTTCCACTTACGAATAAGTGAAGGGGAACAACCGAGCTCCTCAGCTATATCTTTTAGCAAGCGGGTTCCGCCGCTTTCTTCCCACAGCCGGAACGCTTCATCTCGTTTAGGATCTCGTGGTCTCGGCATTACATCTAACCCACCTCCGGACCTCATAATTGTTTGTGTTTGTACTAATAATTTTGCTGATGTGTCTTGTGTTACACCTTTAGACAAAATATTCATTTCTTCTTTTTTAGACTTTAATCTATTGTCGAATATTATTGCTTGGCATATCTTATATTATCTCCACTAAAAGAGGTGATAACATGTCAAACGGTTACTCAAATGGCTATGGTAGCAGCTTCGTATTAATCGTAGTGCTATTCATTCTATTAATCATTGTTGGTGCTGCATTCCTTTATTAGTATGAGGCACTTCAATCAAAAGCGGCCTTTTTGAATTCACCTCCCTGTGAATAGCAGACGCCATAAGAAGTTTTTATGGCGTTTTGATATGTGATTAATTAGTACTTCTGAAGCTCTATAACAAGCTTTATATCAAGCTCTATGAGCTTTTTTAAATCGTCCACAGTATTCACCTTGATATGGCCGCTTTGGAAGTCTTTGCCCCACTGGGCGATACCTGCTTGAATGATATTCCGGTATTTCTCTTTTGATTGACTGATGTTCTCTAACAACTCGGCACTAAGCAGGAGAAGGAGATTTTCTTTTTCATCATCAGAAAGGGACCGGGGATTGTATGGAGCGGGGTTAATCTTTTCTAGTGGCATAGTTCTAATATCCATGATGTTTCGCCTCCAATAAAAAAACACCTTATTCAGTAAGGTGTCTGGAGCTTGTTTATACTCTTCTTCTAAAATGTCTTTTATCTGACATTTCTTCTAAACACTCTTGTAATAATCTTTTATAACTGCTCAATTTTCTTAGTCTCTTTGAATACTTAAAAGATGATATAAACCAAATTCCTCCGGCAGTATAAAAAAACAATATGATAATTGTCGAAACAGCGTTTCCTTCTGCTTCTTCTGTCAGACTGAGACCATAATTTAATGTACTCCCTATAATAAAAGACAGAATTGCAAAGAAAGCTGTAGTAAAGTGACTTGATGCTTTTTTATTTTCGATCATATCTTCCAACCTGCCCAGGAGCATTTGAATTTGCTTTCTATCATGGCACTTTTTGATTTCTTCTCTAAATGAAATTTGATCAGAGAAGCTTTTTTATGTATGTTCTTTTCAATTCGTTGCAAATAAATTTCTGCATCTATGATTATCAAATTCAATTATTTGGTTGGTTTTGCATATAAATAATCACCTCCTAAACTTATATCGGAGGCACTTTTTCAATATTTAGGAATCCAAGTATGATTCTGTTTTGTTGGATTGGCGCTTACTCCCTTTAATGAAGCCATTCCGATTTCCTCCCTTTTGTGCTCCTATCCCTCTCGCAAAGCACCGGCAGCCATACTCCCGATACATGACGGCTGTTCCCATCATTTCACTTTCTCCGGATTCGGCCGCCCACACGTCTGAAGGTGTCACGTCTCGTTCCCATGATTTCTTCCCAATCCGTTTCTCGTCAGGTTCATCTGCCTTTGTTGAGGGACTTAACACTTTTTTAAGCTGCTGTTTCGTGTCAGCAGATATAACGTCTCTCATCTTCATCTTTCATTACTCCTTGCCGAATAAGCACCGCCTTACGTTATTCGCTTTTATTTGTGGCCCGCAGATTTTCCCCAGGAGGAAGCAAAGAAAATGGAGAGCCGGTGTAAGACTTTCCTTGCAAGCGGGATCTCACCGCTCGCGTGCCCCGTGACTATCGCGCGCAATACTGCATAGACTCCAGCCGCTCCTCCTGTGAAGCTAACGACCTTCATAGTCATTCGATACATCCGGGTGACACTTGATAAAGGAAAGGTGCGTCTCCTGGTATGGCCATAAAAAAAACGGCCACCAATCAGCTGTACAATTTTCTGTACAAAAGATCAGCGTCCGTACGTATCTCCTTTTTGGACTGTTATTCACGATCATTTTCTTGTCTCTATCGTATGACAAAACGCTATCGAAAAAAGCACCCATTTTGTCGGCTTTTTATCGGGTTTTTGTCGGTGATTTTAGAAATACAGATACTAAAAAAAGAGAAAACCATTTAGGCTTGCTCTTTTACATCAATCCTACCATTTTGTAAAGACACTTGTTGCTGAGTTTGTTGATTTCTCAAGGTGACGATCAATTACTAAAACAATTTGAAAATTTTAAAGAGGAGTAAATGAAATTTAACCAAGAATTATTGAAACAGATTCAACAAAGAGATGAATACATTTCATAAAGAAGCTGGGGAGTTTAGAAATAAAAAAAAGACTGCTCAATATTTAGCAGTCTTTTTTTATTTGGATGGTTAGTTTCCGATAACATCTTAATCTCTACTTTTATTATAACCCTATTTGAAAATTATTTATAGACTGTTTTTCCACTCATGTCCGGCCTTATACTGTTATACGCAAGTCAAAAAGTATAAGGGGTGTGGCTATATGAACGACAAGAAAAATGTCTTAGATCCAGGTCCATTTTTTCATGGTACTAAAGCAGAACTAAAAATTGGAGACCTGCTTGAGCCGCTGTACTTATCCAATTATCAGGATAAAAAGTCCAACCATATCTATTTCACAGGAACATTAAATGCTGCTAAATGGGGTGCTGAATTAGCAAGATCTAATTCAAAAGAGAGAATTTATATTGTAGAACCATTAGGTGAGTTTGAAAATGATCCGAATTTAACTGACAAAAAATTTCCTGGAAACCCAACACGTTCTTATAGATCTAAATCTCCCTTGAAAATAGTAGCTGAATTAGGTTCATGGGAAAGACATTCCGATGAAGAAATAAATCATATGCTTACATCTTTAAAAAAGTTAAGCGAAGAAGGAAAAAATATAATATACGATTGATTTCTCAAGTTTATTAAAACATCAGCCAAGTGCCAGATATCAAGAATGAAGGCCGTCCTATAAACTAATATGTAATGGGCGGCCTTTTTTATTGGTAATATAAAACTTATTCCAATAATAGGATCAATAAGTAAATAGTTAAAGTGGGGATAACGGGTTATTTGTTAAAAACTTTTGAACATGAAATTCAAAAAAATAAACAGCCCTCAGATTATTCCGAGCGCTGTTGCGATATTGTATATAGCTTGTCTTTTCACCTATAGAACTAATCTTATTTTATACCCAGTTCAATCATGATTTCAAGATTGGATATGTACTTCTATAAGCTATTCACCTTTAAGTACCAATCATTCATGATTCAAAAGAATAAAGAAAGGGAGAAAATTTTATATGCCAACAATTGAAAAAAGAGGCGAAAAGTCATATCGATTAGTTGTTGATATCGGTAAAGAGCAAGCGTAAAAGAAAGGTCAAAACAATTAGAATAGAGGATCCGGCTTTATTAAAAACCACTAAAAAGCTGCGCAATTACTTGGAGAGTGAATGGTATAAATTCAAAACAAAGTTGAAGCCGGCGCTTATATCACACCACACAAACGAACATTTAATATGTTCATAGAGGACTGGGAGAAAAAATACGCTCTGGATCATCTCGATGATAAAACTCGTGAAACTTATGAATATTTTATGGGGAAAGAAATACAGCCCTATTTTGGAGACATGTACTTAGACGAGATTCAGCCGATTCACATATTAAATTTCTTAGAAGAATACCAACGAGAAAATGATGTCTCAACATCAAGCATTCATGCAAAATATCGAATCATTAGAGATATCTTAGGAAGAGCAGCAGTGGAAAATTATAAAGGAAAACCCAGCAGAAAATGTAAAGCGGCAAAAACAAAAATATAATGATACGAAATTTTATACTGAAGAAGAAATAAAGGAAATCTTTATGCTATTAGATGAACACGCTTCATTGAGGAACAGAGTTATGACAGGAGGCATCGTAACTTAACGGAAAGAATTACTTTTAGGATCTTTAAACCGATAACCTTTCTTCTTTGTATATTGTAAAGACTTATCAATTCTGACTTCATTAGTATCAAAAAATAAATCTGTTTCATCGATTGCCAATAGTTCACCTCTACGAAATCCACCAGTAAAAGCAAATTTAAACATGGTGGCAGAGATTCACTAAGAGACACGATATCAAGGCAGGGCGTCTTCATGATATGAGACACTCACACGCGACAATGTTAATAAATCAAATTGGGAAAGTACCTGGATTAAACATTAAAGCAATTTCTCAAAGGCTTGGCCACGCGAACGTTCAAACCACATTGAATATTTACACTCATGCTAACCGTGAATCAGATATATTAGTTGCTGATGCAATCAATAATATATTAAAAACGGGGACATTTTAGAGAAATTCTCTAATTTGCCACCCGTATGACACCCACCTATTTTAGACAAAAAAATAACAGTTCCATATTTCGCGGAAACTGCATAAGATCAACGTATTTTAGATAAGCTTCCAAGCGGGCTCGAACCGCTGACCTCTTCCTTACCATGGAAGTGCTCTACCTGCTGAGCTATGGAAGCAATGGCTCCGCAGGTAGGACTCGAACCTACGACCGATCGGTTAACAGCCGATAGCTCTACCACTGAGCTACTGCGGAATAATATAAGCTTCATAAACAAACATGGTAGATATAATAAATCTGCTTGGCGGCGTCCTACTCTCACAGGGGGAAACCCCCGACTACCATCGGCGCTGAAGAGCTTAACTTCCGTGTTCGGTATGGGAACGGGTGTGACCTCTTCGCTATCGCCACCAAACAAATGCCTTCAGGATGAAGGTACTGGGCGTTTCTCACAGGATGTGAGAGCCCTTAGCGGAGTTTCCTTGCCTTTCCGCCTTTTAGAGAGTGTTCTCTCAAAACTAGATAACAGGTGTGACATCAATCAAAATGTGGTTAAGTCCTCGATCGATTAGTATCTGTCAGCTCCATGTGTCGCCACACTTCCACCTCAGACCTATCAACCTGATCATCTTTCAGGGATCTTACTTCCTTGCGGAATGGGAAATCTCATCTTGAGGGGGGCTTCATGCTTAGATGCTTTCAGCACTTATCCCGTCCGCACATAGCTACCCAGCGATGCCCTTGGCAGAACAACTGGTACACCAGCGGTGCGTCCATCCCGGTCCTCTCGTACTAAGGACAGCTCCTCTCAAATTTCCTGCGCCCGCGACGGATAGGGACCGAACTGTCTCACGACGTTCTGAACCCAGCTCGCGTACCGCTTTAATGGGCGAACAGCCCAACCCTTGGGACCGACTACAGCCCCAGGATGCGATGAGCCGACATCGAGGTGCCAAACCTCCCCGTCGATGTGGACTCTTGGGGGAGATAAGCCTGTTATCCCCGGGGTAGCTTTTATCCGTTGAGCGATGGCCCTTCCATGCGGAACCACCGGATCACTAAGCCCGACTTTCGTCCCTGCTCGACTTGTAGGTCTCGCAGTCAAGCTCCCTTGTGCCTTTACACTCTGCGAATGATTTCCAACCATTCTGAGGGAACCTTTGGGCGCCTCCGTTACCTTTTAGGAGGCGACCGCCCCAGTCAAACTGCCCACCTGACACTGTCTCCCCGCCCGATAAGGGCGGCGGGTTAGAAGGTCAATACAGCCAGGGTAGTATCCCACCGATGCCTCCACCGAAGCTGGCGCTCCGGTTTCCAAGGCTCCTACCTATCCTGTACAAGCTGTACCAACATTCAATATCAGGCTGCAGTAAAGCTCCACGGGGTCTTTCCGTCCTGTCGCGGGTAACCTGCATCTTCACAGGTACTATAATTTCACCGAGTCTCTCGTTGAGACAGTGCCCAGATCGTTGCGCCTTTCGTGCGGGTCGGAACTTACCCGACAAGGAATTTCGCTACCTTAGGACCGTTATAGTTACGGCCGCCGTTTACTGGGGCTTCAATTCGCACCTTCGCTTACGCTAAGCGCTCCTCTTAACCTTCCAGCACCGGGCAGGCGTCAGCCCCTATACTTCGCCTTACGGCTTCGCAGAGACCTGTGTTTTTGCTAAACAGTCGCCTGGGCCTATTCACTGCGGCTCTCTCGGGCTTGCACCCTAACAGAGCACCCCTTCTCCCGAAGTTACGGGGTCATTTTGCCGAGTTCCTTAACGAGAGTTCTCTCGATCACCTTAGGATTCTCTCCTCGCCTACCTGTGTCGGTTTGCGGTACGGGCACCTCTCACCTCGCTAGAGGCTTTTCTTGGCAGTGTGGAATCAGGAACTTCGCTACTATATTTCGCTCGCCATCACAGCTCAGCCTTATGGGAAACGGATTTGCCTATTTCCCAGCCTAACTGCTTGGACGCGGATATCCAATACCGCGCTTACCCTATCCTCCTGCGTCCCCCCATTGCTCAAATGGTGAGGAGGTGGTACAGGAATATCAACCTGTTGTCCATCGCCTACGCCTTTCGGCCTCGGCTTAGGTCCCGACTAACCCTGAGCGGACGAGCCTTCCTCAGGAAACCTTAGGCATTCGGTGGAGGGGATTCTCACCCCTCTTTCGCTACTCATACCGGCATTCTCACTTCTAAGCGCTCCACCAGTCCTTCCGGTCTGGCTTCACAGCCCTTAGAACGCTCTCCTACCACTGTTCGAAGAACAGTCCGCAGCTTCGGTGATACGTTTAGCCCCGGTACATTTTCGGCGCAGAGTCACTCGACCAGTGAGCTATTACGCACTCTTTAAATGGTGGCTGCTTCTAAGCCAACATCCTGGTTGTCTAAGCAACTCCACATCCTTTTCCACTTAACGTATACTTTGGGACCTTAGCTGGCGGTCTGGGCTGTTTCCCTTTCGACTACGGATCTTATCACTCGCAGTCTGACTCCCAAGGATAAGTCATTGGCATTCGGAGTTTGACTGAATTCGGTAACCCGGTAGGGGCCCCTAGTCCAATCAGTGCTCTACCTCCAAGACTCTTACCTTGAGGCTAGCCCTAAAGCTATTTCGGAGAGAACCAGCTATCTCCAGGTTCGATTGGCATTTCACCCCTACCCACACCTCATCCCCGCACTTTTCAACGTGCGTGGGTTCGGGCCTCCATTCAGTGTTACCTGAACTTCACCCTGGACATGGGTAGATCACCTGGTTTCGGGTCTACGACCACGTACTCATGCGCCCTATTCAGACTCGCTTTCGCTGCGGCTCCGCATCTTCTGCTTAACCTTGCACGGGATCGTAACTCGCCGGTTCATTCTACAAAAGGCACGCCATCACCCGTTAACGGGCTCTGACTACTTGTAGGCACACGGTTTCAGGATCTCTTTCACTCCCCTTCCGGGGTGCTTTTCACCTTTCCCTCACGGTACTGGTTCACTATCGGTCACTAGGGAGTATTTAGCCTTGGGAGATGGTCCTCCCGGATTCCGACGGAATTTCACGTGTTCCGCCGTACTCAGGATCCACTCAGGAGAGAACGAAGTTTTGACTACAGGGCTGTTACCTCCTATGGCGGGCCTTTCCAGACCTCTTCATCTACCTCGTTCTTTTGTAACTCCGTGCAGAGTGTCCTACAACCCCAAGAGGCAAGCCTCTTGGTTTGGGCTAATCCCGTTTCGCTCGCCGCTACTCAGGGAATCGCATTTGCTTTCTCTTCCTCCGGGTACTTAGATGTTTCAGTTCCCCGGGTCTGCCTTCTCATATCCTATGAATTCAGATATGGATACCACTCCATTACGAGTGGTGGGTTTCCCCATTCGGAAATCTCCGGATCAAAGCTTGCTTACAGCTCCCCGAAGCATATCGGTGTTCGTCCCGTCCTTCATCGGCTCCTAGTGCCAAGGCATCCACCGTGCGCCCTTTCTAACTTAACCGTTAAAAAGAATCACTACGTGATATCTTGTGTTACTAATTGAATGTGATGTCTACTGTTATCTAGTTTTCAAAGAACACGTTTCGAAGGAATGATCCTTCAAAACTAAACAAGACAGGGAACGTTCTGTTTATAAGACCCAAGGTCTTATATTCCGTAAATATCCTTAGAAAGGAGGTGATCCAGCCGCACCTTCCGATACGGCTACCTTGTTACGACTTCACCCCAATCATCTGTCCCACCTTCGGCGGCTGGCTCCTAAAAGGTTACCTCACCGACTTCGGGTGTTACAAACTCTCGTGGTGTGACGGGCGGTGTGTACAAGGCCCGGGAACGTATTCACCGCGGCATGCTGATCCGCGATTACTAGCGATTCCAGCTTCACGCAGTCGAGTTGCAGACTGCGATCCGAACTGAGAACAGATTTGTGGGATTGGCTTAACCTCGCGGTTTCGCTGCCCTTTGTTCTGTCCATTGTAGCACGTGTGTAGCCCAGGTCATAAGGGGCATGATGATTTGACGTCATCCCCACCTTCCTCCGGTTTGTCACCGGCAGTCACCTTAGAGTGCCCAACTGAATGCTGGCAACTAAGATCAAGGGTTGCGCTCGTTGCGGGACTTAACCCAACATCTCACGACACGAGCTGACGACAACCATGCACCACCTGTCACTCTGCCCCCGAAGGGGACGTCCTATCTCTAGGATTGTCAGAGGATGTCAAGACCTGGTAAGGTTCTTCGCGTTGCTTCGAATTAAACCACATGCTCCACCGCTTGTGCGGGCCCCCGTCAATTCCTTTGAGTTTCAGTCTTGCGACCGTACTCCCCAGGCGGAGTGCTTAATGCGTTAGCTGCAGCACTAAGGGGCGGAAACCCCCTAACACTTAGCACTCATCGTTTACGGCGTGGACTACCAGGGTATCTAATCCTGTTCGCTCCCCACGCTTTCGCTCCTCAGCGTCAGTTACAGACCAGAGAGTCGCCTTCGCCACTGGTGTTCCTCCACATCTCTACGCATTTCACCGCTACACGTGGAATTCCACTCTCCTCTTCTGCACTCAAGTTCCCCAGTTTCCAATGACCCTCCCCGGTTGAGCCGGGGGCTTTCACATCAGACTTAAGAAACCGCCTGCGAGCCCTTTACGCCCAATAATTCCGGACAACGCTTGCCACCTACGTATTACCGCGGCTGCTGGCACGTAGTTAGCCGTGGCTTTCTGGTTAGGTACCGTCAAGGTACCGCCCTATTCGAACGGTACTTGTTCTTCCCTAACAACAGAGCTTTACGATCCGAAAACCTTCATCACTCACGCGGCGTTGCTCCGTCAGACTTTCGTCCATTGCGGAAGATTCCCTACTGCTGCCTCCCGTAGGAGTCTGGGCCGTGTCTCAGTCCCAGTGTGGCCGATCACCCTCTCAGGTCGGCTACGCATCGTTGCCTTGGTGAGCCGTTACCTCACCAACTAGCTAATGCGCCGCGGGTCCATCTGTAAGTGGTAGCCGAAGCCACCTTTTATGTTTGAACCATGCGGTTCAAACAAGCATCCGGTATTAGCCCCGGTTTCCCGGAGTTATCCCAGTCTTACAGGCAGGTTACCCACGTGTTACTCACCCGTCCGCCGCTAACATCAGGGAGCAAGCTCCCATCTGTCCGCTCGACTTGCATGTATTAGGCACGCCGCCAGCGTTCGTCCTGAGCCAGGATCAAACTCTCCGATAAAGTAGTTTGACTGACTACGCACATCGCTGTGCGATTTTATAAAAATGAATTAACAGGTACGTTTTGTCTTGTTTAGTTTTCAAAGATCATAACTGCCGCTTAACGAAGCAGCTTTATTACTATAACATTTAGCTTCTTTTAAGTCAACAACTTTTTTCAAAGTATTTAATGAAGCTTTTGGTTAATGTCGGCTGTTTATCAGCGACGAATAACAATATATCACGGATATTATCAAAAGGTCAACACCTAATTTAAGCGGAATATAAAAAGACTTTTTATCAGTTATATTCGATTGGCCATGCTCATAAGATATAACACAAGAATGATGGACAAGATAAGGAGGCATCATCAGTGAATCACTTCTATGTGTGGCACATTAAACGAGTAAAACAATTTATTATCATACTTATCGCCGCATTTGCAGCAGCCAGCTTTTTTTATATCCAAAGAGCTGTTCCGCTTCCCGTGTTTTCAACTGACACTGGACCTAAAGCCATTTATAAAGGAGAAACAGACTCGAAAGACATCGCACTTACTTTTGATATCAGCTGGGGTGATGAGAAAGCAGAACCCATTCTTGATACTCTGAAAGCGAACGGAGTTAAAAATGCGACATTTTTCCTTTCCGCTTCTTGGGCAGAACGCCACCCTGACACAGTGGCGCGTATCGTAAAGGATGGCCATCAAATCGGGAGCATGGGCTACGCCTATAAAAACTACGCCAATTTAGAGAGCAGTGAAATAAAAAAGGACATTAACCGTGCGCAAACTGTCTTTGAAAAGTTAGGGATCGAAGACATACAGCTATTAAGACCCCCTACCGGACAATTTAACAAGAATGTTCTAACGGTCGCAAAGCAATACAATTATACAGTCGTTCATTACAGTGTGAACTCTCAAGATTGGACAAATCCCGGCGTTGAGAAAATCATCGACAATGCGACCAAACAAGTTTCCGGAGGAGATATTATTCTTTTACACGCCTCCGACTCGGCAAAACAAACAGAAGAAGCGTTGCCCGATATCATCCATCAGCTGAAAGAGAAAGGATTAAAAAATGTAACCGTGGGTGATCTTATCGCAAATTCAGATGCCAAATCCTCTGAGGTGAAGTAATTACTTCGCTGCAAACTTCGGCAGCATCAGCAATTGGAAAGCATTACACGCCATTAACGGAAAAAGCATTAAATAAAGCCAGTCCTCATTATTTACTCTTAACGCAGGAAACCATTCTAATGCAGTAATCACAACCATTAAAAATAACGATGACATAAACGTTTTCTTAGAGGACTGCTTTTGCTTTAAATAAGCTGTGATCACACCAAAGATCAGTAAAAATACCGGCAGCCACGCATAGCCCGCCATCGATTCCCCGCTCTCTCCAAAAAATAAAAAACGGACGTACATGAGATCAAAAGCAACAAACAGAATAAAAAACAATTGAAGCAAATTCCACAAAGATGAGGACCTTAATATCTCAAGCGCAAACCGATGAACTGTTAAAAACACGAAAAAACCCATTTGGCTGATTACACTGAAAATCATGCCTACACCGATAAACCAAAGTAAAACAGAGAAGATCTGCCCCGCTTCGAAAGCAAGAAACAGCCCCTTATATTCTCCCCATTTTAAAGCAAAACCCACAATACTCGTAATAATCGCTCCGACAGCTAAGATAGAAAAGAAAAAACGAACTAAACCACGGCTTTTCATTTCTTTATTCATCCTCTCAAAAATCGCAAAACCGCGATATTTTGTTATGTATAATTCCAAACAGATGAATCATATTAAAAGTAAGACAAGTATCTGAAAGGAGCTTAAGCATGTCAAAAGCCAAAACGCTATTGATGAGCTGTTTTTTGTTATTATCTGTAACAGCTTGTGCTCCAAAAGACCAAGCAGCGGATATGGACTATGATCAGACCAAAAAAATGGTTGTTGATATATTAAAAACTGATGATGGAAAGAAAGCCATTAAGGAATTATTAAACGATGATGCGATGAATGAAGCGCTGGTGATTGACCAAGATGCGATTAAAGGAACAATAGAAAAAACACTTACCTCTAAAAAAGGTGAGGAATTTTGGAAAAACATCTTTGAAGACACTGATTTTGCCGAAGGTTTTGCTAAAACTCTTCAGACAGAGCATGAAAAAGTGATAAAAAAACTGATGAAGGATCCGGATTATCAGAAGATGCTGATGGGTGTTATGCAAGATCCGGGCATGAATAAAAAGTACAGCGAACTGGCAAAAAGCCAAGAATTCCGAAGTTATCTAGAAGAGGTTATTAACGAAACCCTTTCTAGTCCGCTTTACAAAAAACAGTTCGAAGATGAGCTGAAAAAAGCAGCAAAAGACACCGCTAAAGAAAGTGAATAAAGGGAAGCCGGGATATATAGACATCCCGGTTCACCTTTTTTATACTCGCACTGACATTTTGGCAACTAATTCTTTTGCAATGTCCTGATATATTTCTCCGATGGGATGATTTTCGTCATAAACAGACGGAGCAAATTGATCCTTATCCCAATCAGGCTGCTTCAACGGGATTCTGCCGAGCAAAGGCACATTTAGTTCCTCAGCTAGTTTATCTCCTCCGCCTTTTCCAAAGACATACTCTCTTTCCCCTGTCTTTGCGCTTTCATAATAAGCCATATTCTCTATGACACCAACGACCTCATGATCGGTTTTAATCGCCATAGAGCCCGCTCTGGCCGCGACAAAAGCGGCTGTTGGATGCGGCGTCGATACGATGATTTCTTTGCAGCTCGGAAGCATTGTATGTACATCGAGAGCGACGTCCCCTGTTCCAGGCGGAAGATCAAGAACAATATAGTCTACTTCTCCCCACTCTACTTCGTGGAAAAAGTTATTCAGCATTTTGCCAAGCATTGGTCCTCTCCATACGACCGGAGCATTTTCTTCTACGAAAAAGCCCATTGACATCACCTTTACCCCGAAGCGTTCAACTGGAAGCAATTTTTCTCCTTCGATTGTTGGACGCACAGTGATGCCCATCATATCCGGCACACTGAAGCCATAAATATCCGCATCAATTAAACCGACCTTTTTCCCGAGACGAGCCAGAGAAATAGCAAGGTTTACTGACACAGTTGACTTACCTACGCCGCCTTTTCCGCTTGCTACAGCAAGAAAGACTGGCGGGTTATCCATATTTAACAATGTTTTTTTCTCAGCTGACGGCGCCCGGAATTTAGCAACCGTTTCTTCCGGCAGCTCTTCAAATCGAAGGCCGACCGTCTCAGCTCCTGCCCCTTTTAAGACGTTTACAATCTCTTGCTGAATCTGCATTTGTTCTGCAGTACCGGTTTTTGCAAGAGCGACTTTTACACTGACATGCCGTTTTTCAGGCTTTATTTTAATTTCTTTAACGGCATCCAATTCTCCCAGAGGTCTTTGAAGAAAAGGTTCGCGCATTTCACCGACTAGTTTTCTTACTTCATCTTCTCTTATCATCGAACCTCACCCTTTTGTGTATTCGTTTACAATCATTATTATATCATACATAAATGGCGGGTGTCTTATGCTTCAAACCATAAGAAAACCCTCCTTTACTCTGGAGGGTCTCCTTTTTCTGTGAAATATCGCAAAATGCCTTTATATATGGAAGATGCCACCTTGTCCTGGTATTTCGGTTTCCCGAGCAGCTTTGCTTCACTCGGATTGGATAAAAATCCGACTTCCACAAGCGCCCCCGGTTTGGTGACGTTTTGCATTAAGTAGATACCATGAATCCGCTTCGCTTTCCGGGTTGTATTTTCCAGATTTCTTCTCAATTCATCTTGAATGTATTTCGCGACTTTCTCATTTTCCGCATATTTTCCGTAATAAAAGCTTTGGGCTCCGCTCCATTTTTGCGACGGAATTGCATTGAGGTGAATGCTGATATAGAGTTCAGCCTCTGAATGGTTAATTAATTTAACTCGCTGTCTTAAGTCTTCCGCTTTTCGTCTGCTGTAGCCCTTCGTTCCTTCTGGAGCGAGATCAGTATCACTTTCCCTGGTCATGATGACAAGCGCTCCTTGTTCCTGAAGGTAATCCCTGACTCTAAAGGCCACTTCCAAGGTTACATCCTTCTCTAACATCTTTCCGCCGACTGCTCCGCCGTCAGGCCCGCCATGACCTGGATCTAGATATATAATTTTCCCGCTCAAGGGCAGACTCCACGGCTTCCAAGAATCGTTATTGCTGAACTGATACTTGAACAGAAATAATAATACGATGAAGCCTAGCAAAAAACTGAGCCATTTAAGCTTTTTCCTCATCCCTTCCCCTCCCGCTTGTCCGTTATTACATAACTATGGGACAGGGCCGGGAAATATGATTATCGCATGCGAAGCTTACACTGTTTTTCTCTTTGGACAAATCCCGCTGTCCACCAGTCTTTAATGAACTTGCGTGCTGCTTCATACACCGTATTTTTATCAAATGTCGCGTATTGCTCGTGTATCCAATTATAGAGATAATCAAAAAACTCCATCCGAAGCTCTTCTTCTTCTCTTGCAGAGCGGGCACTGATGCTCTGCATGGATTCTCCGTAATAGCCGAATATCCCAAAACGTCCGCCTAACAAATAAGCTTCTATCGCAAAATCAATACAGCCTTCGCTAATAATATCTCTTTCATCATGTAAAAACGGGAATAATGGTTCCAAACAGTCCTTAACAGACTGAATAATTTGTCTCAGAGAGAGTTCTTTGAGCAAGTTCTTTTCTAATTCAAAATCCTTTTGGCGTTTCACATCCATAAAAGACAGTACTTCTGCCATATAAAATTCACTCTCCTTATACCGATATTTTGAGGTTCGGATGATGAAACAATGCCAGAATTCGGTTGGAAATTCGCCCAAATGAAGGTGTGAATCAATAAAAAGAAGAGGATTTAGCAGCTTTTCGCAGGATGTGGAACAAGTGTTCTGCGAAGAGATATTAAAAAAGCAGCCCCTCTAATAGGTCGCTGCTTTTCATAATTTCACGCTTCTTGTTGCAGAATATGTATGGATATATTGGTCCAAGACAAAGCCGCCTTTATCTTCATAAAAACCAGTGACGATAAAACCGGCATCAATTTGGCCCTTGATTTGGTCTTCTAGGGAATGCCCGAATTCCAGAGCCTCATTATTTTCAATCAGTTTTTTCACTTTATGTTTTGGAAGATCTTCTGAGTCGGCATATGGAATGGAGTGTTTTACTTTTAAAACACCTTGCTGTTCTAAATCTACATCAAACAGAAATACGACAGGATTTACAAAACCTGAAATTAGAGCGCCGTTTCTCTTCAGCACACGGTGCGCTTCCTTCCAGACCGGGAGGACATTCTCAACAAAAACATTGGCAACAGGATGTACAATGACATCAAATGATTCATCTTTAAATTGACTAAGATCGTCCATGCTTCCTTTGACAGTATGTATCGTGAGACCATCACGCTCAGCAACCATTTTATCCTGATCCAGCTGTTTTTCCGAGTTATCTAACACAGTGACATCCGCTCCTGCGGCTGCCAAAACAGGGCCTTGCTGACCGCCTCCTGAAGCTAAACAGAGCACCTTCAGGCCTTTGACAGGGGGAAACCAATCCTTTGGAACATCTTTCATTGGTGTTACCCTTATATCCCAATTGCCTTTTTTCGCTTGTTCGATGACTTGCTGCTCAACAGCAACAGTCCATTCATTGCCTGTTTCTACTTTTTGATCCCAGGCTTTGCTATTATGTTTTAACGCATTCATGAATCGATCTCCTTATTTTATTGTATAGAGTATAACAAATATTTCTAGATTGATACCGCTTTCCCTTTGCATATTTAGAAAAAAGTTCATAAAAAAACAAAAAAATCACAAAGGAGCTATGTGATTTACGTCATCAGATTTACACTTATTTCGTCAAATGGTGTCACGAGCAAAGAGCTAGTGTTCCTCCGAACTATAATACAGTTGAAGAATCAGCAGAGAGATGTAACAGATGGGAGAGCAGTGGTTAGAATGAGCTGGACTGACGACATAACTATAAAAAAATTGACCAGATTCCAGAAACGAACTAGCTGGTAATGAAATGAAAGCTATCATGATTATTACAGCGGGATCGTTTATAAGCAAGCATTTTGCTTAGCTCTTTCAGCGTTCATTGGTTATTATCTGTATGCGGAGATGGCAAGATATTGTATATGGGACGTTTTATTAAAACAAAAAAGCTCCCGACAAAAGGTCGAGAGCTTGAAAACGTAAAATTAACGTTTTGAGAACTGAGGTGCACGACGAGCGCCTTTAAGACCGTATTTTTTACGTTCTTTCATACGAGCGTCACGAGTCAGAAGACCTGCACGTTTAAGAGTTGTACGGTATTCTGGATCTGCTTCAAGCAAAGCACGAGCGATACCGTGACGGATTGCTCCAGATTGACCAGATAAGCCGCCTCCATGTACGTTTACTAAAACATCATAAGTTCCAGCTGTTTCAGTCAAAGTTAATGGTTGTTTGATATCTTCGATTAAAGCTGCAGATGGGATATGTTCGCTGATTTCACGATTATTAACGACGATACGACCTTCTCCTGGAACTAAACGCACACGCGCTACAGAGCTTTTACGACGGCCAGTACCGTAATATTGAACCTGTGCCAAATTGGTAACCTCCTTTTTAATTAACCGCGAAGTTCGTAAACTTCAGGTTTTTGTGCTTCGTGTGGATGCTCAGAACCACGGTATACGTTCAATTTTTTGAACATTTGACGACCTAGAGAACCTTTTGGAAGCATGCCTTTGATAGCAAGCTCAAGCATTTTCTCAGGGTAGTTTGTACGCATTTCAAGAGCAGTTCTTGATTTTAATCCGCCTGGATGTTGAGTGTGACGGTAGTAGATTTTGTCAGTTAACTTTTTACCAGTTAACTCGATTTTTTCAGCGTTGATGATGATCACATGATCTCCTGTATCAACGTGTGGTGTATAAGTTGGTTTGTGTTTTCCGCGAAGGATAGATGCAACTTCTGTAGAAAGACGACCTAAAGTCTTGCCAGCAGCATCAACAACTAACCACTTGCGTTCAATAGTACTTGCGTTAGCCATAGGTGTTGTACGCATTGAATTTCCCTCCTAAATGATCTGTCATTTTCAATAAACTTCGATTACGTTCTATTTCACAACACAATAAGTTCCGGGGCTTATCGTGGGGTTGAAATACATACCATATGATATCTTATAACTTTATGCAGACTCTGTCAAGAAAATATTATACACCTGGTTTAGTTGTCATAGTAAACGTTCCATAAATATAGTCCATGCCCCGGTGCTGTGCGGCCTGCCGCTTCGCGATCCTTCGCTTCCAGCATGGATTTCACATCATCGGGAAAAATTTTTCCAATACCTGCATCAAGCAAAGTACCTGCAATAATTCTGACCATATTGTATAAGAAACCGCTGCCTATGATCCGCATTTGCAGGCCGTCATCCGTCTCAGTCCAATCAAGTTCGTAAATCGTTCTTACCTTGTCCTGCACTTCTGTTTTAGCCGCGCAAAAACTTGTAAAATCATGTGTTCCTATAAGATGCTTTGCCGCTTCTCTCATGTTCTGCACATTAAGGTGATATGAAAAATGGTAAGCGTAATGCCGTTTAAATACGTCCGGGTGTTTCTCCGTGTATACAAAGTAGCGATATTCTTTTTTGACTGCGCTAAATCGTGCATGGAACCCATCATCCGCAATTTCTGCCTGTTTGACTGCGATATCGTCCGGAAGCAGTGCATTTAAGGCATACGGCCATCTCTCCGCCGGGATAGACAGCGGACTATCAAAATGTATGACTTGTCCGGCTGCGTGAACCCCGCTGTCTGTTCTTCCTGACGATACGACCGGAATTCTGTCTTTCGACTTATGCAGGACAGCCAAAGCCTTCTCAAGTTCATCCTGAACCGTCCTTTTGCCCGGTTGCACCTGATATCCATTAAACAAATGTCCGTCATAAGAAATCGTGCATTTCAGTCTCATACAGCACCTCTAAGTCCTTAAGAAAAATAACAAAGCAGCCAAAATCATCAAGCTGACAATGACAGAAGAGTCTTTTCCTGTCCATACCAGCTTTCTGTATTTCGTACGTCCCTCTCCGCCTTGATAGCCCCTTGCTTCCATTGCCACAGCAAGCTCTTCGGCGCGTTTGAACGCACTGACGAAGAGCGGGACAAGAAGCGGAACAATAGCCTTCACTCGGTCTTTGACAGGTCCGCTTGTAAAATCAACGCCACGCGCCATCTGAGCCTTCATGATCTTATCTGTCTCCTCCATCAAGGTCGGAATAAACCTCAAAGAAATAGACATCATAAGAGCCAGCTCGTGAACAGGAAGCTTTAATTTTTTCAATGGATTCAGCAGCTGTTCCATTCCATCGGTAATCTCAATCGGTGTCGTCGTCAGCGTTAATAAGGTTGTGATTAAAATCAGATAGACGAATCTAAGAGAAATGAATATCCCTTGAACCAAACCGCCCTCGTAGATTTTGAAAACGCCTAATTGAAAGATAACCGGCCCTTCATGTGTCATTAAAATGTGAAGCAGGAACGTAAATAGGACAATCCAGATGATAGGCTTTAACCCTTTCATTAAAAAAGAGAAAGGAACTCTTGTTAAAGAGACGACGCCTACAGTAAATAATCCAAGCAGCGCATATGTCTGCACATTATTGGCTAGGAATACGATACAGACAAATAAAAAGATCGTGATAAGCTTTGTTCTGGGATCAAGCCGATGTACAAGTGAAGAGCCCGGTACGTATTTGCCGATAATCATGCTGTCCATCATAAGGTCTTCTCCCCCTGAAAAAGAGCACGGATTTGAGCTGCGGCATCTTCAATTGTAAGCATAGGCCCTTTAAATCTGACACCTAGTGCAGCTTCCAGCTGTCTTTGGAATTTTATTGTTTCCGGAAGATCCAGCCCCCAGCCAGCCATCTCTTCACCTTGTGAAAATAGATCACGCGGACTGCCTGATGCTTGTATCGTTCCTTTATGCATGACAATCATTTCATCAGCGTATGCAGCTGCATCCTCCATGCTGTGTGTCACTAGGATTGTCGTCAGGTTTCCCCGTTGATGAAGCTCATAAAACATGTCCATAATCTCTTTTCGCCCTCTTGGGTCCAATCCTGCAGTCGGTTCATCAAGAACAAGTACCTCAGGATCCATTGCAAGTACGCCGGCGATTGCAACTCTGCGCATTTGCCCCCCGCTTAATTCAAAAGGCGATCTGTCCAAAAGCTCTTCTGATAAACCTACAAGCTGCAGCATCTCTCTCGCTTTTTGTTCAGCATCTTCTTTTTTCACACCAAAGTTCATCGGTCCGAATGAAATATCTTTAAGAACTGTTTCTTCGAATAATTGATGCTCAGGAAATTGGAAAACGATTCCGACTTTTTTTCGAAGGGCTTTTAGCTCTTTATTCTTTTTCCCTGCCTGAATAACAGTGCTGCCTAGTGATATCTGTCCCTTCGTCGGCTTCAGGAGACCATTCAGGTGCTGAAGAAGAGTGGACTTGCCAGAGCCTGTATGCCCGATAACGGCTACATAGCTGCCTTCTTTAATCGATGCATTGATATCATACAGTGCAAGGCGCTCAAACGGCGTCTTCATCTGATAACGATGTTCTACATCTTTGATTGTAATGTCCATAGCTCTTTCACCAGCCCTTCCTGAGTCAAATGATTTTCTTCCAAAGCCAGTCCATTTTTTCTTAAAAGCTGGCTAAGCTGGAATGAGAAGGGTAAATCAAGCCCAATTTGAACAAGTTCTTTATTCAATTTGAAAATCTCTTCAGGCGGCCCTTCGGCATATTTTTTACCGCCATTCATGACAATGATCCTGTCTGCTTTTGCTGCCTCATTCAGATCATGTGTGATGGAAATAACAGTCGCCATGCCCTGATCCTTTAAATGTCTTACCGTTTCAAGCACTTCTTCTCGCCCGATCGGATCAAGCATGGATGTTGCTTCATCTAAGATAATAATATCAGGACGTGCGGCGATAACCCCCGCAATCGCAACTCTCTGCTTTTGGCCTCCGGAGAGATGGTGCGGCTCTTGATCGAGAAAATCTTGCATATTTACCTGTTTTACTGCCCAGTCTACTCTCTCAATCATTTCTTCCCGCGGTACACCATTGTTTTCTAAACCAAAAGCCACATCATCGCGAACAGTCGTTCCGACAAATTGGTTATCCGGATTTTGAAAGACCATACCTATCTTCTTACGCACTTCCCAAACCGATTCCTCTGTCAATTGAATCCCGGCAACCATTATGTCACCTGATTCAGGAAGGATTAAACCATTCAATGCCCGAGCCAGTGTTGATTTCCCTGAACCGTTATGACCTACAATTGCAAGCCATTCACCCTCATACACCTGCAGGGAGACGCCGTCTAGTGCTCGTCCTTCTGCGTCTTTCCGATATCGAAAAACGATATCCTCTACCGATATCAACTGATTTTGATTCATGGAAAACCGGCCTCCTCTCAGCTAATGCTCTGCTTTTCTCTATATAAAAAAGTTGCAGTATCTAAAAAAAGGGCATAGATCCAGTTAGAAACTGTCCCGCCCTTCTTTAGATACACAAAAATATGTGATTAAACCAATTCGATAATTGCCATTGGTGCTCCGTCACCACGGCGAGGACCAAGCTTCATAATACGTGTGTATCCACCTTGGCGCTCCTCGTAACGAGTTGCAATGTCAGAGAATAATTTTTGAAGTGCATCTTGGTTATTTTCTTCGTTTGCAACCTCGTTGCGGATGTATGCAGCAGCTTGACGGCGAGCGTGAAGATCACCGCGTTTGCCAAGCGTGATCATTTTTTCAACTACAGAGCGAAGTTCTTTCGCACGTGTTTCAGTTGTTTCGATTCTTTCGTTGATGATCAAATCAGTTGTAAGATCACGAAGCATAGCTTTACGCTGTGCACTCGTACGTCCTAGTTTTCTGTATGACATGTGATGTCCCCTCCTTTATTGGAATGCTGTTTCTGAATAATAAACACACGAAAATCCTAGTTCACAAGGGAAACTAGTCAATCGTCTTTGCGAAGTCCGAGTCCAAGTTCTTCTAGTTTCGCTTTCACTTCTTCAAGTGATTTGCGTCCTAGATTACGAACTTTCATCATATCTTCTTCCGTCTTGTTCGCAAGCTCTTGAACCGTGTTAATACCCGCACGCTTTAAGCAGTTGTAAGAGCGAACAGAAAGATCCAATTCTTCAATTGTCATTTCAAGAACTTTCTCTTTTTGATCTTCTTCTTTTTCAACCATGATTTCAGCATGCTGAGCTTCGTCAGTTAAACCAACGAATATATTAAGGTGTTCAGTTAAAATCTTTGAACCAAGCGCAATGGCTTCTTTCGGTCCAGTGCTTCCATCAGTCCAAACATCAAGTGTAAGTTTGTCATAGTTTGCAACTTGGCCTACACGAGTGTTCTCTACCTGATAAGATACACGAGAAACTGGCGTATAGATAGAATCGATCGGAATCACGCCGATTGGCTGATCGTCTCTCTTGTTTGCGTCAGCAGGCGTATACCCACGTCCTCTTTGAGCAGTAAGGCGAACTCGGAAACTCGCATTCTCACCAAGAGTCGCGATATGAAGATCAGGATTTAAGATCTCTACATCACTATCGTGTGTAATATCAGCTGCCGTTACAGTTCCTTCACCCTGTACATCAATTTCTAACGTCTTCTCTTCATCAGAGTAGATTTTCAATGCAAGCTTTTTAATGTGTAAGATAATCGTTGTAACATCTTCCACAACGCCTTCAATTGTCGAGAATTCGTGCAGTACACCATCTATCTGGATTGATGTTACAGCGGCACCAGGGAGTGAGGATAAGAGGATACGACGTAAGGAGTTACCCAGAGTTGTACCATATCCACGCTCAAGTGGCTCTACGACAAACTTACCAAATTTGGCATCGTCGCTGATTTCAACCGTTTCGATTTTTGGTTTTTCAATCTCGATCATTACTTAAAACCCTCCTTCAAAACGTCGAAACCTCGAATAGAATCATATGAGATTCCATCCGAAATTCCCCATTGTTTAGTCCCGTATGTGCTCAGGCAACGAGTCGGTGCATTCGTTTCATAAATAACTGTATCATAACCCATTATTGACAGGGACACAAAATCTATACAAACAAATTACACGCGGCGACGTTTTGGTGGACGGCATCCGTTATGAGGAACAGGAGTTACGTCTCTGATAGCAGTGACTTCTAGTCCAGCAGCTTGAAGTGCACGGATTGCAGCTTCACGGCCTGAACCAGGTCCTTTAACAGTAACCTCTAGAGTTTTAAGACCATGTTCGATTGAACCTTTAGCAGCTGTTTCAGCAGCCATTTGTGCAGCAAAAGGAGTAGATTTACGAGAACCTCTGAATCCTAAAGCTCCGGCACTAGACCAAGAAATAGCATTACCATGAGTGTCAGTGATCGTAACGATCGTGTTATTGAAAGTTGAACGAATATGAGCAATTCCAGACTCAATATTCTTTTTCACGCGACGTTTACGCGTGTTAGATTTACGAGCAGCAGCCATTGTTTAAGAACCTCCCTTACTTATTTTTTCTTGTTAGCTACAGTACGACGCGGACCTTTACGAGTACGCGCATTGTTTTTAGAGTTTTGTCCGCGAACAGGTAATCCTCTGCGATGACGGATTCCGCGGTAGCTTCCGATTTCGATCAGACGTTTGATATTAAGAGAAACTTCACGGCGAAGGTCACCTTCTACTTTCAGTTTATCAATAATATCACGGATTTTACCAAGTTCTTCTTCAGTAAGATCGCGCACACGAGTATCTTCTGAAACTCCAGCTTCTTTTAATACTTGCTGAGCCGTTGTGCGGCCAATTCCGAAGATGTATGTTAAAGAAATAACAACACGTTTGTCACGTGGGATATCTACACCAGCAATACGAGCCATTCTCTGGGCACCTCCTTATAAATTATCCTTGTTTTTGTTTATGCTTTGGATTTTCACAGATCACCATTACTTTTCCTTTTCTGCGAATAACTTTACATTTTTCGCAGATTGGTTTAACTGATGGTCTCACTTTCATGTGTTTCCAACCTCCTTCAGTTTCCGGAGTGCTTTATTTGTAACGGTACGTAATCCTGCCACGAGTTAAGTCATATGGAGATAATTCTACCGTAACTTTGTCTCCAGGTAAAATGCGAATGAAGTGCATGCGGATTTTACCAGATACATGAGCCAAAACAGTGTGGCCATTTTCAAGTTCAACTTTGAACATCGCGTTTGGCAGTGTTTCGACTATAGTACCTTCCACTTCAATTACATCGTCTTTCGCCATTCAAGTGTTCTCCCTTCTTCAAATCAGTAACTTGCTTTCTGACAAATTTCAAAAGAAGTTTGTCACACGCCCTGTTTCGTTTATACTGTTCTGAACTTCCGGAGATACGCAATCATAAAGGGTTAAATGATTGATATTCTTTTTCTTAGGAGAATGTAATATACGCATTTCTCCGTCTGCTGTTAGTACATTGATGATAGTTAACAATTCCAATGACAACGGCAAGATGAATTCGGTCCTGCCAATGTTCATCCAAACTTTCTGCCCTATCAAGCCGGAAAACATCTGTCCTCGGAATTATTTGCATCACCTAGACTCTCGTCAGTATATCAAAACCCGTTTCCGTAATCGCAATCGTATGTTCAAAATGAGCACACTTTTTCCCATCTACCGTTACAACCGTCCAGTTATCAGCCAATGTTTTCACGTAGCGGCTGCCAGCGTTCACCATAGGTTCAATAGCGAGAACCATGCCAGGTTTGAGCCGTGGTCCTTTGTTGGGCGGACCGTAATGAGGAATTTGCGGGTCCTCATGCAAGTCTTGACCAACACCATGTCCGACATACTCCCTAACAACTGAAAACTGCTCATTTTCGACATACGTTTGTATTGCGTGGGAAATATTCGACAAACGTTCACCTGGTTTTGCTTCCTGCAAGCCTTTATATAAAGACTCCTCTGTCACTTCCAGAAGTTTTTTGTCATCATCACTGATGTTTCCTACCGGATATGTCCATGCAGAGTCACCATGATAACCATTTAATTTAGCACCGATATCAATACTGATGATGTCACCGTCCTTCAGCACCCTGCTGCCAGGAATACCGTGAACGAGTTCTTCATTAACTGATACGCAAATGCTCCCGCGAAACCCATTATACCCCTTAAAAGATGGGATTGCACCCTGCTTCTTAATAAAACGTTCGGCAATTTGATCCAATTCTTTTGTCGAGATTCCTGGTTTAATGTGCTTTTTTAGCTCTTCATGAGCTAAAGCCACGATTCGCCCTGCTTCCCGCATGATACCAAGTTCACGTGGGGTTTTACAGATAATCATTTTTTTAATCCTCCAAGAAGATCCTTCACATCTGCATAAACGTCTTGAATGTCCTGTTGGCCATTCACGTTTGCAAGATAACCTTTCTCAGAATAGAAATCGAGTAAAGGCTGAGTTTGCTTCATGTTTACCTCAAGCCGTTTAGAGACGGTTTCCTCATTATCATCTGCCCGTTGATAGAGTTCGCCTCCGTCTTTATCACAAACACCCGGCGTTTTCGGCGGATTAAAGACTAAATGATAGGTTGTGCCGCAAACACTGCAAATTCTGCGTCCAGTCAGACGTTCCATTAGAGCGTCTTTGTCGACTTCAATGTTAATGACATAATCAATCGGCTTGCCGTATTCCTCAAGAATTTCTTCAAGAGCTTCGGCTTGAGCGACTGTTCGCGGAAATCCGTCCAGAAGAAAACCTCTTTCACAATCGTCTTTGCCAAGTCTTTCTTTAACAATTCCGATTGTGACTTCGTCAGGTACGAGCTCTCCCTTATCAATATAAGATTTTGCTTCGAGTCCGAGTGGTGTTTCTTCTTTCATAGCAGCACGGAACATATCTCCTGTTGAGATATGAGGAATCCCATAATCCTCAACAATTCGTTCGCCCTGTGTACCTTTACCGGCACCAGGAAGCCCCATTAAGACTAAGTTCATTCGGATTTCCCCCGTCCTCTCTTTATTAAGAGGGAATGGATAAATCCATTTCCTCTAGTTTTTCATAAATCCACGGTAGTTTCGTTTCACCAACTGGCTTTCTAGTTGTTTCATTGTCTCCAAGGCTACCCCGACAACAATTAACAAAGATGTTCCGCCAATTTGTGCACTTTGAGGCAATCCAGCGAATTGAATGAAAAAGATAGGAAGAATGGAAATCACGGCTAAGAATATAGAACCCACAAACGTAAGTCGATACAAAATGCTCGTAATTCTATCTTGAGTCATTTTCCCTGGACGAACCCCCGGGATATAGCCACCCTGTTTTTTAAGGTTATCAGCCATTTGTTCAGGATTAACCTGTACAAAAGCATAAAAGTACGTAAAGGCAATAATCAACGCAACATATATCGCCATACCCACCGGATGTGTATTATCAAAGTAGTTTTGAATCCACTTTGTCACATCGTTTGTACCAAAGAATGAAGCGATCGTCCGCGGCGTTATCAAAAACGCAACCGCAAAGATTACCGGAATAACCCCTGCAGGATTCACTTTCAATGGAAGGTGTGTAGACTGACCTCCGCCAGCAGGTGAACGACCTGTGCCTTTAGCATATTGAATCGCAATTTTCCGTACGGCTTGCTGAATGAAAATAACTCCAACAATAACTGCTAAAATCGCAATCACAAGAAGTGCGACTTTCACAATATGAATAAACAACTGATCGTTGCTGCCAACAAATTGAGTCTCATATATTTGCCCAATCGTTTTTGGAATACTAGCCACAATCCCCGCGAAGATAATGATCGATATTCCGTTGCCTACTCCATGAGTCGTAATCTGTTCTCCAAGCCACATTAAAAAGGCAGTTCCGCCAGTAAGCACTAAAGCAATGATAAGATATGTCGATACACCGGATTTTTCAATCAGCATACCGTTTGCCAGATTGTTGAATCCATACGACATACCTAACGCTTGGATGAAACCAAGCACAATCGTAAAGTACCTTGTGAACTGAGCTAATTTACGGCGGCCAACTTCACCTTGCTTAGACCACTCGGTAAACTTCGGCACAACATCCATCTGAAGCAGCTGAATGATGATCGAAGCCGTGATATAAGGAGTAATTCCCATTGCGAAAATGGAGAATTGGTAAAGCGCACCGCCGCCAAATGTATTAAGGAGATCAAAAACACCCATTTGAGACTGTGCCTGTAACGCTTCAGCGTTAACATAAGGCACAGGAATAAACGCACCTATGCGAAAGACGATAAGCATGAGTAAAGTGAATATGATTTTATTCCTGATATCACTCACACGCATAAAGTTGGAGATTGTTTTAAACAAGTTAGATCACCTCAGCTGTACCGCCAGCAGCTTCAACAGCTTCTTTCGCAGAAGCAGAGAATTTATTGGCTTTTACAGTTAATTTTTTCTCTAATTTACCGTTGCCAAGAATCTTTACTCCTGCATTAAGTTTGCTAATAACACCAGTCTCAAGAAGAAGTTCAGGAGTGACTTCCGTTCCTTCTGCAAAACCGTTCAATTTGTCTAGGTTGACTACAGTGTATTCCTTGCGGTTGATGTTAGTGAAGCCGCGTTTAGGAAGACGTTGGAATAAAGGCATTTGTCCCCCCTCGAATCCAGGGCGTACACCGCCGCCAGAACGAGCGTTTTGACCTTTGTGACCTTTACCAGCTGTTTTACCGTTACCAGAACCAATACCACGACCTACGCGATTACGCGTTTTGCGTGAACCTTCTGAAGGTTTTAATTCATGAAGTTTCATTAGGACACCTCCTTATCCGATCAATTATTTTTATTGTTCTTTAACAGATACTAAATGAGATACTTTATTAATCATGCCACGGATCGCAGCGTTGTCTTCATGAACAACAGTTTGGTTTGTTTTCTTTAAACCAAGAGTTCTCACAGTAACACGTTGGTCTTCCGGGCGACCGATTACACTTCGTTTGAGGGTAATTTCTAATTTAGCCATTAATGTTCCCTCCTTATCCTAACAGTTCTTCTACAGATTTTCCACGAAGCTTCGCAACGTCTTCAGCACGTTTAAGTTCACTTAAACCTTGAAGTGTTGCACGAATCATGTTGATCGGTGTGTTAGAACCTAAAGACTTAGAAAGGATATCAGCTACACCAGCTAGCTCAAGTACCGCACGTACAGGGCCTCCAGCGATAACTCCAGTACCTTCAGAAGCAGGTTTTAACAAGATGTTACCTGCACCGAAACGTCCGATGATTTCGTGTGGAATTGTAGTTCCAACCATTGGTACTTCAATCAAATTCTTTTTCGCATCTTCAACAGCTTTGCGGATCGCTTCTGGTACTTCTTGTGCTTTACCAGTACCGAATCCTACGTGTCCGTTTTTGTCACCGACAACGACTAGAGCTGCGAAGCGGAAACGACGACCACCTTTAACAACTTTCGCTACGCGGTTAACCGTAACTAAGCGTTCTTCTAACTCTAATTTGCTTGGGTCAATACGACGCATAATCATGTGTCCCTCCTTCTTTTATTAAAATTTAAGTCCAGCTTCACGAGCGGCATCAGCCAAAGCTTTTACACGTCCATGGTATAAGTATCCGCCACGGTCAAATACTACGTCAGAAACGCCTTTTTCAGCAGCGCGTTTTGCAACTAATTCTCCAACTTTAGTAGCAGCAGAAGCATCTCCTGTGCTTTCAACGTTCAAGTCTTTATCGAGAGTAGATGCGCTAGCAAGTGTAACACCATTTACATCATCGATGATTTGAGCGTAAATGTGCTTGTTAGAACGGAAAACGTTCAGACGCGGTCTTTCAGCAGTACCGGAAAGTTTAGCGCGAACACGAGCGTGTCTTTTAAGACGAGCAGCATTTTTGCTAGTTTTCGTAATCATCTAGGTCACTCCTTTCTTCACTTTAAGCGATCTTACTTAGCAGATTTACCTTCTTTGCGGCGAACAACTTCACCTTCGTAGCGGATTCCTTTACCTTTGTAAGGCTCTGGAGAACGTACAGCGCGGATGTTAGCAGCAATAGCTCCTACGCGTTCTTTGTCTGTACCTTTTACTACTACTTTAGTTTGAGAAGGAACTTCGATTTCGATGCCTTCTTCAGGAACGATCTCAACAGGATGAGAGTATCCAACGTTTAAAACAAGCTTATTTCCGGATTTAGACGCACGGTAACCGACACCGACTAATTCCAAACCTCTTTCAAATCCTTTAGATACACCTTCAACCATGTTGCCAAGCAGACTGCGAGTCGTACCATGCAGGGCACGGTGCTCTTTTTGATCAGAAGGACGAGCGACTGTAAGCACATTGTCCTCTACTTTAATCTCCATATCAGGGTGAAACGTACGAGTTAATTCTCCTTTTGGTCCTTTCACAGCTACAGTGTTGTTATCGTTTAACGTTACTGTAACATCAGAAGGAATCTCAAGTAGCTTCTTACCTACACGAGACATACCAAACACCTCCATTCATGTTAAACTTCTTACCAAACGTATGCTAGAACTTCTCCACCAGCTTGTTTTGCACGGGCTTCTTTGTCCGTTAAAACACCTTGTGATGTAGAAATAATCGCGATTCCAAGACCGTTAAGTACGCGAGGTACTTCGTTAGATTTAGCATAAACACGCAAACCAGGCTTGCTGATTCTTTTAAGACCAGTGATAACGCGCTCGTTGTTTTGTCCGTATTTCAAGAAAACGCGGATGATACCTTGTTTGCTGTCTTCTACGAACTCAACGTCACGAATGAAACCTTCACGCTTTAAAATTTCAGCAATTTCTCTTTTCAATTTAGAAGCAGGAATTTCAAGCTTCTCATGACGTACCATGTTTGCATTGCGAATACGAGTTAGCATATCTGCAATTGGATCTGTCATAACCATTATATAATTACCTCCTTCCCTTTTTTGGGGATTACCAGCTGGCTTTTTTCACGCCAGGAATTTGTCCTTTATATGCAAGCTCACGGAAACAAATACGGCAAAGTTTAAATTTACGAATGACTGAATGCGGACGTCCGCAGCGTTCACAGCGTGTGTACTCTTGTACTTTAAACTTTGGTGTACGTTGTTGTTTCGCAATCATAGACTTTTTAGCCACGATTTCGCCTCCCTTTCATTGATTATTTCTGGAACGGCATACCTACTTGAGTTAATAGCTCACGAGCTTCTTCGTCAGTATTAGCTGTTGTTACGATAACGATGTCCATTCCGCGAACCTTTGTTACTTTATCGTAGTCAATTTCAGGGAAGATTAACTGTTCTTTGATACCAAGTGTGTAGTTACCGCGACCGTCGAAAGATTTTTTAGAAACCCCGCGGAAGTCACGTACACGTGGTAAAGATACAGAAATAAGTTTATCAAGGAAATCATACATGCGCTCTCCGCGAAGAGTTACTTTCGCACCGATAGGCATTCCTTCACGAAGACGGAATCCAGCAATTGATTTCTTCGCACGAGTAACGACAGGTTTTTGACCTGCGATAAACGTTAATTCTTCAACAGCACTGTCGATTGCTTTCGCGTTTTGAACAGCGTCACCAACACCCATGTTGATTACGATTTTTTCGATTTTAGGCACTTGCATGACTGAATCATAGTTGAACTTAGTCATTAAAGCAGGTGCAATTTCTTTATTGTACTTTTCTTTAAGGCGGTTCATGAGATAGACCTCCCTTCCTTTTAATACTATTTATCTAGAACTTGCCCAGATTTTTTTGCAACACGAACTTTTTTGCCATCTTCCACTTTGTATCCTACGCGAGTCACTTCACCTGTTTTAGGATCGAGCGGCATAACGTTTGATACATGAATTGGCGCCTCTTGATTAGAAATACCGCCTTGAGGGTTAGCTTGAGTTGGTTTAGAGTGTTTCTTTACCATGTTAACACCTTCAACTAAAACGCGGTCCTTTTTAGGGAAAGCAGCAAGGATTGTACCTTGTTTGCCTTTATCTTTACCAGAGATAACCATAACTTTATCGCCTTTTTTTACATGCATCCTGATCGCACCTCCTTGAGTAAGGCATTTATTTCATTAGATAACTTCTGGAGCTAGAGAAACAATTTTCATAAAGTTGTTTTCACGCAATTCACGAGCAACTGGTCCGAAGATACGAGTTCCGCGTGGGCTCTTGTCGTCACGGATGATAACACATGCATTCTCATCGAAGCTGATGTATGAACCGTCACTTCTGCGCGCTCCGCTTTTAGTGCGAACGATAACAGCTTTTACGACTTCACCTTTTTTGACAACGCCTCCTGGTGTTGCTTGTTTAACCGTGCAAACAATTACATCACCAATGTTAGCTGTTTTACGTCCAGAGCCACCAAGAACTTTAATAGTAAGTACTTCACGTGCGCCAGAGTTGTCAGCTACTTTTAAACGAGTCTCTTGTTGAATCATTATTTGTTACCTCCCTTCGGAAAAAGAATTCCGAACTTTATTAGATAATAACAGCTTCTTCGACAACTTCAACTAGACGGAAACGCTTAGTTGCAGACAATGGACGAGTTTCCATGATCTTTACGATGTCACCGATTTTAGCTTGATTATTTTCATCATGTGCTTTGAATTTTTTTGAGTATTTTACGCGTTTACCGTAAAGTGTATGTTTTTTGTATGTTTCAACAACAACAGTGATGGTTTTATCCATTTTGTCAGAAACAACACGGCCTTGGTAAACTTTGCGTTGGTTACGTTCGCTCATGCTCACGACCTCCCCTCAGTGATTATTTATTAGCAGCAATTTCTCTTTCACGAATCACAGTTTTCATGCGCGCGATAGCTTTGCGCACTTCACGAATGCGAGCAGTATTTTCAAGTTGTCCTGTCGCTAATTGAAAGCGAAGATTGAAAAGTTCTTCTTTAAGAGACTTTACTTTTTGTTCAATTTCAGCAGTGGTAAGGTCACGAATTTCATTAGCTTTCATTTGATTCACCACCAATTTCTTCACGTTTTACGAACTTCGTTTTAATTGGCAATTTGTGAGATGCAAGACGAAGCGCTTCACGAGCAACCTCTTCAGACACACCAGAAATTTCAAATAAAACTTTGCCCGGTTTTACAACAGCTACCCAACCTTCTGGAGCCCCTTTACCGGATCCCATACGTACCTCAAGTGGTTTAGCAGTGTAAGGTTTAGAAGGGAAAATTTTAATCCAAACTTTACCGCCACGTTTCATGTAACGAGTCATCGCAATACGTGCTGCTTCGATTTGACGGTTAGTGATCCATGAAGCTTCAAGAGCTTGTATACCGAATTCACCGAAATGTACTTCAGTACCGCCTTTCGCACGGCCACGCATTTTTCCGCGATGCTCTCTGCGATATTTAACGCGTTTTGGTAATAACATATTATTTTCCTCCTTCCTCAGTTTTCTTCTTAGTAGGAAGAACCTCTCCACGATAGATCCAGACTTTCACACCAAGCTTACCGTAAGTAGTATCAGCTTCAGATGTTGCATAGTCAATGTCCGCACGTAATGTGTGCAATGGAACAGTTCCTTCACTGTAGTATTCAGAACGAGCGATATCTGCACCGCCAAGACGACCAGAAACCATTGTTTTCACACCTTGTGCTCCAGCGCGCATAGTACGTTGGATTTGTTGTTTCTGTGCACGGCGGAAAGAAACACGGTTTTCTAATTGACGAGCGATGTTGTCAGCAACTAGCTGTGCATCAAGATCTGCTCTTTTGATTTCAAGAATGTTAATGTGTACACGCTTGCCAGTAAGGCTGTTAAGGGCTTTACGAAGTGCTTCAACTTCAGAACCGCCTTTACCGATAACCATACCAGGCTTAGCTGTGTGGATCGTAATGTTAACGCGGTTTGCTGCACGCTCGATTTCTACTTTAGAAACAGAAGCGTCAGAAAGGCGTTTGCTAATGTATTCACGAATTTTTAAATCTTCGTGCAGGAAGTCAGCGTAATCTTTACCAGCGTACCACTTAGATTCCCAATCACGAATGACTCCGATACGAAGACCGACTGGATTTACCTTTTGACCCACTACTTATCCCTCCTTCTTTTCTGATACAACGATTGTAATGTGGCTCGTACGTTTGTTGATTTGGCTCGCACGTCCCATAGCACGTGGGCGGAATCTTTTTAACGTAGGGCCTTCGTCAACGAATGCTTGAGAAATAACCAGGTTGTTAGCGTCCATTTCGTAGTTATGCTCAGCATTTGCAATAGCGGATTTTAATACTTTCTCGATAATTGGAGAAGCAGCTCTTGGTGTAAGGTTCAAGATTGATACTGCCTCACCTACTTGCTTGCCTCGAATCAGGTCCATTACTAGACGTGCTTTACGAGGAGCAATACGGACTGTTCTTGCAACAGCTTTAGCTTGCATTTAAAAGCCTCCTCTCTTAGCGTCTTGTTTTTTTGTCATCACTAGCATGACCTTTGTACGTACGAGTTGGAGCGAATTCACCCAACTTGTGCCCTACCATATCTTCAGAGATGAATACAGGCACGTGTTTACGTCCGTCATAGACTGCGATTGTGTGACCAATAAACTGTGGGAAAATAGTTGAACGACGAGACCAAGTTTTTACGACTTGTTTCTTGTCTGTTTCATTTAATTTCTCGATTTTTGTCATCAAGTGTCCATCGACAAATGGTCCTTTTTTCAAGCTGCGAGCCATTTTGGAACCTCCCTTCGTGATTGCACTACGGTCCGAAGTGAACCGTAGACAACCCCGTTATTTATTTTTACGACGACGTACGATAAATTTATCGGATTTGTTCTTTTTCTTACGAGTCTTGAATCCAAGAGTCGGTTTGCCCCATGGAGACATTGGTGATTTACGTCCGATTGGCGCACGTCCTTCACCACCACCGTGTGGGTGATCGTTAGGGTTCATTACAGAACCACGAACTGTAGGACGGATGCCTTTCCAGCGAGAACGTCCAGCTTTACCAATGTTGATAAGTTCGTGCTGTTCGTTACCTACTTGACCGATAGAAGCACGGCAAGCAGAAAGAATCATGCGAACTTCTCCAGAGTTAAGGCGTACAAGAACGTATTTACCTTCTTTACCAAGAACCTGAGCAGATGTACCAGCTGAACGTACAAGCTGTCCGCCTTTACCAGGTTTTAATTCAATGTTATGCACAACTGTACCAACAGGGATGTTGATAAGTGGAAGTGCATTACCTACTTTAATGTCAGCTTCAGGACCTGACATGATTTCAGTACCCACTTGAATTCCTTTAGGAGCAAGAATGTAACGTTTTTCTCCGTCTGCATAGTTGATTAGAGCGATGTTAGCTGAACGGTTTGGATCGTATTCAACTGTAGCAACGCGTCCAGGTATACCATCTTTATCGCGTTTGAAGTCGATAACACGGTATTGGCGTTTATGTCCGCCACCTTGGTGACGTACAGTCAATTTACCTTGGTTGTTACGTCCGCCTTTTTTGTGAAGGGGAGCAAGCAAGGATTTTTCCGGCTTGTCAGTCGTGATTTCAGCAAAATCTGAAGTTGTCATGCCACGACGTCCATTAGAGGTCGGTTTATACTTTTTAATCGCCATTTTGAATTTCCCTCCTTCTTTTTACAGATAATTAAGCTTCAAAAATTTCGATTTCTTTGCTGTCTGCAGTAAGTTTTACGATCGCTTTTCTGCGACGGCTAGTCATACCAGTATAGCGTCCGACACGTTTTGATTTACCTTTGTAGTTCATGATGTTGACTTTGTCAACTTTCACTCCAAAGATGCTTTCAACCGCGTCTTTCACTTCTGTTTTGTTAGCTCTTACATCAACTTCAAAAGTATATTTCTTTTCAGCCATTAAATCAGCAGAACGTTCAGTAATGACGGGGCGCTTTAGAACATCACGAGGATCTTTCATTATGCAAGCACCTCCTCTACTTTTTCAACCGCTGCTTTTGTAATCAGAAGCTTCTCGTGGTTGACAACGTCTAAAACGTTGATTCCGTTAGCTTCAACTACAGTAACTCCAGGAATGTTGCGAGCAGATAAAGCTACAGCTTCGTTAGCATCCGCAGTTACGATTAAAGCTTTTTTCTCAACAGATAATCCTTTAAGGATAGCTGCCATTTCTTTTGTTTTAGCCGTATCAAGAGTAAGATCTTCAAGAACGATGATGTTGTTGTCGTTTACTTTAGAAGACAATACTGATTTGATTGCCAAGCGGCGAACTTTTTTAGGTAATTTATAAGAATAGCTGCGTGGTGTTGGGCCGAATACGACACCACCTCCGCGCCATTGCGGTGAACGGATAGAACCTTGACGGGCACGTCCAGTACCTTTTTGACGCCATGGTTTACGACCTCCGCCGCGTACTTCAGAACGATTTTTTACTTTGTGAGATCCTTGACGTAAGGAAGCTCTTTGCATAAGAATAGCGTCGAATACAACACTCTCATTTGGTTCGATACCAAATACAGAAGCGTTTAATTCGATGTCACCAGCAGTAGAACCGTTTTGGTTGTATAATGCTACTTTTGGCATGATCAATTTCCTCCTTTCCTAAGAGAGTTATTTAGATTTAACAGCACTTTTAACAGTGATTAAAGATTTTCTCGCACCAGGTACGTTACCTTTGATCAAAAGAAGATTGCGTTCTGCATCAACTTTTACGATTTCAAGGTTTTGAACAGTGATTTGCTCTCCGCCCATACGTCCAGGTAATAATTTACCTTTGAATACACGGTTAGGATCTACAGGTCCCATTGAACCAGGACGACGGTGGTAGCGTGAACCGTGAGACATAGGTCCGCGAGATTGTCCGTGGCGCTTGATCGCACCTTGGAAACCTTTACCTTTAGATACTCCTGTTACATCTACGATTTCTCCAGCAGAGAAAATTTCAACCTTGACTTCCTGACCAACTTCATACGCATCCATTTCCACTCCGCGTAATTCTTTAACGAAGCGCTTAGGAGCAGTTTCCGCTTTTGCAACGTGCCCTTTTTCAGGTTTGTTAGAAAGCTTTTCACGCTTGTCGTCAAAACCAAGCTGGATTGCTTCGTAACCGTCGTTTTCAGTTGATTTCTTTTGAAGAACAACGTTTGGAGCAGCCTCGATAACAGTTACCGGAATAAGATCACCATTTTCAGCGAATACTTGCGTCATACCAATTTTTCTTCCTAAGATTCCTTTGGTCATTCGTCACACCTCCTATTAAGATCATTCTATATTTTAGAATTAAAGTTTAATTTCGATATCGACACCAGATGGTAAATCTAATCGCATGAGAGCATCAACAGTTTGTGGTGTTGGGTTCACAATGTCGATTAAACGTTTATGTGTACGCATTTCAAATTGCTCACGAGAATCTTTGTATTTGTGCACCGCACGAAGGATTGTGTAAACTGATTTTTCAGTTGGCAACGGGATCGGACCAGATACGCTGGCACCAGAACGTTTTGCCGTTTCAACAATCTTCTCTGCAGATTGATCAAGGATTCTATGATCATATGCTTTCAAACGAATACGAATTTTTTGTTTTGCCATTATTTTCCCTCCTTTTCGCCTACATCACGTTAGACAGTTCTCCGTGAGAAAAACCTGAACACCTCGCCATGGCAAAGCGGCCGGGTGTGTCAGCAACCTCTCACTTCATCGCAGTCAAAGACCAACATACACCATTATACAGAAAATAGACGCATGTTGCAAGACTTATTTAGAATATGCATGGTTTGCACACTTTTAATATTATACAGGTGTTTTTCTTATTAATCAAGGATCTATCATAAGTGATGAAAAGCGTGGTTACTCAGTGTACTCGCAAATAATGACGGCTCCTCGATATGCGGGGCATGAGCAGAATTCTCAAATTGAAACCAGCGCTTTTCAGGTGCCTCAAGCGCTTGATAATACTGTTTGGATATTTCAGAAGGAACAATTAGATCATGTTTCCCCGAAATGAAAAAGCACGGTACTTTAATAGAAGGAACTGATGTAAATGCATTAAACTGGTACAATTCCTCAGTTAAATGTTTTTTACTGAATCGCAATCCATTGAGGAATTTGTGCATGTTTCTTATTCCATACTCATGACCAGTAAGCATTTGAAATAATACAACAAGGGATTGATGATGATGGTGAGTGAATCCTCCCCTGCCCATCTCGACACAAAACCGATAGATAAGATGCTGGATACCCTTCTTCCAAGGCGGAGCGCCAATGAAACGTATGAGTCGGGATCGTATACTGGCCCTCTTCCTATCAGAGATTTCACGTATATATTGATAAGCAGCTGATTCTTCAAGATGAGGGTTAACAACCTGACTAATCCCATAATACGCATAAAACAAATCCGGCCGTTGCTGCAGCACATGAAGTGCCAGCAGTGACCCCCACGAATGACCGGCAAGGTATAATTTCGTTTTTGAAAAATGATCTAGGAGCCATTGAGTGACTTGAATTGCATCGTTAACGAAATGACTGATTGTCATGGAGTGATGAGGAATTCGTTTAGAATAAGAAAGCCCAGATCCTCTTTGATCCCATTGTACTACTGTGAAATGCTCTTCCAGCTCTTTTTGATAATGCCTAACATATCCGATTTGAGGTGTCCCCGGTCCGCCATGTAAAAAAAGCAGCAATGGATTTTTTGTATCAGCCCCATTGATCATCAGCATTTGCTTTGTATTTTCAATGCTCAGTTCTTTCATGATAGCGATTGATCTCTTTTCAGGAATCATAAAAAATTAGCCCCTCGAATATGATAGATCTTATTATACAAGAAAAAGGCAAGCAAACAAAAAACGAGACCCGCAGGGGGTCTCGTTTATCATCATACTATTACTCAGTGATTGTAGAAACAACGCCTGAACCTACAGTACGTCCGCCTTCACGAATAGAGAAACGAGTTCCTTCTTCGATAGCGATTGTAGAGATAAGTTCTACGTTCATTTCAGTGTTATCTCCAGGCATAACCATTTCTACGCCTTCTGGAAGATGGATGATACCAGTTACGTCAGTTGTACGGAAGTAGAACTGAGGACGGTAGTTAGAGAAGAATGGAGTATGACGTCCACCCTCTTCTTTAGAAAGAACGTAAACTTCAGCTTTGAATTTGCTGTGTGGAGTGATTGTACCTGGTTTAGCAAGTACTTGACCACGTTGGATGTCTTCACGAGCTACACCGCGAAGAAGGGCACCAATGTTGTCACCAGCTTCAGCATAATCAAGAAGCTTACGGAACATTTCAACACCTGTAACAGTTGTTTTCTTGTTCTCTTCT
This sequence comes from Bacillus cabrialesii, assembly GCF_004124315.2. Lineage (GTDB taxonomy): Bacteria > Bacillota > Bacilli > Bacillales > Bacillaceae > Bacillus > Bacillus cabrialesii. The sequence continues at coordinate 134,529 of NZ_CP096889.1, read as the reverse complement.
TGAAGACCGATGATTTCAACTTCGTCACCGACTTTAACTTGTCCGCGTTCTACACGGCCAGTTGCTACTGTACCACGACCAGTGATTGAGAATACGTCCTCAACTGGCATCATGAATGGTTTTTCAGTGTCGCGTTCTGGAGTTGGGATGTACTCATCAACCGCATCCATAAGTTCGAAGATTTTCGCTTCGTACTCAGCGTCACCTTCAAGAGCTTTAAGAGCAGAACCTTTGATTACTGGTACATCATCACCAGGGAAGTCGTATTCGCTAAGAAGATCGCGAACTTCCATTTCAACTAGTTCAAGAAGCTCTTCGTCGTCTACCATGTCGCATTTGTTTAAGAATACAACGATGTATGGTACACCAACGTTTTTAGAAAGAAGGATGTGCTCACGAGTTTGTGGCATTGGGCCATCAGCAGCAGATACTACAAGGATAGCTCCGTCCATTTGCGCAGCACCAGTGATCATGTTTTTAACATAGTCAGCGTGTCCTGGGCAGTCAACGTGTGCATAGTGACGAGTTTCAGTTTCGTACTCAACGTGTGCAGTAGAGATTGTGATACCGCGCTCACGTTCTTCTGGAGCACCATCAATTTGATCGTACGCCATAGCTGTACCTTTACCAGATTTCTTATGAAGTACTGTTGTGATAGCAGCAGTTAAAGTTGTTTTACCATGGTCAACGTGTCCAATTGTACCAATATTGGCATGTGATTTGGAACGGTCGAATTTTTCTTTAGCCATTCTAAAATCCTCCTTAAGAGCTTTTAATTAGTAATGTATAGAGTGATAGGAAGTGAAAGAAAGCTTTCACTTCCTCATCTTACAATAGTAGTTATACTTGAGTTAAGCGGCAAAATCAATTATTCGCCTTTATTTTTTTTGATAATTTCTTCTGCAATGCTCTTCGGCACTTCTTCGTAGTGATCCATGTGCATAGTAAACGTACCGCGACCTTGCGTATTAGAACGAAGTGCAGTAGCGTAACCGAACATTTCAGCAAGAGGAACCATAGCGCGAACAACTTGAGCGTTACCGCGTGCTTCCATACCTTCTACGCGTCCACGACGTGAAGTAACATCACCCATGATATCTCCCATGTATTCTTCTGGAATAACCACTTCTACTTTCATGATTGGTTCAAGAAGAACTGGGTTACATTTGCTGACTGCATTTTTCAATGCCATAGAAGCAGCAATTTTAAATGCCATTTCGTTTGAGTCAACATCATGGTAAGAACCATCGAAAAGTTTTGCTTTAATGTCGATAAGCGGGAAGCCTGCTAGTACACCATTTTCAAGTGAATCTTCCAGACCTGCTTGAACAGCTGGGATGTATTCACGTGGAACTACCCCACCGACAATCGCATTTTCAAATTCAAAGCCAGCGCCTTCTTCGTTTGGTTCGAATTCGATCCAAACGTGTCCGAACTGACCGCGTCCACCAGACTGACGTACGAATTTACCTTCAACTTTTGCACCGCTACGGAATGTTTCACGGTACGCAACCTGAGGAGCACCAACGTTGGCTTCTACTTTAAATTCGCGTTTCATACGGTCAACAATGATATCAAGGTGAAGTTCACCCATACCAGAGATGATCGTTTGGCCAGTTTCTGGGTTTGTTTGAGTACGGAATGTAGGATCTTCTTCAGCAAGTTTCGCTAAAGCGATACCCATTTTATCTTGGTCAGCTTTTGATTTAGGTTCAATAGCAACGTCGATAACTGGTTCTGGGAATTCCATTGATTCAAGGATAACAAGATCCTTCTCATCACATAGAGTATCTCCAGTAGTCGTATCTTTTAGACCTACAGCAGCTGCGATATCGCCTGCATATACAGTAGCGATTTCTTCACGGCTGTTAGCGTGCATTTGAAGGATACGTCCAACACGCTCACGTTTGCCTTTAGTAGAGTTTTTCACGTATGAACCGGAATCAAGTGTTCCAGAGTACACACGGAAGAACGTCAACTTACCAACGTAAGGGTCAGTCATAACTTTAAATGCTAATGCAGAGAATGGCTCATCATCAGAAGAATGGCGCTCAATCTCTTCATTTGTATCAGGACGAGTACCTTTGATTGCAGCAACGTCAGTTGGTGCAGGAAGGTAGTCAAGAACAGCATCGAGTACTAATTGAACACCTTTGTTTTTGAAGGCAGAACCAACAAGAACAGGGTAGAATTCAACATTTAATGTACCTTTACGGATACCTGCTTTTAACTCGTCAATAGTGATTTCTTCACCCTCAAGGTATTTATCCATAAGCTCTTCATCAAGCTCACATACAGCTTCAATGAGGCTGTTGCGAAGCTCTTCAGCTTGCTCTTTGTACTCTTCAGGGATTTCTTTCGCATCAGAACGAGTTCCAAGGTCATCTTCGTAGAAATACGCAACGTTTTCTACAAGGTCGATGATACCTTCGAAGTTATCTTCAGCACCGATCGGCAATTGAATTGCATGAGCATTTGCTTGAAGACGGTCTCTTAAAGTACCTACAGAGTAAAGGAAGTCTGCACCGATTTTGTCCATTTTGTTAACAAAAACGATACGCGGTACTCCGTAAGTTGTTGCCTGACGCCAAACAGTTTCTGTTTGAGGCTCAACGCCTGATTGCGCGTCAAGTACAGCAACAGCACCATCAAGTACACGAAGAGAACGTTCAACTTCAACTGTGAAGTCTACGTGCCCTGGAGTATCGATGATGTTTACGCGGTATCCTTTCCACTGTGCAGTTGTCGCAGCAGAAGTGATTGTGATACCACGTTCTTGTTCCTGCTCCATCCAGTCCATTTGTGAAGCTCCTTCATGAGTTTCACCAATTTTGTGGATACGGCCAGTATAGAACAAGATACGTTCTGTAGTAGTCGTTTTACCGGCATCAATGTGAGCCATGATCCCGATATTACGAGTTTTGTCTAAGGAGAACTCTCTTGCCATTGGGTAATTTCTCCTTCCTTATTGGGAAATTGTGTTTTTTAGTATATAAATCCTACCAACGATAGTGAGCAAATGCTTTGTTTGCTTCAGCCATCTTATGAGTGTCTTCACGTTTCTTAACAGCAGCACCAGTGTTGTTAGCTGCGTCAAGGATTTCGTTAGCTAAACGCTCTTCCATCGTTTTTTCTCCGCGAAGACGAGCGTAGTTAACTAACCAGCGAAGTCCAAGAGTCGTACGACGTTCAGGACGAACTTCTACAGGAACTTGGTAGTTCGCACCACCTACACGGCGTGCTTTTACTTCAAGTACAGGCATGATGTTTTTCAATGCTTGTTCGAAAACCTCCATTGCATCATTGCCAGTACGTTCTTTAATGATATCGAATGACTTGTATAGGATTGTTTGAGACTTACCTTTTTTACCATCGATCATCATTTTGTTGATTAGACGAGATACAAGCTTAGAGTTGTAAATCGGATCAGGTAAAACGTCTCTTTTTGCTACAGGACCTTTACGTGGCATCTGAATATCCTCCCTTCATCAATTATGCGTATTTTCGTTTATTATTTTGCTTTAGGTTTTTTCGTACCGTATTTAGAACGGCCTTGTGCACGGTTTTCAACTCCAGCAGTGTCAAGCGCACCACGAACGATGTGGTAACGTACCCCTGGTAAGTCTTTTACACGTCCGCCGCGGATAAGTACAACGCTGTGCTCTTGCAGGTTGTGACCGATACCAGGAATGTAAGCAGTAACCTCGATTCCGTTAGTCAAACGAACACGAGCATATTTACGAAGTGCTGAGTTCGGTTTTTTCGGTGTCATTGTACCAACACGAGTACATACCCCGCGTTTTTGTGGAGAAGATACATTAGTGTGCTCTTTTTTAAAGCTGTTGTATCCTTTGTTAAGTGCAGGAGACTTTGAGTTTTCTACTTTACTCACGCGTCCTTTACGAATTAGCTGATTAATTGTAGGCATGAAATTTTCCTCCCTTCATTACGTTTTATAACCCACATACCCAGGTGGTTCATCAAAAGGCAAAAAACAATGTCTTTACACAAGATAGCATCTTACGCAAAAACAAAAGTACGTTATAAAATAATGGCAACAGCGGCTGCTCCTACCTCAATTCCGCAGGCTTTGCCGAGCTTTTTCATGGATTCAACCATTGAGACAGAGATGCCTTGATCTTCCGCAAGTGAAACAACACTTGACGTGAGTATCGGATCTGCGTCTTTTGCAACGACTACTTCCTTTACTGAACCTCGTTTTAGAGCTTTCACTGTTTGCTTCGTACCAATAATAATTGATTTGGCCTGTGATACTTTATCATAAGACATAAACATATCCTCCAAAGTAACAGGTTTATTTCGAGCACCTTGGTTATATTATCATTCTAGGAGACGAATGTCAACAAGGTATGACATTTTTTAGTTTCGTTCTTCTCATAGAGTGATTTTTTATTAAATATATCTGCTGAAAGACTGTTTCGGCAGTCTTTCAGCAGCTTTAAATCAGTTATTCAACCGGAACCATATCTTCAGTTGGCTGAACATTTGAAACTGGTTTTACTTTACGGTATTTCATCATACCTGTACCAGCCGGAACAAGCTTACCGATGATAACATTCTCTTTCAAGCCGAGAAGCTCGTCACGCTTACCTTTAATCGCTGCGTCTGTAAGGACACGTGTAGTTTCCTGGAAGGAAGCAGCAGATAAGAATGAATCAGTTTCAAGAGATGCTTTTGTAATACCGAGCAAGACAGGACGGCCTGTGGCAGGTCGATTGCCTTCAAGCAATACCTTTTTGTTCGCTTCAGTAAATTGGTGAATATCAAGCAATGTACCTGGAAGCACATCTGTGTCACCGGCGTCAATCACGCGGACTTTGCGAAGCATTTGGCGAACCATTACTTCTACGTGTTTATCGCCGATTTCAACACCCTGCATACGGTAAACCTTTTGAACCTCATGGAGAAGATACTCTTGAACAGTAGTCAGGTCAGTCACTTTAAGAAGCTCTTTCGGATCGATTGAACCTTCTGTCAGTACTTGGCCTCGAGTAATTTTATCTCCTTCCGCCACTTTCAGGCGGGAGTTATAAGGTGCTGTATAAGAGCGTGTTTCCACTGCGCCTTGAACCACAATTTCCTGTTGCTTATCACGAACTTCATTGATCTCAACGACTGTACCGTCGATTTCTGTAATTGTTGCCTGACCTTTCGGATTACGCGCTTCGAAAAGCTCTTGGATACGCGGAAGACCCTGTGTGATATCGTCTCCGGCAACCCCGCCTGTATGGAAGGTACGCATTGTTAACTGTGTACCAGGCTCACCAATTGATTGGGCAGCAATGATACCGACAGCTTCACCGACTTCAACATCGGAGCCAGTAGCAAGATTTCGGCCATAGCATCGTTTACATACACCATGTGGCGTGTTACATGTGAAGGCAGAACGGATCCACACTTCTTCAATGCCGGCTTCTACAATCTCAAGTGCTTTATCTTCATCGATCAGTTCGTTTTCATTTACAAGCACTTCACCTGTTTCCGGGTGCTTCACTTGTTTTCTTGCAAAACGGCCGATTAAGCGTTCTTCTAAGCGCTCAATTGTTTCAGTTCCTTCTTTAAGAGGCTTAGCAAGGATGCCTCGGTCAGTTCCACAATCAGTTTCACGGATGATAACATCCTGTGCAACATCAACGAGACGGCGTGTAAGGTAACCTGAGTCAGCAGTTTTAAGGGCGGTATCGGCAAGACCTTTACGCGCACCGTGAGTGGAGATAAAGTACTCCAATACTGTCAGACCTTCACGGAAACTTGATTTGATCGGCAACTCAATGATACGTCCAGCCGGGTTGGCCATCAGACCGCGCATTCCGGCAAGCTGCGTAAAGTTAGACGCGTTACCACGGGCACCAGAGTCACTCATCATGTAGATCGGGTTGAGTTCATCAAGTGATTTCATCAGTTTGCCTTGGATAACGTCTTTTGCAGAACTCCAAATAGAGATGACTCTCTCATAGCGTTCCTCTTCAGTGATAAGACCGCGGCGGAACTGCTTCATAACGTTGTCAACTTTGCTTTGCGCTTCTTCAAGAATTTCTTGTTTATCATCGAGAACGACGATGTCAGAAACCCCAACTGTGATACCAGCTTTTGTTGAATATCTGAAACCTAGGTTTTTCATGCGGTCAAGCATTTTAGACGTTTCCGTGATGTGGAATCGTTTAAAGATTTCCGCGATGATTTTACCCAGAATGCCTTTTTTAAACGGCGCGTTGATTGGCTGCTTTTCAATGACAGCTTTTACATCGGCACCTTTTTCTAAGAAGAAACGGTCAGGTGTTTTCTCTTCAATGTTGCTCTTCGTTGGTTCATTCATGTAAGGGAATGATTCCGGAAGAATTTCATTGAAGACAAGCTTACCGACAGTTGTAATTAACAATTTCGAGCGCTGTTCTTCGGTAAATGTCACATTCTTAAGGGAGTTAGCTGCAACAGCCACTCTCGTATGAAGGTGAACATATCCGTTTTGATAAGCAAGAAGCGCTTCGTCTGTATTCTTGAAGACCATACCTTCACCGACAGCACCGGCACGCTCAAGTGTCAGGTAATAGTTACCCAATACCATATCCTGAGACGGTGTAACAACCGGTTTACCATCTTTAGGGTTCAAGATGTTTTGAGCGGCAAGCATCAAGATGCGTGCTTCAGCTTGTGCTTCTGCAGATAATGGTACGTGAACCGCCATTTGGTCACCGTCAAAGTCAGCGTTATAAGCTGTACATACGAGCGGGTGAAGGCGGATTGCGCGCCCTTCAACAAGTGTTGGTTCAAACGCTTGGATACCCAATCTGTGAAGCGTAGGGGCACGGTTCAGAAGTACCGGATGCTCCTTAATAACTGATTCAAGCACATCCCATACTTCAGGCTGTACGCGCTCAATTTTACGTTTCGCACTCTTAATGTTGTGTGCAAGACCTTTTTCAACAAGCTCTTTCATAACGAAAGGTTTGAAAAGTTCAAGCGCCATCTCCTTCGGTAATCCGCATTGGTACATTTTCAAATGAGGACCAACGACGATTACAGAACGTCCGGAGTAATCGACACGTTTACCAAGAAGGTTTTGACGGAAACGACCTTGCTTCCCTTTCAGCATGTGAGAAAGAGATTTTAGCGGTCTGTTACCAGGGCCTGTTACAGGACGTCCACGGCGGCCGTTGTCAATTAAGGCATCGACAGCCTCTTGAAGCATACGTTTTTCGTTTTGAACGATGATGCTAGGCGCACCAAGGTCCAAAAGGCGTTTCAAACGATTGTTACGGTTGATGACACGACGATAAAGGTCGTTCAAATCAGAAGTCGCAAAACGTCCGCCATCTAGCTGAACCATCGGTCTAAGCTCAGGAGGAATAACAGGAAGCACATCAAGGATCATCCAAGAAGGCTTGTTTCCTGAGTTACGGAAGGCTTCTAAAACTTCAAGGCGTTTGATCGCACGAGTACGACGCTGTCCTTGTGATGTCTTCAGCTCTTCTTTTAACATATCAACTTCTTTTACAAGATCGATATCTTGAAGAAGTTTATGAATCGCTTCTGCACCCATTGATGCTTGGAATTTATTACCGTATTTATCGAGATAAGCACGGTATTCTTTCTCAGACAGAAGCTGTTTCTTTTCAAGCGGTGTATTTGCCGGATCAGTTACAACGTAAGAAGCAAAGTAAATGACTTCTTCTAAAGCACGAGGTGACATATCCAGCACAAGACCCATACGGCTTGGAATACCTTTGAAATACCAAATGTGGGAAACTGGGGCAGCCAGTTCAATGTGCCCCATTCTCTCACGACGGACTTTAGCCCGTGTTACTTCGACTCCGCAGCGGTCACAAACTACGCCTTTATAACGAACTCGCTTGTACTTCCCGCAATGACATTCCCAGTCCTTAGTCGGTCCGAAAATGCGTTCGCAGAATAGACCGTCCTTTTCAGGTTTTAACGTACGATAGTTTATCGTTTCAGGCTTTTTCACTTCACCAAAAGACCATGAACGGATTTTATCCGGTGAAGCAAGACCGATGTTCATATACTCAAAATTGTTCACATCTAGCAAGGGGCCTACCTCCCTTTTTATCTTCGGATTAACCGATGTCACTTGCCTTTATAACTAGAGATTATTCTTTCGTTACTACATCTCGTTCAACGTCTGCAGATGCTGTTTCTTGCGGCTCTTCATCACCTGATAATGCCAGGCCGTCAGCTTGTTTCGCATCTTCTTCGTCTTCTAAATCTCTCATTTCTATTTCTTCTTCATCACCGGAAAGGATTTTGACATCCATACCTAAGCTTTGAAGTTCTTTGATTAATACTTTGAATGATTCCGGAACACCTGGTTCTGGAACGTTGTCGCCTTTAACGATAGCTTCGTATGTTTTCACACGTCCAACCACGTCATCAGACTTAACAGTCAGAATTTCTTGAAGAGTGTAAGCCGCACCATAAGCTTCAAGTGCCCAAACCTCCATCTCACCGAAACGCTGTCCTCCAAATTGCGCTTTACCGCCAAGAGGCTGCTGCGTAACAAGTGAGTAAGGACCTGTAGAGCGTGCATGAAGTTTATCGTCAACCATGTGAGCCAGTTTGATCATGTACATGATACCGACAGATACGCGGTTATCAAACGGCTCTCCAGTACGTCCGTCGTAAAGCACAGTTTTGGCGTCACGAGACATACCGGCTTCTTCAAGTGTTTCCCAAACATCCTCTTCTCGCGCTCCGTCAAATACAGGAGACGCAATGTGAATGCCGAGGTAACGAGCGGCCATACCCATATGAAGCTCCAATACCTGCCCGATGTTCATACGTGATGGTACGCCCAGCGGGTTAAGCATGATGTCAATTGGTGTGCCGTCAGGAAGGTAAGGCATATCCTCTTCAGGAAGAATCTTAGAGATAACACCTTTGTTACCGTGACGACCGGCCATTTTATCCCCTTCAGAAATCTTACGTTTCTGAACGATATATACGCGTACCAACTGGTTTACGCCTGGAGGAAGTTCGTCTCCGTCTTCACGGTTGAAGACTTTAACGTCATGGATAATTCCGCCGCCGCCGTGAGGCACACGTAGAGAAGTATCGCGAACCTCGCGGGCTTTTTCACCAAAGATGGCGTGAAGCAGGCGTTCCTCTGCAGTCAGCTCAGTTACGCCTTTAGGTGTTACTTTACCGACAAGAAGATCTCCGTCTTTTACTTCTGCCCCAATACGGATGATTCCGCGGTCATCAAGATTGCGAAGCGCATCTTCACCGACGTTTGGAATATCGCGAGTGATTTCTTCAGGTCCAAGTTTTGTATCACGTGCTTCTGATTCATATTCTTCAATGTGGATAGATGTATAAACATCATCCTTCACAAGGCGTTCACTCATGATGATGGCATCCTCATAGTTGTAACCATCCCATGTCATGAAGCCGACCATTACGTTACGGCCAAGCGCAAGTTCACCAAGCTCCATAGAAGGACCGTCAGCAAGGATTTCTCCTTTCACTACTTCATCGCCGACACTTACGATCGGACGCTGATTGTAGCACGTTCCTTGGTTAGAGCGGACAAATTTCAGCATGCTGTATTTATCCAAGTTTCCTTTTACTTTTTGACCGTCTACTTCTTCATAACGGCGAACCCAAACGTTTTTCGCTTCTACGCGTTCAACGATACCAGGGTGTTTACAAATAACAGCGGCACCAGAGTCTTTACCTGATACATATTCCATACCAGTTCCAACGAATGGTGCTTCCGGCTGCATCAAAGGCACAGCCTGACGTTGCATGTTCGCTCCCATAAGAGCGCGGTTGGAGTCATCGTTTTCTAAGAACGGGATACATGCTGTCGCAGCAGAAACAACCTGCTTAGGCGATACGTCCATGTAATCCACACGGTTTCTGGAAACAACGGTGTTCTCCCCGCGGAAACGGGCTACGATGCTGTCATCAATAAATGCGCCTTCGTCATCAAGACGAGCGTTCGCTTGAGCGACAACATAGTTATCCTCTTCATCAGCAGTTAAGTAATCGATTCTGCCCGTTACCTTCCCTGTTTCAGGGTCAACGCGGCGATATGGCGTTTCGATAAAGCCAAAACGGTTTACTTTTGCATATGATGAAAGTGAGTTGATCAAACCGATGTTCGGGCCCTCAGGCGTTTCAATCGGACACATACGGCCATAGTGGGAGTAGTGAACGTCACGCACTTCCATTCCGGCACGCTCACGTGTCAATCCGCCCGGTCCTAACGCTGACAGACGGCGCTTATGCGTTAATTCAGCAAGCGGGTTCGTCTGGTCCATGAATTGAGAAAGCTGAGAGCTTCCAAAGAACTCTTTAATGGACGCAATAACAGGACGAATATTGATCAGCTGCTGAGGTGTAATTGTATTCGTATCTTGAATTGACATTCTCTCACGAACCACACGCTCCATACGGCTTAAACCGATACGGAATTGGTTCTGGAGAAGCTCACCTACAGAACGTAAACGGCGGTTTCCAAGATGATCGATATCATCTGTGTCGCCTACTCCGTGCAGCAGGTTGAAGAAGTAGCTGATAGAAGAAATAATATCAGCAGGCGTGATGTTTTTAATCTCTTCTTCAATGTAAGCATTGCCGATTACATTAATAACCTGTTCTCCTTCTTGATCAGTCGGAGCATAGATTTTAATCGATTGAAGAGTCACTTCATCTTCAACAACGCCGCCATTCGGATACAGCTTTCTGAAACCGATTCCGTTTTCTAAGTATGGCAGTACTTTATCAAGTGTTCTTCTATCAAGAATCTGACCTTTTTCAGCCAGGATTTCTCCTGTTTCAGGGTCAACAAGCGTTTCAGCAAGTCTCTGATTAAAGAGGCGATTCTTAATGTGAAGTTTTTTATTAATTTTATAGCGTCCTACATTGGCAAGATCGTATCGTTTCGGATCAAAGAAACGAGAATCAAGCAAGCTTTTCGCATTTTCTACTGTAGGCGGCTCTCCTGGACGGAGACGCTCGTAAATTTCAAGCAGCGCTTTGTCGCTGTTTTCTGTGTTGTCTTTATCAAGCGTATTTCGCAGGTATTCGTTTTCTCCTACAAGATCAAGAATCTCTTGATCGGAGCCGAAGCCGAGAGCACGCAAAAGAACCGTAACCGGCAACTTACGTGTGCGATCAATGCGGACATAAACAACATCTTTCGCATCAGTTTCGTATTCTAACCATGCGCCACGGTTTGGAATGACAGTTGCGGTAAAACCTTTCTTACCGTTTTTGTCTACTTTACCACTGAAATATACACTTGGAGACCGAACAAGCTGGGAAACGATAACGCGTTCCGCACCGTTAATGATAAAAGTACCTGTATCTGTCATAATAGGGAAATCACCCATGAAGACATCTTGGTCTTTTACCTCTCCAGTTTCTTTGTTAATTAAACGAACCTTCACTCTTAGCGGAGCTGAGTAAGTCACATCACGTTCTTTTGATTCCTCTACAGGATATTTAGGCTCACCTAAACTATAATCAATGAACTCAAGAGAGAGGTTACCAGTGAAATCCTCAATTGGCGATATGTCTTGAAACATCTCTCTAAGACCCTCATCAAGAAACCACTGATAAGAAGAGGTTTGAATTTCAATGAGATTTGGTAATTCTAACACTTCGCTAATGCGAGCATAGCTTCTGCGCTGGCGGTGTCGTCCATACTGAACTAGTTGACCTGTCAACTGATTCACCCCTCAAATCATGCGTATTATATGTGTAATAAGCATTCCTTTCAATGAAAGGAAATACTTTTACAAGACAAAAGAAAAAAGGGTTTCTAATTAAGAAAACCACATCCAAAAACAAATACCGATTTTATTAGCATTTCCATACTTGTATAATTTATACATAGATATTGACATTTCATCATATCAAGCAAAATATATACATTGGCATTTTACAATATTAACATAGCTAAAATACCGAGTCAAACTTTTTTTGCTTTTATGATATAATAGCCTTTCTTTTTTTGAACGACAGAAACTTCATCGAACAGTTCCTCGAGCTTTTCAATGGCAGAAGGCGCGCCTTGCTTTTTCTGTATGACGATCCACAACTCACCTGAAGCTTTTAAGTGTTCAGCGCTTTTCTCAAAGATAGCATGGACAACTTTTTTTCCGGCTCGGATTGGGGGATTTGTAAGAATAGAAGCAAATGTTTGAGCAGAATCAACGTTCGAAAACAAATCACTCTGATAAATCTTAACGTTTGTTATTCCATTTTGTTCCGCATTTTCATTTGATAACTCTACGGCTCTCTCATTAACGTCAATCATGTGGATGGTCCGGTCTTTAAAGTCGCTCGCCAGAGATAAACCAATCGGGCCGTACCCGCAGCCTACATCTAGAAAGCTCCCCTCAACTTCAGGCTCTTCAAAAGAATCAATCAGCAGACGGGAACCAAAATCAACTTCCTTTTTAGAAAAAACTCCGCTGTCGCTGGTAAACGTGAAATCTTTATTACGAAGCCTAAAAGACCAGGTTTGCTTGTTGCTTTTTACTGAAGGTTTTTCTGAATAATAATGCTCACTCATTATTAGAACCTCCTTTTATTCATATCTTAAAGAATGGCAAAGAAAAAGCTCGCCTCATAAAAGCGAGCTTCCCCAACAGGTAAGTGAAGATTACTTAACTTCTACAGAAGCGCCAACTTCTTCAAGTTTAGCTTTAAGCTCTTCAGCTTCTTCTTTAGCAATACCTTCTTTAAGTGGTTTTGGAGTGTTGTCAACAAGTTCTTTAGCTTCTTTCAAGCCAAGACCAGTGATTTCACGTACAACTTTGATAACTTTGATTTTTTGAGAACCTGCACCAGCAAGGATAAGGTCGAATTCGCTTTGCTCTTCAGCAGCGCCGCCTGCAGCAGCTCCGCCAGCTACAGCTACAGGAGCAGCAGCAGTTACGCCAAATTCTTCTTCGATTGCTTTTACTAGGTCGTTCAATTCAAGTACAGTTGCTTCTTTAACGGAAGCAATGATTTCTTCGATATTTAAAGCCATTTGTAATTCCTCCATTTTGTTTTAATTTATGAAAACTGATTAAATTAAGCGCCTTGTTCTTCTTTTTGTTCTGCCACAGCTTTTGTAGCAAGAGCAAAGTTGCGAACTGGAGCTTGAAGTACGCTAAGCAACATAGAAAGCAAGCCTTCGCGTGATGGAAGTTCAGCAAGAGCTTTCACTTCTTCAACAGTAGAAACTTTACCTTCGATAACGCCAGCTTTGATTTCAAGAGCTTCGTGATTTTTAGCGAAGTCATTAAGAACTTTAGCCGGAGCGACAACATCTTCAGTACTGAATGCAATCGCGTTCGGTCCAGTTAAGAAATCATTCAAACCATTAAGCTCAGCTTGTTCAACCGCACGGCGAGTCATCGTATTTTTGTATACTTTGAACTCAACGTTAGCTTCGCGAAGCTGTTTACGAAGTTCTGTTACTTCAGAAACGTTAAGTCCGCGATAGTCAACGATGATCGTTGATTTACTTTCTTTCAGTTTAGAAGCAATTTCTTCAACAACAACTTTTTTTGTTTCAATTGCGCTGCTCATGGTTACACCTCCTGTAGATTCTTGTGTAACACTTATACCGTTAGGTGATCACGACTGAGACGACGGATTCCATATAAAAAGCCTCCATGAGACATGGAGGCTGTATATACAAGCATACGTAACGTAATAGCTGTGATAATATACACCTCGGTAGGATGATTAAGCGGTTAGGCCCCTACTGTCTACGGTATAAATGATATTCTATTTTACAACATTTTGAATCATATCAGAATGTTGATGTCATGTCAATATTATTTTACGTTAAAAGTTGAAGAGTCTACTTTGACACCAGGTCCCATAGTAGAAGTTACAGCAACGTTTTTCACGTAAACGCCTTTAGCCGCAGCAGGTTTAGCTTTCAGGATTGTATCGTACATTGTTGTGAAGTTCTCAACAAGTTTTTCATCCTCGAAAGAAACTTTACCGATAGGAACATGAATGTTTCCAGCTTTATCAACGCGGTATTCAACTTTACCAGCTTTGATTTCGCCGATTGCTTTTTCAACTTCGAAAGTAACTGTACCAGTTTTAGGGTTTGGCATTAAACCTTTTGGTCCAAGTACACGACCGATTTTACCAACTTCACCCATCATGTCAGGTGTAGCTACGATTACATCGAAATCGAACCAGCCTTGTTGAATTTTGTTGATGTAGTCAGTATCGCCAACGAAATCTGCACCAGCAGCTTCAGCTTCTTTCGCTTTTTCGCCTTTTGCGAAAACGAGAACGCGCTGAGTTTTACCAGTTCCGTTTGGAAGAACAACTGCTCCACGGATTTGCTGGTCGTTTTTACGAGGGTCAACCCCTAAACGGAAAGCCACTTCAACTGTAGCGTCGAATTTAGCTGTGTTTGTTTTTTTAACGAGAGCTACTGCTTCAGAAACGTCGTAAGCTTTTGAACGATCTACAAGCTTAGCAGCTTCAACGTACTTTTTACCTTTTTTAGCCATTTTAAAATTTCCTCCTTATGTGGTTATAGCGGAATAACCTCCCACGAATAAGGGTTGCGAACTTGTTAAAACTCGCAACCCGACAAGAAACAAATTAATCCTCGATTACAATACCCATACTGCGGGCAGTACCTTCAACCATGCGCATTGCCGCTTCAACGTCTGCTGCGTTTAAGTCAGGCATTTTCGTTTCAGCGATTTCGCGTACTTTATCGCGCTTAACGGTTGCCACTTTATTACGGTTTGGTTCACCAGAACCAGACTCAATTCCAGCTGCTTTTTTAAGCAATACTGCAGCAGGTGGAGTTTTTGTAATAAATGTAAATGAACGGTCTTCGTAAACCGAAATTTCAACAGGAATGATTAAACCAGCTTGGTCAGCTGTACGAGCGTTAAACTCCTTACAGAATCCCATGATGTTAACACCGGCTTGACCAAGTGCAGGCCCAACTGGTGGTGCTGGGTTAGCTTTTCCAGCAGGAATTTGCAATTTTACAACTTTTACTACTTTTTTAGCCACGAGACACACCTCCTTAAGTCCGTGATGTGGTAATAGGGTAAACCCTCCCACTCAAGGTTTCATTCTTTATATGAATGACGAAATATCAAGCTAGTTGCCTTGGATAAGTCCAAGACGTACCTTTGCTATATTATCATTTATATATAGCAATTTCAAGTTTTTTCACATTACAATTTATCGATTTGGGTAAATTCCAGCTCAACCGGCGTTTCACGGCCGAACATATTAACAAAAACTTTGACCTTGCTTTTGTCATAATCAATCTCTTCAATTGATCCAGTAAAGTTGGCAAAAGGCCCGTCTATTACTTTCACTGTTTCTTTCAGTTCAAAGTCAATGTCTGTTTTGCGTTCATCCATGCCCATTCTCTTCAGAATGGTTTCTGCTTCGCCCGGAAGAAGCGGCGTCGGTTTTGAACCAGAGCCGGCAGATCCTACGAATCCAGTAACGCCCGGCGTGTTGCGGACAACATACCAAGAGTCGTCTGTCATTACAATTTCAACAAGCACATAACCAGGGAATACTTTCTTTTTCACAACTTTTTTCTTGCCGTTTTTGATATCTGTTTCTTCTTCTTCAGGTACGACTACACGGAAAATTTTATCCTGCATCCCCATTGATTCAACACGTTTTTCCAAATTGGCTTTTACTTTATTCTCATAACCAGAGTACGTGTGAACAACATACCAATTCTTTTCCATTCTCTTCAGGACTGTCCAGTCCTTCCCTCCCCGCATTTGGTTTTAGTGAATTACCATAACGCTCCAAAAAATAGGCGGCAAGCCTATGATAACTTTCATTTTAAGCCACAATAAAAAACCCGCTGAACGGGTTTTGGCAAGTGATATTATGATCTATTATAGCACGTATTGCTGATCATTATTCAACTATTAAACGAATTAATTGAGAAATTCCTGTGTCAAGGAGGGCAAAAAAGATAACAAAAAAGATAACTGTTGCAATCACCGTAATGGTATAACGCGTTAACTCTTTTCCTTTAGGCCAGCTTACCTTTTTCATTTCTTTCCCAACATCTTTAAAGAATCTCATAATACGCATGTAAAAGACCTCCACAGTTTAAAAGCGCAAAAACTATTTTGTTTCAAGATGAGCTGTATGTGAATTGCAAGTACTGCAGTATTTCTTTACTTCTAATCGCTCAGCCGCTGATGCAGAGCTTTTCATTGTCGTATAATTACGGTTTCCGCATGTCTTGCATGCTAACGTAATCTTTTTTCTCATGTTATTACACCTTTTTCTAAATAGACATTAGTTCTTATCTTTAGTAACATATCATAGTCAGAAAAATACTGTCAATATAACATAAATCTATTATTACAAACTGATTTCACGAATTTCCAAATACTTCTCCAGCTTGCGTTTCACACGCTGAAGGGCATTGTCGATCGATTTCACATGCCGGTTCAGTTCATCGGAAATCTCTTGGTAACTTCTTCCGTCGAGATATAAGACGAGTACTTTTCTCTCTAAATCACTTAATAGTTCTCCCATTTTCATTTCAATATCATCGAATTCTTCCTGATTGATGATCATTTCCTCGGGATTTAAGGTTTTTGCTCCCGAAATGACATCAAGCAGCGTTCGGTCTGATTCTTCATCAAAAATCGGTTTATCTAATGAGACGTAGGAATTCAAAGGAATGTGTTTCTGGCGAGTAGCTGTCTTTATTGCGGTAATAATTTGGCGGGTAATACATAATTCTGCGAAAGCTTTGAATGAGGTAAGCTTGTCCTCTTTGAAGTCACGAATAGACTTATAGAGGCCTATCATACCTTCCTGAACAATATCCTCTCTGTCCGCTCCTATTAAAAAGTAGGATCTTGCTTTTGCACGAACAAAGTTTCGGTACTTCGTAATCAAGTAATCTAACGCATCACTGTCCCCAACATGAACCTTTTCAATGACCTGCTCGTCCTCCAACTGGCAAAACTGCTCTTTGTTGAATTTTCCCTTGTTGTTCTGTAGATTCACTCCGATCCCCCCGGCGCACGTAGATAGAAATATTATACAGTATTGGGCAAAAAAGCGTCAACTTAATCTAAGTCCCCGCGTCTCCACTTTTCAAACGTTTTCAAAACCTCTTCCGATAAAGCAATTTTACCCGCCGGCTTTTCGGAAGTGATTTTTCTGACCCGTCTCTCTATTCGCTTCTCAATCGCTTCTACCTCTCTCAAAAGCTCCCGGGCCGATTTCCGCAATGCCCCCTGACCGAAAATCGCCCACTGCTCAGTGTAGTCAGAGGTCGCAACATGTATTTGAGTCGCAATATTATTCAAAGCCTGAGCAAGCTTTTCTATCCGCTCATCAGCCGTCTCATTTTCTTTTGTGAAAATCACTTCAACTCTGTGGTTGGTCTGTTTTTTCTCAAGCCCTTTTACGAGATGCGCGTCAAAAACAACAATTACCCTGTTTCCTGTATACGATTGATATTCCGCCATTTTCTGAATCAGTACGTCTCTCGCCTCTTCAAAACTGTTCGCTTTTAAATCCTTCAGCTGCGGCCAGGCTCCAATCATGTTGTATCCGTCTACTAACAGGATATCCATAGGTCTTTATTCTCCCAGAGGGTTTCGTTTCCGGTAGACTTCATACATCAAAAGACCAGCCGCAACAGATGCATTCAGTGAAGTTACCTTCCCGGCCATCGGGAGTTTAATGAGAAAATCACACTTTTCTTTAACGAGGCGGCCCATCCCTTTTCCTTCACTTCCAATGACTAAAGCCAAAGGCATATTGCCGTCCATATTGCGGTAATCCTCACGGGCGGATGCGTCTGTTCCGACAACCCAGATACCCCGCTCTTTCATTTCTTCTAACGTCCGCGCCAAATTGGTAACTTTTACTACAGGAATGTGCTCAATTGCCCCTGTTGAAGCTTTTGCAACTGTTGTTGTCAGACCGACAGCTCTCCGTTTTGGAATCACGATGCCATGGGCGCCCACCGCATCAGCTGTTCTCATAATGGAACCAAGGTTATGAGGGTCTTCAAGCTCGTCCAGAATGAGGAAGAAAGGCTGTTCATTTCTTTCCTCCGCTGCTTTATATAAATCGTCCAGTTCAGCATATTCGTACGCTGCAACCTGTGCCACTACGCCTTGATGCTGGCCTGTCACCATTTGATCGAGCTTTTTTCTCGGGACATATTGAATCGTGATTCCCTGCTTTTTCGCAAGCTCAATCACCTGCTGCGCTTGTCCCTTTACGGTGTTTTCCGCCATCCACAGCTTATACAGCTTACGATCTGATTTTAACGTCTCGATCACTGCATTTTTCCCTATGACGTAATCATGTTGCTGACTCATTTGTTTTCCTCCCTGACGTCCCGAATTGTATAGCTTCGGCAACGAGCTGACTAAGTCTTTCTTCTTTTTTCTCTAGAAAAAGATATCCCAGCAGCGCTTCAAATGCTGTACTATAGCGGTACGTCTGAACATCTGTATTTTTAGGCGTCGTCCCCGACTTGGCATTTCTGCCTCTTTTCAGCACCGCTTCCTCTTCTTCTGTGAAAAATGATTGATCCTGCAAAAAGAATAGGATTTCAGCCTGTGACTTCGCCGAAACAATCCGGCTAGATTTCTTATGAAGATCATTTGGTTTGGTAAACCCCTGCTTAAGCAGGTGATGCCTTACATACACTTCAAAAATGGCATCACCTATATAAGCAAGCGCAAGACCGTTAAGCTGCTTTGAATCTTTTATCGTTTCAAAATCAAGCATCCGTTATTCTCCCCGTTTCCAGCGAGTGCCTTGAGCCGTATCTTCAAGAATGATATTCATGCTTTTCAGCTGGTCGCGGATCTGGTCTGATAATGCAAAATCGCGATTCCGGCGCGCTTCATTTCTTTTTTCGATTAAGTCTTCAATCTCTTGATCGAGAAGTTCCTGCTCACCCAATGAAAAACCGAGAACAGAAACAATACGGTCAAACATCTCGATAAACGCCGTAATCACATGATCAGCTGTATGGTCTTTCTGAAGATAATAATTGGCATGCTTCGCTAAGTCGAACAAGACAGAAATCGCATTCGCCGTATTAAAGTCATCGTCCATCGCTTCTTCAAATGCTTTGCGGTGCTCTTCAACTTTCTCCAGCCATTGATCGTCATCTTCCGTTAAATTCGTACTGCTGTTCAGACGGTGCTGAAGGTTGCTGTACGCTGTTTTTAAACGGTTAAACGCGCTTTTTGTATTCTCAAGAAGCTCTTCTGAATAGTTAATCGGATGACGATAATGAACAGAAAGCATAAAGAATCTCAAAAGCTGCGGATCATGCTGTTTAATGATGTCATGCACAAGCACAAAGTTGCCCAGTGATTTTGACATTTTTTCATTATCAATATTGATATAGCCATTATGGAGCCAGTACTTCGCAAACGTTTTTCCTGTCAGTGCCTCAGATTGCGCAATTTCGTTTTCATGGTGAGGGAAGGTTAAATCCTGTCCGCCCGCATGGATATCAATCTGGTCACCCAGATACTTTTTCACCATCGCTGAGCATTCAATGTGCCAGCCCGGACGTCCTTTTCCCCAAGGGCTATCCCAAGAGATTTCTCCTTCTTTCGCCGCTTTCCACAGGGCAAAATCAAGAGCATCTTCTTTTTTCTCGCCAACCCGGATGCGCGCACCTGATCTCAGTTCATCAATTGATTGCTGAGAAAGCTTTCCGTACCCTTCAAATGCTCTTGTTTTGAAATAAACGTCACCTTCCGATTCATAAGCGTAGCCTTTTTTCACGAGCTGATCTACGAATTCAATAATCGCATCCATGTTTTCCATCACTCGCGGATGGAGGTCGGCTTTACGGCAGCCAAGCGCACCTACATCTTCAAAGTATGCTTTAATAAAACGCTCTGAAATGGCAGGCACATCCTCACCGAGTTCGTTTGCCGCTTTAATTAATTTATCGTCTACATCTGTGAAGTTAGAGACATACTGCACATCATAGCCTTTATACTCCAAATAGTTTCGAATCGTATCATAAACGATAGCCGGGCGCGCGTTCCCGATGTGAATGTAATTGTAAACCGTCGGTCCGCACACGTACATTTTTACTTTTCCCTCTTCAAGAGGAACAAACGTTTCTTTCTGTCTAGTCAATGTATTATAAAGTGTGATTGTCATTTTTGATTGATCCTTTCTTTTCTGTCTTCAAGTTCTGCCTTCAGCTCTAAAATCTGCTGTTCCAAAGACTTAAAGCGATCAGCAACCGGATCGGGCAAATCCTGGTGGTTTAAATCGCGTCTGACTTTCTTTCCATTTTGTACGACGACCCGCCCAGGGATGCCGACAACTGTTGAATAATCAGGAACATCGTGCAGCACGACTGAACCGGCGCCAATCTTCGAGCCTTCACCGACAGTAATTGAACCGAGCACTTTAGCACCTGTGGCTATTAATGCGTCATCTTTAATCGTTGGGTGCCTTTTTCCCTTTTCTTTCCCCGTTCCCCCGAGGGTAACCCCCTGAAAAACGGTTACGTTATTGCCGATTTCACATGTCTCGCCAATGACAACCCCCATACCGTGGTCTATGAAAAACCTTCTCCCGATTGTAGCGCCGGGGTGGATTTCGATCCCGGTAAAAAATCGGCTTACCTGAGATATAAGGCGTGCAAGGAAATAAAATTTTCGTTTATATAAAGCATGTGCAATCCGATGCGCCCATATAGCATGTAAACCCGAATAAGTTAAAATCACTTCGAAATAGCTTCTTGCTGCAGGATCTTGATCGAACACTGTATCAATGTCTTCTTTGAGCATTCTAAAAAACACATGCTTCCCCCCATCTCTCTATCTGATTTCCTCTGCCCAATAAAAAAAGCGCCTCTGCATGTTAAACATGACAGAGACGCTTTAACCGCGCGGTTCCACTCTGTTTGAAAAGCAGACTTCTGCTCTCCCAACTTTAGCCTGTAACGGCGGCGGCCGCCTTTGAATACTGATTTCGAAAAATGTTCTTCAAAGGTCTTAAGGGCGCACTTCTAAAACCCGGCTCATGGATCTCTCTCAGCCAATGAAGATCCTTTCTGTAATGGCCTAAAGCTTTATACTCTTCCCTGTCAACAATCATCTATTTAGATGTTTTTTAAACGCTGAATCGCAGTCTCTTTACCGATCAATTCAATTGATTGCGGCAGTTCCGGACCGTGAGTTTGCCCTGTTACAGCAACACGGATCGGCATAAACAATTTTTTCCCTTTATGGCCAGTTTCTTTCTGCACTGCTTTGATCGATGCTTTGATGTTATCCGGAGTAAACTCCTCAAGCTCTTCAAGCTTAGCAGCGAATGTGCTGAGCACTTCAGGAACCTGTTCTTCTGCCAGAACAGCTTTTGCTTCTTGATTATACTCGATCTCATCCGTAAAGAACAAATCAGTCAGCTCAACAATTTCCGCACCGTAGCTTAATTGCTCATGATACAGGGAAATCAGTTTGCGAACCCATTCTTGTTCTTCAGCAGAAAGCTCAGTGCTGACTTTGCCGGCTTTTTGCAAATGCGGAAGAGTCAGTTCAACAACCTGATCAAGATCAAGCTTCTTCACGTATTGGTTGTTAACCCATTTTAGCTTATGCATATCAAACAAAGCTGGTGATTTAGATAAACGGTTCACATCAAAAATTTCTATAAACTGTTCTTTTGTGAATAGCTCTTCTTCTCCAACCGGTGACCAGCCCAGCAGTCCGATAAAGTTGAATAATGCTTCTGGCAGGTAGCCAAGCTCTTTATACTGCTCAATGAATTGAATAATGGACTCATCGCGTTTGCTGAGCTTTTTACGGCTTTCATTTACGATCAGTGTCATGTGTCCGAACTGAGGAATATCCCATCCGAATGCTTGATAAATCATAATCTGTTTTGGCGTGTTAGAAATATGATCCTCACCGCGCAGCACGTGTGTCATTTTCATTAAGTAGTCATCAATAGCTACCGCGAAGTTGTAAGTCGGCGTTCCGTCCTTTTTCACAATAACAAAGTCGCCAATGCCATCTGATTCGAAAGAAATTTCGCCTTTTACGATATCGTTGAAGGCAATGACTTTTCCTTCCGGCACGCGGAAACGAATACTTGGCTTTCTGCCTTCAGCGATAAATTTCTCCTGTTCTTCCTGAGACAGGTCTCTGTGTTTTCCGGAATAACGCGGCATTTCTCCGCGGGCAATCTGTTCTTCACGCTCTTTTTCAAGCTCTTCTTCCGTACAGTAACATTTATAAGCAAGCCCTTTTTCAAGAAGCTCTTCATAGTACACTTTATAGATATCGTTACGCTCTGACTGACGGTATGGGCCGTACTCACCGCCAACATCCACACTCTCATCCCAGTCAATACCGAGCCATTTCAGATAGTTCAGCTGGCTTTGTTCTCCGCCCTCAATGTTGCGTTTTTTATCAGTGTCCTCAACACGAATAATAAACTTACCGCCTTGATTGCGGGCAAATAAATAATTAAAAAGCGCCGTTCTGGCATTTCCAATATGCAAATGTCCAGTTGGACTCGGTGCATAACGGACGCGTACTTCGTTTCCCATTTTCAAATACTTCCTTTCATGTCATGTATGGCCTCTGGCTAAATGTATGAATCTATTCTACCACCAAATAGACCCGGCATCAAAACAAGTTAGCCTTTTTGTATCAGTACTGTCGCCTGAGCTGCTATTCCTTCCGCTCGGCCTGTAAATCCAAGCTTTTCTGTCGTGGTTGCTTTTACATTCACTTGAGAAACATCTGCCTCAAGGCCTTCAGCGATTCTTTTTCTCATATCTTCTATGTACGGCAGCATCTTCGGCTTTTGTGCAATGATAGTGCAGTCAATGTTTCCAAGGACATAACCCTTCTGTTTCACGATCCCCCAGACATGCTGAAGTAATTTGAAAGAGTCAGCGTCCTTGAACTCAGGATCAGTGTCAGGAAAATGCTTGCCTATGTCGCCTTCTCCAACAGCTCCGAGGCAGGCGTCAGCGACGGTATGCAGCAATACGTCTGCATCAGAATGGCCGAGCAGCCCTTTTTCATACGGGATTTCAATTCCGCCGATAATCAGAGGACGGCCCTCCACTAATTGATGCACATCAAATCCTTGTCCAATTCTAAACATGTTTATTCCCACTTTCCGATTCCATGATAGCTTCAGCTGACGTCAAATCGTCTGGCGTCGTCAGCTTAATATTTGTATAGCTGCCTTCTACAACACGGACCGAACCGCCTTCCATCTGTTCAACGAGGCTGGCGTCATCAGTCCCTAAAAATCCCTTGTTTTCCGCTTCAGCGTGAGCCTTCATCAATAAAGAAAGACGAAAAGCTTGTGGCGTTTGGACAGCCCACAAGCTTGAACGTTCAATCGTCTCACTGACTTGTAAATCATGAACGCGTTTAATCGTATCTTTTACCGGGACAGCAAGGATGGCCGCTCCTGTCTGCTCCGCTTCAGCGATCAGTTCGTCAATTTGTTCATGTTTTATAAAAGGGCGGGCGCCGTCGTGTACAAGGACTATCTTTTCTTGTTTTACAGCTTTCAGCCCCTTATAAACACTGTGCTGGCGCTCATCTCCGCCAACCACAAGCTCAATAGCGGTTTGAAACGGATAATCGGACAGCAATTGCTGAAAGTGCTCCCGCTCCCGCTCGTTAATCACCAAAATGATTTTTTCGCACGGCCGATGGCTGTCAAACACTCTTAACGTGTGAATGATCACCGGATCTCCTTTCAGCTCAATGAACAGTTTATTTCTCCCTGCCTTCATCCGTTTTCCCTGTCCGGCTGCAGGAATAACCACATCATAACTCATTGTTTTTTCTCCCTTTACAGCGCCTTCTCCAACAGCTTGGGCTTAGCAAAAATCATTCGTCCCGCTGCTGTCTGCAGCACACTTGTAACGAGTACATCAATATGCTTGCCGATATAATTGCGTCCTTCTTCAACGACAATCATCGTACCGTCATCCAAGTAGGCAACTCCCTGATTATGCTCTTTCCCATCCTTAATGACCTGAACATTCATTTCCTCGCCAGGAAGCACAACAGGCTTGACCGCATTGGCAAGGTCATTAATGTTTAATACTGCTACCTTCTGAAGCTCGCATACTTTATTTAAATTAAAATCATTCGTCACGACGACCCCGGAAGTCAGCTTGGCGAGTTTGACGAGCTTGCTGTCAACCTCCTGAATATCTTCAAAGTCGCCTTCATAAATTTCAACTTCAATGTCTAATTCTTTTTGAATGCGGTTCAGGATATCAAGACCGCGGCGTCCTCTGTTCCGTTTTAACACATCTGAAGAGTCAGCAATATGCTGCAATTCCTCAAGGACAAACTGCGGAATCACGATAACTCCCTCTAAAAAACCAGTCTGACAAATATCTGCTATTCTCCCATCAATAATAACACTTGTGTCCAAAATTTTCAGCTTCTTGTCCTGAACCTCATGTTCTTCATCGGCTGTTCCTTTTTTCTTTTGCATTCTGGCGGAGATAGAAAACAGACTGATCAATTCATCCTTTTTCTTAAAGCCCACCTGGAAGCCGAGATAACCGAGGAAGAAAGCCAGAAATACAGGGATAATTGTGCTGAATATGCGGTAAGGTATATTGTCTAAAGGAATAACATTTACGATAAGATAAGCAATTATAAGTCCAAAAACCAAGCCAAGACTTCCAAATAACAAATCTGGAACCGGCGCTTTTAACAATGAATCCTCTATCCACTTCATCCAGTTCACAACGTATTCTGTACCCCATATACTGATGAGAAAAAAGATAATTGCTCCTATTGCCGCAGACGTATATGCGTTTGTTATTAAAGGTATGTCCTGTATACTTAACAGTACAAACAATTCAGGTATTAAAAATATACCAACAACGCCGCCAAAGATAATGAAGAACGCCTGAACTATTCGTTTTAACATACCCCCACCTCCTTTTTTAACATTTTTATTTTACAAAGTCTTATGCATCCTACGAATATCAGAATAAACAAAAACCAACATTAATATACCCGTATTCATAAGGTTTTAACCGAAATCACAGCTGTCTGTCTAAATAATGCTTCTCTTGCAGGCGTTTTAATCCTTTTTTGATTTTTTGGGCTCGTACTTCACCGATTCCCTCTACCTCATCTAATTCTTCTGCACTCGCCTCAATAATCCTCGGAAGGACTCCAAATGCTTCTACAACATTTTCAACAATCGGCATCGGAAGACGCGGTATCTTATTTAACAGCCTATATCCTCTAGGCAATACATAATCATCAAGATTTGTAGAAGCCGGATAACCGAGCAGCTTATAAACAATGGAATCATCCAGCAAATCGTAACTGGACATATCCTGCAGCTCTTTCAAGAGAACAAACGGATCTTTAATCTTTTCTTTAACATAATCCTTAATAAATAAAGCGGCCTCTTCTTCCATATCTGTAATCAGTTCAATGACCTGCAGCTTAATCAAATGACCTTCTGTTCCCAGTTCCCTGATATACATGTTAATTTCATTTTTGATTCTCAATACCATTTCGTAACGATGCATCACGGACAGAACGTCGCTGAAAGTAACAAGTTCCTCAAACTCTAAAGCGTTTAACGCATTAATAGTTTTGTCCAGAATCGTTTTATATTTTTCAAGAGTTTGAATGGCTTGGTTCGCTTTTGTTAAAATAAATCCTATGTCTTTAAGTGTATACTTCATGCTTTCCTGATATAACGTTATAACATTCCTTCTTTCAGAAATGGCAATCACGAGGCAGCCGGTCTGCTTAGCTACTCTTTCGGCGGTGCGGTGCCGCATTCCTGTTTCTGATGAAGAAATTGTGGCTTCAGGCATCAGTTGTGTATTGGCGTATAGGATCTTTTGACCAGAATCACTTAAAATAATCGCCCCGTCCATTTTAGCCAGCTCATATAAATGCGCCGGAGAAAAAGAAGTGTTAATGTGGAAGCCGCCATCCACAACTTCTTTTACTTTATCGTTATATCCAACAACAATCAGACCGCCTGTATTTGCTCTCAGAACATTTTCAATTCCGGCTCTGAGCGGAGTACCCGGAGCAACAAACTGTAATATAGATGACAGGTCTAACTCGTGTTTCGCCCCTTTTTTCTCTTTTTCCATCTATTATCCTCCTAATGAAGTACGAAGCGCCTCTGCAACATTTGCTACTCCGATAACCTCGATCCCTTTTGGTTTTGTCCATCCATCCAGATTTGCCGCGGGTATGATCATGCGTTTAAAACCAAGCTTAGCCGCTTCTTTCACACGCTGTTCAATTCTTGAAACCCGCCGGACTTCTCCGGTTAATCCCACTTCTCCTATAAAACAATCTGCAGGATTTGGAGGTGTATCTCTAAAGCTTGATGCGATACTGATCGCAATGGCAAGATCAATTGCCGGTTCATCAAGTTTAACGCCGCCGGCCACTTTCAAATAAGCATCCTGATTTTGCAGCAGCAGCCCCACTCTTTTTTCTAACACAGCCATTAACAGTGAAACCCTGTTATGGTCTATTCCCGTTGCCATACGCCGCGGATTGCCAAAACTTGTTGGCGAGATGAGCGCCTGGATTTCAACGAGAATCGGCCTTGTACCTTCCATAGAAGCAGTTATGCTGGAGCCTGCGGATCCCGCCGAACGTTCTTCTAAGAAAATTTCTGAAGGATTCAAAACCTCAGTAAGCCCCTCTTCGCGCATTTCAAAAATGCCCATTTCATTTGTGGAGCCAAAACGGTTTTTTACAGCCCGCAAAATACGGAAAGTATGGTGACGTTCTCCTTCAAAATATAAAACAGTATCAACCATATGCTCCAACAGTCTCGGCCCTGCAATAGACCCTTCTTTGGTCACGTGCCCTACGATAAAAATCGGTATGCCTTTTGTTTTTGCAATTTTCATCAGCTCAGCCGTACATTCTCTGACCTGTGACACACTGCCCGGGGCCGATGTGATATCGCTTTGGTAAACCGTTTGAATAGAGTCAACAACGACAAACGCTGGATTCATCTCTTCTATAGCAGACGAAATATACTCCATATCGGTTTCAGATAAAACATGCAGTGACGGATTATTAATGCCAAGACGGTCTGCTCTCAGTTTCGTTTGTTTCACTGATTCCTCTCCTGAAATGTACAGCACACTGTTCGATGAATCTGACAATTGAGCGGAAACCTGCAGTAATAACGTTGATTTTCCGATACCGGGATCGCCGCCAATTAAAACAAGTGAGCCTTTGACGACGCCTCCGCCGAGCACTCTGTTAAATTCGCCGAGCTGGGTTTTCACCCGGGGTTCTTCTGATGTTTCGATTGATGTAATCGGTGAAGGTTTCTGTACGGTTTGAACAGAATGAGAAAAAGCCGCTCTCCGATTGGCCGGCGCTTTTTTAATCATTTCTTCCACCATTGTATTCCAAGCACCGCAGCCCGGACATTTCCCCATCCATTTTGGAGACTCGTAACCGCAGGATTGGCAGATAAATTTCGATTTTGTTTTAGCCATATATAGTGTAAGACCTCTCCCTTGTTCTATTTCTTGATATGAAAGTGAGGCATACACTTACATGCTGTATGCCTCATTTTCGTCTTCTATATTAATTCGTTTTAGCAGTCGTTTTTACGACAAATTTGCCGTCTTCTACATCAAGAACAATATGCTGTCCTTTATGAATATTTCCTCTGAGGAGTTCTTCTGATAAACGATCCTCGACATGTTTTTGGATCGCTCTTCTTAACGGACGGGCACCGTATTCCAGGTCAACGCCCTCTTCCGCAACTTTCGCTTTTGCAGCATCTGTCAATTCGATAGAAAGATCTTGTTCTTTCAGGCGTTTCGTTAATTGATCAGACATTAATGACACGATTTCAGTAAGGTGTTTCTTCTCAAGTGAATGGAAGACGATGATTTCATCAATCCGGTTGATAAACTCAGGTCTAAACGCTCGTTTCAATTCACCCATCACTTTATCTTTCATGTCTTTATGATTCTGTGTCTCATCCTGAACGTTAAATCCGACATATTTATTGCGTTTCAGTTCACTTGCTCCAACGTTTGATGTCATGATCAGAATGGTATTGCGGAAATCGACTGTGCGTCCTTTAGAATCAGTCAATCGTCCGTCTTCAAGAACTTGCAGAAGGATATTGAAGACATCAGGGTGTGCTTTCTCGATTTCATCAAGAAGAACAACAGAGTAAGGTTTTCTTCTGACTTTCTCTGTTAATTGGCCTCCTTCATCATATCCTACGTATCCCGGAGGTGAACCGACAAGTCTTGAAGTTGAGTGTTTTTCCATGTATTCAGACATATCAATTCTGATCATGGCTTCTTCATCGCCGAAAATCGATTCAGCAAGTGCTCGCGCAAGCTCTGTTTTACCTACACCTGTAGGGCCTAAGAAAATGAATGAGCCGATTGGGCGTTTAGGGTCCTTTAACCCTGCTCTCGCACGTCTGACTGCTTTTGCAACAGCTACAACCGCTTCATCCTGACCGATGACACGGGAGTGAAGAATGCTTTCCATATTGAGAAGCTTATCGGTTTCAGTTTGGGCGATTTTAGATACAGGCACCCCGGTCCAGCTGGATACAACCATCGCAATATCATCAACAGTAACCTCAGAATTCTCCTGCCCTTGCTTCTCTTTCCAAGATTTCTTTGTATCCTCTACTTGCTCGCGCAGGCGCTGCTCAGTATCACGCAAGGAAGCGGCTTTTTCAAACTCTTGGCTTTGCACTGCCGCATCCTTCTCTTTACGAACCTCATCAAGCTTCTGTTCAAGCTCTTTTAAGTTAGGAGGCGTTGTAAAGGAGCGCAGTCTCACCTTTGAACCCGCTTCATCGATCAAGTCAATGGCTTTATCCGGAAGGAAGCGGTCAGAAATATATCTGTCAGAAAGCTTAACCGCAGCTTCAATGGCATCGTCTGTAATTGATACGCGGTGGTGAGCCTCGTATCGGTCACGCAAGCCTTTTAAAATTTGAATGCTTTCATCTGCAGACGGCTGATCAACCTGAATCGGCTGAAAACGGCGTTCCAACGCTGCATCTTTTTCAATATATTTACGGTACTCATCAAGAGTCGTCGCTCCAATACATTGAAGTTCACCGCGAGCAAGTGAAGGCTTTAGAATATTAGATGCATCAATGGCACCTTCTGCTCCGCCCGCTCCGATTAATGTATGGAGCTCATCGATGAATAGAATGATGTTTCCTGCCTGGCGAATTTCATCCATGACCTTCTTCAGGCGATCCTCAAATTCTCCGCGATATTTTGTACCGGCAACTACTGTTCCCATGTCTAATGTCATCACGCGTTTATCGCGCAAGATTTCAGGAACTTCGTTATTGATAATTTGCTGTGCCAAACCTTCAGCGATTGCCGTTTTACCTACACCTGGTTCTCCAATGAGAACAGGGTTGTTTTTCGTTCTGCGGCTCAACACTTCGATTACACGCTGGATTTCCTTGCTTCTGCCGATAACAGGATCAAGACTGTCTTCCTTCGCAATAGCAGTTAAGTCTCTTGCCAAGCTGTCAAGCGTAGGTGTATTCGCATTGCTGTTTGTTCCTGCCGCTGATGATCCTGTTTCATTGCTTCCAAGAAGCTGAAGCACTTGCTGCCTTGCTTTATTTAAGCTGACACCGAGGTTGTTCAGAACTCTTGCAGCAACACCTTCTCCTTCACGAATCAGGCCAAGAAGAATATGTTCCGTTCCAACATAAGAATGACCGAGTTTTCTTGCCTCATCCATTGATAGCTCAATGACTTTTTTGGCTCTTGGAGTATAATGAATCGTTTGAGACATTTCCTGTCCGCGCCCGATTAAACTTTCCACTTCTTTTTGAATTTTATCTGAACCAAGTCCAAGCGCTTGAAGAGCTTTAGCAGCAATTCCTTCTCCTTCTCGTACCAGCCCTAATAAAATATGCTCAGTGCCAATATTATTATGACCTAAACGGAGTGCTTCTTCCTGTGCAAGCGCCAGTACTTTTTGAGCTCGTTCTGTAAATCTTCCAAACATCATATCGATTCATCCTCCTGTCTTTTCCCATTCATTTCTAAGTGAAGCCGTTCTCTGATGAGAGCCGCTCTTCGAATGTCCCTTTCGTTCGGACGCAAAGCGCCTCCCGAATACTGCTGTAAAAATCCTGGCTGTGTCAAAATCATTAGTTCGTTAAGTATGTTGCTTGAGAGCCCTTTAATAATGCCTAGATCTATGCCCAACCGGACATCTGAAAGGCACTTTGCAGTTTCTTTCGATTCTATCATCCGGCAATTGGACAAGACCCCATAAGACCGATACACCTTATCCTCAAGTTCAATTTTAGAAGTTTGATAAAGCGCTTCTCGGGCAGACCGTTCTTGTTCAATCAGCTGGGCAGCAACACTGTTAAGGTCATCCACAATATCCTGCTCTGACTTGCCAAGCGTGATCTGATTTGAAATTTGAAAGATATTCCCTACTGCTTCGCTGCCTTCCCCATAAATTCCTCTAACAACTAAGCCTAATTGATTAATTGCCGGTATAATTCGATTTATTTGCCTAGTTAAAACCAATGCCGGCAAATGCATCATGACTGAAGCCCTTAAACCCGTACCTACATTTGTAGGACAGCTGGTTAAGTATCCTCTTTGCTCATGGAATGCATAATCAACTTTTTCTTCAATCCAGTCGTCGACTTGGTTTGCAGCTTTCATAGCCTCTAAAAGCTGAAACCCAGGAAAAAGACATTGAATTCTAATATGATCTTCTTCATTTAGCATGACGCTTACTTCCTCGTTTTCAGAAAGCAAACAGCCGCCAAAAGGAGACTCCGTCAGATTCGGACTGATTAGATGCTTTTCAACAAGGACACGCTTTTCTAAAGGCTGTGCATCATTCATCCTGATCAAAACGAATTTGCCGATTCCGGGAATTTCTTGATCTGAAAACTGATCTTCAAATTGCTGTATGATGGATGAGGCTTCTTCATTGGAATACCGCGTAGGGAACCGTATATGTTCAAAGTTCCTTGCTAAACGTATGCGGCTGCTGAGTACAATGTCACTTTCAGGTCCTTTCTGCTTCATCCAACTGCTTAGTGCGTCCTGAATAAAATGCTTTAGCGACATTACCCCTGTTCCTCCTCACTATCTGTACTTTTGAGTGATTGTTCTAATGAACGAATTTGATCTCTCACATGAGCTGCGTTTTCAAATTCTTCTTGATGGATTAAGGATTCTAATTCTTTCTTCAGCATGTCAATCTGCCGTCTAACATGGAGATTGCCGCCTATACGTTTCGGTATTTTCCCAGCATGCACAGTGTTTCCGCTGTGCACTTTACGTAAAATAGGTGTAATGTTGCTATGAAATGTTTTATAACATTCAGAACAACCAAAACGGCCGATTTTTCTAAATTGCTGGAAAGTCATTCCGCATTTTGGACAAGCTGATATTTGCTCCGAATGACTGAACATTTGAGTTCCAGCATTTTTTTGGAATGAAGAATCCATGTTCAGCAAACCCGAAAGTAAATTATGAATAGAGAAACCTTGATTTGCACTTATACCATATGAATCACTATTTTCTTTGGCACATTGTTCACAAATATGAACTTCTATTTTTTCTCCGTTAACAACCTTTGTAAAGTGAAAAGTGGCTGGTCTCTCGTGACACTCTTGACAAATCAATCTTTTCACCCGCTTATTTTAATTTTAAAGAAGTCAGCATAGCCTTCATCATTCTCGCTCTTAATTCATCACGTTCAGGCAAGTCAATGTGTAAAACTGAACGATCCATCACGCTGACCATCATTTTTGCTTCTCTTTCTGAAATCACCTTGTCTTCTAATAGCCTTAAAATAATGTCATCAGAGGCTGCTTGAGACAAATAGGTATTAATTTGAGAAATAATATTATTGATCAGGACGACTTCATTGTTCATTTTAATTTTAATGATTCTGATGTAACCGCCGCCCCCGCGTTTGCTCTCAACAATATATCCTCTTTCGCT